>SHZF01000111.1 GCA_009692425.1 Myxococcales bacterium | reverse complement strand
TCGCAGGGGGCAGCGTTGGGCGTGTGGCTGCAGCCGGCCGCGAGGCCTTTGCCGGCGTCGCCCATCGGACTGCAGGCGTCGTCGGTGCACGGATTGCCGTCGTCGCAGGTCGTCACCTTGCCCTGGCAGGTGCCGTCCGTGCAGGCTTCGCTGCCAGTACAGGCGTTGCCATCGTCGCACGCGGTCCCTGCCAGCACATAGCCGGCCTTGCATTTGCCCAGCACGGGGTCGCACTTCCACGCGATGCACGGCTCGTTTGGCGGGCAGGCCAGCGCCACTCCCGCCAAGCATGCGCCGCCCAAGCACTTGTCGCCCTGGGTGCACGGGCTGCCATCGTCGCAGGCCGAGCCGTCGACAAACGTGGTGGTGCAGCCCGTCGCCAGACCGCACGCGTCGGAGGTGCAGGGATTGCCATCGTTGCAGTCGACCGCCTGGCCCACGCAGGTGCCGGCCTTGCAGGTGTCGGACTGGGTGCATTGGCTGGCGTCGTCGCACGCGAGGCCGGCGGGCTTGGCGGCGTGGCTGCAGATTCCGGTCGCCGGGTCACAGGTGTCGTCGGTGCAGGCGTTCTGATCGTCACAGGCGCAGGGAAAGGGGATGTCGGGGGCGGCATCCGATTCGGCGTCGAGCTCGCTGGCGGCGTCGGGCGTGTCCGCCAGTTGCGCGTCGGCGCTGCCGTCGACCTCGGGCGGGTCCGAAGAGTCCGACGGCATCGCGAGGTCAGCAACCGCCGCATCCGACTCGACATCGGCCTCCAGGTCCGGCGCGTCCGGGATGCTGGAACCCTGGCACGCGCCGAGCAGGCCAAAGGCAAATACGACGAACCTATACATGGTCGCCCAATTGCGGCACCAATCGAGCGACCATCCACCCGCCGCGGAACAGTGTGCCCGACTCCCACGGCCCGTCAACCACTAAAACCATCCGGAATTTTGGGCATTGAACGCAGCGGTCCCGCCCAGCGCCAGCTTTCGCTTCTGGCCCCGAGCCGGCGGCGAACGCGTCGGGTGACGCGGGCTTCGGCAGCTTCAAGGGCAAGGTGTCGATGCGGGCGCGGACGGTCGGGTAGGACAAGACGAGGTCTGGTGCTGGGGCGCCAACGAGAGTGCACAGGTGAAGCTGCCCGCCTCAGCCAGCGTCGCCGCCTGCATCCGCACCACCACAGACAAGGTCGTCTGCTGGGGCGACAACGCCCAAGGCCATCTCAGCGACGGCCGTGCCTCGACGCCCACGGCGATGCCCATCGCGCCCATCGAGTAGGGCGGGTCGGCGTGCAACACTGGCGATCCCCGCGCCCCGGGGTCGATCCCTCATGCCCTGGGGTCGATCCTTCACGCCCCGGGGTCGATCCGCATCACACCCCCGCACCCGCCACCGTCGACCCCAACCACCGCTCCGCCTCGGCCACCTCCATGCCCTTGCGCCGTGCGTAGTCCTCGACCTGGTCCTTGCCGATGCGCCCGACGGCGAAGTAGTCCGCCCCCGGCCCGCCCAGGTAAAGCCCCGACACCGAGGCCGCAGGCGCCATCGCCAGCGATTCCGTCAGCGTGATCCCCGCTTCGTCCGCGCCGAGCAGTCGCCACAGCGTGCGCTTCTCCGTGTGGTCGGGGCACGCCGGGTAGCCGAACGCCGGTCGGATGCCGCGAAACCGCTCGTGCAACAGGTCGTCGAGACCCAAGCGCTCGGCGCGGTCGGTCCACTGACGCCGCGCCTTTTCGTGCAGCCACTCTGCCGCCGCTTCGGCCAGCCGATCGGTCAAGGCTTGCACCAGGATGGCGCTGTAGTCGTCGAGGGCGGCCTTGTGCTCGGCCACCACGGCTTCGGCTCCCAATCCGGTCGTGACGGCAAAGGCGCCAACCCAATCTGCGGCGGGGGAAACGAAGTCAGCGAGGCACTTGTACGGCTTGCCCGCGTCGGTCTTGCGCTGCTGCTGGCGCAGGAAATGGAAGCGCGCCACCTCGGTCGTGCGCGCCGCGTCCTCATAGAGCGCGACGTCATCGCCGAACGCGCGCGCCGGCCAGAACCCGTAGACCGCGCGACCCCGAATGCGACCGTCGGCCAACAAGCGCGCCAACAAATGCTGCCCCGCCTCGTACAGTTCGCGCGCCTGCGACCCGTGGTCCGGATGGTCGAGGATGGCGGGGAACTTGCCCTTCATCTCCCAGGCCGCGAAAAAGAAGGTCCAGTCGATGTACGCGGCCACTTCGCCGAGCGGCACGTCGATCAACTGGCGCCCGCAGAACGCCGGCTCGCATACCGCATCGGGCGCGCTCCAGTCGGGCCGCAGCGGGCGGGCGCGTGCGTCTGCAATGGGCGCCACTGGCACCATGGGACCGAGAGCCAGGCGCTCGCGGGTGCGGGCCTGCTCCGTGCGCAAATCGACGATGAAGGCATCGCGGCGCTCGTCGCTCAGCAGCGCGGCCACCACGCCGACCGCCCGCGAGGCATCGAGCACGTGAACGACCGCCTGGGCATACTTCGGCGCAATCTTGAGAGCCGTGTGCTGGGGCGAGGTCGTGGCGCCGCCGATCAGCAACGGCAGCTTCAGTCCGCGCCGCTGCATCGCCTCGGCCACATGCGCCATCTCGTCGAGCGAGGGCGTGATGAGCCCCGACAGCCCGATGATGTCGGCGCCCAACCGCTCGGCTTCGTCGAGGATGCGCTCGGCCGGCACCATCACTCCCAGGTCGTGCACCTCGTAGTGATTGCACCCCAGCACGACGCCGACGATGTTCTTGCCGATGTCGTGCACGTCGCCCTTGACCGTCGCCATCACGATGCGGCCGTGGCTGCGCCGCTCGGTGCCCGACGCGCGGTCTTCGGCGAGCAGGTGCGGTTCGAGCCACGCCACCGCCATCTTCATGACGCGCGCGCTCTTGACCACCTGCGGCAGGAACATCTTGCCCGCGCCGAACAGGTCGCCGACGATCCGCATGCCGTCCATCAGCGGCCCTTCGATGACGAGCAGCGGCCGGCCCAGCCCGCCCAAGGCCTCTTCGGTGTCGGCCACCACGAAATCGACGACGCCGTGCACGAGCGCGTGGCGGATGCGGTCGCCGACGGGCTGTTCGCGCCAGGTGAGGTCGTGTTCGCGCTTCTTGCCGCCCGCCTTCAAGGTCTGGGCCAGTTCGAGCAGGCGCTCGGTGGCGTCAGGCCTGCGCGCGAAAATCAGGTCTTCGACGCGTTCGAGCAGGTCCGGCGCGATGTCGGTGTACAGCGCCACCTGGCCCGCATTCACGATGCCCATGTCGAGGCCGGCCTGGATCGCGTGGTACAGGAACGCCGCGTTGAGCGCCTCGCGCACGGCCGCCTGCCCCCGAAATGCGAAGGACAGGTTCGAGATGCCGCCCGACACCTTGGCGCCGGGACAAGCGGCCTTGATCTTTCGGGTACCGTCGATGAAGGCGACCGCATACTGGTCGTGCGCCTCGATGCCCGTGCCCACCGCCAGGACGTTCGGGTCGAAGATGATGTCCTCAGGCGGTATGCCGGCCTGCTGCGTCAACAACTCGTAAGCACGCCGGCAGATGGCGACCTTGCGCTCGGCCGTGTCGGCCTGGCCCGTTTCGTCAAACGCCATCACGACCATCGCAGCGCCGTGGCGGTGCACGATGCGCGCCCGCCGCAGGAACTCGTCGGGGCCGTCCTTGAGGCTCAGCGAGTTCACCACGCCCTTGCCTTGCAGGAGCTTCAGGCCGGCTTCAAGCACCTCCCAGCGCGAGCTGTCGATCACGATGGGCAGCCGGGCGATGTCGGGCTCGCTTGCGACCAGCAGCAAGAAGCGGGTCATCGCGTCGACGCCCTCGATCATCCCTTCGTCCATGCAGACATCGAGCAGGTTGGCGCCGCCGCGCACCTGTTCGCGCGCCACCGCGAGCGCCGCCGTGAAGTCGTTGGCCTTGATCAGGTCGGCGAACTTGCGCGAGCCCGTCACGTTCGTGCGCTCGCCGATGACCTGGAAGTTCGAGTCGGGGCGCACCACCAGCGGCTCCAGCCCGGCGAACCGCGTCCACGACTGCACGTCGGGCACCGCCACGCTCAGGTGGCGCGGACGGCCCCCGTGCAGTGCGCGCGCGATGGCCTCGATGTGGTCCGGCGTCGTGCCGCAGCAGCCGCCGACGATGTCGACGAGGCCATCTTCGACGAAGCCCCGCAGCAGCGCCGCCGTCGTCTCCGGGCTCTCGTCGTAGCCGCCGAACGCGTTGGGCAGTCCGGCGTTCGGGTAGCACGACACGAGGCCGCCGGTCATCGCCGCGAGGTCGGCCAGGAAGGGGCGCATCTCGCGGCCGCCCAATGCGCAGTTCAGGCCCAGGCTGAACGGGCGGGCGTGGGCCACGCTGATGGCAAAGGCTTCGAGCGTCTGGCCCGACAGCGTGCGGCCGCTTTTGTCGGTGATCGTGACCGAAATCATCAGCGGCACGCGGGCCTGGCGCAGGGTGAACTCGTCTTCGATGGCGACCAGCGCGGCCTTGGCGTTGAGCGTGTCGAAGATCGTCTCGACGAGCAGTACATCGACGCCGCCATCGAGGAGCCCGCGCACCTGGTCGCGGTAGGCGTCGCGCACCTGATCGAACGTCACCGACCGAAAGCCGGGATCCTCGACCTTGGGCGACAGCGACAGTGTGCGGTTCATCGGCCCGAGCGAGCCGACGACGAAGCGGGGGCGATCGGGTGTGCGCTCGCTCCACGCTGTCGTGGCGCTGCGGGCGAGGCGGGCGGCGGCGACGTTGAGTTCGTAGGCGAGACTTGCGAGGTCGTAGTCGGCCTGGGCGATCGCGGTCGCCGTAAAGGTATTCGTTTCGATCAGGTCGGCGCCGGCGGCCAGGTACGCGTCGTGGATGCCGCGCACGATGTCGGGCCGCGTGAGCACGAGCAGGTCGCTGTTGCCGCGCACGTCGGTGCCGTGGTTGGCAAAGCGATCGCCGCGAAAGTCGGCTTCGGTCAGCGCGTGGCGCTGGAGCATCGAGCCCATCGCGCCGTCGAGCAGCAGGACGCGCTCGGCCATCGCGGCGCGCAGGCGGTCTTCGGTAGAGAGTTCGGGCATCCGAGTCCAGCGCTCCAATTGCAGGGACGGGAGGAGACGCCCACAACCGGGCGGGCAGACAGTATGCGGTCGCTGCGGCAGAATCGGAAGCGTGCGGGGGCGCATCGCGTGCCAAGGAGGTCCACATGCAACGCCTTACCCTCGCCGCGCTGGTGGAACAAGTGGGCGCCAGCGCCGGCGACGCGGGCCGTTCGTTGGTTGCCGCCGTGGCCCAGTGGCTGCACGCGCGCCGTGAGCATCTCGCGCTCGAGGCGGTCGCATCGGCGGGCCTCGTCGCCGTGACGCTGACTCTGCAGGTGCGCGGCCGGGTCAGCTTGCTGGTGGCCGCCGAGCGATCAGGGCTGCCAGGGCAGTGGACGTGGAAGGTGGACGAGGCGGAGTTCCCGTTCGTGTGGTTGCAACTGCGCGACGAGCCGCAAGCGGACCCCTATGTTGTTTGCACGCTGGACTACGCATGTGCCGGGCAGCGCCTGCACGACCCGACCGGTGCCGACGGCGTGGCCCTTTTTGCCGCAACCGTGGGCGACCTGGCCGAGGTGCGGGCCAAGATGGCCGATGGGCGCGTGCGGACGCTCGCCGCGGGAGACGTCGCCTGGAGGTAGCCGACGTCGCCGGCGAAGTGCCAGTAGCCATGCGAAAGGCCCGTGCCAGAATTACCGAATCGACTGCCTTTCTGCGAGTTGGATCGGGAACGTTATGCGACACGGTCCTTTGTCGCTGGTTGGGTCGCCAAGTTCGCGGCTGAAGCCGACTCACGGAGACGCGAACGCGACCGACTTATTTTTGCCCACACCCTCTAACTGCAGGTCATTTGCTGCCGAGGTAGGCGCCCAGGTGCGGCAGTTCGGCCGCGACGTGGGGCAGGGCGACCATCGTGTGAGTGGTCCGTTTGGGCGTGATGCCGGGCGGGTAGGTCGCGCGCAGCACGCGGGCTTCGAGTAGGGCTTGCGACGCGCCCTGGATCGCCGGACCGATCGCGCCGTCCTTGGCCGGGTCCGGGCCGTGGCACGCCGCGCAATTGCTCATGTAGGCCGCCCGCCCGCGGGCCGCATCGGGTGGGCCGCCCGCCGTCTTGCCGCACGCGCTCGCAGCGAGGAGTCCCACCGCGAACACGAGCGCGCCGGCAGCGGGAGCCAAAGGCGCCCCCGCTTCCACTCGACTGCTCTGGCGTTTCATGGTCGAGACCGCTTGCCGCGGCCGTTCCCCGCCGCTGCCAGATTGCCGCACGACACAGCCGTGACCGTCAACCCGGCGCACCCCCTTCAACCGCCGCGCCGACCCTGTATGCTCCGCCCGCCCGGCGATTCGGGCGCAGTCCATCTGCATGGGAGCGTCGTCATGGCCACTACAGCGGAACTCCGCATCGGCGAAATGGTTCTTTCGCTCCCGATCATCATCGGCACCGAACAAGAGGTGGGCATCGATGTCGCCGTCCTGCGCGACAAGACCGGCGCGATCACGCTGGACCCGGGCTACGGCAACACCGGCGCGTGTGAGAGCGCGATCACGTTCCTCGACGGCGAGCGCGGCATCCTGCGCTACCGCGGGTATCCGATCGAGCAACTTGCTGAAAATGCGACGTTTCTTGAAGTCGCGTGGCTCCTGCTCAAGGGCGACCTGCCGACGCGGGACGAACTGGCCGGCTTCGAAGAAGCCGTCAAGAAGCACACGCTGCTGCACGAGGACATGAAGCGGATGTTCGCCGCGTTCCCCAAGGACGCGCACCCGATGGCGATCCTGTCGTCGGTCGTGCTCGGGCTGTCGGCCTACTACGGCAAGGAGCCGCGCGAGATCGGCTTCGGCGGCATCGAACTCGACGTGATCCGCTTGATTGCCAAGCTGCCGACGATTGCCGCGTTTGCGTACCGGACGTCGATGGGCCTGCCGCTCATCTATCCCGACAACGGCCTCGACTATTCGTCGAACTTCTTGAAGATGATGTTCGGCTTTCCGACCGAGGACTTCCAGGCAGACCCCGACATTGCCCGCGCACTCGACCGGCTGTTCATCCTGCACGCCGACCATGAGCAGAACTGCTCGACCTCGACGGTGCGGCTCGTCGGTTCGAGCCAGGCGAACCTCTTCGCTTCGGTGGCGGCCGGCATCTGCGCGCTGTGGGGCCCGCTGCACGGTGGCGCCAATCAGGCCGTCATCGAGATGCTCGACGAGATCACGGCGCGCGGCGGCGACGTGTCGTGGGCCGTGGCGCAGGCGAAGGACAAGAACTCCGGCTTCCGGCTGATGGGCTTCGGCCACCGCGTCTACAAGAACTTCGACCCGCGCGCGAAGATCATCAAGACGCAGGCCGACATCGTGCTCGACAAGCTCGGCCGCACGGACCCGCAGCTCGAACTGGCGCGCGGGCTTGAGGCGGCGGCGCTGAGCGACGACTACTTCGTGCAGCGCAAGCTCTACCCCAACGTCGATTTCTATTCGGGGATCATCTACCGGTCGATGGGTTTCCCCGTCACGATGTTCACGGTGCTTTTCGCGCTCGGGCGGCTGCCGGGGTGGATTGCGCACTGGCGCGAGCACAATGCGGGCAAGGCGCGCATCGGGCGGCCGCGGCAGATTTATACGGGGCCGACGGAGCGGAACGTGGTGGAGATCGGGCAGCGCTAGTACCTGCTCTCTCAAGGTCGCTGCCCGGATTTGTTCGACCGACTCGTCGATGGCTGCATTTCGCCTCTTCGCCGTAGTGCTACTCCCCTGCGTGTCCGCTCAGCGTTGCGGGCCGGTCGGCGCGTGCGGGCCGGTCGGCGCGTGCGGGCCGGTCGGCGCGTGCGGGCGGGTTGGCGGCGGCGACAGGGTGGGACACGCAAGCGCATGCAGCGACCACCCCGCTCGCGCCAAGCCCACCGGATACGTCAGGAACTCCCCCGGAAGGCCTTCGACC
>SHZF01000040.1 GCA_009692425.1 Myxococcales bacterium | reverse complement strand
CGGGCTCGTCGGGTCCGGTCAACCCCGCCCGACCGACCGGCGGCGTCGCGCGACCCACAAAGCAGCGGCCGCTGTGCACAACCCGACGAGGAACCCTCCTTGCTGACTGCCAGCCGCACAACCGGAGTCGGCAGGGGGTGCGGGCTTCGCGACCGGCACCGCCTTGGCGTCCGCGCGCGGCCCTGCGTCGATGCCCGCCGTCGCTGCCCCCACGCCGCGCCCGCCCCGGTCGATAGCGTCACCGTCGGCCAGCGAGGCCGCATCGGCGCCCGCATCGGCGCCCGCAGTGGCGCCAGGGGACGGGCAATTGAAGAGGCCCGCGCCGTCCGTCTTGCCGTCGCAGTCGTCGTCCAGGCCGTTGCACACCTCGCCCGGCGGCTGGCACGCGTTCCACCGGCAGGTCGCGCCGCACAGGCGGTTCCCCACGGACCCGCACGCGGTTGCACACGTCGATTCCTGCGGCGGCTGCACGGCCGACGTGCACCCCCAACCGAGCCGGGCACCGATCGTGCGAATGCGGCCGTAGCCCCAGGCGTCGTCCGGCGCCTCGATCCCCGCCAACGGCGTCGCGTCTTCGGCCAACCGCGCCGCCAGTTGAGTCGCCGGGAGTCCCGTCGCCGCCACATGCAGCGCCAGCAAGCCCGCCGCATGGGGGCAGGCCGCCGACGTGCCGTAGAAGTCGCCCATCGTGGTCTTGATGCCTGTGGGCGCGACGACTTCGGGCTTGAGGCGGCCGTCGACGGTCGGGCCGTACGAACTGTAGCCCTCGAGCGGTCCCTTGTCGTAGTTGCCGTGGTACAGCGCCCCCACGGTGAGCGAGCCCGGGCACGAGCCGGGGTCGTATACGCTGCCGCTCGCCGCCCACACTGAGAACGGCCCCGCATTGCCGCCGCCGAGGTGAACAATCCGCAAACGCAACCCCTTAGGAATCTTGGTGTTTGCCAGGACGACCAGGCCGTAGACGCCGCCAGCCGGCCCGCCCTGGACCGATTCGGTCGGCGGCAAAGCCTTCGATGCCGGCAGGACCGACTCGTCGACGAGCGTCCACGTCTTGCCGTCGAGCTTTTCGAGCAGCAGGTCGAGGTCGAGGGTGCGCGCCTTGTAGTCGTCCCAGTCCAGCACGATCTGGATGGGGCCGCCGTGGTGCACGAACGTCAACCGCTCGTCGCCGGTCTGGAACTCGTGGCGCCCGTCGCCGTCCGCGTCCTTGAACACGCTGGCATGGAACTTGCCGCCGCCGGAATTGCCCGAAGCGTTGACCCACGCCACCCCGGCTGCCCGCAGTTGCTCGACGATGGCACACGCCGGGCCCTCGGGGCGGCCGAAGCTCATGCCCATCCAGATCGCCGAGTGGCTGACGATGTCTACCCCGTGCGGGTTGCCACCTTGCGTCACTTCCTTCGCGAACTTCTGCAAGTTGGCGAACGTGCCGGTGACCACGGGCAGGATCGACGCGCCCGGTGCAACGTCGGCGATCACTTCGATGCACATCGTTCCGTGCGGCCCCGCGCCGGGCGCCGGGTGCGCCAGCAGGTTCGGTGCATCGCCCGACTTCTCCGCTTCGGTCAGGCCCGCGTAGCCACTGTCGAGGACGGCCACGGTCGTCCCCGTCGCAGCTTCGCCCAGGCAGGCGACTTCGGCGGTGCGCAGCCGTGACGCGCCTTCACTCTGTACCTTGCCGACGGTGGCGACGGGCCGCCAGGGTGCCTGCGCGTTGGCGAACGCGGGGTGTGCTTCGAGCAGGCGCGGCAACGCGGCGGGCGGCACCCAGGCATCGAGCAGGTCGGTGCCGCGCACCTCGATGCGACCGCCCTGTTCCGCCAGCCACGCGGCGGGCACCGCATCGGCGGACCAGGGTGCCGCGAGTTGGAGTTGCACCAGTACCCGGCCCGCGGCATCGAAAGCCAATTGACCGACGGCCACGTGTCGCCGTGCTGCGCGGGCATCGCCCCGGTGCTCGGCATCGAGCCACTGGGCAAGCACGCCCACCAGGCGGGGGTGCGCCAGAGCGTGTCCGGGTGCAAAGGGTCGGGCGTCCGCCGGTGCGGCGGCCGCTGCCAATCCGAGCAGGCCGAGGCAGACAAGCGGACGCCACCGCGCCATGCCTGCGCGCAGCCGACTGGCATAGAGGGAAGCGGAGCTGGGCGGGCAGGTGTGCATCAGGGGGCTGGAGCACCAGCCGGCGCAGTGTTGCGTACGCGCGCGCTGGGCGCCAGCCGCAAAGCGTCCAAGGCGCCTCCAGCCGACCCGAGCGGACGCTTCTGCAAGCTTGCTTCGGCGCGGACGCAGCGCACGTGGCCCGGCACCTCGGCGAGGCATTCGAGCAGCAGCGCGCGGGCGGCTTCGAGCCTGCGGCGCTGAATCAGGCGTCGGCTGCGCGCGTAGAGGCGGTCGGCACGGGCCAACGCGGCCGCAGTGAGGTCCGTCTGGATGGTGCGCTGCATGCCTGCACACTCCGGCTGGAACGTGTCGAAGGCCTGGCACCGCGCCAAGGCGGCGAGCGCGGCCGGAGCGTCCTTCGCCCGCCACGCCCGCCCGGCCGCGTCCAACTCCGCCAACGCGCGGTACAACGGGACGCGCCCCCGCACCACGGCACACGCGCTGGCGTCGCGCCGGTCGACCAGGGCGCAGCGGTACAGGGCCAGGTCTGCGTCTTCGAACCGGAACGACTCCAGCGCCGTGACCCCATCGGCAACCTGACCCGATGTGAATCGCTCGTCGAGCGCGAGCGCGGCCTGCCGACACCCCTCGCTCTCGTCGACCTCCACCGCACGGCAGCGTTCCAGCGCGCGACCGGCAGCGACCCAGTCGGTGCGGTCCATGGCGTTGACGGCATCGAGTGCAGAGGCGTCCTGGAGCGCGCGCTGCCGGGCCACTTCTGCCGTGCGCGCGCGCCGGATCGCATCGGCCTGGGGCGCACCTTCGTGGACGACCAGCCACGCGTCGAAGTCGTCGAGGCGCCGGCGCGCGAGCACCAACAGGGCAGCGGTTGGCTCCGGCAGGCGCAGCGCGGTGGGCGCACAATCCGTGCACGCCACCGCCGCAATGCCGCCGCGATACGGGAACGCCGCCACGGGCAAAGTCATCAGGTCCAGCGGCGCGTTGCCATCGGCATCGGTGCGCATGGCAAGCTCGCCATTTTCTCCGCGGAGCGTCACCCGTGCGTTGCGCAATGGCTGGAGATTGCAGGCGACTCTCCGCCGCTCCGCCAGGTCCTGGCTCGCACCCACAGGCCCAGATGTTGCGATGCACACCTGCTCGCGCGCCACCGCGAGCACGCACTGGAGCTGCTCGCAGCGAGCCACGACCACCGAGCGATCGAAGCCCGGCTGCGCACTCCACACTTCGGCGCCTTGCAGCGACGGTCCGAGTCCCTGCGGCACACCGCCGCAGCCGGCAAACAACGCCGCCCCGGTTGCCTCCAACCCGAGCGCAAACCACCAACGCCACGCCGCCGCGATCAGAGGTCGTCGCTGCGGATGTACGTCTTCCACTGGACGTATTCGGCCGCTCCGCCGCAGATGGCGAACGGCTTGCCTGTCCATACCGCCGTGGTGCCGAGGCACTGGCCGCCGTCCGCACCGACGCCGGGAACCACGACGTTGTCGGGCGCCGCAGCCCCGGAAGCACACGCATAGCCAAAGCCGCACGCGATCTTGTCCAAGACTGCCGCGTCGCTGCCACACAGGACCGACTGGGCGGCGGCTCCGTCGGCCGGCTTGTACACCTTCCACTCGCCCGGGGCTTTCGACTTCTTCGTCCACGACCACGCGGCCCCGGTCGCCGGCGATTGGATGAACTCCAGGCCGTCGTCGGCACACTTCAGCATCATGCGACCGGACTTGCCGCGCAGCAGGCTCACCTTCGCATCCGGCACGGCTTGATCGATGCGCGTCCAGCCGCCACCGTCGCTGGTCTGGTCGCACTTCGTCTTGATGGCGTCGTCTTTCGGGCCCCCGTCCGGGTCGACCCAGCCGGCCTTGATGCCGCTCCACTTCGCCTGCGTCTGGATCGCCTTGCACGACGCCGCCGCCGTGAAGCGCGAGACCCCTGCCAATTCCGTGCACGTCTTGAGCTGCAGCGAGACCTTGCGCACGCGCCGGTTGTTGGTATCGGCCACGAACAGGGTGCCCAGCTTGTCGACCGCGACGCCCCACGGCTTGTTGAACTGCACCTCGCTGCCGAAGCCGTCGAGAAAACCGGCCGTCGAACCGGCAAGGGTCTGGCTGCGGCCATCGTCCCAGACGCGACGCACGAGGTGATTGCCCTGGTCGGCGACGACCGCACTGCCGTCGGCCAGCAGCGTGATCCCGACAGGAAACGAGAAGCGGGAACCCAAACGGCCGCGGCCGTTGAGCAGGCCCGCTGCTGCGCCGGCGATCGTCGTGATGGAGCCATCCAGATCGATGCGGCGGATGCGGTTGTTGCCCGCGTCGGCGACCCAGATGCGCCCCGCAGCGTCGCGTGCAATGGCCTTGGGATTGGTCAGACGTGCCGTCGCCGCCGGCCCGTCGGTGAACCCCGCCGCGCTGCTCGCTGCCACCGCGGGCGGCGCACCGGCGTAGATGGTGACCTTGCCGTCAGTGCCGATGCGGCGGATGCGGTGGTTGTTTTCGTCCGCCACGAACACCTCGCCCGCCGCCGACACCGCCAGGCCCGCAGGACCGTTGAACTGCGCCAGCGTGCCGACGTCATCCTTGAAGCCCGCCGTGGAGCCCGCGTACGTCGACACCGTGCCGTCGGGCAGCACCTTGCGGATCCGGTGGTTGCCCGTGTCAGCCACATAGGCTTGGCCAACGCCGTCGAACGCGATGTCTGACGGCGCGTTGAACTTCGCCGCCGCCCCGTTGCCCTCGGCATACCCGCATGTCGAGCCCGCCACCGTCACCACAACGCCATCGGGAGTCAGTTTGCGGACCCGGCACCCCACGCCGTCGGTGAACCAGAGCGCCCCCGCCGCGTCGAACGCCAACCCACGCGGTTCGCCGGCGTCCGTCTTCAGCGCCGCGCCGTCGCCAGCGCCCGCCGCGCCCGTGCCCGCCGCGGTGGTGACGAGGGCGCCGGTCATGCAACCGCCGCCCCCGCACTGCTGTTGGCACAAGCCCGGCCCGTCGCACACCTTGCCGTTCGGCGCCGGTGCATACGTGCACCGGCCGAGCTTGGCGTCGCACGTCCCTACCTGGCAGGGGCCGCCGCCGGCGCAGGCTTCGGCGTCTGCCGCGGGCGGGTGCGAACAGCCGACCTTGGGGTCGCAGACATCGAGCGTGCACGCGTTGCCGTCGTTGCAGGTCGCCCCTACGTACACGAGGCGGCGCACACGGTGGTTCTTGGTGTCGACGACGAGGACACGGCCCTGTGGGTCGAGGTTGACCGAGCGCGGCCAGTACAGCGACGGGATGACGCCGACGCCGACCGCAGTGCCCGGGATGCCGGAGCCGGCGATCGTGCGCACGTTGCCGTCGGGCCGCACCAGGCGGACGCGAGCGTTTTCCGAGTCGGCAACGTAGATGTTGCCGGCCTTGTCGACAGCGACGCTGCGGGGGCTATAGAACTGCGCGCGCGCCGCACCGAGTCCGTCGCGGTACCCGCTGCCGTTGCCGCCGGCCAAAGTCGTGACGGAGCCCGCCAACGTGACGCGGCGGATGGCGTGGGCGGAGGTGTCCGCCACGATGAGGCTGCCGTCGACGCCAAAGGCGATGCCCTCGGGCCCCTTGAACAGCGCGGCGCTGCCGAGACCGTCGAGGTGGCCCAAGATTGAGCCGGCGAGCGTGGTCACCTGCCCGTCGGGCGCCACTTTCCGAATCCGGAAGTTGTCGCGGTCGGAAACGAACGCATTGCCGGCCAGGTCGACGGTGATGCCGGCCGGCGCGCTGAATTTGGCGGCAGCGCCCTTGCCATCGGCGAAGCCCTTCGTCGAACCCGCGACGGTCGTGACGATGCCGTCTGGACCGATGCGGCGGACGCGGTGGTTCGCAAAGTCGGCCACCCAGACGTTGCCGGATGCGTCTGCGGCCACGTCGGCCGGCGCACTGAACTGGGCCCAAGACGCCGCGCCGTCGGCAGATCCCCCCAAAGAGTTCACGTACTGTACGGGCCCGGCGACCGTATCGACCTGGCCGTCCGTGCCGACGCGCCGGACGACGTTGTTGCCGGTATCGGCGACCCAGAAGGCACCGAACGAGTCGAACGCGCCCCCTTGCGGGCTGTTGAACTGCGCTGCGCCGTGCGTGCCGCTGATCGCGATGCGATTGCCGTCGATGAGGCCGGCGCCGCTGCCGTTGGCCACGGCGTCGCTGCCCGCGTAGGGCTCGACCGCCCATTCGATCGCGGCGGGTCCGCAGGTGCCGCCCAGGCAGTGGTCGCCCGCGGTGCACGCGTTGCCGTCGTCGCATGGCGCGAAGTCCGCGACCGCAGTCGCCCCGCAGCCCGCCGTCGCGGCACAGGAGTCGATCGTGCACGCGTTGCCGTCATTGCAGCCACCGCTCGCGCCCGGTTTGCACACACAACCGGCAGCGAGCTTGCCGGGCTTGCACGCGCCGGTCGCGCACGCATCCAGCACTGTGCACGCGAAATCGTCCGAACACGGGGCGCCGTCGGGGCGCACTGGATGCTTGCAGCCCAGCTTGGCGGCGCAAAAGTCGTCCGTGCACGCATTGGCGTCGTTGCAGGCCTTGACGATCGCCTTGAGCCTGCGCAGCCGGTGGTTGACGGAGTCCAAGACGAGCAGGTCGCCGCCGGGCAAGAGCGTGATGCCGGCCGGGGAGTTGAATTGCGCCGCCGCGCCCGTCCCTTCGCCCAGCCCGGCCACACCGTTGCCGGCCAGCGTTGCCGTGCGCCCGTCGGGGTAGAGCACGCGAATCCGCTGCCCTGCGTACTCGGCGAAAAACACGTTGCCTGCGGCGTCTACGGCCACGCTCATCGGGTCGTTGAGCTTGGCACCGTAGGGCGCGATCCCGTCGAGCCAACCCTTCCCGGTTCCGCCCGCCAACGTCGTCACCGTGCCGTCCGGCGCGATGCGGCGCAGGCTGTTGTTCGTGTAGGCGTCGGCGACCACCAGGCCGCCATCGCGCTGGACGGCTACGCCCGCCGGATCGTAGAACTTTGCCACCGCGGCCGGCCCGTCCTGGTGGCCGGGAGCCGCAGCACCGGCCACCGTCGAGACGCTGCCGTCCAGCGCGATGCGGCGGATGCGGTAGTTGAGGCGATCGGCGACCACGATGGCACCGCTGCTTTCGACTGCGACTGACGACGGCTGGTTGAGCTTGGCGAGCGCAGCGGGACCGTCGCTCATGCCCGCACTCGACCCCACCACTGTCGTCACGGTACCGTCGGGCGCCACGCGCCGGATGCGGTGGTTCAAGCGGTCTGCCACGATGAGATTGCCGGCCGCATCGAGCGCAAGGCCCGACGGGCCGTTGAATCGGGCAGCGGTACCGACACCGTCCGTCGAGCCCGCGCCACCCCACGGCGAGCCGGCCAACGTCGTCACGGTGCCGTCGGGGGCCACCTTGCGGATCAGGTGATTCGCAAGGTCGGCCACATAGAGCGTGCCGTCGAGCGCGGCCACTGCGGCGGTCGGGACTTTGTAAAGGGCGTCCGCCACCGGTGCGTCCAGCTTGCCCATGACGCTTCCAGAGAACGTCGTGACGGCAGTCGCCGGACCGCACGCGCCGCCGCCACACTGGGCGCCGAGCGCGCACGGGTCGCCGAGGCTGCACGCGGTACCGTCCGCCACGGCCTTCCCCGTGCAGGCGCCGGTCTTGGTGTCGCACGTCTCGGTCGTGCAGGCGTTGCCATCGTCGCACCAGGGCTTGGCGTCGACCCCGCACTTCGGACTCGCACCCGCTCCGTCGCAGGTGTCCTGGGTGCACGCGTTGCCGTCGTCGCAGGCATGGCCGCGCAATTCCACGACCCGCAGGCGGTTGTTGTACCTGTCGGCCACGATCAGGCGGCCGTGTGGATCGATCACGACACCGTACGGCTGGTAGAACCGTGCGGTGGCCCCGGTGGCATCGACGAAGCCAAGTGTGCTCGTCGGCGCTCCGCCCGCCAGCGTCGTGACCGTGCCGTCTGGCAGCACGCGGCGCACCCGGTGGCCATCCCTCTCGACGACGTACGCGATGCCGGCCGCATCGACGGTGATGTCCCACGGTGCGAGGAACTTCGCGTCCTTGCCAATGCCGTCCGCGTGGCCGCTTGCACCGCCTGCCAAGGTCGCGATCGTGCCGTCGGGCTGCACGGTGCGGATTGCGGAGTTGTAGGAGTCGGCGACCCACAACACACCGCCCGGCCCGAACGCGAGGCCCGTCGGCCAGTTGAACTTGCCCGGCGAGCCCGCAAAGGTCGACACCGTACCGTCTGGCGCGATGCGGCGGATCAAGTTGTTGGCCGTGTCCGCCACGAAGACGTTGCCCTGCGGGTCTACCGCGACGTCGCTGGGCTCGTTGAACTTCGCGGCGGCACCGACCGCGTTCACGGAGCCCTTGTCTGACCCTGCCAACGTCGACAAGCCCGCGGCCGTCACTTTGCGGATGCGGTGGTTGCCCGTATCCGCCACGTAGATCGTGCCCGCCGCATCCACCGCCACACCGCGCGGTCCCGACAGGTGGCCCGCAGTACCGGGCCCGTCAGACGACCCCGCAACGTTGCGCTGCCCGGCCAGCGTGCGCACGACGCCGTCAGGTCCCAAACGGCGCAGGGTGTGCGAAGACTCCTCGACGAAAAGCAAGCCGCCGCCGCTATCGACCGCGAGCCCAGCCGGGTGTGCGCCCCCCGCCAGGCGCGCGGGGCCATCGAGCAGCGCCGCGGTACCGGTCAATGCCAGCGTCCACACCTTGGCCCCCGCCACCAGCGCGCGGCACTTCTGGCCAATGCACGTCTCACCCTGCGTGCAGGCGTCGCCGTCCGAGCACGACGTGCCGTTGGGCTTGCCTTTGCACTCCACGCTGTCGGCGCCGCACCCCGGCACCTTGCTACCCCCGGCACACTTGCCCGCCTGGCACGCGTCGCCCAGCGTGCACGCATCGCCGTCGGCGCACTCAGAACCGTCGCTGACTGCACCGTGCGAGCAGGCCTTCGTGGCCAGATCGCAGGCGTCGATCGTGCACACCGCGCCGTCCTCGCACGCCGCCGCATCGGGCGGATGGACACAGCCCAGGCCAGCCAGACACGCGTCCTTGGTGCACGCGACTCCGTCGTCGCACGCACTTGCACTGAGCAAAAACGAGCAACCCGTCGCGGGGTCGCACGTTGCATCGGTGCACGCGATGCCGTCGTCGCACACGAGTGCTGGCGCCGCCTGTGCATCGTTCACGCACTTGCCGTTGCCAGGGTTGCACGTGTCGAGGGTGCACGGTGCCTTGTCGTTGCAGTCCTTGGGGGCGCCGGGCACGCACTTGCCGGCCTTGCACGCATCCGCAACGGTGCAGTCATTGCCGTCGCTGCAGCCGTCGCCGTTCTGGAATTTCACGCAACCCGCCGTGGCATTGCACAATTCCGTCGTACACGGGTTGCCGTCGTCGCACGGCACGGCTGCGCTGCCCGCGCACTTGCCGGCCTGACAGGTGTCGCCCTGCGTACACGCGTTGTTGTCGTTGCAAGCCGCCGTGCTCGGCAGGTTCTCGCAGCCCTTCGCCTTGTCGCAGATGTCGAGCGTACACGGGTTGTCGTCGAAGCAAGGCTTGGTGAGGTCGAGCGCCGGGTTGACGCAGACGCCTGCCTTGCAACTCTCGCCCAGCGTGCACGGCGATCCGTCATCGCAGGGCTCATCGACATGCATGAAAACGACCTCGCACTTGCCGGTCGCCGGCTGGCACAGGTTTTTCTGGCAATACGTATCGGCGCCGCCCGCGCACTTGACGACCGTCGCCGGGTTGCCCTTGCACGACCACGCCGTCGAAGTCTTGTCGCAGAAGAACGTGCCCAGGCAGAGGTCGCCACCGCCTGCGACCGCGCACTCGGCATCGGACTTGCAACTGCACTGGTCCGGCCCTGCGACACACTTGCCCTTGGCGCACGCATCGCCGTGGGTACAAACGACGCCGTCATCGCACGCGCTGCCAACGGCTTGCGCGACGGCCGCGCACTCGCCGGTTTTTGGTTCGCAAACGTTGGCGCCACATTGGGCGTCGTCCGCAGCCGGGCACTTGATCGCCGTCGCGGGGTTGTCTTCGCACAGCCCCGTGGACTTGTTGCAGAAGAACATGCCGTTGCACAGGTTGTCGTCTTTGGCGACGCAGCCCGCATCGTCCGTGCACGCGCACTTGTTTGTGCCGGCCTTGCACGCCCCGCCCTGGCAATGGTCGCCCGCCGTACACGCGGTTCCGTCCGCATCGCAGGCGACGTTGTCGTCGGTGGGCTTCGCCTTGCACAGGCCGGTCGTGGGCTCGCAAACGGAGACCTGGCACGGCGGCGCCCCCTTCTGCGAGCAGACCACCGCCTGGCTCGCGTTGAGCTCGCATTTGCCCGTCACCTGGTTGCAGAAAAGGGGTCCCTTGCACTTGTCAGCGCCCGGCTTCGCAGCGCACGCAGCGTCGTCTTTGCACTCACAAATGTTCGTTCCGCTCTTGCACTTTCCCGCAGTGCACGCGTCTCCCTGCGTACACGGACTGCCGTCGTCGCAATTGGCCCCATCGGCGGCCGATTGAAAGCCGCATTTGCCGGACTTCGGCTCGCAGACGTTTTGCGCGCACGCCGTGTCATCGACCGAGGGGCAGATCACCTTCGTTGTGGGATTCACGATGCATTCGCCCGCGAGCAGATCGCACAGGTACTGGCCGACGCACAGGTTGCCCTTCGCCAACGGAACGCAAGCTGCATCGTTCTTGCAGCACAGCGACAGGCCCGGCGCGCACTGACCGGCCAGGCAGGAATCATTCTTCGTGCACGCGACGCCGTCGTCGCACAGGGTGCCGTCGGCCTTGGGCTTGACGCCGCACACGCCCGTGGCCGGGTCGCACAGGTTGGGGCTGCACGGCGACTCGCCCGGCGCGCACTTGACCACCGAAGATGCGTTCAGCACGCACACGGGGGGCGACGCGGCGACGTCGCAGAACCACTTGCCGCTGCACTTGTCGGTGGCCTTCGCGGCACAGTCGCCATCGACAGCGCACTCGCCCGCCGGCGGCTCGTCGGGTGCGTCGCCGTCGGATTCGGTCGCGGTTGCATCGAGGGTCGTGTCGGGGTCGCCATCGGCCGCAACGACCACGTCGTCCGGCGTCGCCAGGGTGTCGGATTCGTCGGCTGTGTCGATCCCGGGGGTGCCCGTCGCACCGACTTCGGTGATTCCGCCGTCGAGGCTGCTCGCGTCGGGCACGGCTCCTTGCCCGTCTACCTCCGCACCGCCCGCGACCGGGTGCGGCGTGCTGCAGGCGGCGCACGCGACCAGGAACGCGACGCGCCCCGACCAGACCAGCCCGGACCAGACGTACCCGGCACAGGACCGTACCGTGCCGTCCAATTGCGGCTGACTGCAAAGAAATTGTGGAGAATTGCGAGTCAATCGTGCAGAATTGCAAACGCCGCGTCGGCGCCCGGCGCACGATTCCCGGTGTGTCCAGCAGGCCATCGTCGCTCCCTCTCCCGGTCGTCCGGGTTTGCGTCTGCTCGAAAGTATCCTTGAACCACGCGGGCCGCGCCACTGGAGCGTTGCCCTTGGACGCTGGGTTCGGCACAATCGCCGTACCACGGTCGGCCCCCCAAACTTGGCCGCTGACGAATCGGGAAAGCGATGCCAGGCATTTGTCGCGGCTGCAACACGCCCATCGGGACCGGATCCAAGCCGTGCCCCCACTGCGGCTTGGTGGACCCGCTGCCGCCGCCGCTCGCCCGCGGCAAGTGCACGACGTGCGCGAAACTCGTAACCGCAGACCTCGCGGCGTGCCCACACTGCGGGGCACCGGCGCCGATGTTGCCGCCCGCCATCCCGCCGCGCCTCGTCAGTTGCAAGCTGTGCGCCAAGATGGTGGCCTCCAACGCGCTCGCGTGCCCGCATTGCAGAGGCAGCCTGAGCGAGGCCGATGCCGCGCCGGCAACCGACTCATGCCGATCGTGCGGCCGCAGCGTGCCGACCTTGCCTGGACCCTGCCGACTCTGCGGGGCGCCGGACTGGCGCGAGCGGACACCGATCGGCAAGTGTGCCACCTGTGCCGCGGTGGTCAGCCTCGGAGCGCGGCCGTGCCCGGCGTGCGGAGCGTCCGACCCGGTCCTGCTCGCCGAGGCGGCACAGCGCGACGTGGAGACGGTCTGCAAGCGCTGTGGGCTGCCACTGCTCCACAATGATTCACCTTGCTCCGCCTGCTCCCTCGCAGAGGGAAAGCCCGCACCTGAGAGGCCGGCAGAGCGCGCCCCGATCCGGCCACCGCGCGTCTTCGGCATTGGCGTTGTCGTCGTTCGCGGGGGTACGGCAGTCTTGGCGATCCTTGCCGCGGCCAGTGTCTTGCATGCGACCGTCTACTCGGGACCCTCGGAGAGCGAACGCCGCGTGTTGATCATCCGCGCGTTGGGCGACGCAGCGACGGACGACATGGTGCAGCGGCTGGAGAGCGATGCGGCGGCCTTGGAGATCTCTATCCCCCAGATGCTGCAGATCCACCGCCCGTGTGCGTTCGATCCCGCTGCGAGGCCGTCCTCCCGGGACCTCAGGGCGGCACGCGACGCGGCGACTCTGGTCAAGGGCGACGGCCATGCCGCAATGGTCGCTCTCGCCAGGGTGCGCTGCCAGTAGCGGGGGGCACGACCCTCGGGCCGCGCCGCTCGGATTCGAGAGAAATCGCCTTGCGCTACTCGGTCTCGAAATCGCGATAGTATCCTGACGTGACGACCTGATCGCACTCCGCCTCGGTGGCTGCGGGGTCACCGCGGAAAAGGAGTTCGTAGGTCGAGCGCAGGCCATCGCAGTCGAGGTCTCCGTAGGCGCCAGCCGTCGCACGGGCTGCGGTGAGTATGCCGGAACTCTGGAACTGGTATTGGAAGTAGTGCTGGTCCGTCAACTGGAAATGGAGCGCCGCCCACGTCGAGTTCTTCCACTTGCCCGGCGCGGAATCGCAGCGGTCGTCGTGGTCCGAGTCGTTCTGGTCGATGCAGCAGTTCATGCCCGCCGGTGTGATTGCGACCGTTGCCGGGAATTGGCAGGCGAGTTTCGTGCCGGCCGACGCTTCCGTATGCGGGACCCCGTAGTATATGGCGGCTCCCTTTTTCGTGAGGTCGAGCATCTCGGTCGCCTCGGCAGCCTTCGCCGCACGCATGTACTTTGTGAACTGCGGCACGGCCACCACAGCGAGGATGGCGATGATTGCCACCACGACCATGAGTTCGATCAGGGTGAATCCGTCGCGGCGAGCGCGCCGAAACCAGCGCTGCGGCTCCAAGGCCAAGGAATCGTCCATTGCTTTTTCGGTCCGTGGCGTCTGGGGTCGGCGACTAGTTTGACCCCGACGAAGTGTGACATGGCTTCTGCGTGCGTCAAACACACGTGCGATTCTTGCGCGCGCCGCCGACGGCAAGTGCGGCCCAGGGCGGCACGAACGCAGCAGCATACGCGATGAGCGCCGCGGGCGCCGGCGATGCCGCGAGCAGGCCAAAAAAGAAGGCCGCGGGTGCGAGGCGCGGCGCCAGGACGACAAAGGGGACCCGCCGACGCAACGATGCGCAGGCCAGCACGGCCACGCACGCACACGCCCATGCCGCCGCCGAGACGCAGACGACGGGAGCCTCGCTGCGCCCGGTCCAGCGCAAGGCACCCCACCACGCGGCCAAAAGCAGCACGTGTGTCGTTGCAGCACTCGCGACGCCGACGCCGACCACCCGGATGGTAGCGCCGAGCACGTCGTGGTGGGCCCCCGTGGGAGTCGCCAGCCTGCCCAGTGGAATGCGGGGTACGGCACGCCCCCAGTACGACGCGGCGGCCGCAAAACAGCCCCAGCCGAGCATGCCGATCCACGGTACGCCGAACGCGCCGGGCTCGTGCCAGAGCCACAAGCCCGCGTGGGTGGCAATCGGTTCGACCAGCGCTGCGTCGGCCACGACCAAGGACCCGACGAGGGCTGCGTGGCGTGCACCGGGCGTGACGTTCGGCCAGACTGCGCCAGCGATGTCTTCGGCCGACAGCACGACCACGACCCAGATGGCGCCGATCAAGACCGGCACATGGCCCGCCCACCCATGCCAGCCCGGGGAGTAGTGGTAGAAGCCATAGGCTGAGATGCACGAGTGTTCCGTCAACAAGGCACCGAGGCCGATCCCGATGGCGCGCTCGGCAGCGCAGTCAATGGCCGGTCCCCGGGTGCGCAGCGCCACCGCCAGAGCCAGCACAGCGATGCACAACCATTCGACCGTCGTCGTCTCAGGACTCACTGACTGACCCTCCCCGGCCGCCGAATTCGGATGCAGATCAAGGCGGAGCAAGGAATTGGCGTAAAGACGTACTCCCGGTACTTCGAACGTCGATTCCGCAGCGACAAGGGACCCGCGTGCCCGGAACGGGCCGAATCGCCTCGGTGAGTCGACTCAAGCGGGACAGAGTTGCACCGAAGGCGGCGGATCGGGGTCATGGACCCCTTGCGGGGCGACAGCCCGGTAGGCCACGCTGTCGACCCTTGCTCGAGGCCCGCATGGCTCGCACCGCCGCTACTCCGTTGCCTCCCAGTAAACCGTCCACCGCGGCGCCGTTGCAGCCCGGCCCGTCTGGCGCCGCGGGTACAACGCAGCAGTCGCGGTGGCTCGCCGTCTGCGCGCATGTGGTCCGACCGCACATCCTGGCGATTGCCTGCGGTGCTGCGTTGACGTTCGGCTGGCTCATGAGCGGGTTGTACCTCTGGCTTGCCGTCGTGTTTTGCGCGCTCGACTGGTTCGTCGTCAACCTCATGAACCGCGTCGCCGACCTGGCCGAGGATCGCGCCAACGGCATCCTTGGCACGGAATGGCTCGCCCGCAACGGACGCCGCGTCGAAGTGGCGTGCGCGCTGCTGGCAACAGCGTCGCTTGCGGCAGGGCACGCGCTGTGCCCGGCTCTCACACCGGTTCGCGTTGCCTTTACCCTGATCGGATGGGCCTACAACTACCGCGTGCTGCCCGGGCGGCGTCGCTTCAAGGAGATCTACGCCGCGAAAAACGGAATGTCCGGCGTTCTCTTCGTGCTCTCGACGATCGCATACCCTGCGGTCGTTGGCCCCGTCGCCGTCGATGTGCGGTGGTTGGTCGCCCTGGTAGCCTTCTTCTTTCCGTTGGAAATCACATACGAAATCATCTACGACTTGCGCGACGTTGCGGGGGACCGCGCCCTCGCGGTGCCGACATTCCCTGCAGTTCACGGGGAAGCGGCCGCCGCGATGCTCGTCTGGGTGCTGCTGGCGGCTTCGGCCGGTGCGCTGGCCATCGGAGGGGCGCTCGGTGTGTTGCGGTTCCGCGATGTCGTGCTGATCGGTGGGCCGCTCCAGCAGGCGGTGCTTTTCCGCTGGCTCATCCTGCGGCGGGGTGCCACGCCGGGCCGCGCGATGGCACTCACGTGGCTCGGTGCTGCCCAGATCGCTTCCTACCACGCCTGGATCGGCCTCGGACTGCCGCTCGACGGACCCTCATGATTGCGCGTGTCGCCCCGGTTTCTCGCTGCCGCTGGGGCCTCGCATGACGGGCCGCGAACGCCTCATCGTCGCGGCTCTCGTCGCCTTGGTCCTGCTGACGGTCGGGCTCGTCGGCTGGCTGGTGCTCGGGCCGGCACCGCCGCCGCCCCAACCTGCCGAAATCGCGACGGAGAACGATGCAGCGCCCGCCACCCCGCGACCGAGCGTGCCGGCACCTGTCCCTGTGCGGCGTGCTCCGCCGCCGGCCGCAGCAGCCGTACAGGCCACGGAGCTTGCTGGCAGCGTCCACGACCGCAACGGCAAACCTGTTCCGGCCCATCTTGCCCTTGCCGGGCCGCAGATGCCGCGCGGCCGCACACTGGTCGCCGCCGCAGATGGTGCGTTTCGCGTTTTGGACCTCGCTCCCGGGGTGTACATGTTGCGCGCCACCGCGTCGGGGTTTCGACCGGCCACGCCCATCGACATCGAGGTCAGGGCAGGCGAGGTGGCCCGCATCGAGGTGCTGCTCGACAGGCTGTCTGGCGTGCTCGGCAAGGTCGTGGGGCCCGACGGCGAGCCGGTGCCGCTCGCTACGGTGCGCATCGTGTGGCCCAACGCCGAGCAGCGCGTGCCGACGAATTCCGATGGCCGTTTCGAGTTCGACGCGCCCGACATCGACTGGTCGCAGGTCACCGTCGAGGCTGCGACGCCGGCTCACGACCCTGTGCCACCCGAGCGCGCCCGACCCGGCGAGGAGGTCGTGCTGCGGTTGGGTCCCGGCGGGTACCTCGAAGGCTTCGTGCGCGACACCGCAGGCGCGCCGCTCGCCGAAGCCACGGTCGCGCTTGAGTCCATCTCTGTCGATGGGCCTGAGGCGCTCGGCTCGCGCCACCTGCCCGCGATCCAAGCGGGGCCGCCCGACGGTCGCTTCCGCCTGGGGCCACTGCGCCCCGGTCGCTACGACCTGCGCGCGGAGTCCGCGGGACTTGCTCCGGGGTTTGCGCGCGGCAATTCGGTCGGGCGCGGCGGCACCACGGGCGGCATCGTCATCACCCTGTCAGGCGGGGCGACGTTAAGGGGGCGCATCAGTGCGCGCGATGGGGGCGTGCCGGTCGTCGGTGCCAACGTGACGGTCTTCGAGCCGGGCTCCGCGCTCGCGCCGAAACTCGTCCGCTCCGATGCCGAGGGTCGCTACGAGGTGGTCGGCGTGGGCAGCGGTCGCCGCAGCATGCGGGTCACGCACGCCGACTACCTGGCCGAGATCGCGGCGGGCATTGCAGTGCCCGCCAGCGGAGATGTGGTGCGCGACGTGGTGCTCGAGCGGGCAAGGCCAGGAGAACGCATGGCATTTCACGGCATCGGTGCAACCCTGAAGGGCGGACCGCGCGGCATCGAGGTGCAGGGTCTGGTCGAAGGCAGCCCGGCACAGGCCAGCGGATTGCGCGCCGGCGACATCATCGCTGGCGTCGATGGCCAACCAACCGCCCAGTTGAGCGTGAGTCAGGTCGTCGAACTGATCCGAGGAGAAGCGGGCGTCGCGGTGACGATCGATGTCGAGCGCGCCGGCCAGGGGCGCTTCCCCCTGCGAATCGAGCGGGGCCGGGTCGTCATCAAGCAGTGATGCCAGCCAGGATCCACCGGCCAACCTACCCCGCACGCTCACCGGCTACGCGCCCCCTTCGCGGCGGGCCTGCGCGATCGCGTCCCACTCCGCACACCACAGCGTCAGGGTGTCGCGGGTGGCGGCGGCAGGCTCCTCGAACGCAACGTCGGCCCGCACCTGCTGCATGCGGAGGAACTGCCGCTCGATCTCGTCCATCCGCTCGACCATCGCCGTCAGCCGTGCCGGGTCGCGCGTCTTGCGGTTCTGGCCGGCGAAATGCAGCGACCACAGTTCCCGCTCGGCGTCGGCGGCCATCGCCAGATCGCGCGCCAACGTCGCGAGCGTCGTCTTCTGACGCTCCGCGCGAATTGCCACTCCTTCCGCCTCCCACGCCGCGAGCCGGCCCGCAACGATGCCGAGGTTGCGGTCGTGGTCCACGTCGCCCACGAGGCCTTGCGAGACGAGCGCACGCATGCGGTCTTCGAGCAACCGCAGTGCCTCGGTCAGCCGCTGCAACGACTCGGGGCGTCGCGTGCCGCCGGGCTGGCCCGCGAAAACAGTCTTGTGTTGCAGGAACAAGGTGTTGGCCGCGCCCCCGAGCCACGCCGCCTGCTGGGCCAACGTGCCGGCCTCGCGCGCAGCGGCGATCTCCTTGCGCTCGGCGTCGAAGTGGCGGCGCCACCCCTGGATCGTGCCGAGGTCCTCGCGTGCAGACGCCAGTTCCCCGTCGGCCAGCATCGCTTCGAGGCGACCGGCCAGGCCATCGAGTTCGCCGATCATGTCGAGCAGCATCGACGCGTCGCGGGTGGCGCGCGACTGGCCCGCAAAGTGCCGGGCATAGCGGTGGAATACATGGTTGGCGCGCGTCGCGACGATGCCGGCCGCCACCGCGTGCGGTCCTGCCGATCGCGCTTCGACTACGGCGGCGCGCTCGCCCCGATAGAGCTTCATCTGGCGCTCGGCCTCGACGACCACGGCCCTGCGTTCGGCGTCAGGCGTACCCTTGAGGCGCTCGGCCTCGCTGCGCACGGCGGCGGCCGACTCGATCAGCGCGTCGAGTGCTGCAATGTCGCGCGTCACCCGCGGCTGCCCACCGAACAGCGCGCCGTAGCGATCGTCGTGGGCGCGCAGGCGGTCGCGCAGGTCGGCAGCGGTCGGGGTCATCAGCAGCCTTGTTCGGTCGAGAGCCCAGGTGCAGGGCGCGTCGGAGCGGGATTCACATTTCGCCGGCGTCGCGCCCGGGACGGTCCGGCTCGACGAAAAGCCATTTGACCTCGGCGCTGGCCGCGCGCACGCGATCTTCGAACGCGTTGACGAGATCGTACATCGCCTCGGCCGTCACGTCAGACGCCACATGCAGCTTGGCCGCAACGAGCACCTCGCCGGGTCCGCGCTGGACCGCGATCACGTCGAAGACCGAGAGAATGCGGACGTCGTGCGCCGCCGCGGCAAACACGGCCTGAACGATCGCCGCGTCGGCCGCCTCGCCGATCAGCAGGCTGGCGATCTCGATCGCGAGGAGCACCGCGACGGCCACCAGCACGGCGCCGATGCAAAGGCTGCCGACCGCGTCCCACACCGGGTCGCCCGTCAGCCAGGCAAGGCCGAGCGCAGCGAGCGCAAAAGCGAGGCCCAGCACTGCCGCGGCGTTCTCGGCGAACACCACCACGAGGTCCGAGTCTTTCGTGGCCCGCAGGAACTGGAAGAAGGGCATGGCGCCCCGTCGGCGGTTCAGTTCGACGACGTTGCCAGCCGTTACCCACCCTTCGAGCGCCAACGACAGAACAAGAATGGCGATGGCTACCATTGGGTTGTCGATCGTTGCGGTGCTGTCGAGCTTGTGGATGCCCTCATAGATGGAGAACAGCCCGCCGCCTGAAAACAGCAGCAGGGAGACGATGAACGACCAGAAATACAAGGCCGGACCGTGGCCCAGCGGGTGCGTGGGGGTCGGCCGTCGCTGCGCCTGGCTCACGCCGAGCAGGAGCAGGAGTTGGTTGCCGCAGTCTGCCAGCGAGTGGATGGTCTCGGCCACCATCGACCCGGAACCCGTCAGGGCGGCGCCGACGCCCTTGCTGACCGCGATGACGAGGTTGGCGAACAAGGATTGGAGAATGTGCTTTGTCGCCGCGTCTGCGCCTGCCATGGGTGCGCCTTCTAGCGCAGGCGGGTGTGCCGGTGCAACGCGGCGCAGCACGAGGCGCGCCAAACCCGCGAATCGCCTTGACAGGTCGCGCCTCGCCTCTGTAGCGTCCCGGCGCCTGCCCGTGCCGCCCATCATGCGACGCGGGGGGGCCGCCCGTTCCCGCGCCGGATCCACCGGCCACCCGGAGAGCCTTGAACGCTCGCCGGAACGCGCGCCATCCTCGAAGGGCCGGAGTCGTCGGGGGCGGCGGAATCTTCGGCGGCGGCGGAATCTTTGGCGGCGGCGGAATCTTCGGCGGCGGCGGAATCTTCGGCGGCGGCGGAATCTTCGGCGGCGGCGGAATCTTCGGAGACGCATGATCTTCACTGAGACTCGCGAGGGCCGCCGCTTCGTCGGCGAAGTGCCGCCGGGCTTGGCGCTCGTCGAGGCGCTGCGCAGTCTGGCCGACAACTACCGCATCACGTCCGGGTGGTTCGACGGCACGGGCTACGTGAGCGACGCCTTTGTACGACCCATGAGGGCCGACGGAACGATGGGCGACCCAGCCCGCCTCGATGGCATGGCAATGATCGCGGCGTTGCGCGCCGTTGTGTCGGAGCGTGCGGGGGCGCGCGACCTCATTGTGCGCACCCAACTCGTCACCGCCGACGGCGTCGTGCGCGCCGGCGTGCTCGAAGAAGCGACCAGCGGCAGCGTCGAGATCTTCGCCCAGACCTTCGACGACATCACGCTGCGCCGCTACGAAGACCCCGAAACGGGCCTGGCGCGCTGGATGGACGTCGCGGTCAACGTGATCTCGGCCGACCCCGGCGGGGTGCGCTCGGGCCGCGTGGCGATGGAGGCGATGCCCTCGCGCCTGCTTGAAGAGCATGAAATGCCACAACTTCGGGTGGGCGATGCGCTGGAGCACCCCCGGCTGGGGTTCTGCGTCATCACGCAGGTCACGGATTCGGACCGCGTGAACATCGAGATGCATTCGGGCAAGGTCGCGCAATTGCACCTCGGCCTGCTGACCTTGGCGCCGGCGGCGTCGCGCGATGGCCGCACGGTGTACGAAGTGCAGGTCCGCCGCAGGTCAACCTAGCGGCGTCAGCCAGCATCGTGAGGCCTCGTGGACGTCGATACCGCGATCCGCACCCGGCGCAGCCACAAGCTGTTCGACGGTACTGCCGTGCCGACCGCCATGCTGGCCGACCTCGTCGAACTCGCCACCTGGGCGCCAAACCACAAGCGCACGGAGCCGTGGCGATTCTCGGTGCTGACCGCCGACCGCGTGGGGCTGCTGCCCGAACGGATCGACGCCGCGCTCGCGGACGGCACGCTGCCCGCGCACAAGGCCACCAAGTTGCGGCAAGTCGTCGCTGGATTGGGGGCGGCCATTGCCGTCTCCTGGGTGCGGACGCCCGCTGACCCGGAGCGGGACCGCGAAGACTACGCAGCCGCCTGTTGCGCCGTGCAGAACCTGATGCTCGCCGCCCACGCGCGCGGCATCGCATCGTATTGGACGACGAGTGGAGCCTTCGTCGGCGCACACCTGCGCGATTTCTGGCAGCTCGCGCCCAACGAGGAGTTCGTCGGCGCCGTCCTGCTCGGGGGCGCCGCCATTGAGATGCCGGCCGTCCGCACGCGCGGCGTGGCCGACGTCGCGCGCTGGATCTAGGACGCCTTGGGCGCGTACCGCTTTGCGCTCGACCATGTCTGTGCCCAGTCCGGTGCGCGGGCGGCAACGATCGATACCGCGCACGGGTCGATCCGGACCCCCATCTTCATGCCAGTCGGCACCCAGGCCAGCGTCAAGGGTGTGTTGCCACGTGATCTCGCCGAACTGGATGCTGAGATCGTGCTCGCCAACACCTACCACCTGATGCTGCGCCCGGGCAGCGAGCGCATTCAGGCGGCCGGCGGACTGCACCGATTCATGGGGTGGAATCGAGCAATCCTAACCGATTCTGGTGGGTTCCAGGTGTTCTCCCTGTCAAGTCTGCGCAAGCTCACCGATGACGGTTGCGCCTTCCAGAGCCACCTCGACGGCAGCCGCCACGTGCTCGGTCCGGAGCGCGCGATCGCGTTGCAGGAGGCGTTTGGCTCCGACATCATGATGGCGTTCGACGAGTGTCCGCCCGCCAAGGCCGACACCGCCACCATCCGCACCGCGATGCGCCGCACTACGGCGTGGCTCGGCCGCTGCATGGGCGCGCGCACCCGCACCGACGTCTGCGCGCTGTACGGCATCGTGCAGGGAGGCGTCGATCTTGCGCTGCGCAGCGAACACGTCGACGAGGTCTGCGCCCACGACTGCGAGGGTTTCGCGATCGGCGGCCTGTCCGTCGGCGAGTCGCCGCCCGAAATGTGGGAGGCGTGCGCCCATACCGCCGCGCGCATGCCGTCGGACAAGGCACGCTACCTGATGGGCGTCGGTACGCCCGAAGACCTCGTGCGCTGCATCGGCGCCGGCGTCGACCAGTTCGACTGTGTGATGCCGAGCCGCAACGGCCGCCACGGCATCGCCTTCACCGCCGACGGCAAGCTCAGCGTGAAGAATCGGCGCTTTTTCGACGACGACCGCCCGCTCGATCCCGACTGCCCGTGCGCCGTGTGTGCACAGTTTAGCCGCAGCTACGTGCGGCACCTGTTCATCGCGGGCGAAATCCTGTCGGCCACGCTGCTGACGATGCACAACCTGGCGTTCTACGTGCGCCTGGGCCGCGCTGCCCGGGACGCGGTGCTCGCAGACCGCTATGCTGACTGGGCGCGCGCCACGCTCGAGCGGCTCGCGACCCACCGGTGGGCGGCGACCAGCACACCCTGACAGGACGACATGGAAATGCTGAAGCACCTCAAAGAGACCGTGTACCTGCGTGCGTACGCGACGGCGAAGATTCCCATGATCGCCTGGACGCGGCCGACCGTCGTGCACCTCGACGACGAGCGCTGCGAGATCCGCATCAAGCTGTCACGGCGCACGCGCAATCACCTGAAGTCAATGTATTTCGGCGTATTGTGTGTCGGCGCCGATGTTGCGGGCGGCATGTTGGCCATGCAGTTCATCCGCACGCAGCCAGTCAAGATTGCGCTCGTGTTCAAGGACTTCCAGGCGGACTTCTTGAAGCGCCCCGATGGCCACGTCCACTTCCACTGTCGCGACGGCGCGGCGCTGCAGGCCCTTGTCGCCGAGGCGGTTGCCACTGGCGAGCGCAAGAGCCTGCCGATGACGATCCAGGCCGTCGTGCCCGACAAGGGCGACGAACTCGTCGCGAACATGACGTTGACGATTTCGATGAAGGTGAAGAAGCCCGCAGCGTGACTTGTCAGCGACCGTCGGCTTTCTGCCTCTCGACCGCGGCCAGGTACTCCGTCCGTACCGCCGCCGTGCCGTGGCTGCGCTCCAGCCGCCGCAGCCCGAAATGCAGCCGGGCCACGCGGTTGAAGTGGTCGGAAAATGCGGCGTTCAGCGCCGCTCCACTGGCAGCGCCGATCACGGGGAGCGCCTGGGCGACCGTTTTTTCGCTGACCACCACCTGGAAGCGCGCTGCGATCAGCGTGACAAGCTTGACCAGCAACGGCGCGGACCCCTCGGCCATGGCGCGCGCCATGTCCGCCGTCGAACGCCCCGCGACATAGCGGGCTGCCGATCGGACCGCCAGCGCCATGCCGACGCGCGCCGTCCAGTACGCCGAGTCACCGTGGGCGCCAGCATCGATTGGCTGGCCGGCGTCATCGACGAACGCCGCGTCGATGGGTGCGGCAAGCTTGCTGCCCAGGGCGAGTACCGACAGGCACTCAAGCCGCACGGCGGGGTCGGTGAGGTCTTCGCCCAGTTCGCGCGCGATCGCTGCAATCGACCGCAACATCACCGCCGTCGTCAGCGGCAGTTCGACTGACAGGCCGGCCAGGCCGAAGAAGCCGCCCGCGAAGCCGACCGCCGCCGACGCAGCCGTGTGCCATTGACCGTGGCGATACGTGCGCGCAACCGCATCGCTCGCATCCACTGCGCTGCCCGCGACCGTGACCGGCGCGAGGCCCGGCGTCGGCACGTCGAGGCTCGCGATTGCCATGTGCAGCGCGCGGTCGAGCGAGCCCTGCACGGCCTTCGACAGCGAGCGCTGGGCGGGCGCGGGCAGTCGCTTCATCAGCGACTCCGCAGGCTTGCCTAGCAAGTCGCTGGCACGCAGCAGGAACGACGGGTTTTCGAGGATGCGCGCCGCTTCGGCGACGAGGGCACGGTCGGCGGCGCTGAGCATGGACCCATTCAAGGGCGGGGACCTGTGCAAGTCAACGGGTTGCAATGCGGGCGTTCGGCGGCTCGCCCCAGAGCAAGCACGAAACTGCGACTTCCGGTCCGCGAAAATCCTGTCGACGCGACGGCAGCACGCCACTATACTATTGCCCCGCCCGCCTAATGGGCCTGAGGTTGCCATGTCGCTCGCCGTCGCCGCTTCTTCTGCCCCCGCAGTCTCCGGTCGCTTGCCCTACAAGGTCCAGGACATCTCGTTGGCTGGGTGGGGCCGTCGCGAAATCCGCATGGCAGAGAAGGAGATGCCGGGCCTGATGGCACTGCGCCAGAAGTACGCCGCCACCCAGCCTCTCAAGGGCGCGCGGATCGCCGGCTGCCTGCACATGACGATCCAGACCGCGGTGCTGATCGAGACCCTCAAGGAACTCGGCGCCGAGGTGACTTGGACGTCGTGCAACATCTATTCGACGCAGGACCATGCCGCGGCCGCCATCGCCGCCGCCGGCTATCCGGTCTACGCGTGGAAGGGCGAGTCCCTCGAAGAGTACGACTGGTGCCTCGATCAGCAGATTTTCGCCTTTGCCGGCGATCGCGCGCCCAACCTGATCCTCGACGACGGCGGCGACCTGACGTGGTGGATTCACCAGAAGTACCCGCACCTGCTCGCGAACATCAAGGGGCTCAGCGAGGAGACTACGACGGGCGTGCACCGACTGTACCAGGCGTTTGCCCGCGGCGATCTGAAGGTTCCCGCGATCAACGTGAACGACTCCGTGACGAAGTCGAAGTTCGACAACCTGTACGGCTGCCGGGAGTCGCTGGTCGACGGCATCAAGCGCGCAACTGGCACCATGGTGGCTGGCAAGACCGTCGTCGTGGCGGGCTACGGGGACGTCGGCAAGGGCTGTGCGCAGTCGATGCGTGGCTTCGGCGCGCGCGTTCTGATCACTGAGATCGACCCGATTTGCGCGCTGCAGGCGGCGATGGAAGGCTTCGAAGTGACGACGATGGAGGCTGCGGCACCCGTCGGCGACATCTTCGTGACGGCCACGGGCTGCTGCGATGTCGTGCGCGGCGAGCACATGGTGGCGATGAAGGACCACGCGACGGTGTGCAACATCGGCCACTTCGACTCCGAGGTCGACATGCGCTGGCTCGAATCGACGGCGGGCATCGTCGAGGAGAACGTGAAGCCGCAGGTCGACATGTTCCACTTCGAAGGCGTCCCGGGCGCGGCGAAAAAGACGCTGCTCGTGCTGGCGCGCGGCCGTCTCGTAAACCTCGGCTGTGCCGCGGGCCACCCGAGCTTCGTCATGTCGACGAGCTTTACGAATCAGGTGCTGGCCCAGATCGCGCTGTGGACCCAGGATTTTGCGCCGGGCGTTCACGTGCTGCCGAAGCACCTCGACGAGGAGGTCGCGCGCCTGCACCTCGCGAAGCTCGGCGTGCAACTGACGACGCTGACCCCGAAGCAGTCGGAGTACCTCGGCGTGGCGGCGACGGGGCCCTACAAGCCGGACCACTACCGGTATTAGTGCACCTGCGACTTGTGCACCGCGACCCTGTGGGCCGCTGTGCACGACAAAAAACGGGCCCGCACAAGCGTTGAGGGCAAGATGAGCGATCCATTCTTGAAGGCCGGGCTGTCCGACATGGCGCGGCAGTTGGAGGGCTCTTCCATTCTGGCCATTGCGGCGCAGGTGCGCACGCTCGTCGGGCAGGGCCATCAGGTCACGAACCTCACGATCGGCGACTTCGACCCCAAGCAGTATCCGCTGCCGGTGGAACTCATCGAAGGCACGGCCGCCGCGCTGCGGGCGGGGCAGACGAACTATCCGCCCGCGTCCGGCATCCCGGAACTGCGCGCGGCCGTGCGGCATTTTTTCCGCCAGCGCGCCGGGATCGAGGTGACAGACGACCGCGTGCTCATCGGCGGCGGCGCGCGCCCCTTGCTGTATGCGACGTTTCGCGCGCTCGTCAACCCCGGCGACACGGTGGTGTACGGCGTGCCGTCGTGGAACAACAACCACTATGCCCACCTTGTCGGCGCCCGGCCCATCGAGGTCGAAGTCGGGCCCGAAGACAACTTCTTCCCGTCGGTCGCCTGCCTGCAGCGGCACCTGCGCGGCGCGGCGCTGCTCGTCATCAACAGTCCACTCAACCCGTCGGGCACCTGCATCGAGCGCGCGGCGCTGGCCGGCCTGTGCGACGCCATCGTCACAGAAAACGAGGTGCGCAAGGCCGAAGGGCGGCGGCCGGTTTTCCTGTGCTACGACCAGATCTACTGGATGCTGACGCTCGGCGACGTCGTCCACGTCGACCCCATCGCGCTGAATCCGCAGATGGCGGACTACACGGTCTACATCGATGGCATCTCGAAGGCGTTCGCCGCCACGGGCCTCAGGGTCGGCTGGTCGATCGGCCCGGCGCTGGTCATCGACGCGATGTCGAAGATTCTCGGCCACGTCGGCGCGTGGGCACCCAAGGCGGAGCAGTTCGCCACGGCCCAACTGCTTGTCGATGACGGAGCAGTCAATGCCTACGCCACGTTCATCCGCGGCGCGGCTGGCGATCGGCTGCAACGGCTGCACGCTGGCTTGAGCGCGCTCGGGGCGCGGGGGTGGCCGGTGCGCGCGCTGGCGCCCCAGGGCAGCATCTACCTGTCGGCCGAGTTTGCGCTGCGCGGTTGGCACGCAGGCGGCCGCGTGTTGGAGACGCCGCGCGACGTGCGGATGTTCCTGCTGGAGCAGGCCGGGCTTGCGATGGTGCCGTTCGAAGCGTTTGGCGCCCGACACACGCCGGATTGGTACCGCTGCAGCATCGGCGCGGTCAGCGTGGCCGACATCGACGCGCTGCTGGTGCGGCTCGAAGCCGCGCTGGGCGGGTTGCAACAGGCGAAAGCCGCGTAGACAACGGCGGCGCTGCCCATGGACGAACCGCTGGCCTCGGGCGCCAACCGTACCGCGGGCTGGGCGTTTACGTGTCGTCATGGCTGCGAAGCGCTGCTGGCCGGCGAGTTGCTGCGCCTCGGCGTGCCACGCACCCACCGCGTCCTGACCGATGGCGTGCCAATCGAGGGCCTCGTGTGGGCCGACCTCGACCTGCAGCCGGGGGCCGTGACGCTGCGACGATTCGACCCGGTGTACGCCCTACAGGTCCTGCCCGCTGCGATCGAACTGCGGGCGCCCTCGATCGCGGGGCTGGCCGACGCCGCGTGGCGGCACCTGGCGCCGATGCTGAAGGAAACCGACGGACCGTGGCGCTTGCACGCGCTCGTGCCTGGCCAGTTGAAGGGCACTCCAAAGCCCCGCCTGCGGCGGCGCGCTGACCTGCTCGCCGATGCGATCCTCGAGCGCTGTCGGACGGTGGCACGGCTGCGGGCCCGCGCCTGGCTGGCGCCGCCCACCGACCTTGGCGACCGCGCGCGGCTCGATGTGCTGGCCCAGGTGCTGCTGCTGGAGCCGGAGCGCATGCTCGTGAGCGTTGCACCGGTCTGGCACGGAGTGCCACAAGCCGCGTGGCCTGCGCGGTGGCCAGCGGGCTTGTTTCCCGTGGCGGACGATCCGGTGGCCCCCGCCTCGTCGTTTCGCAAACTGTGGGAGGCGCTCGCCGCCCTCGGTGAAGCCCCGACTGCGGGTGCGACCTGCGTCGACCTGGGCGCGGCGCCCGGCGGCTGGACCCGCGTGCTGCGCGTGTGCGGGGCCAACGTCGTCGCCGTCGATCGCGCGCCGCTCACGGGAGCTGTGGCCCGCGACCCGCAGGTCCGGCAGGTAATCGGCGACGCATTTCGTTTTCGGCCCGCCACACCAGTGGACTGGGTCGTGTCGGATGTGATCGCGTTCCCGGAGCGGGTCGCCGAACTCGTCGAGGTCTGGTGCGGCCAGCGCCTGGCCCGCCGCGCCGTGCTCCAGATGAAGTTTCGTGGCGCGCCGGACTGGGCTGCGCTCGACGGCGCGCTCGCCGCAGCGCGCGGGCACGGCTGGACGGCGCGCGCCAAGCACCTGTTCAATGACAAGAATGAAGTCACCCTGCTGCTGGCTGACCCCGCGGCACCCGTGTCGGCGCCCGCTGCCGGCCCAGGAGACGAGCCGTGAACGCTGCACCCACCCCTGACCCAGCGTCGGCTCCGCTCGCGCCGCTGCGGCTCGCCATCGTTGGCCCCCACGGCCGCATGGGAGCGGCCCTTTGTGGCCTCGCCGGCATCGCCTCGCGCTGGAGCATCGCCGCCCGCGTGGTGGCTCCCTGGGAGCCCGTGGGCTTGGAGGGGGGCCACCGCGGTGTGCGCCTCGACGAGGTCGACGGGAGCCAGGTCGATGTGCTCGTGGACTTCTCCCACCGCGAGGCGGTCTCGCTGCACGCGCCGTGGTGCGCCCGCCAGGGCATCGGCTTCGTGGTGGGCACGACAGGCCTGACCGACAGCGATCAGGCCGCGATCGACGCGGCGGCGGGGCAGACCGCCGTGTTCCAGGCCAGCAATTTCGCGTTGGGCGTCGCGCTGCTCGGCGACCTCGTCGCGCGTGCGGCTGGCGTCCTCGGCATCGACGCCGACGTGGAGATTGTCGAGACCCACCATGCCCACAAGCGCGATGCACCGTCGGGGACGGGTCTGACCCTTGCCCATGCGGTCGCAACGGCCCGCGGTCAGGACCTCAGCGCCGTGCGGCGCGGCGGGCGCTCCGGGCTCGTCGGTGTCCGCCCGGTCGGCGAGATCGGTCTGCACGCCGTGCGCCTCTCCGATGTGGTCGGCGAACACGACGTGCATTTCGGCTGGCCCGACGAGCGCCTGCAGTTGCGGCACGAAGCGAAGGACCGCCGCGTGTTTGCGGCCGGCGCCCTGCGCGCCGCGGCATGGCTACAGTGCCAACGCAAGGCCGGCCAGCGTGGGCGGTTCGGGATGAAGGACCTGCTCGCAGATGCATTGGCCGGCCAGGGCCGGTGGCCTACTTGACCAGTCCAGTGACCTTGGCCGGGACCACGTGGAGCCGCACCACGACGGACCACGCGTCGGGCTTCGCATCGCCGTCGGTATCCATATCGAGGGCAGCGGACTTGGTCAGCACGGCTTCCCACTTGTTGGCGTCGGCACCGTCGGCGAGCGCGGCCGTGCGCAACGCGGCCAGGGTGATGGCGCCACACAACCGGGCCTCGAACGGCGCGGCCCATGCTCCGTTCGCCGCGTTGACGATGCGAAGTACGGGCTTGGCCAATGGCAGGGACTGGTTGCCGAACAAGGCCGGCACTGCGACGGACTTGACCCCGGCCGCTGCCGCGCCGATGTAGCCGTCCGAGCCGCTGGCCTGCTGGGTGACAAAGCTCGCCTTCGCCGGGCACGTCTCGACATTGCCGGACTGGTCGTAGCCCGACTTCGCGACCTCGACCCCGCACACGCTGCCCGCGGTCGGCGATGGACTGCACGGCACCGCGACGCTCGGCCAACCCGGCAGCCAACGTACGTTGCCGGGCGCCGTGTCGACCTGCCAACCTGTCGCCTCCAGCACTGCGCGCTGCGGGTTCGGCCCGGTCGGCGGCAGGTTCGTCGATGCGACCGCGGCGTTCCACGCGGCATCGGGCGCGCCGTCGCCCGTCAAGTCGCACGCCGTCACGTCTGCAGGCTTGGGCACCTCGATGCCGAGGGCGATGCCGCTGGTCGGCGCCCACGTCGTCGGCAGCTTGCAGGTCGCCTTCTCGCACTTTCCCGACTTGCCCGCCACGGTGACGATGCAAACCGTGTCGCCGAAGCAGGTGTCGAGGCACGCGTCCTGGCACTTGCCGCCGAAACAAAACTGGTCCGCCTTGCACCCAAATGGGCAAGTCGCCACCGCCACGTCTTCCTTGGGTGGGCGCGCGACCACATCGGTCACGCGTGTGACAGAACGACACACCGCGAGCTTGCGCGTCGAGACGCTGGGCGCGGCGGGGTCAGGCACTTCGTCGCACGCCTGATTGGAGCCACAAGTCGACATGCGGCGCCACTTCAGCGCGGCGGCGTCGCATTGGATGCGCACCACGAACTGCGTGCCAGGTCCGCAATTCTGGTTCTCGAGCGCGGGGTTGCAGGAGATCACCTCGATGTCGGGCACACCGTCGGTCACGTCGGGAGGTGGATCACACGCAGCGACGGCCGCCGCAGCCATCGCAGCGGCAATCGCGCACCGCCAGGACGCCGGAGTCGGCTGGCAAGTGTCAAGACGGCGCGTGTCGGGGTCGAACAGGTCCGTCACGATCGGCTCGAACTCGATCCCTTTTTCATACAGCACGACCATGACTTTCTGGCAGAACGCGGAGCGGGGGTGCAGGTAGAGGTTCGGCATCGGGTTTCTCCTTGCAAGTTCTTGGCGCGGGGCAGGTTCAGGTGGCAGGCGCAGGGTCGATGTCCAGTTCGGCGGCTCGGGCGAATGTCTGCGCCCGCGCCGGGGTGCAGCGCAGGAAGCGAGCCCTTCCCGCCGCGTCCGGGATATCGGCGGCGCGCGTGTGCAGGCGGCGGACCGCGGTCTGCAGGGCGACACGGGCGTCGGCGCTGCGCCCACACGCCGCGAGCGCTTCGGCCCACACGAGGCGCAGCAGGTCCTCGCCTTCTTCGAGGCCGCCAAGGCGATCGACGATGGCCATGCCGAGCGATGCGCTCGCCAGGGCCTCGGCAGGGCGGTTGAGGTCGAGTTGGACGCGCGCCAGGACGCCCAGTGAATACGCGTGTGTCGGCGGAAACGGCGGCAGCAGCGCCACCGCCGCCAAGGCCTCATCTTCCGCTTCTGCCAGCCGTCCGGCCATCCACAGCACTTCGGCCAACGCCGCGCGCACGTTGCCGTCGAGGCGCGGGTGCCCAGATTGGGCCAGCCGCCGCACGGCAGATTCCTTGAGGGCCACGCCGGCCTCGATGTCCCCGCACAACGCGAGGACCGTTCCCAGATTGTGATCGACGACGAGTTTCAGGAAGCTGAGCCCCGCCTTCTCCGCGCTCGCGGCCTGCACGCGCAGCAGGGCCTCGGCGCGGTCGAACTCGCCGCATTGGGCCAGCGTGAAGCCGAGATTTGTGCGCACGCCTGCCGGAATTCGCCGGTCGCCCGCCTTGTGCCACATGTCTGCGGCGCGCTCGAAATGCGAGACGGACGCCCACGTGTCGCCCGCGAACAGGAGGGTGTACGCACGTGCGTGGTTGAGCCGGGCGAGCGCGAGCAGGTCTCCGTCAGCCAGCGGCAGCACCGCACTTTCGGCGTCGCGGACCAGCGCGTTGGCCAGGTCGTAGCGGCCGACCCACAACGCGTTCAGCGCGCCGCGGCACAGCGCGACCACCTTGCGACCACATGCCGCGGCGTCCGCCGGTTCGACGGCCCCGATGCGGGCGGCGAGGCCGGCGAAATCGGGCGACTGGCCGAAGCGCGCAGACGCGATCAGCGCCTGACCGGCCGCACGGAACCACGGCGCCGACCCGACGGGCAGCAGGCTGAACGCCTCGCGGGCGGCCGTCTCGTTGTCGGCCCACTTGCCCTGCCACTCCCAGACCTCGGCCTGCACCAGGCGCAACCGGCCGCGCACCTCGCCGGCCGCGCCGCAATCGAGGCCCCGCTCGGCCAGGGTGACGGTGCCTTCGTTGTCCCCCGATTCGAGGGTCGACTCGGCAGCCCGCAGGTATTGGGCAGACGCGAGCAGCGACTGGCCACCGCGTTCCAGGTGCCCCGCCAACACGAGGGCGTTGCGCTCTGCGTGGGCCTCCAGCCACTTGGCGCACAGCCGGTGGCCCAGCATCCGGTCTTCGCCGGTCAGGCTCGCATAGGCCGCATCGTGCACCATCGCGCTGGCAAAACCGTATTCGGTCTCGCCCGGAAACACGCAATCGGGCCGCCGCCGCACGAGTTCGCGCCGTACGAGCCCTTCCAGGTGCTCGCCGGCCTCGGCAGCGCGAGCAAAGCCGAGCATTGCCGCGACGCCACCGAGCCAGAACACCTGGCCGTATACGCTGGCGGCGCGCAGCACCTGGCGCTCCCGCGGGTCCAGCGTCTCGAGGCGCGCCTGCACCATGCCGAGCACGCTGTCGGGGAAGCTGTCGCGCTGTCCCGCCGCCACGTGTCGCATCAGTTCTTCGAGGCAAAACGGATTGCCCTCGCTGCGTTCGATCAACTTCGCCACGAGCGCCGGCTGGATGTCGCGCCCGAGCACCTGCTGGACGAGGCGTTCGCTGGCCTTCGGTGGCAGGCGGCCGAGTTCGAGCTTCGTCAGGTTGCGGTCGCGCCACAGGTTCGGATGGCGCTCGTGCAGTTCGGGGCGGCCGAGAGCCAGCACCATGAGGGGCGCACCCTGCAGGTCCTTGAGCACCGCCTCGATCGCGCGCAGCGACGGCAGATCGGCGTACTGGACGTCTTCGAGCACGACGAGTGCCGGGGTCCGCGCGGTGACCGCCGCCATGAACGTCTGCCACGCCGCCAGCACCTGGCTACCCATCAACGTCGGGTCGGCACGGGCGGCTCGCAACTGCGGATTGTCAGTGTCGTCGCTGCGGATGCCGACCATCTCGCCGAGGAAGTCCGTGACGTGGTCGAGCAAGGCGACGTCGACCCAGCGCTTGGCCAGGTTGCGCAGGGCCGTCCGTTGGGTGGCGAAGGCCTCGCCCTCGCGCGCCGTCGCAGCCCGCCGCAGCGCCAGCGCCAGCAAGCCGTATGCCGCCGCGCCGAGCGGGTCGCCACGCCCCTGCAGGAGCATCATGTCGCCGTGAGATTGCTCGATCCGTCGCACGAACTCGAAAGCCAGCCGCGACTTGCCCATGCCTGCCGGCGCCGTCACCAACACGACGCGGGCCTCGCCGTCGTCGATGCACTGCGCGAACGCGGCGTCGAGCATGGCGAGTTCCTGCTGCCGTCCGACGTACTGCGTGACCTTGCCGTTGACGACTCGAATCGCGTCGGTCGCCGGTTGCTCGCGCTCGAGCACCCACCCTTCGCCCTCGCGCTGGGCGACCTCGAAGCGGGCATCGAGCAGCGCGGCCGTGTCGGAGTCGATGCGCACGCCGTCCACGTTCGCCTTCTTCAGCAACTCACTAGCATTGTTCAGCAAGCTGGATAGCGTGGCGTTGTTGTCCATCACGCCCCAACCCGTCACCAGCGCCAGCGGTGCCCCGGGCACGTGTTCGCGCAAACGCAGGGCATAGCGGGCGGCGCGCTCGATCTGCTCGGTTGGCACCCCGATGGCGTCCTGGATGGCGATCACGGACCCGTCGGGCATGTTCTCGATGCGAAACCCAAACATCTTGGCGGTGCTCTTGATGAGCCGCGTCTCGGTCCTCAGGTCGCTCTCGGACATCGTGGCGTCGGGCGTCTCGCCGAGCCGGTTCACGCCGAGCACGACGATGCTGATGAAGCGCCGCTCCGCCCCCGTCAGCGTCAGCGACGCGTAGGCCGCCGATTTCGGCCGATCCCCGCGCATGGCCTCGAATCCCGACAGCGCCGCCGCCACGGCGTGCCCATCGCGGTAGCGCAGGTTCTGGTCGCGCGCCATCATCCGCGCGACCACGGCATTGAGCGCTTCCGGCAGGTCGGGCCGCACCTGGAGCACCTGCGGGGGCTCCTGGAACAGCACTTTCGACAGGATCTCCATCAACGACTCGCCGGGGAACGCCGGCTGGCCGGTGAGGCACTCGAAAAGCACCGAGCCCAGGGCAAAGACATCGACGCGTGAATCGAGGTTGGCCATGCCCGCTGCCTGCTCTGGCGCCATGTACGCCGGCGTGCCGAGGGTCGCCCCGGTGGCGGTCCTGCGCTGCTGGCCGGTGAGCCGCGCAACGCCGAAATCGAGCACCTTGACCTCGGCCGGGTCGCCGCCAAGCAGATACAGGTTGGACGGCTTGATGTCGCGATGGATGATGCCAAGGTCGTGGGCCTTGCCGAGCGCCGCCGCCGCACGCCGCGCCAGCGTGACCGATTCGGCGACGGTGAGGCCCGTGCCGGCCATCAACCGCTGCCCGAGGTCGAGGCCTTCGAGCCACTCCATGATCAGGTAGCGTTCGTGGTCGTCGGTCTCGCCCGATGCGATGTGGCGCACGATGCCCGGGTCGTCGAGCTGGTGGAGGATTTCGGCTTCGCGCTCGAACCGCTCGCCCAGCTTCTCGTCGGTCGTATGCAGCACCTTGATCGCGACGAACTTGTCGCTCTCGGCGTCGTGGCCGCAAAAGACAGTGCCCATCGCACCGCTGCCGGCCACGCGCTGGACGACGAAGCGGCCCGCAACGATGTCTCCGACCTTCATGCTGGGGTGTCTCCGACCTTCATGCTGGCCCGATGCGAAGGGAGGAGGCGGACGGCCTAGCGATCGGCTCAGTGCGCCCCCGAAGCTTCGTCAAGGCGTCGGCATCTTGGCGGGCGGAACGCGCGAGGTCAACCGTGCGCTGGTCCAAGATCCACCACCGACTGCCATCCCCGGTCGCCAAATTCGGATGCGCGTTGCCGGTTGGCTCGCTTGCGCTCGACAAGGCGGAGCAAGGAATCGGCGTGAAGACATACACCCGGTACTTCGAACGCCGATTCCGCAGCGACAACGCAGAGCTGGGCCGAAGGCGGCGGATCGGGGTCGTGACACGCCGGCGCCCAGCCGGTAGGCTGCCCGGATGGAGTCCCGCACGACAATCCGACACCTGGCGGCGCGAGCGGGTTTTGAACGGCACCATCTTCATTCGGCCTCGATCCTGTGGAGCGCGGCCCTATTGGCTTGTGGCGAAGCGACCGTTCCTGCCGCCGACGCGGGGTCCGATGCGGCCGCCGCCGACGCCGGATTCGCCTTTGACAGCTTGCTGTTTGCGGCCAAGGACACGGCCGCCCCGAAGGCCGACGGCGCCGCCAAGACGGACGCGCTTCTCCCCGTGGACGCCGGGCCGGGCGGCCGCGGGACGACCGACGGAGCGGTGCCGGAGGCGACGGGGCAGGACGCCGGCATCGACGGGGTCAATGCAGACAGCGGTCCTGCTGGCGACGCGACGCCGCCCCCGCCGTGCGGCGATGGCGCGTGCGAAGATGGCGAGTCGGGGTTCACGTGCCCCGAGGACTGCGGCCCGCCGCCCGTCTGTGGCGACGGCGTGTGCGAGGCAGGGGAAAAAGCGGCGAAGTGCCCGATGGACTGCGCGAGCGGCACAAGTCCCGCGTGCGGCGACGGCGTGTGCCAGAAGCCGGAGGGTCCCGGAGCGTGTGCCGTGGACTGCGATGCCGAAGTCGTCGGCATCCTCGCGTGCCTGAAGGGCAAGTGCGGCGGCACCACCGCGATCTGCCTCGCCGACCCGAGTTGCGTCAGCGCGCTCGACGGTGCGCTGGGCTGCCTCGCGGGATGCGGCGGCGACGAGACCTGCGGCGAATTCTGCGCCGACTCGGCCGCCACGCACCCGAAGTCGAAGGCGGTCGCCGCGTGCGGCTTCAGCGAATGCAACGGGTCCGCGAAGGGCGGCCTCTGCGGCAATGGCGTCTGCGAGGCCGGCGAGGTGGCCAGCAGTTGCCCGAGCGATTGCGCGCCGTGAGCAAGCTGACACCCCGCTACGGCAGGGCACTGCACCGGTCGCGCCGGCAGCCGAGTCGGTCGCGTCTCTAGCGGGCAGCCGCCCAATACACCGACTTCTCACCCGGCAACTGGCCGCGCACGACCTTCTTGCCCTTCTCGAGTTCGAGCAGCGCATAGTAGATCGTGTTGCGGGCGAAATCCTTCGTTTCGCCTTGCCAATCCCACAGATCGCTAGCGCTCATCTCGTTGTCTGGAAAGTCGCGCATCACCTTCTGAACGTAATTCTTTGCGGTCATGAGTCCTCCTTGCTCGGGAAAGTGGGCGTGGAGGCTACCGGCGCCGACGCGGACTGGCAACCGTGCCCAATTGCCGCGCAGCCCCCTGTCGCTCCAGCGGGCCCCGGTGCAACCCATTTTCGTCGCACCAGGACCCGGTGCTTGCCCGCACCGCGCGCTACCGCCATGCTAACCGGCCCATGCTGCCAGCCGATCTGCACATCTGTCCCCTCGTTCCACTCCACCCGCTGCCGCGGGCTACGGCCGACTTGCCGGGTACGGACGGGCGGTTGCGCACGGTGCCGGAAGACTTCGAAGTCGAAGAACTGCCCCTCTATCTGCCGTCCGGCGAGGGGGAACACCTGTACTTGTGGATCGAGAAGATCGACGTGGCCGCGGATACGTTGCGGCGCCACCTGTCGCGTTCGCTCGGCGTACCCCCCGACGCGATCGGCATGGCGGGGCTCAAGGACAAGCGCGCTGTGACCCGGCAGTGGGTCAGCGTACCCGCCAACGCCCAGGCACGGGTCGGCGCCGTCGAAGCGCCGGGGATTCGCGTGCTTGAGGCCAAGCTTCATCGCAACAAGCTGCGCACCGCCCACTTGCGCGGCAACCGCTTTCGCATCCGGGTGCGCGAGGCGGGGCCCGATGCAGCCCGCTTGGCGCGCGCGCGACTCGACGTGCTGGTGGCGCGCGGCTGCCCGGCGTTCTACGGCAGCCAACGGATGGGGCACGGCGGTTCGACGCTGGCGGCCGGTTGGGCGTTGGCGAAGGGAGTGCCGCGCATGGCGCGCATCGGCACGCCGGACGGCGTGGTGCACCAGGTGAACCTTGCCGACCGTTCCCTGCGCCGGTTGGCGGCTTCGGCGCTCCAGAGCCACGTGTTCAACTGCACTGTCGCACGGCGGCTGGGCGAGGGTACGTTGGGGCTCGTTCTGGCCGGCGACGTCTGTCGCAAGGTGGCTTCCGGTGGCGTGTTCGTAAGCTCCGACGCAGAGCTTGACCGGGCCCGCGCCGCCTTGGGCGAGATCGAGCCGACGGGGCCGATGTGGGGGCCCAAGATGGTGCGCGCGACGGCGACAGCGGGAGCCCTTGAAGACGAGGTGCTCGCGGCGTGTGGCCTGGACCTCGACGACTTCGCTGCGCTGGGTCCGCTGGCCGAGGGCACGCGGCGCCCCTTGGTCATTCCCGTCACCGAAGCCGGGCTCGATGCCGAAGTCGATGGCTACACTGTGCGGTTCGTCCTGCCGGCCGGGGCGTTTGCAACGGTCGTGTTGGGCGAGTTGATGGATGGCGGCGCCACGGACGGGCGCCCAGAGGCAGACGCGTGCGGTTGAACTTGAGCCTGCTCGAGAGCGCCATCGGCAACCGTGCGCGGCTGGCCGGAGCGGAGGCGTTCCGGCGCGGCCAGGTGCAGCGCATCGTGCGGCTCGAAGAGGATGCACAGCGCTATCAGGTGCTCGTCGGTGCCGATCGCGACACGGCGGAGACGGTGACGTTGGCCCTCGATCTCGGCACGGACGGTGCCGTCCTCGACAGTTGGGATTGCACCTGCGAGCAGGGCGACGCCGCCTGCACCCACGCAATGGCCGCGACGCTGGCGATCCAGCACAACTTTGAATCGGGTGGCTTGGAGCGCGGGCGCAACGGCCATCCGTCCGGGTGGCGCAAGGTGCTGCAGGCCGATGCGGCGCCCCCGCCAGCCATGGCGCCGGACCGGGCGAGCTGGACGTGCTACGACCTCGCCCTTCACCGATCGAGCGCAACCGGTGATATCACCGTGGGCGTCGTGCGGCGCCGCAGGTCCGTCTCCGATCGCGGCAAGCGTTCGACCGGTGCCGTCGCCGGCTGGACTCCGACGGCCGTGGGGCATTTCGGCTACCGGACGGGGGACGACCAGGCGCAGAACCGCGACGACCTCATCCCCGTGCTGTGTCTCGTCAACCGCCACGATCTGCGGGTGCGAACCATCCAGCCCGGCTTCATCGACGTGTTCGTGCGCCTTTTTGTCGACGCCGCGCCGTTCTCGCTGCGGGTCGACGGCGACGACGCGCGGGTCGATGGCGAGAAGCGTCCCGTCACCGTGCTCATCCAGGACACGACGGGCGGCGGCATCGAACTGCGCGCCGAGGTGCAGAGCGTCGTGCCGGGGCGCGGCGGCGACGACTACCTGCTGCTGCCCGGTCCCGTACCGTGGTTGTACCTGCGCGCCGAGAAATGCGTCGTGCGCCCCGATTGCGACGCCCCGGCCGTTCTCGCACTGCTGCGTTCGGGACCGGTGCAGATCGTCGCATCGGACTTGCCCGCCTTCTGCCGCGACGTATTGCCGCGCCTGCGCTCCGATGCCACTTTGGTCGAGCGTACGGTCCAACTGCCCCAGGCGCGTATCGCGGCCGCGGTACCGGTGCTGCGCCTCGCCGAGGTGGACGAGTCGTTGTCCGTGCACCTCGCATTCCACTATCGCGCCGACGACGGCGACGGGCACCTCCACCGGCCGAGCCGCGAAGTCGTCGAGTTTGCCTTCGGTGGCGGTCCCAAGGTGTTCGCCCGCGGGCATCCCGGGCACACGCCGACCTTGTGGCAGCGCGATCATGCCTTCGAGCAGCGCTGGCACACCCGCGTGGCGCGTGCGGTTGGAGCCAACTTGCCGGCCAGCCTGCCGCCCGACGAAGCGCTCGATTTCCTAATCGACCACATGCCCACGTTCGAACGCGACGGCGCCGAGGTGCTCGGCCACGAAACGCTGGCCAGACTGCGGCCGAGCCGCCACGGTGTCGTGGCGCAGGTCAAGATTCGCAGCGGCATCGACTGGTTCGGCGTGCGCATCGAACTCCACGCCGGCGAATCCGCCGTGCCCTTGGGGCTCGTGCTGGCCGCGTGGCGCAAGGGGGCCCGCTTCATCCGGTTGCAGGATGGAGAGATGGCGCGGCTGCCCGCTGCGTGGCTCCGCAAGCACGCGGCGGCGCTGCAAGACCTCGACGAACTGGCCCCGCCCGATGCGGACGGCGAGCACAAGGTGGGCCGCTTCCTGGCACCCGCGTTGCTTGGTCTCGCCGCTGAACACGGCGCGGGCGACGAGGGCTGGCGCGCGTTCACAGAAAAGCTGGACGCTTTTGTGGGCATCGTGCCGCGCGAACTGCCGGCCCGCTTCGTCGGCACGCTGCGGGGCTACCAGCAGCGCGGCTACGAGTGGCTGGCTGCGTTGCAGGGGCTCGGCCTGCACGCCTGCCTCGCCGACGACATGGGCCTCGGCAAGACCGTGCAGACGCTGGCGCTTTTGCTTGACGAGGTCGATGGCGGGCGCGCCCGTGGGCCGACGCTCGTGGTGGCGCCGACGTCGGTCGTGCAGAACTGGGCCGACGAGGCCGCGCGCTTCGTGCCCACGCTGCGGGTGCTCGTGCTGCGGGGCGGCAGTCGCGAGGATCGGTTGGCCCTGCTGCAGCGGTTGGCCGAGTACGACATCGTGGTCACGTCGTATGCGTTGCTGCGGCTCGACTTGGAACTGCTGTTGCCGCAGCCGTTCCACTACGTCGTGCTCGATGAGGCGCAGGCGATCAAGAACGCGGCGTCGCAAACCGCGGGCGCGGCACGCAGCCTGCAGGCCATGCACCGGCTGACGCTGACGGGCACGCCGCTCGAAAACAACCTGATGGAACTGTGGAGTCAATTCCAGTTCCTGATGCCGGGCTTTTTCGGCAGCCGTGCCCGCTTCCTGCGGCGCTACGGTGTGGAGAAGGCTGGCGAGGTGCAACCTGAACTGCTGGACCAGTTGCGCCAGCGCCTGCGACCCTTCTTGTTGCGCCGCCTGAAGGCAGACGTGCTGACCGAATTGCCGCCCGTCACCGAGGTCACGCTGCGCTGCACGCTCGGGCCCGCCCAGCGCCTGCTTTACGAAAAGGTTCGCAATACGTACCGGGCGCAGGTGATGAAGGCTGTCGACGAGAGCGGCCTTGAACGCAACGCGTTGACCGTACTCGAGGCCTTGCTGCGCCTGCGCCAGGCCTGCTGCCACCCAGACCTGCTGCCGTTCGAAGACGCGCGCGCCGTGGCGAACTCGGCCAAGACCGAACTTTTCCTCGAAACCGTCGAAGAACTGCTCGCCGAAGGGCGCCGCGTGCTCGTGTTCTCGCAGTGGACCACGATGCTGAAGCTGCTGCGGCGCCTGCTTGAGGAGGCGGGCGTGGCTACGGCGTACCTGGACGGGGCGACGCGCGATCGCGCCGCCGTGATCGCGAAGGCGCAGGCCGACGACGGTCCGCCCGTGTTCCTCGTCAGCTTGAAGGCGGGTGGCGTCGGCTTGAACCTGACGGCCGCCGACGTCGTCATCCACTACGACCCGTGGTGGAATCCG
>SHZF01000039.1 GCA_009692425.1 Myxococcales bacterium | reverse complement strand
ATCTGGAGCCGCTGTCGTGGGCGGCATGAGGCCCGGCTGATCCAATCGGCCGGTGGTGTTCGGGCGCGCTGGAGCGCGGCTGGACGGGCGCGATCTGTCCAAACTGCGAAAAACCTGCGTTGACGAGGTGGGTTGGTCGCCGCAGACTCGCTTTCCGGCGGCTAGCGGGCGGCTCCGGAGGGTCCGGCGGCACGGACTGGCGGGCGATGGTGGATTGCATGGCTTACAGCCTGTGGCTGCAGACGATGCTGCAAACGGGCAACGCGGTCGTGCGCGCTCGACTGACAGCACGCGACCCGTGGCTGGTTCGGGGTGGAGGATGGCTGCAAGTGGCTTGAATCATGTCGCGAAACTGATGCGGATCGCGGGGGCTTGTGCATAGCATCTACACTCGTGGGTGATGGGTGGTGCGAGGGACAATTGCGAGAGACAATTGCGAGGGACAGCGACCAGCAAGGGGCATCTGACGATTCCGGCCGAGATCCACGAGCATGGGGGCTGGCGTACGGCCACGGCGTCGAACTCGTCCCGGGTGCTGGCGCTGGAGTGCCGGCCCGCAATGCCGGCGACGTCGACGAGCGCTGGCGCACTGCCGTGGGTGCATTCGGGCGGCTCGGGGTCGCGTCCCTGTCGACGGACGAGTTCGTGGGCGACGTGCACGTCACGCGGCGCGCACCGTGGATCAGCGGAACTGCCGCTGGCACGACGCTCGCCTTCGTCCTCGCCCTCGGCGGCTGTGACGCCAAGGTGTCGCGCCGGCGCTACCTGTCGCCGTGCGTGGCGGAGGCAGAATGCGAGTCGAGCCTGTGCGTGCAGGGACACTGCAGCTACCCGTGCACGACCGAAGACCAGTGCGGACCGGCGGGCGACTGCATCGGACAGGTCTGCCTGCCGGCGGCCGCGACCCCGCAAGCCGACGCGGGCTGCGGTGGCGGCGCGGACGCCACCGGGGCCGTGGGAAGCGTCGATGCCGCGACGCCACCGGATGCGTGCGCCGCCCCGCCTGCGCCGTGCCTAGAGTCACCGTGCCGCGCGCTGCCGCCCCAATGCGGCTGTCCCAGCGGCCAGGCGTGCTACCTGCCGACCGGCGCGCCCGTGTGCCGGCCGGCCGGCGCCACCACGCCTGGCGGTGCGTGCACGCAGGACAACGACTGCCGCGCCGGGTCGGTGTGCATAACGGGGCTGCCGACCGGCAACCACTGCGCGATCCTGTGCGGGCTGGGGGTGCCACAGTCCTGCGCATCGGCCGTGTGCATGCCTACGGGATTGCCCGGCGTCGGCGCTTGCATGGTGGCATGCGACCCCGTGACGCAGACCGGCTGCGGTGCGCGCGCCTGCTACATCCTGAAGCAGCAGGAGTTCGGCTACGTCACGTTCTGCGGCACGCTGGGCGGCAAGCAGGGGGCGGGCGGCAATTGCGCCGGCATGGCGGACTGCGCGCCAGGACTGACGTGCGCGGGCGGAACCTGTGCGCCGCAGTGCAAGCTGGCGACCGGCGGCTGCGCGGCCGGGACCACGTGCCAAGGCGCGGTGCCGCCCTTGAAGGTCGGCGCGACGGAGTACGGGGTGTGCAAGGCTCCGCCGTGAGGCGACGAGCGCGCGGGCACGGGCGGCGCACAGGACCCGGTGCCCCTTGGGCAGCGGCTGCGGTGCTCGGCACGGGGTCACAGTAGGCCACGGTGTGGCTTTGCGGTGCACGCGCCCAATGCCCCCAATGATGGGCGATGGGGCCACCAGGGCGTTCCCGGGGGCCCTGTGGTTAGGACCGGGTCGCCTGAGGGAGGAGAGCGGGCCGGGGATGGCTGCGGCGTCGGGTCGGTTGGTCGTTCCTCGGCGGGGACACGCTGCCGGATGTGCCGTTCGTGTCCAGGCCGATTCCCGGCTTCGCCGGGGCCCTCCGACCGCCGAAAACGCCCTCCCCGCGGATCGCCTGGAAAACTCCAGACAGATCACGACCTTTCACGGGACCTCTGGAGCGGCCAGATTATCCTTTCATCTTCATGTGTTGTGCGCAGATGGCGCGTTCTGCAAGACTTCAAGGGGCCGCACGTTCCTGCCGGCTCCACCGCTGTACCGTAACCGCCCGAGCAACCACGCTTGGCAGCCCGGCTCGACATCCACCAAAGTCCACGGACGGTGGAAAAGTTCACCCGTCAAGGACCCAATTCCACGGCAAAAGCTCATCAATTCTCGACATCGGCGTCGTCTGCACGCGGTCATCTACACGGCGTTCGCCACATGCAAGCTGGCCGGCGCTGAGCCCTGGTCGTACCTGAACGACGTGCTGCCGACCCTTGCACGCCACGCACGTTTGAATCCCAGCGACAACGCCGGTACGCGGGATGCAGACCTCGCGTACCTGCTTCCGCGTGCCTAGATGGCGAAGCGGACGGCGGCGCGCGACTGACGGGTGAGGTTCGCTGGTCCGATACGCCAAGAACTGCGACGACCTCAAGAAGTACAAGAACCTCGTCAAGTACAAGTAGCCGTGCGCCCATTGACCCACTGCCAACCCCGCGCGGTGCCAGCCCGTCAATCGCGCAGGGCCCCGTCACCCCACCGGCCGCGCCGGCCCCAACACCCGCAGCAGCGGCAGTTCCGCCAGCGCGCGCACTGCCAGCGCCGGCCTGCGCCGTGCGGCCTCCGGCTTCGGTACCAGCATCGGTCGCAGCACGCCCTGGCGAAACTCGGCCGACCGCACGATGCGCGTCACGAGTTGCTCCCACGTCCACCCCATGGCACGCGCCGTGATCACGAGGTCGCCCGACGTCGGCGACAGGCCCGGCAGCGGATTGGCCTCGATGAACCACGGCGTGCCGTTGGCATCCACACGAAAATCGATGCGCGCCACGTCGCGACAATCCAGCAGCCGGAACGCCCGGAGCGCTGCTGCCGCCACAGCCTCGCAATGCGCCGGCGGCAACTCGGGCGGGATGGCGTAGCGCACCGACGTCTCGAACGTGCGCTTGACGTCGAGCGAGTAGACGAAGTCCGCCGACGGCCCCGCGGCCGGCAGCACGTGCATGAGGCCAACGATCTCCGGCGTACCGTTGCCGACGAGCCCGACCGTGACCTCGGCACCGCGCACGAACTCCTCGACGAGCACTGGCCGCCCGTACTTATCAAGCAGATCTCGGCAGATCGCTTCGAGTTGGGCCGGCGTCTCACAGCGACTGGTGGCGCGGATGCCCTTTGAGGAGCCCTCGTCGTTCGGCTTGGCAAACACTGGGAAGCGCAAGGCGAAGCCGTCAGGGCGCGCGAATGCCTCACGCAGGTCGTCCATCTTCAGAACCAGCAACCACGCCGGCGTGCAAACCTCGGCCTGCACGAGTCGTTTCGCGACGGCCTTGTCGAGCGTCGCGGCGAGCGTCAGCGGGTCGGAACCGGTGTAGTGCAGGCCGAGCATCTCACACAGGGCCGGCACCAGCGCCTCCCGGCAGCGCCCGCCCCGGCCCTCGGCCATGTTGAACACGAGGTCGAAGTGGCCCGTCATCAGGCGGCGCGGCAGCGTGCGGTCCGCTTCGAGCACGGTGACGTGGTAGCCCTCGGTCTGGAAGAAGCGGGCGAGTGCGTCCACCGTGGCCGGGCTGTCGAATTCCTCGAATTCGTCGTCGAGAGGAGGCGCGCTCGTGGCAGGCCGCGCTGGTGTCGGGTTCGGAGGCCGCAGGTTGCACACGAAGGCGAGGCGGCGCGGGCGACGGCGGCTGGCCGGTGGGCGGTCGCGACGGTTCTCGGGCCGGGTCCGCCGGTTCTCCGGGGTCACGGCCTGGAGCGGTCGCACGTCGCCGGCCCGCGCAAAAGGCCGCGCCGCGTCGCCCGTCCTCGCCGCAGTCGAGGGAGGCTCCTCAGGTTCGTCGGGCTGGACGCTCGTCGCGGGGGCGACGCCGTCGAGCAGGGGCAGGGGAGCCGAGGGAGGTTCGGCGGCGGGAGCGAGGTTCATCTGGGGAAATTTCCTATTGCGTTCTGGGCGATTCGGCGAGCGGTTGCCGCGGCAGGTCCGGGGCGTGCGCCGATATCGGACGGCGGTTCTGAGGCGCGGATCGTGGGAATGGCCGTGCCGGAGTCAAGGGCGATGCACGTCTGCTCCCCGTTGCCACGCCCGACCGTGCCGGAGCCGCCGCCGACCCCGGCGAATCCCGTCAGGTCATCTCATTGAATGTAAGTAAGAATATCTCGTCACGGGCGCTCCCGATCGGGTTCTGCCGGCCGACCGCAGCGTGATCGTGCGGGCCGGTGTGCGCCCAGTCCGAAACGTCATTCGGGTGAAATCCTTACGCAATCACGCAACATCTGAACATTTCAAAGATTTGCGGGAATCGACGAATCCCCTATGCTTCGCCGTCCGCGTCCGATTGCGCGGGTTCGCAAAGGGTGCAACGTGCCCAGGTCCTCCTCGATCTGCCGCCCCTGCTTGACGCCGGTTGTCTGCTGCCTTGCGTTGGTCTTGGCGGCCGTCGCGGTGTGTGCGGGTGATGCGGATGGCGCGGCTATGTCATAATCGCGGCGCTCGTGTACGCCAGTACCTTGCACCGGGCCCCGTCGCCGGCTTGCCGATTTCGCTGCAGAGTGCAGGCATCGTGAAATGACGGCGCCGGGCCCGCTACCGCCCGCCCCGACCCATCCTGTCAGGAGCCACCGTGATCCAGCGCTACGAAGACAAGACCCCCGTCATCGACCCCACCGCCTGGGTCCACCCCACCGCGGTCGTCATCGGCGATGTCGTGCTCGGCCCGCACGTGAGCGTGTGGCCGGGCGCGGTGCTGCGCGGGGACTGTGGCGCCATCCGCATCGGCGCGCACTCGAACCTGCAAGACGGCTGCATCGTCCACATTACGCAAGGCTATTCGGAGACCCACGTCGGCGAGCGCGTCACCGTCGGCCACGGCGCCATCCTGCACGGCTGCCGCATCGCCGACGACTGCCTGATCGGCATGAACGCCACCGTGCTCGACAACGCCGCGATCGGCGACCACTCGATCGTGGCGGCCGGCTCGGTCGTTACAGTCGGCAAGTCCTTCCCGCCCGGCGTGCTGCTGGTCGGCAACCCGGCGAAAGTGCTGCGGCCCTGCACGCCCGACAACCTGATGCAGATCGACCTCGGTTGGCAGGCGTACCTGGCGTACATGGAGCCCTTTCGCGACGGCCGCGTGGTCACGATCGGCTGATCGGGAGGAGCGCGCCGTGTTTTCCCAACGCACCGGTTGGCGCGAGCGCCTCGACTCTGGCGCGGCGCTGCCAGCGGCGCTGGACCTGACGGTGACGAACCCGAGCGCGGTCGGCCTCGGCTGGTCGGTTGAGCGACTCGAAGCGCTGCTGGCCGGCTCGGTCACGGCAGCGTATGAACCGAACCCCAAGGGACTGCTCGCCGCGCGGGTCGCCGTTGCGGCCTACCACAACCATGCGGTACCGCCCGACCACGTCGTCCTCGCGGCTTCGACGAGCGAGCTGTATGGCTGGATTTTCGCCACGTTGTGCAACCCGGGCGACGACGTGCTGGTGCCGACGCCCGGCTATCCCCTGTTCGAGATGCTGGCGCGCCTGCATGACGTGCGGCTCGTACCGTATGCGTGCCCGTACGCCGACGGCTGGCACCTCGACCTCGACGCCGTTCACCGCGCCGTGGGGCCACGCACCCGTGCGATCCTCGCCGTGAGTCCGAACAACCCGACCGGTCACGTCCTGCGCCGCCCCGAACGCGACGGGTTCGCGGACCTGTGCGCACGGCATGACCTGGCGCTGGTGGTCGACGAGGTGTTTGCCGACTTTGTGACTGGCCCGGCGGACCCGGATCGCGTCGCGTCGAGCGCGGGCTTCGACCGGTGCCTGACATTCGTGCTGTCGGGCCTGTCAAAGGTGTGTCTGCTGCCCCAGGCCAAGCTCGCCTGGGTCGCGGTGTCGGGTCCGCGTGAACGGGTGGCCGAGGCGCTGCGGCGGCTCGAACTGGTCGCCGACGTGTTCCTTTCGGTCGCCAGCCCGATCCAGCGCGCGCTGCCTGTCCTGCTCGCGGCCCGCGCCGAAGTGCTGTCGCCGTTGCAGGCCCGCGTCGCCACAAACCGTCAGCTCGCCCGCGACGTCGTGCGCGACACCGCGTGGAGTGCGCTCTGTGCCGATGGCGGCTGGGCGATCGTCTTGCGCGGGCCGGCGGGCGCGACCGACGACGCCAGCGTGGACCGTTGGCTGCGCACCCACGGGGTCCGCGTGCACCCGGGCTGGTATTACGACTTTTCCGGCGAGGGTTGGCTCGTGGCCAGCGCCATCGTCCCCACCGACATCCTGCGGGCCGGCCTTGCAGCGATCGTAGCGCCCGTGCCGTAGCGGAGGCCCCACCGCACGGTGCCGCACGCGACCGGGGCCTGCGCTCCCCTGCGGCGCCAGATGACGGACCCCGATCCCTTCCGTGAGCGAACGGCCTCGCCTATGCTCGCGGGCGGACGAGCCCTGCTGTCAGGGGCCATCCCCAACGAGGAACGCCATGCCCACGCCCCAGGCCCCCCAACAGCAGACTCCGCGCGGCCAGCAGCAGAACCAGAATGCGACGACGCCGGCCCCGCAAGGTGGTGGCGGCGGCGCGGGCGGTGGCGCGCAAGCTCCCGTTCCGCCTGCGGCTCCCGGCGGTGGAGCGCTGACCAACTCGCTGTTCTCCGGCGACCATGTCCTCGAGACCGTGGCGGCTGGCACGTCGACGTTGAAGGAAGGCGCCCGCGGTCCATCGGCGCGCGCCGTGCAGAACTTTCTCATCGGCCAGGGCCTTCAGGTCGGCCGAGCGGGTGCCGATGGCGCCTGGGGCGGCGACACATCGAAGGCCGTCAAGCAGTGGCAGTCGTCGCATGGACTGAATCCAGACGGCGTGATCGGCAAGGACACGCTCGCCGCCATGGACAAATCGGCCCCCGTGGCCGCGGCTCCGACGGGCCCCGCCGCTTCGACTCCGCAGCCCGGCGCCGGTCCCGCACCCGGTGCCCAGGCCCAGCGCCCCAGCCCGCCGACGACGCAGCCCGAAGGCGCGCAGAATGCCGGCTCCGGCGGTGGCAATGCGCCTGCCGGGGGCGCGCCCGGCAGCCAGAACGGTGGCCTGCCCGGCGATTTCCAGAAGATGTGGGACGCCCACCCGCACAATTACCAGAAAGACGGCACGCAGAACACGGCGAGTTCCGACCTGCTCGTCAAGCAGGGCTGGGACCCCGACCAGTACTCGAACACGTGCGCGATCCGCCTGTCGATCATGTTCAACCAGCTCGGCGGCAACCTGAAGATCACGCGCGAAAAGGCCAAGGCCGCGGGCCTCGACCCGGCGCGCATCCCGTTCAGCAAGAAGACCGGCTGGTACTACATCCTGAGCGCCAAGGAGATGTGGACCTACCTGAGCCGCTACGCCGGCCCGCCGCACCAGCAGTGGCCGACGCGCGGCCGCTACAAGACGTCGGCGGAATTCGAGGGCAAGATCGACGAAGAGATCAAGCCCGTCGTCTCCGGCAAGAAGGGCATCGTCGCGTTCGACAAGATTTTCGGCTTCTCGGGCACGGGCCACGTCGACATCTTCGACGGGTTGAAGTTGTCGGATGCGCCCGACTTCTACCCGTGCGAGTCGCTCAAGGTGTGGTACATGTAGGCTGGTACATGTAGGTTCTGGACAAGCCATCTTCGTGCCGACTCCGCTGCCAGCCTCCGCCTCTTCCGCCGCCGTCCGCGTTGCCGTCGAACTCGATGGACGCTGGGGCTTCATCGACGCGGGCGGACACCTGGCCATCGAGCCCCAGTTCGACGACGTGCAGCCGTTTGCCGAGGGCCTCGCGCCGGTGCGCCGCGGCGACGTGTGGGGCTACATCGACGTGAGCGGCGCCATGCGGCACGCGCCCCAGTTCGACGATGCGTTCCCGGCCTCGGACGGCGTGGCGGTCGTATGCCGCGCGGGTCAATGGCTCGGCCTGGGCACGCGCGATGGCTCGACGTTGACGTGCGACTGCCGCCAGTTGCGTCCGTTTTCCGAAGGCCTTGCGCCGGCTCGCCAAGGTGCCCTGTGGGGATTCATCGACCCCGGCGGCCGCTGGGTCGTGGCGCCGCGCTGGCCCGACGTGTGGGGGTTTCGCGACGGGGTGGCCCGGGTGAGCGACGGCGACGGTTTTCAGTTCATCGACCGCACCGGCACGTTGATGCCCGGCGGCCCATTTGCCGACGCGGGCGACTTCGGCGACGGCCGGGCCCCGGTGCTGCGCGGCGACCGCTGGGGCTTCGTCGACCGCGGTGGGCGCCTGGCCCTGCCGGCCGTGTGGCTCGATGCCTACGCCTACCACGAGGGCCTGGCCGCGGTGCGCGCCGACCTCGGCTGGGGCTACATCGATGCCGCCGGCCGGTTGTGTGTCAGCGCCCAGTTCGAGCGCGTGAGCCCATGCAGCGAGGGCTTGGCTGCCGTCTCGAAGGTCGGGCTGTGGGGCTACGTCGATCGGGTCGGCAAGATGGCGGTCGGCCTGCAGTTCGCGTTTGCCTACGAGTTCTCCGGAGGGCTCGCGGTCGTCGAGCGCGATCAGGGCCGTGCGGTGATTGACCGGATCGGCGGCGTGGTGTGGCCGTGGGCGCACGGCTGAACGCAGCCCCCACGCGCGCCACCGGCCGCAATTGAGGCAAACCGGCATGGGAAGACACCTCGACCAGGCCCTGGCCGTACTCACCGGCGCGGTCGGCGACTCGCTCGCACGCAGCGGCAACAGCCTCGCCACGCCGATGACGCTCGTCCACGCCGGCGCGCCGTTGGCAGCGACGCGCGAGGCTCTGGCGGCCGCGTATCCACAGGCGAATTCGCACGCGGTCCTGCTGGTCCATGGCCTGATGGCGACGGAGACGTACTTTGCGCTCGACGCCCGCCCGGCTGCGGCCGAGCCTGAAGACTACGCTGCGGTGTTGCAGCGGGCCCATGGCTGGACGCCCCTGCGCCTGCGCTACAACAGCGGGGCCGCACCGCAGCGCAATGCCGCCGACCTTGCACGCCTGCTCGAGCAACTCGTGGCGGCGTGGCCGGTGCCGCTCACGGAACTCGCGCTCGTCGGCCACAGCATGGGTGGCCTCGCCGTGCGGGGAGCCTGTGCGGTGGCGGCGGCCCATGGCCAGGCGTGGCTGAACCTCGTGCGGCGCGTCGCCTTTCTGGGCACGCCGCACCTGGGTGCCCCTTTGGAGCGCGCCGGGCGTCAGCTCACGGGCTGGTTGCGGGCCGCGCCGGACCCGGTCGCCCAGTTGGTCGGGCAGTGGGCAGACCTGCGCAGCGCAGGCATCCGCGAACTCGGCGACCGGATTCAAGTGGGGCTGCTGCCGACCGTGCAGAACCTGCTCGTGGCCGGGACGCTCGCCGAGGCGACACCGCTGCACGCCTGGCTGGGCGACGGCATGATTTCGGTGCACAGCGCGCTGGGTGGCTGGGACGCGGTCGCGGTGCCGTCGCACATCGTGCTGCGGACGCTTCCCGGTGTCAGCCATGGGGGCCTCGCGCACAGTCCACAGGTAGCGGCGCTGCTGGTGGACTGGCTGGCGATCGAGGCCGCGCAGAACCCTGCACAAGCGACTGCGGTCGAGGCTGCGCCGGCCAGCGTGCCGCCGCCGGTCGGTGACGCCTCGCGCCAGCACCTGCACGGCCTGTTTGAAATGGTGCAGGTCGCGGTGCTGCACGGCAATCGCGCGATCGGGCGCGTCCGCCTGCAGCGCGCCGATCAGGTGTTCGCGGTGCTGCAGGCGGTCCCGGGCGCGGCCGCACCGGCCCAGCTCGCTCGCAGCATCCACGCGGCCGTCGTGCTCAGTGGCCATGGTGCGGTCGAGGTCGTGGTGCGGGCGGCCGCGGCGGTTCACGCGGGTGCCTTTCCGGCGCGGGCTGCGGTGCGTGCGGCGGCGGCGGACGGTGCCGCAGCGGAGGGTGCGGCAACGGGGGATCACAGGGGAAAGCAAGCGTCTTTGGTCTAGACTGCCTTGGCGGACCGGCCCGGAAGTGGACGCCTTGTCAGCGTGTTGGCGCCAGGTGGACCCGCAGGCGCTCCAGCCCCTCGGCCACGCTCACCGTCGGCACGTAGCCCAGGTCGCGCCGCGCCGCCGAGATGTCATACCAGTGCGCTGTCGCGAGCTGCGTGGCCACGAAGCGCGTCAACAACGGCTCGTCGCGCCGCCGCAGCAGCCACCACACGAGTTCGAGCAGCGCACCTGCCGTCCACGCCAGGCCGGGCGGGATGCTCTGCGTGCATGGCGGCAGCCCGGCGGCCGCGAGGATGCCGTCGATGAGCTGCTTCTGCGGCATCGGCTGGCCTTGCGTGATGAAGTACGCCTTGCCGGCACACGCTGCGCCCACCGCCACCTGGTCGAGGGCCAGCAGGTGGGCCGCCACGGCGTTGTCGATGTACACGGAGTCGATGAGCTTGGTGCCGCCGCCGACCAGCCGCAGCCGGCCAGCGCGGGCGCGGGCCACGATGCGCGCGGTGAGTTGGGTGTCGTCCGGGCCCCAAATCAGGTGAGGGCGCAGTGCCACCGTGGCCAGCGTCGCGTCGTTGGCCGCCAGCACCAGCCGTTCTGCGTGGGCCTTCGTCGCAGCATAGGCAGACGGCGAATCGCGAATCACCGGAGCGCTCTCGTCTACGCCCTCCACATCGCCGCCGGAGTGCACGACCGACGGCGTGCTCGTGTAGACCAGCCGCGAGATGCCTTCGGCGCGGCAGGCCGCCAGCACATGAGCCGTTGCGGTGACATTGGCGGCCACGAACGCGGCGCGCGGGCCCCACACAGTGGCTTTCGCGGCGATATGGACGACTGCAGATGCGCCGGCCAACGCGGCACGCACGGCGGCTCCATCGGCACCGAGATCGACCCGCGCGACTTCAGCGCCCAGGCATCGCAACGCGGCGACGTCAGACCGCTGGACACAGCGCACCGTGTCGCCGCGCGCCACCAATGCCCGGGCGACGGCGCCACCCACGAAGCCGCTGGCTCCGGTCACCACGATCACGGGGTACCCAGCTTGGCCTGGGCCCACACCGCCAGCAACTCGCGGCCGATCTTCGCATTGTGGCGGATGTCGACCGGAAAGCGTGGATGTTCGAGAAACCGCACGATGCCGCGCGTGGCTTCGTGTTTGGCGGCCAGCGCTTGCAATTCCGTCGCCAGCGCGGCGCCGCGCACGATGGCACCCGGGAGCAATTCGAGGCACACGACGGGCTCGACCTGACCCGCGACGCGCACGCCGACCAGGGCCGCGCGCCGCAACGACGGGTGGACGTTGAAAATCTCCTCGACCGGTGCCGTGTGCAAGGTCCGTTCGCCCCACTGCACCCGATGGCCCAACCGACCGCAGTACCACAGCCGGCCGCGGGCATCGAAGTAGCCGACGTCGCCCATGCGGTGTACGACGGCCTCCCCGCGGGCGATCTTGGCCAACGTCGTCGCAGCGGGTCGGCCGAAATAGGCCGCCGTCGTCGTCGGCCCATGGACGCAAATCTCGCCAATTTGGCCCGCCGGCAATTCGCGCACGGCGGACCACGCGGCGAGCGGTTCCTCGGTGATGGCGATGATGCGCACGTCGATGCCCGGCGCCGGTCGGCCCACGCAGACCCCCGCGCCACTCTCGGTCAGGGCCCGGGTCTCGGCCAGCACCTCGCGGCTGCCGATGCTCGCCACGGGCAGGCTTTCGGTCGCGCCGTAGGGCGTGAACACCTCGGCGCCCGCGGGCAGGATGCGGTGCATCGCTTCCAGCACGTGACACGGCACCGGCGCCCCGGCCGACAGCACGCGCCGCACGGTGGGCCAGCGCACGCCCGCTGCGCCGCCTCCCGCCCCGCGCGGCGCCGCCACCGTCGCGAGCAAGGCGGGCGAGCCGAACACGTTCGTCACGCCCCAGTCGTCGATCAACTCCGCCAGCATGGCCGGATCGACGGCGGCAGGGCGCGCGAAGTCCATCTCAGGCACCACGGTCGTCATGCCGAGCGCCGGGTCGAACAGCGCGAAAAGCGGGAACGTCGGCAGGTCCACCTCGCCCGGCGTGATGCCGTACAGGTCACGCAGCAGGTCGACCTGGGCGAGAAAGTGGCGGTGCTCGTAGACGGCGCCCTTGGCCGGACCCGTACTGCCGCTCGTGAACAGGATCGCCGCCATGTCGGTCGGCGCGGTTCCGGCCAGCACGGGCGGGCCGTCGCCACCGCGCGCGCACAACTCGGCCAGCGTGATGCCGCCCCAGCCCCAGCCCGAATCGACGGACACGACGAACTTGACGGTGGTACGTCCCCAGCCGAGCACGATGCGGGCGGCATGCGCCTTGCCGATGCCGATGAACGCTTGCGGCGCTGCCTCGCCGATGCACTGCTTCAACTGCGCGATGCCGAGGCCCGGATCGACCAGGACCGGCACCACACCGGCCTTGAACAGCCCGAACGTCAGTGCGAAAAACGCAAGGCTCGGCTTGACCATCAGCACGGCGCGGGTGCCCGGCACCAGCCCGCTGGCGTGCAGGCCGCGTGCGATCTGGTCGCTCCACGCGTCAAGTTGCTGGTAGGTCAGGTGCGTGTAGGCGCGGCGCCCGTGGCGGTCACGGCCGTGCGGGCACACGATGGCGAGTGCGCGCGGGCGGTCTTGCGCGGCGGCCGGCAAGAACGCGGCTATGTTGCAGGGAACTGGTGGGCCCAGGCGGGCCTCAGGAGATGGCGCGATTGCGGGCGTCACGGGTGTCACGCAGCACGCACGAAGGCGGTGATGAGCGGGATCAGTTCGGCGCCGGCGTCTTCGAGCACGAAATGCCCCGCATCGGCGAACTCGTGCACTTGAGCGTGCGTCAGGTGGCGGCGCCACTGCGCCAGGAACGCGCCATCGAACACGAAGTCCTTGCCGCCCCAGCCGATGAACGCGGGCGTCGCGGCGAACAGGGGGAGCCTGGCAGCCGTCTCGTGGACGATCGCCATCGCGGGGTCGCCGGGGCGCAACGGAATGTCCTGCACGAAGCGCAGCGTCGCGATCCGGTGCTGCCACGAGTCGTACGGCGCCAGATAGGCGGCGCGCACGGCGGCGGACATTTTCGTGCGGGCCATCGCCGCGTGGGTCGCCGTCCAAGCAAACGCGTTGGCGCCGCGCACCAGCAGGGCGCCCAACGGCGTGCGCGTCAGGCGCAATGGCCACGGGAACGGCTTGCCCGGCGGCAGCGGGAACGCCGCGGTGTTCAGGATCACGAGCCGGGCGACCTGCTCCGGGTGTTGCGTGGCCCAGCCGAAGCCGATCATGCCGCCCCAGTCGTGGACGACCAGTGTGACCGGCTCTGCCAGTTGCAGGCTGGCCACCAGCGCGGCCACGTCGGCGACGCGGGTGGCGAGCGTGTAGGAGTACTCGGTGTCGCTAGGCTTGTCGGACAGCCCCATGCCGACGTGGTCGGGCGCGATGCAGCGGTGGTTCGTGCACAGGGCCGCGATCAGGTCGCGCCACAGGAACGACCACGTCGGATTGCCGTGCAGCAACACGACCGGCGGCCCGGCACCCTCGTCGATGACGTGCATGCGGATGCCGCCACCGCGGTCGAACATCCGGCGCGCAAAGGGAAACAGCGGCGCCACGACCGCGGGCAGCGGCGGCAGCGCGTCGATCACCACACCACCTCGGCCATAGCGCAGTTCAGGCCACTGCCGATGCCCATCAGCGCGACCCGGCCACCTGGGCGAATGCGCCCGGCTACTGACGCCTTCGACAGCACGATCGGCACCGACGCCGGCCCGATGTTGCCGAAGTGGGCATAGATGGTGAGCACCTTTGCCATGTCGAGGCCGAGCGCGCGGCACAGGCTCGTCGTGTGGGTGCCGCTGACCTGGTGCAGGATGCACTCGTCGAGATCGGCGGCGCACCAGCCAAGCTCCTGTTGCGCGTGGGCCCAGGTCTGGCCGGCGAGCTCGAGCCCGGCGAACAGCAACGTCTTGGCGTCGGTCACCATCTTGTCGATCTGGCCGTGGCACAGGCCACTGTGCTGGGTCGCCGCGCGGTTTACGCCACCCTGCAGTCGGTGGCCGCCGGGCACGAGGGCGCTGCGACCCAACACCATCGCCGCCGCACCCGAGCCCAGCGTGAGCGTGGCGAACTGCTCGCGAAAGTCGGCTTCCGTGGCGTCGTCGCGGGCTAGGCGAGCCACGGTCGCCTCCTGCACGAAGCGGCTGCCTTCGCCGTCGACGACAAGGGCGAAGTCGATCTGGCCGCGCTCGATCATGCTGGCGGCGACGTCCATGCCGTTCAGGAAGGCCAGGCAGGCGTTGCCGAGGTCGAAGTTCAGGCAGTGCGGCGCCAGGCCGAGGTTGTTGTGGACGAGGCAGGCGGTCGATGGCTCAATGAAATCACGGCACACCGACGTGTTGATGAGCACGCCGATGCGGTCGCGGGCAATGCCGGCCTGCTCGATCGCCTTTTCGGCGGCCCACGTCGCGGCCTGGCTCGGCTGCACACCGGGCTCCCACCAGCGCCGTTCGAGCACGCCCGATGCCGTTGCGAGCAGGTCGTCGCGAAGGCCAAGGCGCGCCATCGTGCGGGCCAGTGGCTGGCAGAGTTCGGCCGACGTGACAACGATCGGCGCGTCGATGTGGGCGATTGACGCCACAGAAACATTGGTGAAATTCATGGGTTCGTCGTGAGTTCGGCGCGCCCGCCTGCCCGCCGGGGCGGGAGTAGACTCAGGAGAAGGTGAAATGTCCAGCCGTCTCGCGAGGCCCATTTGCGGCCGGGCCCGGGCGGTGCGCCGGTTGCAGACCGACTCTGGGACGCGAGCCGCACGCCTTTGGCGGGGTCGAGCGCAGGGAGCGCGCAGGTGGGCCCGCCGGCGAGGTTCGACGTCATCACCGCATGCGCCTGCTCGCTCTTGCCGCGCGCTTGCGGTACCAGGGGATGAGCGCGCCACCAACGCGACGACGACTTGGGCTGACGTCCGCTACGGCTTGGCGCGCATCCGGTTGTTCTTCGGATCGTGGCTGACCTCAGCAAGACCCAGCGCCTCCAGCAGGGGCGGTAGATAGACTCCAAAGCGCCCGCGCAGGCCCTTCTTCGTGCCGTACCAGCCGCCGACCGGGTTCGTCTCCGAACGGCCCCACGCCTCGACGGTGTCGTCCGCCGCGACCTTCTGCTCGTCGGCCCCACCGAGCAGCATCCAGTCGCCGTGGGCCTGCAACATCGCGAGCAGGTCTTCGACGCCGCGCCAGTGGTAGTGCAGTTGCGTGCTGCCGACCTGACACACGAGCCGCTCAGGGCTCGCGCTCTCGTCGTGCCACATCTGGTACTCCGCCGTGTTGGGCGGGGTCTTGAGCTGCCACGGATCGGCTCTCGTGCCGCTGCCGGTTGCCATCTTCCAGTTCTCCCCGGGGCCGCGGTGGTTCAAGTGCGGCGGCGCGACCCTAGCAGGGATGGTCGGCCACGAAAAGCGAGCCAACGCCACGGAACTGCCCCATCGGCCCGCGCGCAACTGACGGTATCAGCGAACAGGACCCATGCTCGCTGTCGCGCCCCCGCTCGGAAACACGTTCGCGAGCCACCGGCAGCCATCGTCGTAGACAAAAGTCACCTTGGGATTGGCAAACAGGCTGGCGACAGGCTGGAAACGCTTGGCAGTCTCGGGGTAGCCGGGGTTGATTTCCACAATCGTCAGTTTCTCAATGGCCAGACTGTTGGCAATCACATGCGCCCACGACCCCGACGACAAGCCAATCATCAGCGCTTCCTTGTAGGTCGGTCGCAGCGCAGACACGGCGTAAGCCCGGATAATCATGTTGCGGTCGTCGACAAGGTCGGTACTGAACACGCCATTGTACATGCCGCTGCCGAAGATCCGGCTGTCTTGCGAGACAGTGATGACGCCGCTGCGGTTCTCGAGCACGTGCGCGAAGTGTTGGCCTTCGGGCCACGCTTGCTTGAACAATAGATTTTCGTACAAGTAATCGTACGCCTTGCTATTGCCACCAAGCAGACCGCCCGCCAGCGCCAACAACGCAGTCGCCGCCAGCCCCGACAGGGCCAGAATCAGGGCAATCTGGGCCGTGGAGCACAGTTGCATGAGTACAAACCCGGTGGTCAGCGATCCAATCGTGCATCCGATGATGCTGGCCAGGTACAGCCACGACAGTCGCTCGCCCGCGTGCGCCGCCCCGCCGCCGCAGGCGTGACGGGTCCGCGCCTTGCGCACAGCATCGCGTACGGGTACGCAGCGGCGTTCCGGCGGGCGTGACGCGCTGCTTCGCACGGCGCAGCCAGACGGGCAGGGCTACCCGCCACCGCGCAGAGCGCCCGCGATCTCCCGCCCCAACCAATCCACCACCTTCTCGAACGGATCGAACCCGAACGCCAGCGCGACCGGCCGCCGCAGGTTGGAGTTCGCGTTCACGTCATAGAACACCCGGCGCCCGTCGGGCGTGTCGAGGTACTCGATCCCGCCGATGTCCAACTGACCCGCGCGAAACAGTCGCTGGGCCGTCGCCACCGCCTCGGCCGGCACCTCTGGGTATGGGTCGAACTGCGGGGCCAGCGCCGGCTGCGCCGCCGGCAAGGCACACGCTCCCTCGACCCCATCGACGGGATGGCACACCTCGGACGGGCACAGGTTGAACGCACCACTGGAGCGCACCCGCATCGCGTACAGCAACTCGCCGCCCACGAACTCCAGCCGCGCGATGCCGCGACCGGGCGCGTCGTGTGGCAGGTATTCCTGCAAAAGCAGCAAGTTGTCTGGAAACCACAAGTCGGGCTGGAGCCGCAGCAGGGTCTCGACCTCGTCCACCGATTCGACCTTGAACATGCGTGCGCCGCTGCCGCCCTGGTTCGGCTTCAAGATCGCCGGGAAGCGCAGGTCGCCCGCCCGCCGCCGCAGCGCGTCTACGTCGTTGAACGCCACCGTCGCCGCGTGGTCGATGCCCAGCTTTGCCATCGCGCGCACCTGCGCCAACTTGCTCAGCTCGAACCGGAACGCGGGCGAGCCGTTGAGCACGCGCACGCCCTGGGCCTCCAGGTCTTCCATCAGCGCCAGCGCCAGCGGCACGGCCCGCGTGTTGCCGCGCACGTATGCGCTCGGACTGGCCTGGTTAAAGTACAACGGCGCCCGCGGCACGTCGCCGATGCCGACCGTCGCCGATTTGAGGTCGAACGCCTCGTAACGGATGCCGCGGCGGGTGAGCGCGTCGAACAACGGCTGTTGCCACTGGGGGTGTTCGAACAGGACGACAAGGTCGGGTGTGGGCATCGCGGCACCTCGCAGGGCTGGTTGGCAGAGTGCAGACGGCTACTTCGCGTCGACGGTCAGTTCCTGCAAGAGCTTGCCGTCGACGTCCCAGCACTCGAGCACCGCGCGGTGCTGCGGCGTGGTCTCGAAGCGCACGCGGCCGATGGTATTCTTGCCGGCGCCGTCCTGGCTCCACACGTTCCAGATCGACTTGCGGTCGATCTCGAAGGCGTCGACGGCATCCATGATGGGTGCCTGAGCGATGTCGAGGTTGGCACTCATGAACACGGTCGGACAGTCGGGGCCGGCCGTGCGCAGGGCCGCCATGTGGGCGTCGCCGGTGAGGAACAGCAGATTTTTCACCGCACCCGTCGTGTGCAAGTCGAGAATCTGTTTGCGCTCGGTGGGATAGCCAGCGCCGCTGTCGCCGATCGCCTCGACCAGCAGCGGGATGCCCGTGTCGAGCGCCTTGGCCAGCAGCACGTCGTACGTCGGATTGACCTCGACGGGAAACACCACGACCTTCCACAGCGCCGTCGATGCCTTCAGGCCGTCGACGAGCCAGGCGATCTGGGCCGCGCCGAAGATCGCGTGGCCGGGCGGTTCGACCAGTTTGAGCTTGCCGTCGGGTTGCTTGACCAGGGCCTTGCCGATGGGCGTGCGCTGCGAGCGCATGTCGGTAAGAAACACATCGACATGGCCGACGTTGAACCGCTGCCACACGCCCGCGTTCGTCGCCGGCAGCGGCCAGTGCGGCACATAGCGCCGAAAGGCGGCGACGCGGTCCTCCGGCTTGCCGGTGACGTCTTTCGATGCGTTGTTCTCGGCGAAGTCGTGGTCGTCCCACACGTGGGCGAGCGGCACCTCGGCGACAAGCTTGCGCATCGGATAGGTCGGGTCGAGCTTGCGGCGCCACGCCTTGCGCAGTTCTGCCGGATGCGCCGAAAAGTTCAGCCCTTGCGCGTCCTTGCCGTTCTTGGCAAAGGCATAGTCGGGGTACGTCCAGTCGCCGGCTTGCACGAAGAACCACGGCGCCTCGGTCCACGCCGCCGCCACTTCAAAGACCTTGCCGGCCGACGGCCCGGGGCCCTCCTGCGAATGGCGCTGGCACGAGCCGAACGCGAGCGAGAACGGCCGCGCCTGGCCTGGCGTGGGAAACGTGCGCGTGCGGATGGCGGCGCTGGCGTGGGGCTTGCCGTCGAGCAGCGGCGTCGCTTCGAAACGGGTGTCGGGCGGCAGGCCGGTGACGGCGACGACGACCGCGAAATCGTCGGCCTCGGTCGCCATCGCGCAGCCCGACCGGTAGGCCTTGCCTCCGCCGACGGGGACCAGTTCGAATTCCACCTGGGCCGGCCCCGAAGCGATCACGGCGAGGCGCACGCTCGTGTGGGTGCAACCGCCCGACAAGGGACCCAGCGCGACCGTGGCACCGACCCCCGCGGGCTGGCACACAGCGGCGGCCGGCGTGTCCTGCGCCCCGGCGACGTCTGTAGAGCCGGCGGCGTCTGTAGTTCTGACGGCGTCTGCGGGTCCGGCGCCGGCATCGGCTCCGTCCGGACCGACGCCGTCGTTGGCGCTGTCCGCTCCCGCACCGGAGACCGCGTCCGTGCTGGCAGCCGCGACCGGATCGCCCGCACAGCCGAGGGGTACCGCAACGGCAGCCATGGCCAGGCGTTCGAGCAGGTCGCGCCGGCTGGGCACTGCGGTCCCCGGCAGGGGTGCCACTGCGGCGGGTTCGCGCTTCACCATGGCGACTCCTTCGGTTGGGCCTGGGCGGCCTTGGCGCGCTCTTGCAGAGTCTTGCGGGTCACATCCGGCGCCGCCTCCAGGGCCCCCGCACTGCACACGGCGGACCGGAGTCGGCCACTGAGGTCGCGGCCAGCGTCGGCCCCGCTGCAGCGACCGCGCGCGATGGCCGCAGAGCCGACGATGGGGCGGTAGCGCTCGGCATTGACGAGGTCGAAGCCGGGCAGTGCGTGCGTGGTCGCGAGGTCTTTGGGGACGTAGCCGGCCGCACCGTGCAGCACGCTGCGGGAGACCGTGACATGCTCGGCTTCGGTGCGGCTGACGGCGACCGCATCGGGCTTGCCCATCACGATCACCGAGTCGAGTGTCGCGCGCGTGCGGCCTTGACCCGATGGTTGCAGGTACACACCGTTGCCGCCGTTGTAGGCCAGCGTCGACAGGCGCAGGTCGAGGCTGGCGGCATCGGACAGGCGCAGCGGGCCGAACCCGGTCGCGGTCGGCTGGTTGTCGGCGATCAGGCTGGCGACGATGCGGGCCTTGGCCGTGCCGGTCAGGTCGATCGCTGCTGCGATGTCGGCGACGTTGTGGGTCACGCGCGAGCGCACCAGCACGACTTCGCCCGCGCTCGCCGAGATGCCGCCGCCTCCTTGCGAGGTCGCCGTGTTCTGCGTGAGCCAGCAGTCGCGCAGCGTGACCCGGCTCGCCGCATCGAGCGCGACCCCACCGCCGCGCGGTGCCTTGCCGTCGGTCAGCGTGATCCCTTCGAGCACGACGTCGATGCCCGCCTGCATCACGGTGAGCACGCGCCCCTGGCTGCCAGCCGACAACACGACACGGTCCTTGCCGACGTTGCGGATGCGCGCCGAACGCGCCGCCACCAGGCGCGCGCCCTTATATACGCCAGACTCAAGACAAATCAACGGGTTGCCTGGCCGGTCCAGGGCATGCTGAATGGCCGCGGTGTTGCCGTCGGCCTTGAGTCGCACCGTGCACGCACTGGCAGGCACCGCGCCGCCGACCCACAGCACGACGGCACCCCCGGTGGCCAGCACGGCTCCTCGCAATGTCATCTAGTTTCCGTCGATCGCCTTCTGGATGCCGGCATCGACGTCCGCTCCGGTCGGAGCCTTGCCGTCGGGCTTGGGCAGCAGCGACGAAATGACGCCATCGCCGCGCGCGAATACGTGCCACGGGATGTAGTTAACCGACTGGAGGCTCGAATCGGCGAACACGAGTTTCTTGCCCTTGTCGTACAGCATCACGACGTCGTCGGGGATCTTGTATTTCGCCTTGAGGTCGTTGCATTCCTGAGCCGTCGGTGCCGGCCCGTCGGCCTTGAACTTGCCGGGGTTGGCGGGGTCGGGCACGGCGATTTTCTTGGCGCCCTCGGCGAGGATGAAGGCGGTGCCGACGCGCTTGTCCTTCCACTTCGCATAGGCCGAGGCGAGTTCGGGGCCGAAGCCCTCGGTCGTGTTCGTCGCGGCGGTCGCCAGCCACATGTGGTGCGACACCAGCCAGATCGCGTCGTTGCCGCACAGCGCGCCGAAATCGAACGGCTCGTCGTCGTCGCAGCGGTGCAACTTCACGCTGCGGCGCAACAGGCTGCCGGGGTCGACACCCTCGGCCGTCTTGGCACAGAACTCCGTGCCGACCGCTTGCGCCGAGCCGCATGACACGTCGGTGCGGCCCTTCGACAGCAGCGTGCCCTTGAAACTGAGCTTGCCGAGGTCGAGCGCGAACTTCTTGCCCGCCTTCTTCAAGTCCAGCGTGCCGGACATCGACACCGTGACGCCGGCCACCTTCGCGTCCTTGTCGCCCGAGTGCGGCTTCGGTACCGCATTCTGCGAGATCGTGGCCGTATCCGACGTGCCCTCGAACACGATTTCGCCCGCGCCTGCTTCCTTCGGCCAGCCGGCGCAGTTCACGAGGCTGCCGCTCTTGTCCGACGTCGTCACCGCAAAGAAGCGCGCCTTGGCGAGGGCGAGCCCGTCGGCCTTGCGCATCCATTGCAGGTCGAGCCGGCACGAGCCGTCGGGCCGCGCGACGGTGAGGTCGAACTGCGTGATGCAGGCCGGGCCCTGGCCGCCGGGATTCAGCTTGTGCGTCACGGTGTGCCCGGCAACTTGACCGGCGAAGTCGACGGCAATCGGGCTGCCGGCGTAGGTGAACTGCAAGCCGCCCTGGGCGACGAGGTCGCTCGCGCTGCCAGTCGTGGTGCCCGCGTCGGAGCCGGCCGGGGTCGTGGCGGGTGGCGGCGCGGACGCACTGCAGGAGCCCGCGGCAATACTGGCCATGCTCGCAGTGCTGAGCAGGACAAGCCGGGCGGTCCGGCACGATCGGGGCAGCAAGGCGGACGACATGGGCAACCTCCGGGCGGCGAAACGCTAGCACACCCGCGCCGTCGTTGACAGGGTGGCGCGGGCGTGGAAGCTAATGTCATGGCCCTGCCGCTCCCGTTCGATGTTCCTGACCTGACGCTCGCTGACGGATCAACGGCGACCCTGCGGCGCGTATACGGCGCGTGCCTTCAGCAGCTGTGGAGCGAATTCGCCCGGCTGCCCGTCGCCGCGGTTCCTGAGACTGAGCGGGCCCTGTACCACGAATTGCTCGCCGTGTGCGGCCGTGTGCAGCGCCGCGACCCCCGCCGCATCCTCGCCGCGCTGCGCATGCCGACACTGTCCACATTGCTGCGCTGCATCGTGGGCCATGCCGGCCCCGCGCGAGACTACGCCGCCCTCGGCCGCTGGCTGCGCGAGGCGGCGGCGCTGCTGCTGCTCGACCTGGCCGCGACGGCCGACCTCGGCGTGCCCGTGACGTTGGGCCCCGGCGCCGAAGGCCAGATGCCGCGGCTGTTGGCGCCCGCGCTCAACCTGGAGGTGACGGCCGAGCCGCGCGTGCGGGCGTGGCGGCTGCGCGATGGTCACCTCGACGTGCTCGGCAAGGGCGAAGTGCTCGGTACTCTCGAACTCGCGCAGATTCCCGCGGCTGGGCTGCCTGCGTGCACACTGCGGCGGCCGTACTGCGAGATCGTGCCGGGTACCTGGCTGGCGCTCGCCGACAACAACCCGCTGTCGGACTTCGAGGCCCACCCCGACAAGCGCGGCAACACGCTCGACCTCGGCGACCGGCCACTGCAAGACTGGCTTGCCGCGCTGCGGAGTTCGTGCCAGGCCATCGAGCGGCACCTGCCACTCCTGTTCGACGAGATGCGCCTGCTCCTGCGCCTGGTCGTCCCGGTCGGCTGGCACCCGGAAAAACATCTGTCGGCGTCTTACCAGGAGGCGGTCGGGCTCGTGTATCTCACACTGCACCCCCAGGAGATGACGATGACTGAGGCGCTGATCCACGAGTTCCAACACAACAAGCTCAACGCGCTGTTCACGCTCGACCCGCTGCTGCACAACGCGTTTGCGCCGCTCTACCCGTCGCCGGTGCGGCCCGACCCGCGCCCACTGCACGGCGTGGTGCTCGCCGTCCACGCCTTCCAGCCTGTCGCGATGCTGTACCGCCACATGCTGGCGCAGGAACCGGGTCTCGCCGCCAATCGAGCGTTCGTGCAGCGCTTCCGCACGATCCTGCGCATGAACCGGGCCGGCGCCCACACGGTGCTCGCCAACGGCCAGCCGACGCTCGCAGGGCGGGCCGTGCTGGCCGAGATGCGGCGGCTCGACGATGAGTTCACCCGCTACGAGGCTGTGACGTTTGGCACGGTGCCCGCGACAGAGGGTGAGTTCTTTGACGCTGCGCTGGCTGACGCCTAGGCTGTGAGGTGGATTCTGGCGTTCCCGGAGCGGCCCTTGTTGCGTTGCACGTTGTCGATCTCGGTGCGCCTCGCGCTGTTGCCCACGACCCTCGGCGCCGCAGCATGCGGCAACATCGTCGTGCAGCCGCCCCAAGGTGGCGGGACGTTTTTCAGCGACGCCGTGGACGCCGCAGCAGACCCGTCGGATGTCACGTTGACAGACGCGGCAACTGGACGCGACGGCGCCGACGCGGACCCCGCAGACCTGTTGGCGCCGCACGACGATGGGCCATCCCCTGCCGACGCGGACGTAGACTCGGGCTCCCGTGCGCTCGACGGAGCGGACGTCGACGACGCTGTCACCGACAGCGTGGGCGAGGGCGACGGTGACGCGAACGTGCCCGAGACCGCGGGCGGCGACACCACCGGGCCGTGCGCGACGGATGCGGACTGCCTCGCCCTCGTCCAACCGGTGTCGCCCTGTCAGGTGCTGGCGTGCGTGGCGGGCCAGTGCGTGCCCAAGGCGGTCGCCGACGGCACCGGGTGCGGCGGCGGCAAGTGCGTGACGTTGCAAGGCGTCACCGCGTTCGACGGCACCGTGTGCGTGTTCGGCACGTGCAGCGACCAGCCCGTGCAGTTGTCGTGCCAGGACGGTGCGCTGTGTACGTTCGACGGTTGCGACAGCAAGAAGGGGTGCACGCACGAGCCCCAGACCGCAGCGTGCAACGACAACAACCCGTGCACCGCCGAAACGTGCGACGCGGCACTGGGCTGCCTGTACACGCCGACGGCGGCCGCGTGCACCGATGGCGACTCGTGCACGGCGAACGACGCGTGCGCAGGCGGCCTGTGCAAGGGCGGCGCCGGGTCTTGTTCGTGCCAGGTGGCGGTGGATTGTGCGGGCAAGGACCCGTGCGTGCCGTTGGTGTGCAAGGATTCCGTGTGCGCGGGCAAGCCGACGGCTGGCGCCGCCTGCGACGACGGCAACGCGTGCAGCAGTGCCGACACGTGCGGCGACGGCGGCGTGTGCGCCGGCAAGCCGACGGCCTGCGACGACGGCATCGACTGCACGCTGGACGCCTGCGACAAACTGACCGGGTGCGTCAATCTGCCGAGCCCGCTGGCGTGCGACGATGGCAATGCGTGCACGCTGAACACGTGCGCGGCGAAGCAGGGCTGCAGCGCGACGCCAACCACCGATACCGCGTGCATCGACGGCAATGCGTGCACCGAGGGCGACGCGTGCAAAGCGGGCAAGTGCGTGGCCGGTCCTGCCAAGGCGTGCGTGGCGGGGACGGCGTGCGAGGTCGCCCTGTGCGAGCCGTTCACCGGGCTGTGCGGGCTGGCGGCGGCGCTGGACGGCAAGACCTGCGACGACGGCAACGCGTGCAGCTTGCAGGACTCGTGCGCAGCCGGCCTCTGCGTCGGCAAGCAGAACCCGTGCGACGACAAGAACCCGTGCACGTACGACGGCTGCGAGGCCGACGGCAAGTGCAAGCACACCGCGCAGACGGGCCCGTGCGATGCGGACCAGGACCTGTGCACCGAGGGCGACCACTGCAAGGACAGCGCGTGCCTCGCGGGTGCGGCCAAGCTCTGCGACGACAAGAACGCGTGCACGACCCAGGCGTGCGATGGGAAGAAGGGCTGCGTCGTCAAGCCCGTGACGGTCGGCGTAGCGTGCGGCCTGGACCAGTACTGCAGCGCAGGCAAGTGCACCAAGGCCGTCGCGCCGGCCGGCATGGCGTTCGTGGCGGGTGCGACGTTTGCCATGGGCTGCAACGCCGCCGTCGACAGCCAATGCAAGCAAGACGAGAAGCCGTCCCACGACGTCGCGCTGCTCGGCTTCTTCGTCGACAAGACGGAGGTGACGGCGGCGGGCTACACGAAGTGCGTCGATGCGGGCGCGTGCAGCGATGCCGGCGGGCTTGGTCAGCCAGACGCGACGGTTGGCGCTGCGGGCAAGGAAGCGATGCCGGTCAATTTCGTCAACTGGGCACAGGCGGGCACCTACTGCGCGTTTGCTGGCGGCGGGCGCCGGTGCACCGAAGCGGAGTGGGAGCTGGCCGCGCGCGGTAAGGACGCCCGGCGGTACCCGTGGGGCAATGCTGCGCCGACGTGCGCGCTGGCCAACTTCGCGGGGTGCCTGCCCAAGGGCCCCCACGCAGTCGGCGCGAGCCCGCAGGGCCAGAGTCCGACGGGCCAGCACGACATGGCCGGCAACGTGCGCGAGTGGGTCGCCGACTGGTACGGCGCCGAAACGTATGCCGGCGTACCGAAGGGCACGACGAATCCCAAGGGACCGGTGACGGGAACGGCGCGCGTGCTGCGCGGTGGCTGGTTCGGCGACGGCGCGGCCGAAGTGCGCACCTCGGCCCGCGCGTTTGCGGCGCCGGCGACGCTGGCGGCAAGCGTCGGTTTCCGCTGCTGCCGGGACCCGAAATAGGCCAGGGCGCCGCGCCGAGCTAAACATCGGTGGCAAAGCCCTTTACGCCGGCCGCCACTTGCCCGGATACTCAGATTCGCTCGCCAAGCCTCGGCGGTTCTGCCCCGACCCTCGCATCGCTTTCCGCACACGCCTGTTGGTCCGGGGCCCTCGAGCGCGTGGTGCCTGTCTTCCTGGAGGTGGCCATGTTCAGCCCGCCCGAAGTTCTTCCCGAAGTCTCCTCCTCCGCGCGGCGCCGGCGCCGTTGGGGTCGCATCGGCAAGCGTGCCCGTCTGGTCGCCCTGCCTGCCCTTGTGCTGCTGATTGGCCTGCCCGCCATGGCCGCGGTAGAAGTCGAAAACGCGCCCCCTCCGGCTGCAGAGCCCGCCGGCGCAGGCGCCCCGGCCGACGCCACCCCGCCGACTGCAGACGCCGCGCCTGAAGCGGCGGCTGGTGAAGGAGACGCCAAGGCCGCAGAGCCCGCCGCCGAGATCAAGGGCGAAAAAGTCGTCGTCGGTGCCTACCTCAACGACATCCAGAGCCTCGACCTCAAGACGCACACCTACGCGGCCGACGTCTACCTGTGGTTCCGTTGGACGAGCAAAGACTTCGATCCCGCTGAGTCGATGGAGTTCGTCAACCCCGCCGAGTTGTGGGGCCACATCCGCAACAACGACAACGAAGCCCCGCAGGAACTCGACGACGGCCAGCGCTACCAAGTCGTGCGTGTGCAGGGCCGCTTCTCGTGCAAACTCCCGCTCTACGACTACCCGCTCGACAAGCAGGTGCTTTTCATCGAGTTCGAGGACAAGAACCTGAGCGTCGAGGCGATGACGTATGTGCCGGACACCGTGCCGATCTCGATGAACCCGGACATCAAGCTGCCCGGCCTCGCTATCGGCACGCCGAAGCTGGTGTTGAAGGTGCGCCACTACGCGACAAACTTCGGCGACCCGCGCACGGCCAAGCACCTTGAATTCAGCCGGGCGCGCATCGAACTGCCCGTGCACCGCCCGCCCGTGCCGCACCTCATCAAGATGCTGCTGCCGGTGGTGTGCGTCGTGCTGTGCGCGTCGATGATGTTCCTGTTCCGCACCAGCTACGTCGACAGCCGCGTCGAACTCGGCATCACGTCGCTGCTGACCGTGGTCGCGTTGCAGATGACGCTCAACCAGGACCTGCCCGACATCGCGTACCTCGTGCTGATCGACAAGGTGTACATCGCGACGTACTTATACGTGATGGCCGGCATCGCCATCGTGGTGCGCACGACGCACCTGCACGACGACGGCAAGGAGGCAGAGGCGACGCGCCTCAACAAGTCGGGGATGATTTCGACGACGGTCCTGTACTTCGCGGCACTGGCGGGGCTGATCCTGCCGCCCTTGCTGTAACGATCGCCCGCAGCACATGAAACGCCGCTCGCAACGTCAGTCGCGGCAGCAGTAGACCGCCATATTCGACGACGAGCCATCCGAGAACGTGGTGTCCCAGCCGCAGCAGCCGCCCGAGCCCTTCAGGATCGTGGTGCCATTGTCGGCCAGCAAGTACTTGCCACTGTTCCATGGATTGTAGCCGTCGTTGCAGTTCGTGCAGCACCAAGTCTCGCCGTTCACCGGGGCGCCCGCATTCCATACGCCACACGAGCGCGCGGTCTGATCGACGCCAAACGATGCCTGCTTGCCGCCGGGGAAGCTGCCCTTCGGATAGCGCGCATTCCACTGGGCGAGGCGGCACACCGACCAACCCGCGTTGCACGCCCCGTTCATGTTCGACGGCGCATACTTGTTGCCGCACAGCACGACATCCTTCGCGGGCGTGGTGTACGAGGGATGCTCGGCCTCCTTGATCGCGCAGGCCTGCAGCGCAACGACTTTGCACGTCTTCGGACACGCGTCGCCGTCGATCTCGTTGCCGTCGTCGCACGTCTCGACGCCGGCCTGGACGATGCCATCGCCGCACTTCGCCTTCTTGCACACGTCGGTGCACGCGTCGGTCTTCGTCAGGTTGCTGTCGTCGCACTCCTCGCCGACGTTCAACACGCCGTTGCCGCACAGCGCCAGGAACGTCAGCGTGCGCCAATTCAACCCATCGCACACCAACAACTGGCCCGCCACGGGATCGACGCGGATGGCGCCCACGTTGGCCTTGTCGCAGGGCGGCGTCACGTTGCCGACCGGAATCTGCAGGCCGTGGGTCGCGTCGATGTTGCCGCCCGCTACGACAGTCCCCTTGACGGCGAGGTTGCCGTTGACGAGCAGCTTGCCTGACGCCAGCGTCTTGACCGTGACGACGAACGCCTTGACCTGGCCGTCGTTGCCGCCGAGGCCGGCCTTGGTATCGACGATGTGCAGCTTCCACGAGCCCTGCGGATTCTTGCCGACCCAGGTCGTCAGATCGCCGGCCACCGGGAGGTCGGGCTTGGGGTACGTCACCTTGAGTACGTTCGCGTCGCCGCCCTTGTCGTGCAGCAGGTACTCCGTGTTGTCGGGGGCATACAACTTGAGGCGAATCTGGCCGGTGCTCGTCGTCGTCAGGTCGATGCTGACGCTGAGCTCGAGCGCGGTGCCGAGGTCGGGGACAGGCGCCTGCAGCCACACGCCGATCGGGTCGGCGTCGGGGATCGGGATCGAGCCGCCGGCAAAGCTGTCGACGAACACGTTCTGCAGCAGGCCGTTCGAAATCTGCGCGAGGCCATCCAAGGGCAAGCTGGCCGATACCGCGGTGCAGTCGAGCGATCCGTCGGCCTTGATGCCCTTGACCGCGAGGCCACTGCCGCACGCGGTGCCCACCTTGGCCATTTGCGGGACTTTCTTGAGGTCGCCGAAGGCGCCCGTCAGCGCCACTTCGGCCAGGGCGCCATTGGCCACGTAGGCGGAGAAGTCGGGCTTGCCGCTCAGGTCTTCGAACTTGCCCGTGACCGCGACCTTGGCGAGGTTGGCCGATTTCACAAAATCGTTGAGTAGGTTCGGGCTCAGGTGCGTGGCACCGATGCAACCAGAACAGTCGAGTCCTTCGGCCAGCGCCGCCCGCAGCGCGAACGGCACCGCAGCCAACACCCGGCGCGGCAGTTCTGGCTCGCTTTCGACCTGCACCCCAAGCCACGCCTGCCCGTTGGCCGTCGCCACAGCCAGCGCGGCGCCCAAGGGCGTCTTCTGGCCGAGAGTCGTGAAGAAGCCGCCGTTCTTGATGCCCACCTGCACGAGGCCCTCGGTCCACAGCTCCTTGCCGCCGGTCTCCGCGTCGTGGATGCGGAACTTCACCTCGTACAGCCCGTCCGGGACCGGCAGCCCGCCGGGCGCGAGCAGGGCACCATGGACGGGGACGAGGGTGGGCACCGCAGCGGCGGCCGGCAGCGCAGCGAGCAGGGCGCTTGCGCACAACAGGGCACGAGCAAGGCGCTGGGCATTCATGGGCTGGGTTCCCGTGCGAGGGCGCAAGACTGCGGCGCGAGACAGCCTACGCGGCGGCCGCGCTCGGGGCAATTCCGGGAGCGCCAGGACTTGCCAACAGGCGCTCGCCCAGGTCGATCAGTTCGTCCTCGGACCCCGGCGGACCGAGCAACTGCAGCGCGCGCGGCAGCCCGTCGTCGAAGGTGCCCCACGGGATGCTGAGCCCGGTCGCGTCGGCCAGATTGCCGGGCACCGTACACTCGATGAGGCGCGGGTTCCAGTTCGTGCGGCCGGGGCGCGGTGCCGGCCACCCGCACACCGGCATCACGACAACGGCGCCACGGTCCCACAGGCGCTGAAAGCCGGCGCGCACGGCGTGGGCCGCAGCCAGCGCACGCGGCTTGCTGTGGTACAGGAGCGCACGGCCCACCGCGATCTGCAACAGGATTTCGGCGGTCGCCGGATGAAACCCCCGGCCCAGCGACCCGCGCCCCACCACGGCCCCCAGCACCGCGCCGATCGACGGCACCAGGCGCAACCCGGGCTCGGCGTCGAGCAGGTCCATCAGGTGGCTGCACCAGACGCCGTTGAAGATCCACTGCACCTTGGCAATGCTCGGCAGTCCATGGTTTTCGTTGGGTGCGCCGACCACGCGGGCCAGCGCCGGTGTCACGTCGTCGGCAAAGCGCGGCCAGCGATTGCCGGCGCCGGGCAGGTACAGCACCGCCTCGCGCGCTTGAAATGGGCCACGCGCGGGCCCGGTGCGCACGATCGGCCGCGCCACGTCGAGCACAGCGCGCAACTGCGGCAGGGTGCGCGCAAGCGGGCCCTGGGCACACATCCACGTCATCGCGGGCGGTACGATCGGGAACATGCCGGTAATCGGCCAGGTTTCCGAACTCAGCCGCAGCCCGAACACGCCGCACAGGGCCGCCGGGTAGCGAATCGACCCACCGATGTCGGTACCCCAGTCAAAGCCGCTCATGCCGTCGGCGACCGCGGCGGCGGCACCCCCTGACGAGCCCCCGGCGGTGCGCGTCAGGTCCAGCGGGTTGCGCGTCGCGCCCACAAGCCAACTCGTCGCCTCTGGCGCCAAGCCGAGGTCACTCAGGTTCGTCTTGCCGAGCAGCACAGCGCCCGCGGCGCGGAAGACCTGCACCACGGACGAGTCCAGCGACGACTTGCGCGCACGGTGGCGCCACGAGCCGGTGGTGGTAGGCAGGTCGAGCGTCTCCCATTCGTCCTTGAGCGAAAACGGCACCCCATGGAGCGGCGAGCGGGGAGCCTCGTCGGCGCGCGCGGCGGCTTCGGCCACCACGTCGGCGGCCGGGCGTCGGGAGATGAAGGCGTGCAGTTCGGGCTCGCGGGCCTCGATGCGCGCCAGAGCTTGGGCGACGCTGAGGGGAAACAGCGGCGCGGCGGTCGGGGCAGGAAGTTCGCTCGACATCTAGCGCCCCTTCGGCTGTCCCAGCACTTCCGGACACCCGTCGACCAGGCAATCCACGATGCGAAACGCCTTGCCACCCGAGTGCATCCACGCCCCCAAGCTCGACACCACGGTCGAACCATGGTCGAACCACGGCCCGTCCTTGCACCCCGCGCCGTCCTTGCCCGCGGCCTCGGCGTCCTGCTCGCACTGCTTGCGCTGGGAGTCCCAATGCTCGCCCGGGTTCCAGAAGCCGTGCTTGCCGGCCGGCTCGATGAAGGGGAAGAACGTGCCCGACACACCGCCCGCCGCGTCTTTGGCCATGGCCTTCGTGTGCAAGGGCGGGCTCAACCGCGGCACGTGAAAGCCGTCCTTGCCGCGCGCCAACGGCCCCGCAAAGGTGACCTTCTGGCCGGCGGGCGGCAGCATCGTCGGCGTGGCGGACCCGCTCAGGTCCTCGGGATCGAACAGCACCGGCGTGCCATCGGGCGCGACGAAACGCGGAATCTTATCAACGGCCTCGAGCACGTAGGTGTCGATGAGTGTCTGGTTGACCGTGCGCCCGCCCCATTCCGGGATTTTCGTCTTGAAGTCGAGCAGTCCCGCCGCGCGCCCGATGGCAGCGCCCGTCGACACCGGCACGTTCATGTCGCCAACGGTGTTCAGCACGAGCGCGTGGGTCTGCACCTTCTCGCCGTTGGCATACTTCACGTCGCCGGTCAGGAAATGCTGGGCGTACACGGCGGGGTCGGCGCGGTCGAGCACCATCTGCGCAAACCCCATGAAGCGGCGAATGCCCGGTGTGGCGCGCTTGAGGCCGAGCCCCTCGGCCAAGGGAGACAGCGTCTGACCGCGCTTGAAACTGACGGCGCGAATGCGGTGCGCGAGGCTCACGTCGTAGTCGAACCGCTCGGCGACGTACACGGGCTTGGCCGCGTCGGCCTTGAGCGTGCAAGCCTTGCCCTTCTCCTCGTCGCGCAGGCCCGGTACGAACGGGTCGCCCTTGAAGAACGAGAAGCGGTGCGCCTGGGGTGCATCGAAGTCGATGTCCGACGCCACCGAGAGCCGCAACGTCAGGCACGCCGCCCTGCACGCCGTCTTGCCGATGACCTTGGCGTCGGCATCGCACGCATTCTGGCACGCGGTGTCGGCAAAGATGCGGGCGCAGTCGTACTCGCCGTTGCCGAGGTTGTCGAGTCGCACGCTGTCTCCGGGCGCGAGCTTGGAAACGACGTCGGCGGGCAGCCTCGCGACCTTGATCTCCCTGTCATCGTTGAGGTCCGGCACGATGGTGGCGAGGTCGAGCGCCCCCGACTTGTCCGGCGCCGACACGTAGATCGGGCACATGAGCCGCAGCGTGACGGCTTCCTTGACCCCGCCTTGAATCGAGCGGACGCCCACGTCGACGAGACCGCCGCCGCCCGCGATCGGCGCCGTCGTCAGCAGTTGGGGCTCGATGCCGCCGACGACCGCCGCCATGATCCCACCCAGCGAGCCGCCCGTCATGTGGATCGGCGTCTCCGGCCCGCCGACGTCGACCGAGCCATCGCCGTCAAAGTCGCCCGCCAGGTCGTCGGCCTTGCCGTTGCCGTTGGCGTCCCACTTCCACGTGCGTTTGCCATCGAAGCCGCGCAGCACGCGGATCAGTTGCATGTAGTCCACGGCCGACTGGCGCACCACGTCGCGGGTGTGAAAAGTATAGGCCGTCCAGAAGTCCGCGCCGGAGTCACCCTGGCCGTCGAGGTTCTGGTCCACGCTGCGGTTGGTCATCAGCGCGCCCAGCAGCTTCATGATCCCGAAGCCCTCGAACACCTGGCTGATCTGGTCCTGCTCCTTGGGCGACAGGTCGAAGCCGTGGCTGACGTTGTCGATTGCGACCACGACCATGCCCATCATCGAGAACCACGCATGCAGGCCGAAGATTTCTGTCTTTGAACCGGTGTAGCCGTGGCCCAGCACCACGATGCCCGCGGGCTTGCCGTTCGCAGTGGCCTCCTTGCGTGGCACCGTCATCCAGAACGTGACCTTCTCCTTGCGCGCCGGTACCGCCACCTTGTCGAGGTCGGGCGGCCAACTCTGGTCGTTGAGCCCCAGCCAGCGGCCGTCCTTGCCGACCCGATCGAAAAACTGCGGCGAGTCATAGCTGGCGACGGCGTGGTGGCTGACGTACTTGAGCGCCCTGCCCAGACGCTTGGTCGCCTCGACCCCGCCGCCGCCCGCGATGCCGGTCTGGGCCAGCAGCTTGACGATGACGTCGAAGGTTTCGCCCGACACGGAATACTTCGATTCGTAGGGCTTGGCCGGCTTGGCGTCGTGCAGTTCGGCCACGTTCGACACCTCGGGCGGGAACGCGGCCTGCAACGCTTTCTGCGCGCCAGAGCCATTCATGCCGTCGCGCACGGCCACGATGTCGGCCAGCATCGAGCCGGTGGTGAACGTGTGGGCAAACGCAATGTCTGTGAGCTTGAGGCCGCCGTAGGTCGCAGCGTTGGCGGCGAGCACATCCTGCAGCGGCCGCAGCGCGTCGGTCTGCGCCAGGTGGTGCACCCAGGGATACGGCGAACCGACTGGCTTGCCCTTGGTGTCCTTCAAGCGCCGCGTAACGACCACTGCGTAGGTGGTGCGCTCGCGCAGGGGCTGCAGCGGACGGGCCAGCAGCGTGTTCGTCTCGCGCTCCCAGAAGGTCATGAGCGCATCGGCGCGCTCGGCCAGATCCATGTCCTTGCGGGCTTTCGTCGTGCCGGGCAGCCAGTTCGGCTTGTCGAGCCGGCCGTCGAGGTCGGTGTCTTCGCCGGGGTCGAGCTTGCCGTTGGCGTTGGTGTCCTCGTCGATCTCCTCGAACAGCACCGAGTTCGTGTCGCCGCGCGGGTCGGCACGCCAGTAGTGGTCGAGTTTCTCCAGCACGACCGGGAAGTTGCCGTTGCCCAGATCGAGCTCGCGCGGCTTGCCAAAACCGGGGCTGTTGGGCGTGACGTCGATCACGTAGACCGCATCGTTGGCAAACGCGTAGTCGTCGCCATGATGGCGCTTGGCGAGGTCGAGGACGTCGATGGGGCCGGTGAACGGCACGCTGATCGGCGAAAACGTGCCCCAGCCGTCGAGCGTGTCGACGAGTTCGCGGGTGCGCCGCTCGAACTGGGTCGGCGCCACCATCGAGGCGTTGATGCGCCGCAGGGTCGCCGACGTCGGGTCGTGGCGCGTGGCGAGGTCGTTGGGCAGCGGAATGTCAGGCAGCGGACGGTGCAAGAAGTCGAACTTGACCGTGACCTCGGCCGCTTGCGAGCGCGCCAGCCCTTTCGGCGGGTTTTCGACGCAACTGGCCAGGATGCCCAAGGCCAGCACGACGGCGACCGCCCGAACCCTCAGAGCGGCGTCGCGCCCGTGGACCAGGAAGCAGGGGGAGCGATTCATGGCTTCCTCCAAGGCACGTACTGCAGGGTGACGCGCCCGGCATGGATGGGGCCGTCGTCGCCGAGGTCCGCCAGCGCGCCACCGGGCACCAGCAGGCCCCCTTCGGCGCCCACCTCGATGCGGCCGAGCGCAAGGTCATGGCCGATGCGCACGCCGACGTCGAATTCCATCCCCAGCAGCACGCCGCCGGGCGCCTTGCCGAGCAGCGTACGGGGCTCGCCGCCGCCCGCAATCCGGGTGTGGTAGGGGTCGAGCGGAGGAGACGGCGCGAATGCGAAAAGGGTGCCGCCGTACAGTTCGAAGCCAGAGCACGGCATCCAGCCGACCTTGGGGAACACGGTAATGGCGCTGGTCACCGCGCCCGCCGTCGCCAGCCGGTCGAGGTCTTGGGGCGCCTGGCCGAGCACACGCGGGTTCGAAGCCGTCAGCCGCGCCCGGCCCGTCTGCCAGCCGAGCACGCGCGGGAAAAGCACGAGGCCCTGCTGGAAGTTCACGTCGGCCTTGAACGCCGTCAGCGCCACGTCGTCCATGTTCGCGTCGCCGGACAGCCAGCCGATGTCGGCTTCGAGGCGCACGCTGGGGCGATCGGGATTCGCCGCGCTGCCGAAGTCGTAGCGCCCGCGCGCCACGAATGCGGCTTGCTTCACGTCGTGTTCGGGGTGGTCGGGCTGCGGCGCCAGGCTCGTGCGGCCCCGGATCAGCGCACCTTCGGCTTGCAGGTGCAGCCCCTTGCCGTCCGTGCGCAGGTCGAAGTCGGCGGTGAGATCGACGACGTTTGCGGTCAAGAACTTGCCGGTCTCGGTCTGCTGGTCGCGGTAGACCCAGTAGACGCCGGCCCATTGTTCCTTGGAGAAGTGCATCCGCAGCGCACCGACGAGTTGGTTGGCCGAGTCGCCCGAGACTGCACGTGCCACGTCGTCGTCGACCACCTTGTCGACCGCGAACGACGCGAGCACGCCCCGCAACGGCGAATCGGTGTTGCGCCAGGGCGACGTCCACAGGGCGGTCCGCAGCACGCGGTCGCCGGTTTCGGCCTGGACGAACCAGTCGCCGTTGCGCGCATCGAATGCGTGCATGCCGTCGTTGGCGACGAGGCCGAGGCCCCACTGCGCCACCATCAGGCCACTGCGCAAGCCGGCGATGCCCGCCACCGACGCCTCGGCCCACGATTCGAGCGGCACCGACGCTGCTTTGCGCGAGCCAGGCAGCTTGTCGCCGGCGGCCTGGGGAACTCCATCGGCGACGCCCGCGCCAAAGTCACCGCTGACGCGCCCTTGCAGCCGGAGTGGGCCCCAACTGTCGCCGCTGTCGGCTTCGAAGCGCAGGGTGGCGCGCGTCGATGTCTCCACGGCGTCGGGCGAGCGGAAACCGGCGGGGTCCACGCGGAACCGGCTGGTCTGCGCCGCACTCGCACGCCCGGCGGCACGCACGCCCGTGCTGGCGGGGCGCGGCGGCTCGGCGTGGGCGGTGACGGCAAACAGCAGCAGCACGCTGGCCGCGAGCGGGAGGTGGGGCTTGGGTCGGGGCCGGTGGGGTGGCTGTCGCATGGCGCGGAACCTCGGGCGCGGGCCGCTGCATGGGAGGCGCCCGGGGGCCGGGGCGGCGGGGCGGCGGGATGGCGGGGCGGTGGGGCGGTGGGGCGGCGGGGCGGCGGGATGGCGATAATGGACGAGGTGGGCGGGTTGAGCAATGCGAAAAGCAGGGCACGGGCGGCCCATCTGCTCGACCAGCACGCGCAGGCCGACGCGGCTTGTGGGATTGCGCTGCGCCGGTATCACCCGGCATGGGTTTGCGGCGGGAGGGCATCGTGCGCACGACTTCGATGATTTCTTCGGTGGGCGTGGGCAGCCTGTGCGGCAGCGGTGGCGTGCAGCGAGGACGCGGCCCCGGCCGATGAGGCGACCGCCAGCGATGCAACGGCGGATGCGGCGCGCGCCGAGGCCGACATGGCGCGCGGGTGCTCGTTTCCCACGATGGCATGGCATCCGCGAAACCCAATGAAAATGGGGTGTCGTCGTGGAACGTGGTGATGGCCACGAGCGCGTCGGATTGGACCCAAGTCTACCTTTTCGGCGACAACCTCGGCTGCAAGCGCAGCATCGACGGCGGCGACACGTTCAAGACCCTGCCGTGCCCGGCGTACGACTCGTCGTTGGTCTACGCGCCAACAGCCACGCGATGGAAGCTGCGCCTGCTGGGCGCCAAGCTGCGGGTGGCCGAATCGACGGACGGCGGCACGCCGCGTGGCGGATTGCCCTCTGCAGCCGAGTTGGCATGCTGTGGCGCTCCCCCGTCCCCCGACGGCCCCGGCCCCGATGTCACGCCGCTCCGACCCCAGCACCAAACGCTCCAGCGACGTGCTCGACGACCTGCTCGCCGGCCACCGCGAGGCCAGTTACAACGGCCCCAAACACGCGCGGCGCTACCTTGAGAACGCGCTCAGCCAATCGAAGTCAATGCCCAACGCCGTGAAGTTCTTTGCCTACGACCTGCTCGCCGAGGCGTGTGGCCAACTCGATGACAGCGCCGCGTGCCTCGACGCCGTCGCGCTCGCCATCTTGTACCTGCCGGCGGCCCAGGAGGACGCCGAGCGGGCGGCGCGCGAGTGGTTGCCGTCGATGCGGGCGTTCGAGTCGGGCATCGCCGCGGCGGTCGAAGCGGGCCGCTATGTCGAAGCGGTCCAGTTGTGCGAGCAGGCCGGGGCACTGGGGTTGGGCGCACACTACGAGCGCAAGCGGGCGAGCATCGAGAGGATGGCGGGACTGGGCTAGCGACGCGACCAATTCCAGCGCGTCGCGCGGGTGCAGCCAGTGCAGCGGCGCTGGGCGAGTCGGTGGACTTGGACGCGCCGATTTCACGCGACGACGGGATCGAATAGCCTGCCGGCTTCAGGAGCCATCGCCGTGCCCACGTCTGCGCCCGCCGCCCACCACCTCTACCTCCACGGCTTCAGCTCCGGCCCGGCCTCGACCAAGGCCCGCCACTTTCGCGCCTGGTTCGCGGCCCGCGGCCTCGACCTCGTCGTGCCCGACTTGAACCAGCCCGACTTCGGCCACCTGACGTTCACGGGCGCGCTCCGGGCCATCGAAGACGCCGTGGCCCCGCACCGCGACGGCCGTCCTTGGCACGTGATGGGTTCGTCGATGGGCGGCTACCTCGCCGGCTACTGGGCCCAGATCCACGCCGACGAAGTGGCGGCCCTCGTCATGCTGTGCCCGGGGTTTGAACTGGCGCAGCGCTGGCCTGCCCTGCTGGGTCCGGAGCGCATGGCACAGTGGCGGGAGACCGGATGGCTGCCCTTCCCCGACGTGAACGACACGCCGACGCCGGTGTGGTGGCAGTTCTGCGCAGACTCGCTGCGCTACCCGGCGGTGCCGGAGCCACGCTGCCCGACGACCATCGTGCATGGCACCCGCGACGAAACCGTGCCGATCGACGGCTCGCGGACATACGCCGCGGCGCGCGCGCACGTCGAACTGGTCGAGATCGACGACGACCACGGGCAGAAGGCGAGCTTCGGCGTGCTCGAGCGCGCCGTTGCGGCCCGATTTGCGCTGCCGACCTGCTACCAAATCCCTTGAATTCGGTTCGGCGGGCTTTGGGATGACCTGCGTGCCTGCCAGCACACCCAGACCGGTCGACGGCGGCCGAACTTGCGACGCCCTGGCCATCGGCGTACCGTGCCCCGTGCCTCGTGCACGTCCTTGATTGCCCTCGCACACCGGAAGGTTCTCCATGTCGAATCGCAGCTTGTCGCCTGTTGCGCCCCTCGTCGCTGCTGCACTCCTGTTCGGAGCCGCCACGCCAGCGCTCGCGGCAACGGTGCCCTTGTCCGGCGTGTTGCGCGCCTCCGCGGGCGGGCCTGTCGCCGACGGCGCGTACGTCGTGCTGCTGAAGCTGTACGACACCAAGGACGGCGCCCTGTTCGTGTGGGACGACGCGGTGACGAACGTCGATGTCCACAGCGGCTTCTTTCATATCGCGCTCGGCGCGTCGGTCGGCAAGCCGTTGCCCGACAGCCTGTTGACGACTGGCAAGCCGCTTTGGCTCGGCGTCCAGGTGGGTTCCGACCCCGAACTGCCCCGCCACCAACTGCAGGACGTGCCGCGCGCCTACTTCGCCCAGGCCGCCGCGAGCCTCGAGTGTTCGGGCTGCGTGGGCACACAACAGTTGGGCAGCGGCGCGGTGACCGCGGCCAAGGTAGGCTTCACCTACGCGGGTTCGGCCAGTAAGGGTGGCAACGCACTCGAAGCCGACCACGCCCTGGCCGCCGACACCGCCAAACAGGCCGACAGCGCGAAAGAAGCCACGAACGCGAAGTTTGCCAACGCCGCCAAGCAGGCCGACAGCGCGGCGAGCGCCGAGGAACTGAAGTGCACCGGCTGCGTCGGCCTCAAGCACCTCGACTCCAGCGTTGCCAACGGCTTCGTCTCGACGGCTGGCGGCAAGGTCAAGGGCGAACTCGCCGTCGATGGCAAGCTGGCGCTGGGCAACTCGACGATCGCGGGCGGCAAGATCGAGGTGCTCGACCTGGAGGCCGTGGCGTGCGACGGCAATGGCTTGGGGCGCGTCGCCGTCGGCCAGGCCAAGAAGCGTTTGTACTTCTGTGACGGCACCGTCTGGCAGCGCATGGCCATCTGCTCGGAGAAGTGCCCTCCTGCATCGACCGTCGCGTGCGGCCAGCCCATCGCTGATGACTGCGGCGACGGCAACTGCAAGGGCGCCACGGGCTCGGCGTGCTCGAACGGCGCCTCATGCGTCGACGGCAAGTGCGCGGGGCCCGGGGAGTCGAAGGAGGTCGCCGGCAAGACCTGCCAGTCCCTGTTGCAGGCGAACCCCACGTTGAAGACCGCGGCCTACTGGCTCGACCCCGATGGCGCGGGCGGTGGCGAGCCGTTTCAGGTGGTGTGCGACATGACGCTCGAGGGCGGCGGCTGGGCCATGGTCGGCAAGTTCAACGCCAACAACACGGGCGCGACCATCGGCGGAATCAACTGGCGCACCGATGGCGACATCAACCTGGGCTACCTGATCGCGACCGATGACGACAATGTCTTCAACGTCGGCCACCTGTCGCGCGACCGCATCGTTGCCCTGACCAACGCCGGCGAGAAGAAGCACATGAACTACGTCAAGCAGCACTCGACCCAGAAGTACAAGTACTGCTGGAACCACTACGCGGCCGGTCCCGACGCCGACTGGAGCTTCGTCAGTGGCTCGTCGGGCAACCCCGGCAAGGGCTCGTGCGGCAAGCTCGGCTGGGCCTACGGCAAGACGTGTGGCGCGACTTCAACCAGCTGTGCGAGCTACGACGCGAACTACACGATGGACGGCCACTGGATGCACGCCAACGGCCTGAACACGGGCACGCTGCCCGGCATTGTGCCGACGTACTGCGGCGACAACTCGACCAGCGGCATCGGGGGGGGCAGTGCGGCGACCGGCGATCGGCGCGGTACGTGCTACTTGTACGTGCGGTAGCGGACACACGCGCGGAAGGGCTTGGCCCACCCCCGTGCCAGGCAGAAGCCGCCCTTCAGGTGCACGTCGAGCACGACCTCCCAAGGCGACGAAGCCCGCCTTGCCGGCCAGCAGACGATGCCCGCCTTGCTGGCCAGCAGTTGCAAGGCTGTGCCATCAACAACAGACTCTCTCATCGCTTGTGCCTCGCCTCCTTGGCGCGTTCAGAACGCATTCTCACCGGTCAGCGCCCGGCCGATCGCCAGGGTGTGGACTTCGTCTGTGCCCTCGTAGGTGTACGTGCTCTCCAGGTTGACCATGTGCCGCACGACGCCGTAGTCGACCACAATGCCGTTCGCGCCGAGCAACCCGCGCGCCTCCCGCGCGATCCGCAGCGCCTTGCGGCAGTTCTGACGTTTGAGCACGCTGACCTGCACCGAGGAGAGCTGCCCCTTGTCCTTCAGGCGCCCGGCGTGCAGCGCCAGCAGCGAACCTTCGACGAGGTCGGCGGCCATGTCGGCCAGCTTCGCCTGTACGAGTTGCTTGGCCGCCAACGGCACACCGAACTGGCGGCGGTCGCGGCTGTAGGTGCGCGCCCGTTCGAAGCAGTCCATTCCCGCGCCCAGCACACCGAACGCGACGCCATAGCGGGCGTTTTCCAGGCAAGCGAGCGGCGCGACAAGACCGGCGGCCCCCGGCAAGCGCGCCGCCTCGGGCACGCGCACCTCGTCGCAGTGCAAGGACCCCGTGTGCGACGCCCGCATCGACAGCTTGTGGGGGATGTCGGCGGCCGAAAACCCGGCGGTGCCGCGCTCGACCACGAAGCCGAGGATGCGCCCGTCGCCCCCACTCTCGCGTGCCCAGAACACGGCGACGTCGGCGATCTGCGCGTTCGTGATCCACATCTTCGTGCCGCCCAGCACCCAGCCGTCGCCGTCGCGGCGGCAGCGGGCCGCCATGCCGGCGGGGTTCGAGCCGTGGTCGGGTTCCGTCAGCCCGAAACACCCCACGACGTCGCCCGTGGCCATCTTCGGCAGCCAGCGCCGGCGCTGCTCTTCGGAGCCGAAGCGCCAGATCGCGTACATCGCCAACGACGTCTGCACGCTGACGAAGGAGCGCAGGCCGGAGTCGCACCGCTCCAGTTCGAGGCACGCCAGCCCGTACGCCACATTCGACACGGCCGCGCAACCGTACTCGGCCGGCAGCGGCGCGCCCAGCAGGCCCAACTGCGCCAGTTCCTTGACGTGACTGCGCCGGAACGTGCCGGCCTCGAAATCGTCGACGATGTGCGGCTGGGCGTGGCCATCGACCCAGCGCCGGGTGGTGGCGCGCACTTCGCGCTCCTCTTCGGTCAACTGGTCAGACCACCCGATCAGTGCGTCGAGTTCGAGCGGCAGGGCGGGCGTAGACATCGTGCCTCAACGGGCGGCATGCGCCGAAACAGACGTAATACCAAAGCCTGCCGAATCGGATCGAGGGCTCGCGACGAACGCAGCGAGCGAGGCAAGGCGCGAAGGTGAAGGAATAGTAGGAGGATTTCGAGCCTGAGCAACACAGCCGCAGCCGTCGTGCTCAAGCGAGCACCGAGCCGAATTCAAGGGATTTGGTGTCACGGGAGGAGTGCCCGTCGGGTGCGACCAGCGGCGCCGCGCCGACCTTCAGGTGCGCGGCCGAGTGCGAGTCTGGGAAACGAACGTTCGTCTGTAAACATTAGACGTTTTGATCCATTGACTTTCGCGCCATGCTTGCGCGGCACCGAGGTGCTCAATTCGGGTCGCAAGCGCCCTGGCAGGTGTGCGCCGCCACGCCGCCGGGGCGCAAGAAGGCATCCATCTGCTGGATCGCAGCCTCGGCCCGCCGCACACCCTCGTGCACGCCGTTGGCC
>SHZF01000110.1 GCA_009692425.1 Myxococcales bacterium | reverse complement strand
AGGTCCGCCATCATGCCGCTGTCCCCCGCCCTCCTCGCCCTGGTTGTGGCTATCGCCTGCCTGGCCTCGCCGCGTCACGCCATGGCCCATGGCGCAGCGCCCGGCGTCATCGGCATTGCCGCGCGCAAGGGCGCGGAGTTGCGGATGCTTCGGCTGACCGAGGGCCTTGCCGTCCGCACCGCTGCCGGCGGTTGGAGCTACGTGTGCGCGCCGAGTTGGGGCGCGCCACCCGCTCCGCTGGCCACGTCAGCCACTGGCGAAGCGACTTGGCTCGCGGCCAAGGGCGGCATGGTGCAGGTCGCCGCCGATGGCTCGGTGGCCCGGGTGGTCAGTCCCGAACTCGACGCAGCCAACGTGCGCGCCCTGGTCGCGGTCGGCGGGCAGGCGTTCGCGGTGCGTCAGGATCCGGCCAAGGACGCTGCGGGCAAGACCGGAACCTCGCTTTGGCGACTGTCGGCCCAGGGCGCTGTCCAGGTCTGGTCGTCGGACGACGCCTGGCTGGCGGCGGCGGCCGACACCGATGGCGCCGCAGTGCTGCTGGCGTCGACCGTGGGCGGCGTGGTGCGTCTGGCCCGGGTTCCCATCGCGAAGCCGACCGAGGCGCAAGTGGCGACGCTCGCCGTGGTCCAGGTCGCGGGTCCGGCCGTGGATTTGACGGGCCTCGTGGCGTCGCTGCACGTGACCGGCGGCAAGCGCTACGTCAACCTGTTCGACGTCACCCGTCACATGGTCGGCCGAGTCGATGGCGACCCGTGGGCGGGCGGCTCAGGCGCCACCTGGACCAAGATCGCCAGCGACTACCCGCTGTTGTACGGTCCGGTCGATGTCGGCGGCCTGGTCGTCGTCAGCTCTACGATGCTACGGCGGATCACGGCGACCGGCCTGCAGACGATCGACGACAATCGCTGGTACACGTGCCTGGACGAAGCCGACGGTCGCAGCCACGTGTGTGCCCGCACGCAGTTGTTCGAGCTGGGAGCCAACGGCAGTGTCGGCAGCGTTCGCTTTGCCCTAGCCGACCTGAAGCCACCCTCGCTCGCCCGGCTGGACGCGGCGACACGCAATACCTGTTGGATCGAATGGGAAACCTTTGCGTTGCAGGCCGGATTCGATCCTGGCGTGCCCGCAGATGGCCTGCCCGCACCGAAAGTCGCAGATGACGGCGGCTGCGTTGCGACGGGGCGACGGGCGTCAGGTTGTGCATGGCTGGGCCTGCTTGGCATGTCTTTTTGTTTCATGTGGTTATCGCGCCTGCGCGCCCGCGTTCAAGGCCAATTCGGAGCTTGTCCATGAGCCGTGCCGAGCAAGGCGATCGTTTCGTGGTCGCCGAGGCCCTGGCTGGCGTGCGCCTGGACATCGCCGTGGCGCGCAGCCTGGGCTGGACGCGCAACCAGGCGCGACGGGCGATAACCGATGGCGCAGTCTACCTCGACGGCAGCCGCTGTCGGGTGGCGGCCGCAGCAATGGCCGTGGGGCAGGAGTTGCGGGTGATGCCGGCCGCGCCCGATCGGACGCAGGTGGGTGGCGGTGGTCTCGACATCGTCTGCCAGGACACGTGGTTGCTGGTGCTGGACAAGCCCGCCGGCCTGCCGACCCAGCCGCCGCCACGCGGAGGCGATGCCCTGAGCCTGCGCGCCGCGACGCACCTGGGCGAACCACCCGGGGAAGTGCATCGCCTGGACCGGGACGTCTCGGGTCTCGTCATCTACGGCTGCCAGCGCGACGCCACCCGCGACCTGGCCGCCCAGTTCCGCGAACGCACGGCGGGACGACGCTACCTGGCGCTGGTGCGCACGGCCGTGCAGGTGCCAGAACAGGCGATCGAAGAACCGATCTGCGAACTGTCGCCCGGGCGCATGGCCGTCGGGCCGACCGGCATGGCCGCGCGCACCGAAGTGAAACAACTGGCGTTCGACCCCGAAGCCCGCCTGGCGCTGCTTCTGGTGACCCTTCGCTCCGGCCGCACCCACCAGATTCGGGTCCACTTGGCGCACGCGATCGGCGCCCTGGCCGGCGATGCGATGTACGGCGATGCGTTCGCACACGATCCGGTGCGGGTCGGCCTGCATGCGGCGATCCTGCAATGCTTCCATCCAGGCACGGGCATACCGGTGCGCTGGGTCCGCGAGCCGGGACCCGATTTCTGGGCGCTGGCAGAGGGGTCGACACTGGCCCTGCCCGCGGGCTGGGATGCGGTCGACTAGGATGCGGACTACCATGCGTCACCTGCTGTTGCTGCTGCTGCCCCTGACGGGCCTTCTCGCTGCCTGCGCTGACCCCGAGGTCGTGCACACCTACGCCGCCTACACCGGTGACGCCTTTCCCAGGCTGGGCAAGTCGTTGAATTTGCCGCTGGGCGAAATCGGCTTCACCTCCGATACCGGTTCGGACACGCTGACCGTGCTGGCGCTGCCGTCGGCCACCGTGATCGCGCAACGGCCGATCGGGCGCGAGCCGGTGGATCTGGACGGGCCGCACCACCTCGCCGTCGACCTCGCCGCTGGCGCCGTCTATGTCGCGCTGTCGTATCCGGTGGCGACCGTGGGCGCGGGGCCGCACGCGGCGCATGGCTCCAGCCTTTCGGACGGTTTCTTGCAGAAGCGCGCGCTCGACGACCTGCGACCGTTGGGCGAGGTGCGCCTGGATAAGAATCCGGGCGACATCGTGCGGTCGCAGGACGGAAAGCGCTTGGTCGTCACGCACTTCAACATCGCACAGGCCAACAAGCCCGGCGCATCGCTGCAGGACCGGCGCGGCCGCATGGCCGTGGTCGATCCGGCGCAGTTGCTGCCGACGGGGTCGCCCGAGCCGCGCTGGGTGACCGTGTGCGTGGCGCCGCATGGCGTGGTGCTGTCGCCGCCCGATGGCCGCTTCGCCTACGTCGCGTGTTTCGGCGAGGACGCGGTCGCCATCGTCGATCTGGCACCAGCCAAGGCGACGATTGCGTACGTTGCCCTGGGTGCGGCCGCAGTGTCGCAGGGGCCGCCCAGCTACGGCCCGTACTCGCTTGCGTTGGCAGGCTCGCGCCTGGCGGTGGCCAGCACCGAATCCAAGGACGTGCGCGTGCTCGATACCGCGACGCAGACGATGCGGGTGGGCATCGCCAAGACCGTGGGATCGCCGTACTTTCCTGCATTCAGTCCCGACGCCACGCGGCTGTGGGTGCCGACCCAAGCGCCCGACGCCCTGGTCGAAATCGACGCCGACACCGGCCTGGTCCTGCGCACCCAAGCCCTTGGCGCCGCCTGCGTCAAGCCGCACGAGGTCGTGGCCACACCGGACGGGTCGCGGCTGTACGTCGTGTGCGAAGGCGACCATGTCGGTCCGGGGCGGGTCCTGGTGCTCGACGCGGCGAGCCTGAAGGCGACGGCAAGCACCGAGGTCGGCGTGTATCCGGACCGCCTCGTGGTCGTGTACAAATAGCCACGCCAATCAGCGCGAATGCGACCCGCCTGGCGAGGCCGCAGGACTTCTTGAACTGTAGCCCGGGATTTCAATCCCGGGACCCATCACCGGACACGCCACGATATGGACGACACGGCCCCCTCTACGGTCATCGGCGCCGCCGGTCCGCACGCCACCTGGCAGCGCACCCTGCTGGCCCCCGCCCTGCGCAAACCGTTGCGCCGCGAGACCTTCCGCCGCTCGACCGGCGAGCCGCTGGCGCCGCTGTACCTGCCGGTCGCGCTCGACGAGCGGTTCCTGCGCGACACCGGCTTTCCTGGCCAGTACCCGTACACCCGCGGCGTGCAGCCGACGATGTACCGCGGGCGGCTATGGACCATGCGTCAATACGCGGGGTTCGGCACGGCGGCGGCATCCAACGAGCGCTACCGCTACCTGCTCGCGCGCGGCCAGACCGGGCTGTCGGTGGCCTTCGACCTGCCGACGCAGATGGGCTACGACCCGGACGACCCGATGGCGGGCGGCGAGGTGGGCAAGGTCGGCGTATCCATTGCCAGTGTCGAGGACATGGCGCTGCTGCTCGACCAGATTCCGCTGGCCAAGGTATCGGTATCGATGACCATCAACTCGACGGCGTCGACGCTACTGGCCTATGTGATGGCCGTCGCCGACCGCCAGGGCTGCCCGCATGCGGCACTCAGCGGCACGGTGCAAAACGACATCCTGAAGGAATACATGGCTCGCGGCACGTGGATCTACCCGCCGCGGCCGTCGATGCGCATCGTCACCGACATGTTCCGCTTCTGTGCCGAGCACTTGCCGAAATGGAACACGATTTCCATCAGCGGCTACCATGTCCGCGAAGCAGGGTGCGACGCGGCGCAGGAGATTGCGTTCACGCTCGGCGACGGCATCGCGTACGTCGACGCGGCGCTCAAGGCAGGGCTGCAAATCGACGACTTTGCCGGGCGGCTGGCGTTTTTCTTCAACGGCCACAACAACTTCTTGGAAGAGGTCGCCAAATTCCGTGCCGCCCGCCGCATGTGGGCCCGGATCATGCGCGAACGGTTCGGTGCCCAAAAGGACGAAAGCTGCAAGCTGCGCTTCCACACCCAAACCGGCGGCTCGACGCTGACGGCCCAGCAGCCCGACAACAACATCGTGCGCGTCACCATCCAGGCGCTGGCGGCGGTGTTGGGCGGCACCCAGTCGCTGCACACGAACAGCCGCGACGAGGCCCTGGGCCTGCCAACCGAGGCCGCGGCACAAGTGGCGTTGAGGACCCAGCAAGTCATCGCGTTCGAGTCGGGCGTGGCCGACGTCGTCGATCCGCTGGCCGGCAGCTACGTGGTCGAAGCGTGGACCGACGAGTTGGAAGCCAAGGCGTGGCAATACCTCAAGCGAGTCGATGAGTTGGGCGGCATGGTGGCTGCCATCGAGAAAGGCTATCCTCAACGCGAGATCCAGGACAGCGCGTGGCGGGCGCAGCAGGCGGTCGAGTCGGGCGAGCAGGTCATCGTCGGCGTCAACCAGTTCCAGCAGCAAAACGAGCCTCCGGTGCCGGTGTTGCGCGTGGATCCGGCGGTGGAACGGGATCAGGTCGAGCGGGTGCGGGCGGTGCGGGCGAAACGCGACGGCGAGGCACATCGGGTGGCGATCCAGGCTTTGCGCGATGCGGCGATGGGTGGGGCGAACTTGATGCCGCCGATTCTCCAAGCAGTGCGGTGCCTTGCGACGACGGGCGAGATCAGCCATGCGCTGCGTGGGGTTTTTGGCAAGCATGAGGAGGTGTTGGTTGTGTAACCCCTGCTTCGCAAAGAGTTCGCCGCGCATCGCCTGGCCGTCGATGCGGATTGCGGTGCTCGGGGCCGTCGCGCTGGGCGGCACCGGGTGGGATCTGACGCCTGCGCGCGCCGACGCCTTCGCCCCTGCCGCTGAAGCGACGGCCACTGGTGCCGACGACGAACCTGGCCCGGACACCGACATGCAGGACAGCCCCGACCCCGATGCCGATGCCGATGCTGATGCCGATACGGAACAAGCCCGCCTCGGCCGCTCGACCGACCGCGTATCCGTCGACGTCACCGCCGGCAGCCTCGGCCGCTTCCCGGGCGCGACCAGCGAAACTTGGGCCTGACGTTGGGCTTCGAGACTGCCCTGTAGGGGCCTGTCGAACTATGGTCCCCTGGCTCCGTCTAGTGTCTTTTTCTCGGTTGCGCAAGAACTGTCGGAAGTGAATTCCGCCAGTTTCACCCACCCGGCACTTGCCATCGTCCGTCTGCCCTAGGATTTGTCGGATTCTCCGACAGGCTCCGAGCCGTCACGCGGCGCTTGCAGCCATGCGCTCGAACCCCAGACGCTCGCGCAGGAATTTCTGCACGCGCAGGTGGATCAGTTCCGGAAACTCCAGCGGCGTATAGTGCGTCCCCGACGGAATCACCAACAGTTCCGCGCCTGTAATCCGTTTCGCCATCTCGCGGCTCTGGCTGACCGGCGTGAACAGGTCGCGGTCGCCGGTGATGATGAGCGTGGGCACATCGACCTGCGGCAGCACGGCTTCGGCGCAGTGATCGCCCAGTGAATTCAGCGTCGCCATGTAGCGCGGCATGTGCAGCCCCGCGACCTGCGACGCCAGCTTGAGGAACATCGCTTCGTCCAGCGACGCCGACACCAGCCCCAATGCGCGCAGCACCCGCAGCGAAGCCTTGGTTTGGGTGACCTTTTGTGCGTACGGCTGCAGCGGTTCGGCCAGATGGGCCAGCGATTCGACCAGCTTCATCACCACCGGAATCATCGGCATCACCGGCGTGCGGCCGAGGACCGGTGCAAATGCGGTCGAGAACGGCCGACCATAGGTGCCGTTGATCAGCACCAGCCCCAACACCTGCTCCGGATGCTGCCGTTCGAGTTCGAAGGCCACCTGCACGCCCATCGACCAGCCGACGGCGATGATCCGCTCGCAGCCGAAGTGGGCCAGCACCGCGCGCAGGTCGGTCACCTGGGCACCGACCGAGTAGTCGGTGCCGGAGCCAGCCGGACCCGAGTTATACAACCCTCTGTAATCCCATGTGATGATCCGGTGGAACGGCGAGAAATCGTCGACGAAGTACCGCCACGCGTCGATGTTGCCACCCAGGCCGTTGGCCAGCAGGATGTCGGGTCCGGGACCGGAACCGGCGCTGTACACGGCGAGGCGAGTGCCGTCCTTGGTGGTGACGAAGTCTTTCTGGACGTCCATGCTGCGGGGATCTCCGGGGATTTTGTCGGGAAGGCAGGTCTGTGACCGGGCGACGGGGCCAGGAGCGTAGCACTACCACTTCAGCGTGGCGTTGGCCTGGGTGCAGGTCGGTTCGCAGCCGGCGCCGTTCGGGGTGCTGGTCTTGTACGCGGGCGTGAACTTCTGCGTCGCAAGCTGCGTGGCGTCGCGCTTCACGGTCAGGGTCACTTCGGCGGGCGTGTCGAAGAAGCTGACTCCGACAAGCGAATGTTGCGCGGCGGGCAAGGCCGAGCCCGAGGTGCCGAGTTGGAACTTGTCGCCGGTGCAGACGGTGCCGGGATCGATGCTGGCGAATGGCAACTTGACGGTACAAGTGCTTGTTGTTGTTTGTGTAACTGCGTAGACGACGTAGGTGCCGGCGGGCCAGGTGCCGGTCTGGAAGTCGACCGTGAAGCCGTTGACGCAGCCGATTTCGGTGCAGCCCTTGGTGTCGGTCGCGGCCTCGCAGCCGGTCAGGGTCAGGAAGATGACCAGGGCGGATGGGAAAGTAGGAGTTCGCATCGGACATCTCATTGTTTCAGAACAGTTTTTTTGAATCGAGCAGGATCGTCACCGGTCCATCGTTGCACGAGTGCACTTGCATGTCGGCGCCGAACTCGCCCTCGGCAACCTGCAGCCCCGCCGCCCGCAGGCCCACCGCCACCGCATCGATCATTTGCGCCGCCGCCACCGGTTCCATCGCCGCGGTGAACGCGGGCCGCTTGCCGCGCCGCACGTCGCCATGCAGCGTGAACTGGCTGACCAGCAGGATGGCGCCGCCGGCCTGGGCCACGTCGCGGTTCATCCGCGCGGCTTCGTCGGGAAAAATGCGCAGTCCCGCCAGCTTGTCGGTCATGTAGCCAGCGTCCGTCGCCGTGTCGTCGTGGCCCACCGACAGCAGCACCAGCAGTCCGTGGCCGATGGCGCCAGTCGTGCGATCGGCAACGGTGACGCTGGCTTCGCGGACGCGTTGGACGACGGCGCGCATGGGGCATGTCTCGTGGCGTGCCGGCCAATGAATTGGCGGGCCGTCCTTGCGTGTCCGCCTCCGGAGGCGGCGCGGCCATGGTAGCCCGCCGTGCCGACGGCCGGGTGATTCAGGCCCGATCTTGGGCCTTGCCCGTGTTGACGGCAAGCGCGCGGCCTCCATACTCGACCGCACCCCCTGCCACTGCGGGCTGACCATGCCGTTCGATCTCGTCTTCGCCGCCCGCACGCTGCGCGCCCGTCACCGCGACGCGCTCGGTTTTCGCCAGGCGCTGCTCGACTTTTTGTTTGCCGCCGGTTGCAGCGTGCGCGAGCAGGCGGTGGCGCTGGAGCACGGCGACGCGGTCTGCGTGCGCACGACCGGGCCGGCGGCGCCCAATGGCGAACCGGCGCTGGTGCTCGTCGCCGTCGACCTCGACGCGCCGGCGCCGGTGCGGTCGCTGGGTGGCGAAATCCCGCGTTGGTCCGAGTCCTTGGCGACGCTGGGCGGCCCCGACATCGCCATCGGCTGGCTGGCCGCCCTGCGCGCGCTGGTGGCCAGCACCCGCCAGCGGCCGTGGGAAGCCATTTTCGTGCGCGGGCCGGCGCTGGGCACCGCCGGCTACCTCGGTGCTTTGCTCGAAGGCCTGCCGCCCGAGGCGCAGATCGTGCAACTTGCGGCGTCGCTGCCGCCGACTGGCCCAGGCGAAGCGGTCAATACCGCGGCGACGTGCTTCGACATGGCCCGTCTGGAACTGGTACGTTCTCGTAACATCTGGCGTTTTCCCGCCTGCGACCACGCGTATGC
>SHZF01000109.1 GCA_009692425.1 Myxococcales bacterium | reverse complement strand
CCGCAAGCGCGCTCGCTTGGTCCGCGAAGCGAGGTCATGGCTGCGCGGTCGCACCGTAGACGGTCGTATAGGTGGTGCCTTTGCGGGTGTAGGTCTCGGTCACGGTCTTCCGGTCCGTGGAGAGGGTGAGGGTGTAGTCACTCTCGGCGGCCTTGCTGTCCGAGGGGACGTAGGCCCCTGGCGCGAGGAGCGTCTGCTCCGGGCAACTGCCGCAGCCAGAGGCGAGCGAGGACGCGAACGCGCCGGTGAAGAGCCCGAGGACGACGATGAGGAGGTTTCTCACGGCTTCCTCTTCAGGGTGAGGGTGCGGTTCGTGTCGGTGTCGGGGTCGTACACGGTCGCGTTGAAGGTCCCGAGGTCAGGATCGTTGTTGGTGGCGTCGAAGAAGAACGAACCTTCGGCAAAGCTCGGCACCTTGTGCGCGCTCGCGCCGATCGTCGCGCTCGTCACCTGGAACACGAGCGCCTGCACCAGCCGACACGGTGGCGTCGCGCCCGCGCGCAGCCCTGCGCCCGCGATGACGGCACCCACGAAGATCGCGACGCTGAGGGCGTTGCGAGAATGACGAAAAGACGAAATCATGCTGAGCCTTTTTGGCCGGGACCCCCGACCGTCGATGCGCCCCACGGCACCACTGAATACAGCCAGAGAACGACTCTCGGTGTCAACCTGATTCGGTGAGAGCGAAGAGCGGGCGCTCCACGCGCGCTGAATCAGCGAACGAAGATGCGGTAGGTCCAGTACGGCGTGAACGGCGGGCTCTTGGCCGAGTCGCAACCGCCGCAATTGCCTCCGCAACCGCCGTCGGTGCCGATCCAGCCGTACGAGCCTTCGCCCGGCGCCGTGCACCACAGGTTGCTGCCGCTGTTCACCCACAACTCCACGTCCCGATAGCGGTAGCAGTTGTTGCCGGCGCCGCAGCTCGCTTCGTTCATCTGGGTGCCGAGGCCCGGCTGGTTGTCGTCGCCCTGGTTCGGATAGCCGTCGACGCCGAGTCGCACCCGGTCCGAGTTCGGGTTGATCGCCCGGTTGGACTGCAACTGGCCGCCGTTCTTGATGAGCGGCTCATAGGCATAGACCTTGGAGACGTCCGAACCGATGACGCTGGTGGTCTGCGTGGTATTGGCGCCGGCGTCGAAGAACTTGTCGAAGGGTTGCGGGGACATGTTCCACGCCTTCCAGCCGATCAGGGAACCGGAGTCGCCAGGCGTGGTGACCTCGACCAGGATGGCGGCGCTGGTCAGTAGGTAGGACGCAGGACTCTTGTAATCGTTGGTAAAGTGCTTGCCGAACTGGCCGAATTCCTTGTCCGCGGTCCAAAACGTCGTGTTCGTGAACGAGACACTGCTGCCGTCTTGCGGGTGGACGCCCATCACCAGGGTCCAGCCACCACCCGCCGTGGTCATGTCGCAGTACACGGGAAAGACGTTGCCGGCCGCGGTCATCCAGTAAACGCCGTCCTTGGACGCCGGAGCCTTGGTGAGGATGTCCTTGCAACTGGCCGCGGGATTGCTTTGATTGCCGACGACGGCCAACGAAAGCGGAAAGAAATCCGTACCGTTGCAGATGTACAGCGTCTTGTCCTTGTCGTTGGCGTAGGCCGCGCCGAAGTTGGCCGGATTGCACAGACCGGGCGCCGATTGCGCGACCTTGAATTGGAACAAGCCGTTGACCGCGACCTTGCTCGTCGAGGACTCCTTCATCTGGATACTCCAACTCTTGAGCTTGCCGTCGATCTTGTTGTCCAGGAAACCCGTGTCGATGACGGCCAGGTACCACTTGCCTTTCGGGTTCTTGCCCAACCAGGTCGACAGGTCGCCCTTGGCCATTTTGGTCAAGTCCGGAAACGAGGTCTTGATGGGGCCGCTGCCCTTGCCCGACTTGTTATACAGCAGATATTCCACGCTGTTGGGATCGGTCAGCTTGACCTCCAAGGTCGAGATGTCGCTGTTGTCGATGTCGACATGGACGGTCAGCGCTTCGGCGATGCCGAGGTCGGGCACTGTGATCAGGTCGCTGACGCCCAACGGGTTGTTGTCCGTGATGTCCAGGGGCGTGGTCGTGCTCGGGAACACGTCGTTGAACACGTCGGTCAGCAGGTTGTGCGATATGGCGGCCAGCGTTCCCGACGGGACATTGCTGGCATCGAACGCGGCGACGCAGTCATAGCTGCCGTCGGACTTGAGGCCGCGCAGGACCAGGCCGGTGCCACATTGCGCGCCGAGCTTGGCCAGCGTCGGCGGGCTGACCAGGTCAGCGAAGGCGCCAGTGCTTGCGACCTTGGCGAGTTCCGTGGCCTTGGCGTACTGGCTCAGATCGGGAATACCACCGAGATCCAAGTACTTGCCGGTCAACGCCACGTTGGCCAGCGCGCCGCTCTTGGCATACACGGCCAGATCGGGCACTCCGGTCAGGTCCGCGTAGTTGCCCGATTGCGCGACCTTGGCCAGATCCGTGGTCTTGGCGAACGGCTTGAGGATCGAAGCTTCGAGCGCCGCGGCCGGCACGCAGCCGGAGCAATCCAGGCTCTCGGCCACTGCGGCGCGCACCGCATAGGGCACGGCGGCAATTGGCCTGCGCGTCAACTCGGGGTCCTGCTCGATCTTCACACCGAGAAAGGGCGTGGTGCCCAGGGCCGCGGTCGCCGCCGCGTCGATTGGCTTGGTACTGCCCAGGATCACTGTAAAAAAACCGCCTTTCACCGCCACCAGCAGCGGACCTTCCGTCCACGTCGGCAGCGCGGTCGCCGCGTCCTTGTACAGGCTGAAGTTCCCGGCATAGTTGCCATCGGCCGCGGGTCCGCCGGCCGCGGAGAGCAGCACGCCCTCGACCAGCGTCGTCGTCGGCACCGCCGCGAGCACAGATGTCGCCCTCAGGCTCGACAAGCTGGACAGAAGTACGATGACAAGGACTTTCAGGACGTTGCGCATGGAGCCTCCTACTTCGTCCCGCTGATGGTTCCAGCGATGCCCTTTATCTTGCAGCCGATGGACGCCGCCTCGGGCTTGCCGTCGCCGTTGGTGTCGATGTCGGCGATGACCGTGGCGTCGAGCAAACCCTTGATCGTGGCCTTGTCCAAACCAGCCGGGAACACGCCCTCGGCGGAGAGGAACTCCAAATCACATCGCCACCGACGCCACCAGCGCCACCAGCAGAATTCGACCGCTTCCCGCCTCCGGACCATCCAGAAGCACGGCTGCCGAGCAGTGTGCCCGACTCTCAGCGCCCGTCAACCGCCAAAACCGTTCGTATTTTCGCGTATTGAACGCACCAGTCCCGCCCAGCGCCAGCTTTCGCTACTGTGCGCCCGAGCCGGGCGAGATTTGGTCTCTCTGGGTGGTCAACTCAGGATTCCGTGCACGCGTCCCCCTCAATGCCGCAACGGCCCTTTCACCCGCAACGCCTTGCCCTTGACCTTGCGCCACAAGCGCTTGCTCTTCACCTTCCCGGTCGCCTTCTTGAGCGTGACCTTGACCCGAACCACCCTGAACTTGCCGTTTTCGTCCCAGAACTCACCCTTCATGTGCTTGCCCTTCAACTCGACCCACAAGAAGCCGCCCACGCTGGCGTCTCCGAACCACGTCGGACTCGGGGTGAAAAGCAGCGACTTCGCCTTCATTTCCGTGGTCGAGGCGCCCGCGCCGGCCAGCTTGCCGACCGCGATCTCCGCGACTTCGAAGCTGTCTATCGTCTCGGTGGCGGCGACGGCCGGCGTGATTTTTGCATAGGACGCGAACGCCCGCGCTGCGGCTATGTTCAACTCGGGATAACACTGTCCAGATAGCAGTTGCCGGAGTCGCTGGGTGCCGTGGGGCAGCATCATCCCGCTTTTTTGTTAACCCATCGCGATAGAATTACGGAGTTGGCGATAGCCTTGGGTCAACGCCCGCGACCCCAACTGCTATAGCTGAAACTTCACACAGGTCTTGCCGTCGTAACATTGGCCCGTTGGGCAATTGCATACTTTGGTGTCTTTGCTGTTGTCGGGGCTGCACCCGCAAGCGCCAATGGCGCAGGTATTTGGGAAGTCAACTGTGGCGCCACAGCACTTCGATGTGGCAACTGTTCCGCCAGTCGCTGTGCAACCGCTGACAACTGCGGCGTCGGAGCCACCACCAGCGTCGGTGGCCGGCCCGGTGTCGGCGACTGAGGTGTCCGCCGCGGTCGCATCCACGGTGACAGTGTCGGCGCCCGGGGCGGTATCGGCAATGGGCGCTGCGTCCGCAACGGCGACATCCGCGCCTGGGGCGGCGTCTTTGTTTGCCACTGTGTCGGTTGACGCCGCTGCGCCGTCTGCCGCCGGGGTATCTGCTTTGGCCGCGGCATCGGCGGCGACACTGGTATCGCTACCGCTGTTGGCAGCTGTTGTTATCGGCGTGGTGCCGGCCTTGCTGGCGCAGGACGCGGCAATAACCGCTGCGGTAATGAGGAAAAGAAGGCGCATGGGAGACCTCCGGCAGAATATGGCGGCGAAACTGCGCCGCAACGCGGTCAAGCGTAACCAACGTCGATGCGACTGCAAGTTTTTGTCGGACCAGTTGGGTAGCCACACAAGATGCCCCAGATCGGACGCGGATAGGAGATGCAAAGTGCCAACAAGGCTCCAAAACTGACCCACCGCATTCCTGCCGACGCCGCGAACGACGACGGCATTGACCTGCCGCTCTTCGACGACGCGGCGTAGTGATTGCGCTCGAACTTGATGAATCCAGGCGGGGCCCGCGGCGCCGCCACGGGACGGGTCTGCCCGCACGGCGGAAAACTGGTCATTGCCAGTTGATCCTACGCCGCTCTGGGCGTAGGGTCCGGTCCGAGAAGCCCGTTGGCGGGGTGCCGGCGGGAGCGAGGAACGCCCGGGAGACGGGCGCTGCGAGGTCATGGTGGGTTGGACGTCTTACGCTCCCATGTCAGTTTCTACGACTAGTTCCACGCTTTTGGCGTCCGTCGCCCACCTCCTGCGGGCAACCGTTGTCGCCTGCGCCGTTGGCTGCACCGAACAACCGCCCGCCGCCGCCCAGGACAGCCTTGCCGACCAGATCGAACTCGACACCGAGCCAGGCGGCGACGCACCCGCCGAAGCGGGCCCGGAAACCGCGTCCGGCGCCGACTCCGGCCTCGACACCGCCGTCCCCGAGACCGTCGCCGATTGTCCTGGCGGTCCAGGCTGTTCGTGCACGGCCAATGCCGAGTGCCAGACGGGCTTGTGCATCGACGACAATGCGGTCGCGGGCGGCAAGGCCTGCGTGCGGACCTGCAAAGGCTCGTGCCCCGGCGGCTATGCGTGCGCCAACGTGCCCGGGTCGGGCGGCGACGTGCTTAGCATCTGCGTCCCCAAGTTCGGCCACCTGTGCGAGCCTTGCGGCGTCAGCAAGGACTGCGAAGCGCTGGGCCTCAAGGACAGTGCCTGCGTCGACCAGGGTGGCCTCGGCCGCTTCTGTGGGATCAGCTGCGGCACCGACGTGGATTGTCCGGCCGAGTATGCGTGCAGTGAGGTCGCGACGGCCGAGGGCGGCAAGCTCAAGCAGTGCGTCAGGAAACCGGACGCGATGCAATCGCCGTTTGGTGTGTGCAGTTGCTCGGCGGTGGCGGTGGCCAAAAAGCTGGCGACGGCGTGTTTCGTCGAATTCAAGGATGGCGCGGGCAACCCCATCGGCAAGTGCGCGGGGCAAAGGAGTTGTACGGCCGCAGGGTTGTCGGTATGTGTCGCGCCCGAAGCCAAGGCTGAAGTGTGCAATGGTGTGGACGATGACTGCGACGGCAAGGTCGACGAGGCAGCGTGCGACGATGGCAAGGCGTGCACCAAGGACAGTTGCGCGGGCAAGGACGGCTGCAAGCACGAGGATCTGGGCGGCGAACCCTGCGACGCCGATGGCTCGTTGTGCACTGAGAACGACAGTTGCGTGGCCGGGGCCTGCGCGCCGGGCGCCAAGAAGGGCTGCGATGACAAGAATCTGTGCACCCAGGATGCTTGCGAGCCAGCCAAGGGTTGCACGCAGGTTGTCGACGATGGCAAGCCCTGCGACGCCGACGGAACCGCCTGCACGACCGGCGACGTGTGCCAGGGCGGTGCCTGCCAGAAGGGCGCGCTGGCCGTATGCGACGATGGCAACCCGTGCACCGTCGACAAGTGCGACCCGAAGAGCGGCCAATGCGTGACCAGTGCCGAGGATGATGGCATCCCGTGCGACGACGGCACCAAATGCACCAGCAAGGACGCGTGCTTGGGTGGGGTGTGCAAGGGCAAGGCGGTCGCCTGCGAGGACAGCAACCCCTGCACCGACGACGTGTGCGACAAGGTCAAGGGTTGCACCCCGCAAGCCCTGACCGGGGCACCATGTAGCGACGACAATCCATGCACCATCGGCGACAGTTGCGCCACCGGCAATTGCAAGTCAGGTCCACCCAAACTGTGTACGGCGCCCAACACTTGCGTCGTGGCCACCTGCGACTTGACCGCGGACGGCAAGTGCGTGTTCAAGAACGCAAAGGGCGGCACGCCGTGCGACGACGGCTCGGCCTGTACCGAAAAGGACACGTGCCTGGACGGCAGTTGCGATGGCGTCGTGCTCGACTGCAACGACCAGAACGCCTGTACCTACGATGGTTGCGACACCAAGGCCGGTTGCACCAGTTCCGCCAGCTCGAGCCCCTGCAGCGACGGCAGTCCGTGCACCATCCTGGACAAGTGCGCGCAGGGCAAGTGCACCGGCGCGCCGCTCGACCCCAAGATCGACTGCAATGACAACGACCCCTGCACGACGGACAGTTGCGATGTCAAAAGCGGCTGCGTGCATCCCCCCAACCAACTCGGCTGCGACGATGGCAACCCGTGCACCCAGGGCGACCAGTGCGGCACCGGCAAATGCCAGGCGGGCTCAAATACGTGCGGCTGTCAGGGGGACAGCGACTGCGCCAAGAAGGACGACAGCGACCTGTGCAATGGCGTTTTGTACTGCGACAAGGCCGTGGCGGGGCAGTTTGCGTGCAAGATCAAGCCCGGCAGCGTCATCGTGTGCGACGCGGCGCTGAACACCGCATGCAGCCAGCAGGTTTGCGGCAGCGCCACCGGCAACTGCGCGGCCCAGGCCCAACCCGACGGCAAGGGCTGCGACGCCGACGGCAGCCTGTGCACCGGCAACGACCAGTGCGCGGCGGGCGCGTGCAAGGCGGGCGCCGGCCTCGACTGCGACGACAAGAATCCTTGCACCAACGATAGTTGCAGCGCCAAGACCGGCTGCGCCAACGCCGCCACCACCGCCGCCTGCGACGCCGACGGCAACGCCTGCACGGTGGGCGACGCGTGCCAGACCAAGGTGTGTCTCGCTGGCAGCAAGAAACCCTGCGATGACAATGAGGTGTGTAGCGCAGACACCTGCGATGCCCAGTCCGGCAACTGCGGGTTCGACGGCGCGGCGCAGGGCGGCAAGGGCTGCGACGACGGCTCCTTGTGCACCGAGGCCGACACCTGCGCCGCGGGCAAGTGTGCGCCCGGCAAGGCCAAGGTGTGCAACGACGCCAACCCCTGCACCGACGACGCCTGCGACCCCAAGGTCGGCTGCGTCTACGGCGCCAACACCAGCCCCTGCGACGACGGCAACGCCTGCACCAAGGCCGACCTGTGCGGCGGTTCGACCTGCAGCGGCAAGCCGGTGAACGTGCAGACCGATTGCAGCGATGGGTTGGTGTGCACCACCGACGGCTGCAGTCCCACGACCGGCTGCAGCCACCTGGCCAACCAACTCGGCTGCGACGACGGCAACCCGTGCACCCAGGGCGATTTGTGCAGCAACAAGGCTTGCGGGTCGGGTAGCAACGTGTGCGGCTGCGAAAACGACGCGGGCTGTGCGGCGCAGGAAGACGGCGACCTGTGCAATGGCACCCTGTTCTGCGACACGGCCAAGGTGCCGTACACGTGCAAGGTCAAGCAAGCCAGCGTGGTCGCTTGCGATTCTGGCAAGGACACCGCCTGCGTCGCGAGCCAGTGCGACGCCAAGACCGGCAAGTGCGCGCCAGTGCCCGCCAGCGACGGCAAGGGCTGCGACGCCGACGGCAGCGTGTGCACGACCGACGACAAGTGCGCCGCGGGCCTGTGCAAGGCCGGCGCGAACGTCGACTGTGACGACAAGAACGCTTGCACCACAGACAGTTGCGACCCGAAGACCGGCTGCGCCCACGTGGCGAATACGGCCGTTTGCGACGCCGACGGCGATGCGTGCACCGTCGCCGACACCTGCAAGGACAAGACCTGCCTGCCCGGTGCCAAGAAGCCCTGCGACGACGACCAGGCGTGCACGGTCGACGCGTGCGACAAGGCCAGCGGCAAGTGCGTGTTCGACGGCGCGCCCCTGCAGGGCAAGGCGTGCGATGCTGACGCAAGTGTGTGTACCGTCAACGATACCTGCGCCGTGGGCAAGTGCGTTCCGGGGGCGCCGAAGGCCTGCACCGACAGCAACCCCTGCACC
>SHZF01000108.1 GCA_009692425.1 Myxococcales bacterium | reverse complement strand
TCTGCAGATGCCGGGGTCCCGGGAATCGGCGGGGCCGCCGGCGGCGCGGGCATCGTATCTTCGGCTGTCTGGTTTTCGTCGCTCATCTCAGTCTCCTGGAGCCTGGCGTGCTTCGGTCAGCGCGCCCACGGCTCATTGCGCTCAGGCTGGCGTCGTGCTGCCGACATGGATGCCCAATTCCAACTCGCGCATGCGGTTCAGCACGCGGGCGAGGTCGCGGCGCGTCGTGCGCAGCTTGATGGGGCTGGTCAACTGACCGGTGTGGTGCTGGAAGCGCTGGCGGAACAACTCCTCGCGGAGTTCGCCCTCCTTGCGCTGCAGTTCGACCAAGGTCAGTTCGCGGATCAGTCCGGGCTTCATGCGATTTCTCCCTTCGTCACAACGCGGCACTTGACCGGCAACTTGTGGGCGGCCACCTCAAGCGCGGCCTTGACGCCTGTGACGTCGTCGGCGAGCACTTCGTACAGCATCGTCCCGGGGCGCACGACGGCGACCCAGTGGTCCGGCGGCCCCTTGCCCTTGCCCATGCGCGTCTCGGCGGGCTTCTTCGTCACCGGCTTGTCCGGGTAGATGCGAATGAAGACCTTGGCGCCACGCTTCATCTTGCGGGTCATGGAGATACGCGCCGATTCAATCTGGCGGCTGCTGAGGTAGCCGCACTCGATCGCCATCAGGCCGATGTCGCCGAACGACACGTCGTTGCCCGTCTGCGCCACGCCCCGCATGCGGCCGCGTTGGACCTTGCGCCATTTCACTCGCTTGGGAGCCAACATCTCGATTCCTCCTCGCCGTTCCGTGCTTGCGAACCCGACCCGTCACCGACCGCGAACTAGCTGTGCGCTCCGCTCTTCTCGGGCAGCACGTCGCCGTGATAAATCCAAGTCTTGACTCCGATCGCGCCATACGTCGTGCGCCCGATGGCCTCGCCGTACACGATGTCCGCCCGCAGCGTGTGCAGCGGCACGCGCCCTTCGCGGTACCATTCATAGCGGCCCATCTCTGCGCCGCCGAGGCGACCCGAACACGCGACCCGAATGCCCTTGACACCGAACTTCTGCGCCGACTGAATGGCCTTGCGCATCGCCCGGCGGAACGCGACGCGGCGCTCCAACTGCGTGGCGATCGACTCCGCAACCAGGGTCGCATCGGTCTCCGCGCGCCGAATCTCGTGAATCGACAGCACAACCTCGCCCGCAGTGATCTTGCGCAGGCGCTCCTTGAGCTTGTCCGCTTCCTTGCCCTTGGGCCCAATCAGAATGCCCGGCCGCGCCGTGTGCACCCCGATGCGCACCTGGCGGGCGCGCCGTTCGATGTCGATGCGGCTGATGCCGGCATGGTTCATCGTCGTCTTGATCAGCTTGCGAATCTGCAGGTCCTCATGCAGCCACTTCGTGTAGTTCTTTTCTTCGAACCACTTCGAGTTCCAGGTGCGAATGACGCCGAGGCGAAGGCCGTTCGGGTGTGATTTCTGTCCCACGTAGGTACCTCTTCCGATTCGAGTTAGGCGCCAATCACCAGGGTGACGTGGCTGGTCCGCTTCAAGATTTGCGTCGCCCGGCCCTGCGCCCGCGGCGTCCAGCGCTTGAGCGTGCGTGCCTCGCCGACGTAGACCGACTGCACGACCAAGGCATCGACGTCGACGTCGCCCTGCTGGCGCACGTTGGCGATCGCGCTGTCGAGCAGCTTGGCGACCGGGCCCGCGCCGAGCTTCGTCATGAAGTGCAGCAGGTCAAGTGCCTGGGCCACATTCTTGCCGCGGATGCGATCGACCACCACGCGCACTTTGCGCGGCGCGATGTTCAGGTTGCTCAGTTTCACCGTGTGTGTCAGCTCGCTCATCGTCGATCCTTTTGCGCTGGCGGGAGTCCTTTGCCGTTACAGAGTTCCCAGACCCGTGCCGGTCCGGCTCCTGGGGCCGGTCGTGCTCGGGAGCCGGTTGCGCTTACTTCTTCTTGACCTTCTTGTCTGCGGAGTGACCGAAGAAGGTGCGGGTCGGCGAGAACTCGCCCAGCTTGTGGCCGACCATGTTCTCGGTGACGAATACCGGCACAAACTTCTTGCCGTTGTGGACCATGAAGTTCAGCCCCACGAAGTCCGGGAAGATTGTCGAGCGCCGCGACCAGGTCTTGATCGGCCGCTTGTGCGCGATACGGTTGGCCTCTTCGACCTTGCCGCGCAGGTGGCCGTCGACGAAGGGGCCCTTCTTGATGGAACGTGCCATGGTCCTTTCTCCTTCCTTTTCGCCGGTCTAGCGCTTGCCCTTCGGACGCCGCGCCACGATCAGATGGTCGGTGCGCTTGTTGCTGCGGGTCTTCGGACCCTTCGTTTTCCAGCCCCACGGGCTCATCGGGTGGCGACCACCGGACGAACGGCCTTCGCCGCCGCCCAACGGGTGGTCCACCGGGTTCATCGCCACGCCGCGCACGCTCGGGCGGATGCCCAACCAGCGCGAACGCCCGGCCTTGCCGAGGTTCTGCTTGTCGTGGTCGATGTTGCCGGTCTGGCCGATGGTCGCCCGGCAGATCGCCATGACCTTGCGCAGTTCGCCCGAGGGCAGCCGCAGCAGGGCGTGCTTGCCTTCCTTGGCCATCAACTGCGCCGACGTACCCGCCGACCGGCACAGCTGGCCACCCTTGCCGGGCTGCAACTCGATGTTGTGCACGATCGTCCCGACCGGCACGGCTTCAAGCGGCAGGCAGTTGCCCGGCTTGATGTCGGCGTTTTTCGTCGAGATCACGACGCCACCGACTTCGAGGCCGACCGGCGCGATGATGTAGCGCTTTTCGCCATCGGCGTAGTGCAGCAACGCGATGCGGGCCGAGCGGTTCGGGTCGTACTCGATCGCGGCCACAGTCGCCGGCACCGCCACCTTGTCGCGCTTGAAGTCGATCAGGCGCAGATGCCGCCGGTGGCCGCCGCCGCGCTGCCACATGGAGATGCGGCCGGCGCTGTCACGGCCCTTGGGTCCGCACAGGGGCACGCACAGGGCCTTTTCCGGCTTGTGCTTGGTGATGTCCTTGAAGCTGTCGAGCGCCATGCCGCGGGTGCCCGCGGTGACCGGCCGGTATTGCTTGATGCCCATGGGAGGCTCCGGATCGCAAACAGGAAAGAGAGAAGATCGTGAACGAGTTGGTCAGACGGACTGCGGCGAGTTGGTCCGGTAGCACCGGCTACTTGGTCTGGTAGAACCGGCTACGTGCTCTGGTAGAAGTCGATGTTCTGGCCGGCCGCAACGGTCACGTGGGCCTTCTTCTGGTCGGTGCGAAAGCCCGCCCACTTGCCGACCTTGCGCGCCTTGCCACGCTTCCAGATCGTGTTCACAGCCTCGACCTTGACGCCGAAAAGCTGCTCGACCGCCTGCTGGATCTGGCGCTTGTTCGCCTGGTGATGCACTTCGAACACGACGACGTTGCCGACTTCGCGGGCGACGTTGTTCTTCTCGGTGATCAACGGCTTGATCAGGATTTGGGTGACGTGCAGAGCCATGATGTTCCTCAGGTACGTTGCGGTTGACGCGCGCGATCAGCGGCTCAGGCGGGCTTCGAGGGCGCGCACGGCATCGACCGACAGCACGAGCCGGTCATACTTGAGCACGTCGTAAACGTTGACGCCTTCGGCGCGAATGTACTTCGCGGTCGGCAGGTTGCGAATCGACAGGTGCAGGTTCGTGTGCTCCGTCGAGGTCACGACGAGGGCCTTGGGGGCGTTCAGCGCTTGCAGCATCTTGACGGCCTGCTGGGTGCGCGCCTTGTCGAAGCCGAACGTCTCGACGACGACGAGTTCACCTTGGCTGGCACGCGTCGACAGCGCCGAGCACAGCGCCGCGCGCCGCACCTTCTTTGGCACAGTGTACGCGTAGTTGCGCGGGTGCGGGCCGTGCGCCACGCCGCCCTTGCGGAACAGCGGCGACTTGCGCGAACCGTGGCGCGCGTTGCCGGTGCCCTTCTGCTTGTAGACCTTCTTCGACGAGTAGGCGACCTCGGCGCGGGTCTTCGTGTCGTGCGTGCCCGCGCGCCGGCTGGCGAGTTGGTTCTTGACGACTTCCCAGTGCAGGTATGGCTTGATCTCGGCGCCGAAAATGTCGTCCGACACTTCGATCTCGCCGACTGGCTGCGCCTGTTCGTTGAGCACGTTGAGCTTCATGGCGTGGGGCTCCGTTCCGGGACTGCGGACTCGCGACGGGGACGTGGGCGGGGACTCAGGTCTTGATCTCGACGGCCACACCGGCCGCCAGGTCGAGCTTCATCAGCGCATCGAGCGTCGATTGCGTCGGGTCGAGGATGTCGATCAGCCTCTTGTGCGTGCGGATTTCGAACTGCTCGCGGCTCTTCTTGTCCACGTGCGGCGAGCGCAGCACCGTGTACGTGTTCATCCGCGTCGGCAACGGAATCGGACCCGCGATGCGCGCGCCGGTGTGCTTGACGGTCGTGATGATCTCGCTCACCGACTGGTCGAGCAGCTTGAAATCGTACGCCTTCAGGCGGATGCGGATGCGTTGGCTGGCCATGGTTCTCTCCCTGAAATGTCACGCGTTCTTTTTAAGCACATCCTGAAGGACGGCCTGCGGGGCCGGCGCGTAGTGCTTGAACTGCATCGTGTAGGTGCCGCGACCCTGCGTACGCGAGCGCAGGTCCGTCGCGTAGCCGAAGGTCTCGCCCAGCGGGACTTCGGCCTGAATGACGCGGACGCCAGCGCGCTCGTCGAGGTTCGTGATCTTGCCGCGGCGCGAGTTCAGGTCGCCGATGATGTCGCCCATGTAGTCCTCGGGCACGAGGACCTCCATGTCGAAGATCGGTTCGAGCAGCACGGGGCGCGCCTTGGCAGCGGCCTCCTTGAAGCACATCGAACCCGCGATGCGGAAGGCCATTTCCGACGAGTCGACGTCGTGGTACGAGCCGTAGTACAGGGCAACCTTGACGTCGACGATCGGGTAGCCGGCCAGCACGCCGTTCGAGAGCGCATCCTGAATGCCCTTGTCGACCGCCGGGATGAATTCCTTCGGAATGATGCCGCCCTTGATTTCGTCGAGGAACTCGTAGCCCTTGCCCGGCTCCTGCGGCATGAGGCGCAGTGCGACGTGGCCGTACTGGCCGCGGCCGCCGGTCTGCTTGGCGTACTTGTGGTCCTGCTCGACCGTCTGCGTGATCGTCTCGCGGTAGGCCACCTGTGGGCGGCCGACCTTGGCGCTCACCTTGAACTCGCGCTTGAGGCGATCGACGATGATTTCCAGGTGCAGTTCGCCCATGCCGGCGATCAGCGTCTGCCCCGTCTCCTCGTTCGAGAAGAAGCGGAACGAAGGGTCCTCGCGCGCCAGCTTGGACAACGCGACGCTCATCTTGTCTTCTTCGGCCTTGTTGTCCGGCTCGATCGAAACCGAGATGACCGGCTCCGGGAACTTCATGGACTCCAGCGCGATCGGCGCCTTGAGGTCCGACAGCGTGTGCCCCGTGATCGTGTCGCGCAGGCCGGCGACCGCGACGATGTCGCCCGCGAACGCTTCCTTGATGTCTTCGCGCTTGTTCGCATGCATCTTCATGATGCGGGCGACGCGCTCCTTCTTGCCGGTGTTCCCGTTGAGGACCTGATCGCCCGCAACCAGCGTGCCCGAGTAGATGCGCAGGTAGGTGAGGTGGCCGATGAAGGGGTCGGTCCACAGCTTGTACGCCAGCGCGCAGAACGGCACGTCGTCCAGGGCCGCGCGCTCGATCGCGTCCCCCGCGCCGCGCTCGCCCTCGGGGATGACGCCCTTGACCGGTGCAATGTCCTGCGGCGAGGGCAGGTAGTTGACGACCGCGTCGAGCAGTTGCTGCACGCCCTTGTTCTTGAACGCCGCACCGCAAATCACCGGAATAACTTGCATCTTGATTGTCGACTGGCGCAGCAGCGCGTGGATTTCATCGACCGGGATCGTCTGGCCGGCGAGGTAGCGTTCCATGGCGTCCAGGTCGTTTTCGACGATCTGTTCCATCATGTTCTGCCGCATCAGTTCGGCTTCGTCCTGCATCTCGGCCGGGATCGGGCCGACATCGAAGTGGACGCCCTGGGCCGACTCATCGAACGTGATCGCCTTCATCTCGATGAGGTCGACGAGGCCCGTGAACTTGTCCTCGGCGCCGATCGGCAGCGTGATCGGGAGCGGGTTGGCGCCCAGCCGGTTGCGCACCTGATCGATGACGCGGTTGAAGTCGGCGCCGGTACGATCCATCTTGTTGACGAACGCGATACGCGGCACCCGGTAGCGGTTGGCCTGGCGCCACACGGTCTCGGACTGAGGCTCGACGCCGCCGACGGCACAGAACACCGCGACCGCACCGTCGAGCACGCGCAGGCTGCGCTCCACTTCGATCGTGAAGTCAACGTGTCCGGGCGTGTCGATGATGTTGATCGTGCGGCCGGCCCACTGGCACTGCGTCGCGGCCGACGTGATCGTGATGCCGCGCTCCTGCTCCTGCTCCATGAAGTCCATCGTGGCCGCGCCGTCGTGGACTTCGCCGATCTTGTAGACCCGGCCCGTGTAGTACAGGACCCGTTCCGTCGTCGTCGTCTTGCCCGCGTCGATGTGGGCCATGATGCCGATGTTGCGGTACTTATCGAGTGGTACGGTGCGAGGCACGGCGAACTCCGGAATCAGGACACAAACAGTTGCAAATCGGGGCGAGGACCTACCAGCGGTAGTGGGCGAAGGCCTTGTTGGCTTCGGCCATGCGGTGAACGTCTTCGCGCTTCTTGACCGCAGAGCCGCGCGCCTGCGAGGCCTCGAGGATTTCGTTGGCCAGCTTCTCGTCCATCGACTTCTCGCCGCGGGCCCGCGCCGCCTGGATCAGCCAGCGGATCGACAGCGCAGTGCGCCGTTCGGGGCGGATTTCGACCGGCACCTGGTAGTTCGAGCCACCGACGCGGCGCGACTTGACCTCGACGGCCGGGCGCACGTTCTCGAGCGCTTGCTTGAACAGCTTGATCGGGTCGTCCTTGCCGCGCGTCTCGACCTTGCTCAGTGCCGAGTAGATGAGCTGCTCGGCGACCGACTTCTTGCCGTCGTACATCAAGCAGTTCGCGAACTTCATCACGAGCTGGTCGCCGTACTTGGGGTCGCGTTGGACCGGGCGCTTCGGAACGGAACCGTGGCGGGGCATTGACGTCTCCGGGTTTCAGGTGCGGCCGGCGGGCCGTGAATCAGGTGCGGCCGCGTGTCGTGCGGTCGCGGTGGACTACTTCGGACGCTTGGCACCGTACTTCGAGCGGCTCTGCTTGCGGCCGGCGACACCGGTCGTGTCGAGCGTGCCGCGCACGATGTGGTAGCGAACACCGGGCAGGTCTTTGACGCGGCCGCCGCGGATGAGCACGATCGAGTGCTCCTGCAGGTTGTGGCCGACGCCCGGGATGTAGGACGTGACCTCCATGCCGTTGGACAAGCGAACGCGCGCCACCTTGCGGAGCGCCGAGTTCGGCTTCTTGGGCGTGGTCGTGTAGACGCGCGTGCAGACGCCGCGCTTCTGCGGGCAGGCCTGCAAGGCGGGCGCCTTCGTCTTCTGGTGCTTGGCCGCGCGGCGGCTGCGCACGAGTTGGTTGATCGTCGGCATCGCGATCCTCGGGTCCGAAGCGTCCACGGCTTCGGCGAAATCGATCCGTCGGCCCGACGACCCCTCGGTCGCCGGTGCCTGCTCTGCTCGTCACCTCTTCGCGGGAGACGCAGTCCCTTGCGGGAAATCGACCTGGCCGGCACTCGCGTCTGGTCCGCACGGGCTTCGAGCAGAGCGTTGCCCGAGGCGTCGTGCGGAAAGGGCGGCAACTGCCGGGACGTGCCCGGTGTTCTGCCACCCGCGCGATCCAGGACCGGCTTGGGCCTGGCGCCCGTCGTGCCTTCGCGGAGGGTCCGGTTGGCCTTGCGGCTCCCGGCCTCTTGCAGTCTTTTCCACCAGTTGGCTTGCGCTTCAGGCGGTCCGGACTGCGAAGGCTCCTTTCCCGACGGGGGGAATCGGCCGAACCGGAGGGTCCGACCGTGGGGGCGGCGTTTTACGCCTGCCGGGCGCTGGCGTCAAGGGGGAAAACGCGATGGGTGGATCGAAACAAGGGCGTCCTCCGTCGCCGACCTCACCGGACACACCGCACACGGTTGGTGTAGGTGATGTCGTTGTAGTCGCTGGCGCCCAGGGCGAAGCTGACGCACCACGCTTCCGAGGACGGCGAAGGCTGGTACGGCGTCGATGACCAATACAATTTGCTGGCCGTGGCCACAAAGGCAGTCTTGTCGATGGTGGGCGCTGGCTCCTTGAAGTCCACCAACGATTGCAGCTCGCGCAGGTCCGGCAGTCGCCACCCGCCGCCCTGCAGGGCCAGTCCGCTGCAGTAGGTCTTGGCGTTGGCCCACTGGTAGGTGCCCGGCGCCGTCGCGCGCTGCCACGTCCGCGTGAAGTGCGCATCTTCGACGACGTCGCCGTTGGCGTCGGCCTTGACCGTGAAGCGGCCAGCAGGCGCCTTGGCGGCCACCGGCAGGGCCGGCGCGATCGACAGGAGAGTGCTCGCGGCGAGCGCCGCCAACGCATTGCGACGATTCATGGTTTGATCTCCTTCATCAGGGTCCTGGTCGATCGCGGGTGTCGTGGCTGCGGCCATCGATCGCGCCGTTAGCGCAAAAGCCGAAAAAACTCAAAGGGTCAAAGCGTCCGATCCTCCTCCGTCGCCGACCTCACCGGACACACCGCACTCGGTTGTAGTTGTCGAAGTCGATGACGCCGAGGTTGCTGTAGCCGTAGAGGAAGTTGACGTCCCACGCGCCCGAGGACGGCGAACCCTGGTACGGGGTCCGCGTCCAGTACCACGCCGTCGAGCCGGAGGCCACGACGAACACCGACGCAGCGGCGGCGGGCGACGATTTGCCGTAGTCCAC
>SHZF01000107.1 GCA_009692425.1 Myxococcales bacterium | reverse complement strand
AGATCACGAATTCGCCCTTTCGGCACCTGTACCGGCTGCAGGGAGTGCACTTCACGGCGGACAACAAGTATGCGCGCGAGACTTTTGGGATGCTGCTGTTGGACTTGTGGTTGAACCGCTATGCGCGGGCGTGAGTGGCATCAGGCTGTGCGGGCCGGCGTTCGCGCGTCGGCGGCCTGGCTGATGGCGGGTCTGGCGTGGTGCGCCTGCTCTTCGACTGGCACCGCAGCGGGCTCCGACGCCAACGCTGCGGCCGCCAGCTTCGACGCCACCACGGTTGCCGGACCCGATGCGCTCGCTGCGGACGACGACGCCAACGTGCAGACCCTCGACCTGCCCCGCCGCTCCGACACGATCGCACTCGCCACGGGGCTGTGGACCGGTGGCCCACCCGTCGCGGCGACCGCGTGGCTGGACCTTGGCTCCCATCCCTTCGACGCGGCAGGGCGCACGGCGCTGATCACCGCCACCGTTCCCGCCGGCGTGCGGTTCGTCGCACTGCGGACGCGCGCCGACAAGACCGGCCCGGCCGAGCCCGCCTGCATGCGATTGGCCGATGTGACGACCGCCGCCGGTGCCGTGTGGGTCGGACCGCCGGAGCCGGGCCCCGACAGCGGCGCGTGCGCAAACTGCGTCCAGTCGGTGCACAGCGGACGCGGCTATGTGATGGCCGTTTTTCCCAACGACGGCAAGCCGCTGGGGTCCATCGGCAGCCTGACTTTTCGCGTGACGCTGCGCCACTGCGAGACGAGCATCGAACTGGGCAAGGGGATGCTGGGCAGCCAGATCACTGCGGTCGCCGTCGATGTCGCGAGCGAGCCCGCGGTGTCGGCCGCAAGTGTGGGAACGCTTGACGTCGTGGTCGCCGCAGCGCCCGGCGCATGGCCGAAGTTTGGTGGAGCGGGCACGGGCCAAGGCGAGGCGACCGTGCTGGAGCTCGCGAGCAGTCCGCTCGCCTCGGCCATCGTCGCCCGCCTCACCAGCGCGTTCGAAGGTGCCGGCGTCACGGTACGTGTGCGCGGGTGGCTCGCGCTGCCCCCGGGTGCAGCCAAGGTGAATCCCCTGATCGTGACGGAGGCCCAGTCGGACGCCACCGACGCGCTCCAGGCCACGTTCGACGCGGCGCTGGCCAACGTATGGCAACAGCGTGGAATCACACAGCCGGCCGCTGCCCCGCGCATCGTTCCCATCGTCTTCGTGCCGTGCCTAGAAGCCGCGGACCCCGTCGCCGGCAACCAGTCGGTCGCGGGCATGTCCTTGCGAATCCCCGGCGGCGGGCGGATTGGACCGTACGCGTCGATGGTCCTCCTGTCGACCGACCGTTGTGGCGCACGCACCGACGGCCCCGACGCCAAGCACATCCCCACGATCGTCGCGCACGAACTGGGCCACTACCTCGGCCTGTATCACACGGACGCAGCGCAGGGCCTGGCGCGCGCGGAGACGGCCACCGACCTCATGCACTCCAAGATCGCGATGACGGGTCCATGGGACGCGGCGTTCACGGCCAAGCAGGCGACCGTGCTGCGCGGCCACCCAGACATCGTGTTTGGCGGCACCACGCCGTAGCGCCCCCGCACTCTGGCCTGGATCAGACTGTGGCCGGGGTCAGCCCGTGGGCGGAATCAGACTGCGGCCGGAATCAGACTGTGGCCTGGATCAGACTGTGGCCGGGACTAGAAAAGCCGGAACTCAATCCGCCGATTGCGCGCCCGGCCCTTCTCCTTGTCGTTCGCAGCGATGGGCTTGGTGTGGCCATGGCCGACGGTCGCGATGCGCTCGGGCGCCGTGCCCTTGCCGAGGAGCCACGTCTTGACCGCTTCGGCGCGGTCCTGGCTCAGCTTGAGGTTGACGGCCGGGTCGCCACGATCGTCCGTGTGGCCGCTGACCTCGACCTTGGTGTCCTTGTACTCCGCCAGGATCGCCGCGACACTGGCCAGGAATTTCGACGACTTCGCCGCAATCGCCGCCTTGCCGGATTCAAACTCGATGCCGAGCATGGTGCCCGTGTACTTCTTGAGTTTTTCCGGCAAGGTGTCAGGGCACCCGTCGTCGTCCTGGTAGAAGTTCGCCGTCTCCTTCTCCTTCGGGCACTTGTCGGTCCGGTCTGGCACGCCGTCGCCGTCGCCGTCGGGCAGAACGTCGGGGCAGCCGTCATCGTCTTCAAACTCGTTTTTCGTCTCGGCGACCTTGGGGCACTTGTCCTTGGAGTCGCTCACGCCGTCGCCGTCGGCATCGGGGTCGTCCGGGCAGCCGTCGGTGTCTTCGAAGCCGTTCTTCGTCTCGGCCTGGGCCGGGCACTTGTCGGAAGCGTCTTCGAAGCCGTCGCCGTCGCCGTCCGCGTCGGGGCAGCCGTCATCGTCGGCCACTCCGTTCGAGACCTCGGCGGCCAGTGGACACTTGTCGATGCCATCGGCGAATCCATCGCCGTCGTTGTCGGCCTCGGGGCAGCCATCGCCATCTTCAAAGCCGTCCTTGTCTTCGGCGACATTGACGCAGCGGTCGTGGCGATCGCGTACACCGTCGGCGTCGGTGTCCACCGCGGTCCCGAACAGCCAGTACACTCCAGCCCACGCCTCGATTTCTGGCACCGTGGTCTCGTTGCGGCCGGACGCCAACTGGACGGTCAGATCGACCCGAACGCCGAGTCGCTCCATCAGGTCGCGGCGCACGCCCACGCCCAGCTGGAAGCCGAGGTCCGCGTCGTTGGGACTCGCCACCGTGGTCGCCTTCGTCATCAAGATGTCAGGGCCGATGCCGAGCCGCGCAAACGGTGTCCAGACGGGCCCGAGCTGGAGGTTGTACACAGCCAAGGCGCGCAGCCCGACGATGGGCGCCGCCGTGCGCGAATCCCGCAGCCGCGACGCCACGAAGCGGGCTTCGACTTCGGCATCGACGGGGCCCCACAGGCTCATGCTGGCACGCAAGCCGCCGCCGGCGCCGGGTAGTGGGATTTCGGACAGATACTCTCCGTTCGCATTGCCGAGTTCATTCGTGGCGGACTTGGCGTCCCACCCGCCAAACGCACCGACCTCGAACAGGCCAGGTTCAGCGGCCATGACCGCACGCACGGGCGCAAGCGTCATCCCGACAGTGGCCGCAAAAAACACGGCCACTGCGCTCGCCAACCGGGCCGGGACCGAAACCGTTGCCATCGAATGCTCCGCGCGAAGGCTGCTGAGGTGACCTGCGTGCGCCGCGAGCCTAGCGCCGTCATGCGCCACCAACAAGGCGACCACGCAAAAAAAGCCCAGACCCGCTCTTGACGCACGCGCGTTCGCAACCGTAGTGTGCTCGCGCGTTCGTGCACTCGGCCAGCCACGCGCGCCCCATTGCAGAGAGGTCGTCATGCAGCGCGTCGTTTCCTTCATGGTGGTCGCATTTGCCGTCCAAGCCGGGGCCGCGTTGGTCGCCGGATGTGGGGACGGGATCCACGACCAGCCTGCCGACTCGACCGGGGGCGATGCCGTCGCCGTCGAAACCGCAGCGGACACCGCCGCCGACGGCGTTGCAGACCTCTTCGTGGCGGACGTCACCCCCGACGCGGACGCGATGCTGTCGGACGCCGAACCCGGCGAGGTCGATGCGGCCGACGACGCAGATGCAAGCGAGGACACCGCACCCGACGTCGACGTGCCGCCCGAAGTCGCGCCGGTCAAAGGCAAGATTTGGAATGTGCTCGTCTACATGGTCGCCGACAACAACCTGGAGAAAAGCGGCATCACCGACCTGCAGGAGATGATGGCGCTGCCGAAGTCCGACAACGTGATCTTCCACGTGCAGACCGATCGCGCCAAGGGCTTCTACCAGCTCGGCCTCGACAAGATCGAAGCGTGGGAGGGCACGAAGCGCCTCGTGATCAAGGACGGCAAGGTGACGGAAGCTGCCGACCTCGGCGAAGTGAATATGGGCGCGGCCAAGGCGCTCAAGGAGTTCATCGAGTGGGGCGTCGCGGCGGCCCCGTCGGCGGAACGCAAGATGCTGATCCTGTGGAATCACGGCCACGGCTGGCTCGGCTTTGGTGGCGACGATTTTGATCACGATGAACTCACACTGCCCGAAATCGTCACGGGCACCGCGGACGGCATGAAGGCGGCGACGCTGACGAAGTGGGACGTGTTGGGCTTCGATGCCTGCCTGATGGGCGACCTTTCGGTGATTTACCAGATACGCAACTTTGCCAACTGGCTGATCGCGAGCCAGGACTTCGAGCCGGACAATGGCTGGAACTACAAGTCGTTCCAGGAAGTCATCGACGATCCCGAAATGGAGCCGAAAGCGTTCGCGGAGAAGATTGCTTCGGACTACCGCGAACACTCGCTCGAAAACGGCAAGGTGCACTCCGTCACGTTGTCCGTGCTCGATGCGGCGAAGGTGGGGGCGCTGTACGACGCCTTCCTGAACTTCGCCGATGGGGTGCGCACGAGCATGGTGGACGCCACCGGCGCGCCCGACCCCACCAAGCCGCTCGTCGTGCGCCTGTCGAAGGTGCGGCCCGAGGCCCAGCGCTTCGGGCGCTCGCCCGACCCGAAGCACGACTATCACATGGTCGACCTCGTCGACCTGGCCAAGCGCCTGGCGGTGGAAGATGCGACGTTGCAGCCGCAGGTCGACGCGTTGGCGGCCGCGATGCAGGCGGTGGTCAAGAAGCGCATCAGCGGGTCGCTGACCAAGGGCAGCAACGGCCTTTCTATCTACTTTCCCGAGCAGCAGCCCTACTACCTGAGCGCTTTCGACGCCGTGCCGGGCTTCGAACCGTGGCGCAAGGCGCTGCAAGCCCTGTACGAAGCCGGCGCGAAGTCGGCCAGCAATGCGCCGTCGTTCGCGAAGACGAAGTGCGCGGGGTGCATCGTCGGTGCCGAAGGGGCCAAGCCGGCGTGCATCGCAGGCGCGTTGGCGGCGGCGAAACCGGTCGAGGCTGGGGCAGAGAAGCAGATCGCCAAGGCCGAGATGCTGATCGGCTACGAGGGGGCGTCGGGCGAGCTCCAGGTCATTTCGAAAGTCCCGGCGAAAATCGACGCCACCGGCAAGGTCCAGGCCCAGTGGAGCCAGGAAGTGCTCGTCGTGCGCCAGGCGGCCAAGTCGGCGGTGCTGATGGCGCAAACGACGATCGATGGCATCGAGGCGATCCACGAGGTGCCGATCCTCGTCGCGGGGCCGGCGGCGTGTGCGTGCGTGCTGCCGGGCGATGCGGGGTTCTGGGACACCGATGCCGACGGCTCGGCGAACTGCGTGGACCTCGACGACGACGGCGATGGCGTAGCGGACGCCAAGGATGACTGCCCGTTCGTGGCCGATCCGGGCCAATCCGATGCGAACAAGAACGGCAAGGGCGATGCGTGCGAGGTGGCCGACAACGCGCCGAAGCCGAAGTGCCAGCCCGACCCCGTGGCGCCCTACGGGCCAGAACGGCCGGCGACGCTCGTCGTCTCCACGCACCGCATCCAGAACAAGACCCTGACGGTGAGTTTCTACGTCACGAGTTCGGGCGGCGTGTCCGAGGAGACGCTGAAGGGCTTTCACCGCATGCGGCCGATGGTGCTGAAGGCGGCGAAGGACACGGGCGATTTCAAATGGGGTCCCGGCGACCCGCTGGCGATGCGCCTCGATCAACCGCTCGACTTTGAATACCTGCCGCTCGCGGCGAACTGGGACGAAGGCGTGAACGGCGTGCCGAAAGCGGGTGCCGATGGCAAGCCAGTATCGCTGCTCAAGTCGTTGGGGCTCAAGGACGTGTTCATGCAACTGCTCATCACTGGTGCGGGTGGCTTCGGCGACGGCTCGTATTGGAAGGGCAATCCGCAAGAGGGCGTGGGCCCCTGCCCGCCAGTCGACCCCAAGGACACGTTCTGCGCCAAGGATCAGGTCGTCGACTGCGACGGCAAGTGCTGGCCAGCCGACAAGTGGGGCGACAACGTGTGCGACGCGGGGCAACTGGGCACGCCGAATTTCTATTGTGAAGCGCGCGAATTCGACAAGGGCGCCTGCAGCGCGCCAGAGTGCCCAGCCGAGATCGGGCTGGTGCGCGACTGCACCGGCAAATGCAACATGGTGCCATCGTACAAGGGCGACAAGACGTGCCACGACGGCGCGAATGCGGCCACGCCCGACCTCGTCTGCCCCAAGTACGCCTACGACGGCGGCGATTGCCCGTGCGCGAAGGGCTGCTTTGGCCACGGCGCGTGTGCGGCCGGCGTGTGCACGTGTGCAGGCGGCTGGACCGGCACCTACTGCGACACGCCACCATCGTGCGGCGACGGCAAGTGTGCCGGACCCGAGCAATGCACCACTTGTGAGAAGGACTGCGGCACGTGCCCGGACCCGTGCGGCAACAAGGCGTGCGAGCCGGCCAAGGGCGAGACGTGCGGTTCGTGCCCGGGAGACTGTGGGGCGTGCGCGTGCGGCGACGGCAAGTGCAACGCGGGCACCGAGGACTGCACATCGTGCGGGAAGGACTGCGGCAGTTGCCCGATTTGTGGCGACGAAATCTGCGAGGTGTGGACGGCACAGGCGAAGTTCGCCAAGGCCAAGGGCGAGCGCTGCGATACGTGCCCGAATGACTGTGGCGCGTGTCAGGGCGAGTGCTGCGCGGTGGGGACGGCGCTGGCGAATAGCAGCTTCGTGGGCGGTGGGTGCTCCGATCCGGTGCTGACCAAGTGCGTGTGCGACAAGGAGAACGCGTGCTGCGTCACGGGTTGGTCGGCTGCGTGCCTGCAGATCGCCAAGGCGGACTGCGCACTGAACTGCTGCGTCGCATCGTGTGCGGGCAAGGTGTGTGGACCCGACGGCTGTGGCGGCAGTTGCGGCAGTTGCGACGACGGCGTGGCGTGCACGATCGACCTGTGCGACGCGGCGACGGGCAAATGCGGGACAGCGCCGGCCTTGGGCCCGTGCGACGACGGCGACCCGTGCACCGTGAATACCCTGTGCGCGGCCGGCAAGTGCGCGGGCGGGCAGCCGAATTGCATCGACGACATGTGCCAGCAACAGACGTGCGACAAGGGGACGTGCGGGTCCACAGGACCAACGGACTGCGACGACAAGAACGGCTGCACGGACGACAGTTGCCAGCCGTCCAAGGGCTGCATCCACCTGCCGAACGCGGCGACGTGCAGTGATAGCGACGCTTGCACCGGCGGCGATGCCTGCAAGGACGCTGTGTGCGCGCCGGGCGCCGCGACCACGTGCGACGACGGCAACGTATGCACGAAAGACACGTGCAGCCCGGCGACCGGGGCTTGCTCGTTCGTGAAGACGGCAGACGGCCTGGACTGCAGCGACGGCAAGGCGTGCACGGCAGGCGACAAGTGCGCGGCGGGCTTCTGCGGGCCGGGGCAGCCGAAACCCTGCAACGACAGCAACCTGTGCACCGACGATGTGTGCGACGAGGCCGCCTCGGGATGCACGTCCAAGGCGAACACGGCCGCGTGCAACGATGGCGATGCCTGTACGAGCGGCGAGGCCTGCACGGCGGCAGCGTGCGAGGGCGGCACCCCGGCGAAGTGCGACGACGCCAACCCCTGCACGGACGACAGTTGCCAGCCGGCCAAGGGCTGCATCCACCTGCCGAACGCGGCGACATGCAGCGATGGCGACGCTTGCACCGGCGGCGATGCCTGCAAGGACGCTGTGTGCGCGCCGGGCGCCGCGACCGCATGCGACGACGGCAACGCATGCACGGGCGACGCCTGCGCCAAGGCCAACGGCTGCACGAACCTGCCGAATGCGGCGACGTGCTCGGACGGCTCTGCGTGCACGCTCGGCGACACGTGCCAGGTCGGTGCGTGTGCCGCCGGCGGTGAGCCGCTGAAGTGCGACGATGGCAACCTGTGCACCGACGATGTGTGCGACGAGGCCGCCTCGGGATGCACGTCCAAGGCGAACACGGCCGCGTGCAACGATGGCGATGCCTGTACGAGCGGCGAGGCCTGCACGGCGGCAGCGTGCAAGGGCGGCACCCCGGCGAAGTGCGACGACGCCAACCCCTGCTCGGACGACAGTTGCCAGCCGGCCGAGGGCTGCATCCACCTGCCGAACGCGGCGACGTGCAGCGACGACGACGCATGTACCCTCGAAGACCTTTGCGGCGACAACGCATGCACCGGCTCGGCGGTTTCCTGCGACGACAGCAATCCGTGCACAGACGATGCCTGCGACAAGGTCGACGGCTGCGCGCACACAGCCAACAAGGCGGTTTGTGACGATGGCCAAGCCTGTACCAAGGAAGATGCGTGCGCCGCGAAGACGTGCGTCGGCACAGCGCTCAACTGCGGCACTCTCAAGGTGTTTGTTACCAGTTCGACCACTAGCGGTGGTTCACTCGGGGGAGTATCAGGTGCAGATGCTATTTGTATGAGTGATGCTTCAAAACCAGCAGGTGGAGCTACTTATAAGGCATTGTTGGTTGCTACGGGGAGCCGCATTGCATGCACAACTGCAAACTGCGGGGGCGGGAGTTCTGAGGGTACCGATTGGGCTTTGAAGCCAAGTTTAACTTACTCAAGGGTCGATGGTACGGTTATCGGAACTACAAGCGCTGCCGGAATTTTTGCTTTTAGCTTAACTAACAGTGTAGGAGCTGTTGCCGTGAACGCTTGGACCGGTCTCGCTACCGATTGGACAAAGGTCGGGATCAATAATTGTACGTCGTGGGCTGATAATGGCGCATCGGGCAGAGTGGGGTCAGTCACTTCTGTCACCGATACTGCGATCGCCCTTGGCGATATGGCGTGCGGTACCAATAAGCTCTCCTTGATCTGTGTTGAGCAGCCTTGCGGGCCGGGGCAGCAGAAACCCTGCAACGACAGCAACCCGTGCACCGACGATGCGTGCGACGAGGTCAACGGCTGCGTGCACACAGCCAACAAGGCGGTTTGTGACGATGGCCAAGCCTGTACCAAGGAAGATGCGTGCGCCGCGAAGACGTGCGCCGGCACAGCGCTCAACTGCGACGACGGCAACAGTTGCACCAACGACTCATGCGACGTAGCTGGGGTTTGTGCGCACCTGGCCAATACCGC
>SHZF01000106.1 GCA_009692425.1 Myxococcales bacterium | reverse complement strand
CTATTGCGATCCGACAGTCTCCTAGCTTCTCAGATATTCTCAACTGTCCAAGAACTGCCCGGAGTAAATCCGTGCAGTTTCGGACAGTTGCCGCCGTCTAGCCAGACGGCGCTAGGAGCGAGTCGGAATACTCCGACACGCTCCTAGTTGGGACGGCGACAACTCGCCTCCCGACGTCATTGTGACCACCATTTGCCCCAACGGGAAATTGGTCAAATCTGCCAAGGTGGAAAGCTACTCGCCGACCTGGAGCACTGGCGGTTGCGTCGTCACGGCCGCCGAGTTGCAGGAAAAAGGCATCGACTTCCGCTTAGTAGACTCCGACGTCGTGGCGGACGACACAATTACGCCGCTTATCCACAGCAGCGTCAGCTTGGTGGCCCTTGGGCTGGGTTCGCTTACCGTGGCGCCGGCCAGCGGGGGGTGCAAGACTATCGCGTTTGACTTTACGGAGCAGTAGAAGGAAGAGGGTTGTCGGCGCAGATTCCAATGCGGAAGCGCAGTAACACCAACGGTACCCGCCGGACGACGACGAAGCGGAGCCGCCCATGGACGAGGCGTGGGGCGACGATGTCCCGTTCTTTGGACCGGACGAAGTGGCGCTCGCGGCGTAGCGGGGTGAAGGCAAACACCAGCAGACCGACCAAGCGCGGGGCCAGAATTGGCGCTGTGTGGTCTCGATCTGTTTTGATGGCGAAATTCTGACATTCAAGACAGCAAATTCGCGCTTGCGGATAGGCGGATAGGAACTCCAAAGCACATCCGTCCCACAGGCGGATAGGCACTCCAAAGCACATCGGCCCCACAGCCGCCACCCGCAAAATCGCCCCGCGCCGCCACCCGACCCTCCGCCAACCAGCTCCCCGCCAAAATGCGTCCGTGTTTCAACGCTGTCAAGTCCGATTCAGCCCGGTTCAGGCAGACTCCGCCCGCCCAGCGCCACGCCATGGCCCCGAGCACTTGTCGCCGCCGCCAGCCCCGCCGCCCGTGCGGCCTACGCCACCCAGTCGAGCTCTTGCGGTTCGTCCCAGCCGGGGCGTCCTTGAGCCAGTTGCCAAAGCGCTTTTGGCCGACGTAATCGGGAACCCAACGCGTCGTCGCGTTGAGCTCGACCATGCGCTCGCGCAACGGCCGGGCGTCGCTGCCCGGGGCAACAGATTCGACCCGCACGAACCAGGTCGGCAGCGCCTTGTAGATGAGCGGCGTGCCCGAGCGCCAGCAAAACGGGTAGTCGTGGTCGATGGTGGCTTGGCGGAACAGCAGGCCGCGGTCTTTGAGGTCGCGGATCAGCAGCTTGTCGGCGTCTTTGACGAACAGCCCGACGGCTTGCCCGCTCGCGATGCTCGCCACATCGCCGGTGAACTTGCCTTCACTGTCGACCGGGTCGCGCAGCGGCAGCCCCCAATGTAAAGCAACGCGATGGTCGTCTTCGCCGAACGCCGGCGCGGTGTGGACGATGCCGGTCTGGTCCTCGCTGACATACGCGTCGGCGACGACCCGGAAGGCGCCTTCAGACGCCGCATCGGCAAAGCAGTCGAACAGCGGCGTGTAGTGCAGCCCGACCAGCTGCGTGCCGAGCCGCGTCGCCAGCACTTCATGGTCGCCGAGCACGCCTTGGGCCAGCGACTGGGCCAAGATGTAGGCCGGACCGTCAGGGCTTTGCCGCGCCACCACGTAGGTCAGCTCGGGCCCGACGCACAGCCCCATGTTGCTCGGCAGCGTCCACGGGGTCGTCGTCCACGCCAGCAGGTGGGCATCGCCTTCGCCCAGACCAAGCGCGCTCAGGCCTCCTTTGACGGCGAAGGCGGCGGTGACCGACGGGTCCTGCACCTTGCGGTAGTCCATGCCGGCTTCGAAATTCGACAGCGGCGTGCCCAAGCGCCACGAGTACGGCATGACCTTGTGGCCGCGGTAGATGAGGTTCTTGTCCCACAGTGAGCGGAACACCCACCAGACGCTCTCCATAAACGACGGGTCCATGGTTTTGTAATCGTTATCAAAGTCGACCCAGCGGCCCATACGCTCGACGGTTTGCTGCCATAGCCCCGTATAGCGCAGCACGATGCTGCGGCAGGCCTCGTTGTAGCGGCCGATGCCGTAGGCGTGCACTTCGGTCGGCGACTTGAGGCCGAGGTCTTTCTCGATCTCCATCTCGACCGGCAAGCCGTGGCAATCCCAGCCGAAGCGCCGCTCGACCTTGTAGCCGATCATCGCCCAGTAGCGCGGCACGATGTCTTTGAGGGTGCCGGCGAGCAGGTGGCCGTAGTGCGGCGTGCCGGTCGCAAACGGCGGGCCGTCGTAAAACACGAACTCGCCCTTGCCGCCGTCGCGCACCTGCGCCGCGAAGGTGCCGTGGGTTTTCCACAGCGCCAAGATCTCTTGCTCGAGCGCGGCGAACTGCGGGTTGGGCTCGGGCTTGCTGAAGGGCTGGCGGGGCATCGGGCGGGCTCGCTAGGCGGCCACAGCGGGCCGCGAAAGGGCCGCGATGCTAGCGCGGAACGGCCGCAGCGTCGATCGGGCTTGACGCAGCGGGCGCTGGCGCGGCATCGTAGCCGGCGGAGGTGCGTGGTCTCTGGTGAGGCCCTCAGTCTTCAAAACTGATGTGGGGCGTGACGAGCGTCCTTGGGGGGTTCGATTCCCCTGCGCTTCCGCCAAATGGTGTACCGGGTTGTGCCAGAGCGTTCGCGGCTGGCGGGCGACAGGTGGGCCGTGGCCCATGCCGACACACCTCAGGTCAAGCGGCCTCAGCTTGACCTTGCCGTGCACCGCAGGGAGCAGGCCAGCCGACAACGCAGCATGACGAGGTGCAGAGCTGCGCTAGCTGGCGTTTCGGGGCCACCCTCTTACTGACACACGCCACTCTTGCAGGCCTTCCCGGCGGCGCAGGTCACGCCATCGACCAAGTTGTCGTTCAGGCACCCCTTCTGCTTGTCGCAACTGTCGGCAGTGCACGGATTCTTGTCATCGCAAATCACCGGCGTGCCGGCACACTGCAATTGCTTGTTGCAGATGTCGGGCTCAGTGCAGGCATCGCCGTCGCTGCAGTACAGCTTGAAGCTGACCTGCGTGCACCCAGTGATCTGGCACCAGTCGTAGGTGCACGGCTTGCCGTCGTCGCACGACGCCCATGTCTCCTTGCTGCACGACCCGGCCGCCGTGCAGGTCTGGTGCAAGAACGCCGAGGCGCGCAGCAGCCGCAAGTCGTACTGCGACGGCTGCACCGTATTTTGGCTGTAGCCCCAGAAAATCAAGTCGCCATTGCTAGCCTGCGCCATCGCCCGGTAGCCGTCGACGCTGGTGCCGCTGGTGGGCACCGTCACGCGCACGGCGCCCTCGCTCGAATGCGAGGCAATGTAGCGGCCGATGCTGCCGCCGCCGTCGCCGTGGTAGCCGGTGGCGATGACCAGACCGTCGGCCCGCGACACCAGCGCCTCGTAGGAGTCTTCGTTCGACGTGGCCTCAGGCGTCGACCAGTACGTTGTGTCGAGTTTGGGGCTCAAGCGGTTGACGAACGCATCGCGCACGCCCTTGACCGTCAGCGCGTACGTGTAGCCTGCGGCATAGATGTTGTTGTTGGGCGCGGCCGCCAAGGCGCGGACACTGTCGTGGTTGTTGGTGCCCCACTTGACCTTGACCAACGGCTTGTTCTGGTAGGCATTGGTGAAGACAGCGACCATCGCGTCGTTGCCACCGGCACTGCCCGCCAATTCGTTGGTCCAACCGCCGATGACGAGGTTGCCGTCACTGCGCTGGCTGATGGCGCGCGCCGTCGAGGTGTAGCCCTTGGCCGTCTGGTCGTACACCCAACAGCTTCCGCACTGCGCCGTCGCCGGGTCGCAGGTCGCGGCAAACGCGGTCAGCGAGCTCTGGTCCGCGCCACAAAAATGGCCAGCGACGGCAATCATTGGCTTGTTGTTGATGGTCACCCACGCGGCGGCGTAGACGGTGCTTGAGCACGTGACGGCCGAGTAGCACGTCACGGTCGATGAGACGAGTGCGTTGAGATCCTTGTCGAACTTCGCCAGACGACCGCCGGTGACCTGTGCGGCGTTGCCCGCGACAAACACGCTGCCTTGGGCGTCGGTGAGCACCGCGCGGGGGTCGTTGATGTTGCCGTAGCTCGCGGTAAAGGTGGCAGTCTTGTCGAGCGTGCCGTCGGCCGTGAACCGGAACAGGTAGCCGGTGCCAGAGTAGTGGGCGGCGTCGCCGCTGGCGTCGTGGCTCGGCGGCGCGCCATAGCTGGTTGCTGCGGCGTACACGTAGCCTGCGCCCTCGGCGACGGCTTGCGGGACCATGGGCGCTCCAGGGTACCAGACGGTCTCCCACAGTCGCTTCTTGGTCGATGCCACGCACACCTTGTTGGCGCACTGGTCGTCGACCGTGCAGTCGCCACTGACGCACCCGAGCTTGTTGGCAATGCCGTAACAGCCGGTGTTCTTGTCGCATGCTTCGTCGGTGCAGACGTTGCCGTCGTTGCAGTCCTTGAGCGAACTCGCCGCGCACACGCCGGCCTTGCAAGCCTCGCCAAGAGTGCAGACGTTGCCGTCGTCGCAGGGCGTGGCCGGCAAAGGCAGCGTGGTGCACTTGCCGGTGGCAAAGTCGCACTGGTCTTGGGTGCAGGGGTTTTTGTCGTCGCACAGTATGTTGCCCACACAGTTGCCGTTGGCGCACGCGTCGCCTTGGGTGCAGGCAATCCCGTCGTCGCAGACCTTGGTGTTGTTGGCAAACATGCAGCCCTTCTTGGGGTCGCAGCTGTCGTCGGTGCACAGTTGCTTGTCGTCGCACACGACGGCCGGCCCGCCGGCGCAACTGCCGCTCTTGCACGCGTCGGCCGCGGTGCAGGGGTTGCCGTCGTCGCACGGTTTGGCGTTGTTGACGTTGCCGCAGCCGAGCACAGGGTGGCAGGTGTCGTCGGTGCAGGCGTTCTTGTCGTCGCAGGTCGCGGCGCCCGTGTCTTGATGGACACAGATGCCGTTGCCGGCGTTGCAGCCGTCTTGCGTGCACTTGTTGTTGTCGTCGCAGTTGGCGGCCACGCCGGCCTTGCAAGCCCCGTTGCTGCAGGCGTCACCGGTGGTGCACTGGCTGCCGTCGCTGCATGCCGCCAGGTTGGCCTTGGCCACGCAGCCCAACTTGCTGTCGCAGCTATCGTCTGTACACGCGTTACCGTCGTCGCAGACCTTCTTGGTGCCGGTGCAGACCCCGCCGGCGCAGCCATCCTGGCTCGTGCAGACGTCGCCGTCGTCGCAGGCGCCGGTCTTGGCGGCCGTCGTGCAGCCGAGCTTGGGGTCGCAGCCGTCGTCGGTGCAGAGCTTGCCGTCGTCGCAAAACAGCTTGCCGGTCGATACGCACTTGCCGCCACTGCACTTTTCGCTGGTCGTGCAGGCATTGCCGTCGCTGCACTCGGCCGCGTTGTAGGCGTTTTGGCACTTGCCAGCGACGCAGGCGTCGTCGGTGCACGGGTTATTGTCCTCACAGCCGCCGCTGCCGCCGCCACAGGTGCCATTTTTGCAGACGTCGTTGAGCGTGCAGGCGTTGCCGTCATCGCAGGGTGTCGTGTTGGGTACGCCCGTGCACCCTTTGGCCGGGTCGCAGCTGTCGTCGGTGCAGGCGTTCTTGTCGTCGCAGCTGAGCTTGCCGCCGGCCGCGCATTTGCCGCCGCTGCACGCATCGCCGGTGGTGCAGGCGTTGCCGTCGCTACATGCGGTGGTGTTGTTGCCAAAAACGCAGACACCCAAGGCGCAGGCGTCGTCGGTGCAAGGGTTGCCGTCATTGCAATTGCCGGCCGTGCCCAAGCACGCTCCACCACTGCACGCATCAGCGCTGGTGCAGGCGTTGCCGTCGTTGCAGGGCACCGCGTTGGCCGTGGCGGTGCAGCCAGACTTGGCGGTGCAGCCGTCGTCAGTGCACGGGTTCTTGTCGTCGCACACGGTGGCCGCCAGCGGCAAGCTCAGGCAGCCGTACGCTGACAAGCACAGGTCAGCGGTGCATTTGTCGCCGTCCTCGCAGACTTTGGCCACGCCGGCCGTGCAGGCCCCGGCCTTGCAGCCGTCGCCCACCGTGCATGCATTGCCGTCGTCACAGGCGCCGTTGCTCGCCGCCATCGCGCACAGGCCGCTGGCTGGCTGGCACTGGTTCTTTAGGCACGCGCTGTCCTTGGCCACCGGGCAGGTCTTGAGCGTCGCCGGGTTGACCTTGCATGCGGGCACAGCGCCCGCCTTGTCGCAGTACAGCGTGCCGTTGCACAGGTCTCCGTCCTCGAACTTTCCGCAATCGCTATCTTTTTCGCAGGCGCACACCGACTCGGTGGCGATGTCGCACACACCAAAGTTGCACCAACCGCCGGCCGAACAGACGCTGTCGCTGTCGCACTTGTTGCCTTGGTGCACCGGCAGCATCCCGCAAATGCCGGTTTTCTTGTTGCACACATTGGCCAAGCAGGTCTCGTCGAACGCCGCCGGGCACACCACGACGGTAGCCGGGTTGACGGTGCACTTGCCGGCTTGCTTGTCGCAGTACAGGGTGCCGTTGCACACGTCGCCATCTTCTTTGGCTGCGCAGTCGCTGTCTTGCTGGCACTCGCACACCTGCACCGGGCCCTTGCAGCTGCCGCCGGCGCAGGTGTCGCCCACCGTACACGGGTTGCCATCGTCGCAGGCCGTGCCGTTCTTGGGCAGTGCGACGGGCGCGCACTTGCCGCTCTTGGTGTCACAGACATCGCGCAGGCAGGCCGGGTCGTCGTCGATGTTGCACACCACGACCGTTGCCGGATTGGTGGTGCACTTGTTGGTCTTGAGCTCGCAAAACTGCACACCGTTGCACGGGTTGCCGTCGTCCTTGGCCGCGCAGTCGGCGTCTTTACTGCACTCGCAAACGTTGACGCCACTCTGGCATTGGCCGCTTTGGCACGACTCGTTGGGCGTGCACAAGTTGCCGTCGTCGCACGGCTTGCCTTCGTGCACGGGCAGGTCGTAGCAGTTGCCGTCCTTGGGGTTGCAGGTGTTTTGCAGGCAGTAGGTGTCGCTGCTGGTAAAGCAGGTGACGACCGTCAACGGGTTGATTTCGCAGGCCGACAGGGCCTTGTTGCAAAACAGCGTCCCGTTGCAGGCGTTGCCGTCTTCAAAGGCCTTGCAGTCGGCGTTGGCTTTGCAGGTGCAGGTGTTTAGGCCACCCTTGCAGAGGCCCTTGTCACAAAAGTCGCCGGTGGTGCACTTGTCGCCGTCGCTGCAGGGCGTGTTTTCGGGCGTCAACACCAGTTCGCAGGCGCCGGTGGCGGGGATACAGGTGTTGGTCTGGCACGCATTGTCTTGCGAGTTGGGGCAGGCGACGACGGTTGCCGGGTTCTGCTTGCAGGTGAACGGTGGGCCTGCCGCCTTGTCGCAGTAGAGTGTGCCGTTGCAGAGGTTGCCGTCCTCGAACTTGCCGCAATCGCTGTTGGTTTTGCACTGGCAAATGTTGACACCGCTGGCGCACTGGCCGGCCTCGCATGCGTCGCCGCTGGTACAATTGTCGCCGTCGTCGCACACGGTCGACGCTGCCACCGGCAAGTTGATGCAGCCCGCCAGCGGGTTGCACTTGTCGGCTGTGCACGGGTTTTGGTCGTCACACTGCAATTCGCCTTTGGCGGCGCACTGCCCCGCCGCACACAGGTCGCCGGTGCTGCAGGCGTTGCCGTCGCTGCACGTTGCGCCGTCAGCCATGGCGACGTAGGCGCATTTGCCGTTCGCGCCGCACGATGCCAGCTGACAGGGCGCAGCGGCCGGGCAGTCGTCCGCGCTTTGGCACTGCGGCTTGGGCGGTGGCAGTTCGACAGGCTCAGCGTCCAGCGGGTCGCCGTCGGCTGGCATCGTCGCATCGGCAGGTGGCGTGTCGGCGACTTGCGTGTCGGGCGTCGCGGCGGCTTCAGGTGCCCCGGTTGCGGCATCGCTGGCGACCGCTTCGGCCGCACTGTCGCTGCTGCCCGCGACGGCCGGCTCGTTGCCACAGGCATTGGCGGCGAGGCTGACGCACGCGACCACGACGATGTTGCCGATTCGAACCATGCCGCCCGCCCACGGCGCACATCGGCGCCGCGCGCATGCTAGCAACTACAGCCAGAAATGGCACTTGGGCGGCGGTGTCAGGTATTGCCTATTTCCATTTTGCGCCGCGCGGCTATCGCCGAAACGCCGCCACCATCTTCTGCACCGCCGCGTCGCTGACCTTGCCCTTGAGCGCTTCGGGCTTCCAGACCACTAACGCCCCACCGAGCAGCCGCTCGCGGTAAGCCTGCCGCTCGCTCGCCGCTGCCTGCAGGCACAGTTCGCTGCGAATCTCGGCCTCTGCCCGCGCCGCCCGGGTGTCAGCCTGCAGCGCCGTCGGGTCCTTCGGAATCCCCATCGCCAATGGCTGTCGCGCCGCAACAACCAGCGCGTACAGGCTGTCTTCGCCTTCGAGCGGCCCGAGCACCTCGCCGATTTTGGCCTGCTTGGCCGCCGCTTCGACCACCGGGTCGGCGCGCCGGAACGGCGCCTTCTCGAACCCGGCGACGCCGCGCTGCCAAAACGAATAGCGCACCAGCTCGAGGTTGCGCGCACCTGCCGCCTGCGCATCGGCGACGATGGCCTCAAACCGCGGCAGGTGTTTGAACCGCAACGGCGAATCCGGCAGGTTCAGCTCGGTGGCATCGGCTGCCAGCACCGCGGGCAGTTCTGCGAAGGCGGATCGTAGACTCTGCGCCAACTTGTCCATCTGCGCGCGGTTGGCCGCCAAACATGCGGCGACATCGACCTGTGGGCAGCCCTTGTCGTCGCTGCAACAGCGAATCTGCGCCTGCCACACCGACCAGCCCGGCGGGTGCTTGTACTTGCCGAGGTTCTGCATGTAGGCCAGCCGCACTTCGGCTTCGGTCAGCGCGCAGCCGCGCTTGCCGTCCCACACCTGCGCCAAAAAGCGATCGGCGGCCGTGGCGACGGTCTCGGTTGGCGCCACGCTGCCGCCGACCACGCCCATCTCGCGCACGACCAGCACATCGGAGGCGGCCAATGCCAGTGCGCGAGTTTCAGCCTCCGGAGTATAGTCCACGCAAATGGCATACCGCCCGAATCGACCCGCTAGCCACCGCGATCGCCGACCGAAGTCGACGGTTTGCAGGTCTAGCAGTACCCGCGTGCCGCCAAATTCACCGGCAACTTCCAGCCTGCGTCGCCTGTCAACCG
>SHZF01000009.1 GCA_009692425.1 Myxococcales bacterium | reverse complement strand
CGGTGCTTGGCCTGGGCGGCGCGCAACGCCTTGCACGCCTTGGTGCCGCGCTGGGCTTTCTGCTTGCACAACGCCGCGAGCTTGCGCTGGGCCTCGGCCTTGCGTTGGGCTGCAGCGAGAGCCTTGCACTTCGCGGTCTTCGCTGCCTTTTTGCTCCTACACGCGCTAGCAAGCGCCGTGGCGGTCGAGGCGCTGTCGCGCGTTGGCCTTGCGGTACTCAGCTTTGCGGGCTTGCCGCGCGACTTGACTGGTTTCTTGGCAGCGCCTTTGGGTTTGTTGGCCTTGGCGGGCTTCGCGGACACCTTCGCGGTCGCTTGGGGCCGGGCGTCGGCCGGCGCGGCGGGCAGCGCGCCGAGCGTGCCCAGTGCGACCAGCAGGCACGCAAGAATCGGGGTACGGTGCGGCACTTGAACTCGCACGCGCCGGGCAGGCTGCGCAGTGGCCAAGCATTCCTGCTCGCGCGCCCTGCCGTCAAACTTGACCCGTCCGCGGAGCCCACGCAACGCTTGTGCCTAGCCGACAAGTTTGGAGCGACTCATGGCTACAGGCCGATATTGCCGGGAGGATATCCTCGATGGCGCAATCAAATGCAAGCATTGTGGCAGCCAGCTAGATGGCTCCGGATCGCCGTTCTCTCAATCGCCGCCTGCAGGCGCAATGATCCAGCCGGGCACGTCGCCGCAAAGCGCGGACCTCATGGTCCTTCTCAGCCCATGCTGTATCACTGGTCTCGCCCAGATCCTCCTTGGTCAAGTTGGAAAGGGCCTGATGTATTTCGCGCTTGCCATCCTTTGCGCCATAGCTACCGCCGGGCTCGGCAACATTTTTGTCTGTATCGTGGCCGCGATCGATGGCTACAAGATTGCGGAAAAGTTGAACCGCGGTCAGGCTGTCGGTGCGTGGGAATTTTTTTAGCCCGCAACGACGCGATCGTCGCCGACGCCGCGCCCCGCACCTGACATGCCGCCGCCGCCCGTCCGTCTCTGCTTCGTCTGCCTTGGCAACATCTGCCGATCGCCGCAGGCCGAAGGCATCTTTCGCCATCTGGTCGAGCGCGAGGGCCTCGCCGGTTCGTTTGAAGCCGACTCCGCTGGCACGGGCGCCTGGCACGCGGGCGAACCTCCCGACCGCCGCACGCAGGCGACGAGCCGGCGCCGGGGCGTGCCCCTGAGCGGAACGGCGCGCCAGGTGGAGCCCGCCGACTTCGACCGCTTCGACCTGTTGCTCGCAATCGACTCCGGCATCGCCGATCAGTTGCGCCGCCTCGCGCCAACGCCGGCCCACCGCACCAAGGTCCACCTGCTGCGCGCCTACGACTCCGCTCCCGACGCCGAACTCGCGGTGCCCGACCCGTACTACGGCGGCGCGACCGGCTTCGACGAGGTCTTCGACATCTGCTGGCGCTCCTGCGAAGGCCTCCTCGCCCAGCTCCGCCAAGCCCCCGGTTGAGTTCTGGGTTCTGGCCCGCCGCAGGCGACTCAATTGGCACGGCAGTGCACTAAAACGGCCGGAGCTGTTTCAAGTACAGGTTCCGGTTCAAGTCGTGGATCTTCCACTCCACGTCGAACGCGATCTTGTCCTCGGTCTTGCCGTACAGCCCGGCAAAGTGCGCCGACGCGATGTGCATCGCCCGCACCAGCTTGCCGACCTCGGCGTCGTCCAGGATCGGCACCCCGGGGCTCAAGCTCGACCACTGCAGGCGCTGCACCTTCGGCATGAACACGCCGTTGTCCCAATTCCAGAACGCGACCACGATCTCGGGCGTGATGCCGCCGAGCGGATTCGTCACCGACTCCTCACCCTGCTGGATGTTCAGGTAGTAGCCCCACGAACCGGGGTCGGCGATGTTTTTCGTGATCAGCACGCCGTTCGCGCTTTCGTCCGGCCAGGCCTGGTGGATCAGCACGCCCATCCGCACGTCGAGGTGGCCGACGCGCCAGAACGAGCGCTCTTCGAACGCCCGAAACGTCCACACCGACGCCCACGTGCGGGTGATGCGCTGACTGGGCCGCTTGGCGCCCGTCGACTCCGCGGAGTGCGACTCGTAGAGGCCAGCGCCGGAGAAGCCCTCGAGGTCTTCGGCGTTCGTCGATGAGCGCAGCCGCAGCTTGAATGACGGCGGAAAGCGCGCGGCGACCTTGGCGTCCAGTTCAGCGGCAAAGCCGGGCTCGACGGGGGCTGCGCGGATGCGTTGGCGAATCCCGTGCAGCGCCGCGCGCCGGGCCCCCGAGTCCGCCGCGAGTTCGGGCCGGGCCAGCAACGCGGCAATGTAGGCCTTTACGTGGGGCGGTTGGCCCGAAGTGACGACGGCCTCGCACAAGGCCGCCGCGCTGGCACACCCCGCGGCGCCCATCTCGGGGTCGGCTACGCACGCCGCTTGCGAGGCCGCGCAGTCGGTCGCGCCCATCGGCACACGCAGCAGGTGGTCTTCGTAGCGCGCAAACGGCACCGCTACACCGCCGGGCGTGAACGTCGACTGCAGCCCAAACGTGATGGCCTTGACCTGGCTTTCGCGGGTGCGCCAGAGGTTGTGCAACTCTGCGTAGTTCGACGCCTTGACCCCATACGCCGCCGCCGCCGAGAAGCCGATCTCGTCGAGCCCGGCCACCGCCGTGACCTTCAAGTTTGCGGTCGGGTGGTTTTCGGGGCCGGCCGTCTTCTTTTTCCAGAACGCCTCGACTTCGGCCACCGTCGCCGCGCGCAGGCTCCAGGTGCCCTGGCCGACCTCGAAGCGTACCGGCTTGCCGAGCAGCGGCGCCACCTTGGGGTCGAGGCGCGCGTGCTTCAGCGCGAGGTTCGGCGTCTGGCGGGCCTTGGCGACGACGTTGACGTGGGCCAGCGGCGTCTGCAGTTCTTCGGTGATCGTGCCGCCAACGAGCGGCAGGTCGAGGGGCAGGCGGTCGAGCACGGCAATGTCGCGGTAGCTCACGAGCCCCCGGGAGAGATCGGTGGCCGACGCCAGCCGCAGCGTGCCAAACGTGACGCCGGGGTTCATCGCCTGAAACGAGATGCCGGCAAAAAGCTCCGTCTGCAGCAGCCAGGGCACGCCCGTCGCGAGGAGCTTGGGTTTGTTCGCTTGGACCGCGACATCGAGCGTGACGTTGGCGGGCATCAGCACAAGCCGCCGATCCAGGCCCTGGCGCGGCACCATCGCGGCCGCCGCCAGCACGACCTTGGCTCCCGCCAGCGCCAGGTCGAACGACACGTCGTCAGAGCCGAAAAATGTGAATGTGAGCGGTCCCGTCGCTGCGGGCGGCAACGCTTCGCTCGTCACCTTGGCGTCGCGGTACCACACGAGCGTCGCGGCCAGGTGGGGGTGCGCCTTGTCGTGGTAGACTTGGGCATCGAAGGCGTTGCGGTCGGGGAAGCGTTGCTTGTCCCGTGCGTGGGCGAACTCCCAGTGCAGCGCGTAGCGGGCGGGCACGAACCATACGGTCGGCTGTGCGGACCGCACGTCGAACACGAGGACCTTCACGCTCCAGGCGCGGCCCAGTTCACCGACGGCCTTGTCGGCCAGCGCCTCGTACTGTGCCCACCCGGCGTCGCCGGCGTCGAAGGCATGGCGGGCTTCGGCAGGTCCGGCAGGCTCGCCCGGCGCACACGCAGCCAAGGTGCCCACAGCCAACGCGCTCGCAGCGAACGTGTGCGCCGCCAACGCGATGGCGGCCGACCCGGAGCGAACGTTGCGGGAGCCCATGGCAGGTCAGCGCCCGAGAATCGGGACGGCGTCGGCGCAGCGTACGGGTTCGCCGATGGGGTCGCCAACCGGGGCGTCGTCGCGCCAGACCACATGGCCGCGCACGATCGTGATGCGCGGCCAGCCCTGAAGCGACTCGCCCTCCCACGGGCTCCAACCGCAACGGGAGCGCAACAGGTCGGCCGTCACCGTGCGCTGCAGACTCAGGTCGCACAGCGCGATGTCGGCGTCGAGGCCGGGAAGGAGGCCACCTTTGCCAACGATCTGAAAAACCTGCGCGGGGCGCTGCGCCGTCCACAGCGCAATGTCTTCCAAGCTCACGCGCCCGCCGGCCACCTCGTTCAACAACAGCGGCAGCAGCGTCTGCACGCCCGGCATGCCCGACGGACAGCCGGGATAGCCGAGCGCCTTCTCTTCGAGCGTGTGCGGCGCATGGTCGGTGCCGATGCAGGTAAGTACGCCGTCGCGCAGGCCCTGCCAGAGCGCCACGCGGTGCGACTCGTCGCGGATCGGCGGGTTCATCACGGCGCGCGCCCCCAGGCGGTCGTAGCAGTCGGGCGCCGCCAACAACAGGTGCTGCGGCGTCACTTCGGCCGTGGCCAGCCGGCGGGCGGGATGCGTGCGCAACAGATCGACCTCGGCCGCGCTCGTCACGTGCAGGATGTGCACCGGGCGCAGGGTTTCCGCAGCCAGGTCCAGCAACCGCTGCACGGCCCGGCGCGCGCATTCCTCGTCGCGGCGCAGGGCGTGGTCGTGGGGCCGCGACACCGCAACGCTGGCAGCGAGTGCCTGCAACCGCGGCTCGTCTTCGGCATGCACGGCGACCCGACAGCGGCCCGCCGCCAGCACGCGCCGCAGCGACGCGTCGTCGGGGACCAGCAGCGAGCCGGTCGATGAGCCCATGAACACCTTGATGCCCGCGAAGCCCCGACGCTTTTCGAACTGCCCCAGCGTGTCGGCGTTGTCAGGCGTCGCGCCGACGAAAAACGCGTAGTCCACCCGGCAGCGGCCCGATGCGCGCAGCAGCTTGTCGTCAAAGGCTTCGGGCGTCGTCGTCGGAGGCCGGGTGTTCGGCATCTCGAAGAACGTCGTCACGCCCCCGGCCGCCGCCGCCTCGGAGCCTGTCGCGAGGTCCTCCTTCCATTCGAGGCCCGGCTCGCGAAAGTGGACCTGGGTGTCGATGGCGCCAGGCAATGCGTGCAGGCCGGTGGCGTCCAACTCGTGCGGGTAGCTCGCCCGCAGCGGCAGGTCGAGTTCGACGATGCGACCGCCCTCGATGCCGATGTCGAGGCGCCGCACTTCACCCGGCAGCACGACGTGACCGCCCCGGATGGCAAGCGACGGTGCCGGCAGGCGTTGGGTGGCGAGCACCGGCTACGACCTGCGCCGCACGAGGACATCACGCGTGATTTCAAAGACCTTGGCCTCGACGCGCGCAGTGTCGGGCTTGTCGCGCTCAGGCGTGAACAAGTCAAGCCCCTGGGCCAGTGCATCGCGCGAGGGCAGGTTCTTCAGGCCGACATGACGCAGCGTGACGACGCCGGCATGGCGCCCGGCCGGGTGACGCGCCAGCACCTGGGTGGCAGCAAAAATAGTGTCGCCGGCCAGCACCGGGGCGGGATGGGCGCCGTCGGACCAGCCCGCTTCCCACAGCACGTGCCCGCCGACGTCGATGCTGGCCTGGGCCAGCGTCCAGGCCAGCACGAGCCCCCCGTACACGACGCGGGTCCGCTTGAAGCTGTGGCTCTGGCAGTAGGCCTCGTCCCAGTGGAGCGGATGGGTGTTGCGGCACAGGGTCGCCAGTTGCATGTGCTCCGAATCGCCGACGGTGCGACCAGCGGCATGGGCGAGCACGAGGCCAGGTTCGAGGTCCTCGTAGGTGCCGAAAAGTGGCGGCACGAACGCAGACGCCCCGAGTTCCAGGTGGGCGAGGTGGTCGATGAAGTGAGCCGTCGGCATGCGCCCCAGCCACAGGCGCGCGGCGTCCGTGCCCGCGACTTCGGTGGGCAACGGCGGCCGGGTATCGAGCGTACCGGTACGGATGAGCGCCTTCCGCTCGAAATCGAGCACGCGCTCGCCGTGTTCGTCGACGAGCACCGTGTGGACCGTCACGACGCCCATGTCGCCGCTCGCCGACGCCCGTGCGGCCATGACCTGCGTCGCGCCGCGCACCGTGCCCCCCAGCGGCAGCGGTTTGGGGAACGCCACGCGTACGTAGGCCAGGTGGGCGATCGCCTGCTGCGAGACGTCGTGGACCGAAAACGACAGGCCCAGGTTCAACAGCAGGTGCGGCGGCACCGGGCGAGCAGACAGGCGCGCCGCGCGGGCGAACCGGTCCGACGACCACATGGGCGTGGCGTCGAGAAAACTCGCCATGTAGGGGCCGACGACACCGGCATCGACCGTCACTTCGAACGGATGCAGATAGACGGCATCCACGCGAAAGTCGCCGAGCAGGCGGCCGTAGTCGAATGCGTGCATACGGGGCTCGGTCATGGCGGGGCCGGCGCGGTGACGGCAGTGGGTGCCTGGCAGCCGCTGCGGCAGGCTTCCAGTTCGGCGGCGGCGGCGCGCCAGCGCAGCACGAGGAAGACTGCCATGGCGAGCGCAACGAACGCGGCGCAGAGGGCACCGACGGCCAGCATGCGCCAGGGCCGCACATAGGGTTCGACGTCGACGCCGCGGGGGTCCGTTTCCTGCTCGAAGACCCGCAGAACGTCGCGGGCCTCGTCGCCCACGCGACGCGTCAATTTGCCACGAGGACCCGTGTAAGTGTCCGTGGCGGGTGACCAGCGCGAGACCGACGCGCCGTCATCGACTGCGTCTTGCTGCGACGTCACGTCGGGCGTGCGGGCGCCGCGCGGCCCCGCCGGTGCTGGGCGAAGGGCGCTGGAGTCGGGCCGCGCGGCAGCGGCAAGCGGGCGGCGCGCACCGCCGGTCGAGACGCCGAGTGCGGCGTGCCCCCCGGACACGGGGTCCGACGCATCCGCGCCGGCTGTTGCGACCGCCACCCTGACGACGGGCAGCGCGATCGCACGCTGCGAAAGCTCGCCGCTTTCGCCGCGCGCCACCGATGCAGCCGCCGCGTTTTGGCCCATCCCGTGCGCGTTCTGGCCCATTCCGGCCGCGTTGTGACCCAAGCCTGCCGCGTTGTGACCCAAGCCTGCCGCGTTGTGACCCAAGCCTGCCGCGACCGGTTTCGCCCGAGTGGCAGAGGAGGCGGTGCGCCCGGCCATACTGTCGGCCTCGCGGATCGCCGGGCCCCAGTCGGCCGTGTCACCGGCGCGCTGCCATTCGGCGAACCCTTTGCGCCACAGCAACGTGTCGGCTCGGACGTCGCCCGCAGCGATCGCTGCACGCAGGCCGTCCGTGCCAAGCCGTTGCTGTTGACCACTCGGCGACGCCACGAACCACATGATGTTCGGAGGGGTTGGCGCAACGGCCGGCCGCGCTGCGATGGGTTGCGAGGTCCGAGCCGCCGCAAGCGGCTGGGCGGCCCGATCCGGGGCGATCGGCTGCGAAACGCGAGCCGCCGCTGCCTGAGAGATCGGAGCGTGGGGTGCTGCCGCCGCGGCAGACAGAGGCGCGCCAGCCCCCCGACCTCGGACGATCGACCCGATGGCGGTCATTGGCTGCCCGAGCGTCAACGCGGAGCCGCCCTGAGGCACCAACGAGCCTTCGCCGACCGCGACGATCCCGCCCTCAGGCACCGACACGAGGATGCGGTGTTGGCAGTGGCGGCACTGGAACTGCACACGGCGACCGGGCGTCAGCCGCGAGTCGGGCAACGTGTACGTCGAGGCGCAGTTGTCGCACTGGACGCGCAAGGGCATGTAGCCTCAGCGGGCGGAGAGTCCGGACGGGTAGGGTGTGCGCCTCCGGCGGGACGCGTCAAGGGGCGTCAGTCGGTGAATCCTGGGCTGGCAAAGGACGCGCCGGATCCGTTGTGGTGGCGCCGATGTCGCGGCGGAACTGGCCGCCCGCCAGGCCAATGCAGGCAACCCCTTCGTAGGCCCGCACAATCGCCGCCGAAAAGGTGGACCCCAGCGCAGTGACCGCCAGCACACGCCCGCCGCTCGCCACAACGTGCGCGCCGCATTGGGCCGTGCCGGCCTGGAATACGAGCGTGCCGCCCGCCTCGGCTGCGGCGATCCCGGAGACGACGGCTCCGGCGGTCGGTCCACTCGGGTAGCCGGGTGCCGCGACGACAACGGCGACCGCGGGCCGCGCATCTTCGGGCTCGATCGGCCCGGCCAGACACCCGCGCGCTGCCTGCCACGCCGCCGGCAGAAACGCGCGCCCGAGGCGGGGCAGCAGCACCTGCGCCTCCGGGTCGCCGAAGCGCACGTTGTACTCCAGCACCTTGGGACCGTCTGGCGTGAGCATCACCCCCGCATACAGCACCCCGCGGTAGTCGAGGCCGTCGCGGCGCAGGCCCGCCACGGTCGCCAGCAGCACGTCTTGCAGGATGGCCGCGTGGACCTCACGCGCCACGCCGGGCACGGGGCACACGGCGCCCATCCCTCCGGTATTGGGTCCGGTGTCGCCGTCGCCGAGCCGCTTGTGGTCGCGGCACAGATCGAAGGCCACCAACCGCTCTCCGTCGCACAGCGCCAGCGCAGAAACTTCCGGCCCCTGCAACCGCTCTTCGAGCACGAGCGTCGCGCCGGCATCGCCCAGGTGGCGCCGCTGCTGGAACGCCTCGATGGCCGCGCGCGCATCGCGTTCCGTCTCGGCGACGACGACGCCTTTGCCCGCGGCGAGGCCGTCGGCCTTCACGACGACCGGCGCCCCGAATTCGGCCAAGAACGCCATGGATTCCGACACCGTATGACACGTGCGGTGGCGCGCGGTCGGGATGCCGTGCCGCGCCAGGAAATCCTTCGCGAATGCCTTCGACGCCTCGAGCCGCGCCGCGCTGCGCCCAGGACCGAGCACGGTGACGCCAGCAGCCCGCAGGGCGTCGGCGAGCCCTGCCACGAGCGGTGCCTCGGGTCCGATCAGCACCAGATCGATGGCGAGGGCGCACGCCGCCGCGACGACACCGTCAATGTCGGTGGCGGACAGGTCGAGTGCGCTGCACAACGGCGCCATGCCAGGGTTCGGCCGCGTCGCCCACACCACGGCGCCCGCGCGCACCGCCGCCCACACCAGCGCGTGCTCGCGCCCGCCATTGCCCACGACCAGGACGCGCATGTTGGCCTCGTCAGTGGCGAAAATGCCGGGTACCCGTGAGCAACATCGCCACGCCGAGCGCATCGGCAGCGGCGATCACTTCCGCGTCCTTTTTGGAGCCGCCGGGCTGCACGATCGCCTTGATGCCAGCGCGCGCCAGTGTTTCGACCCCGTCGGGAAACGGAAAGAACGCGTCGGACGCCGCGGCCGTCGCCTTGAGCCCCTTGCGCGCCTTGCCGCACGCGATCGTCGCCGCGTCGACCCGCGACATCTGGCCCGCACCGATGCCGATCGTGCCGCGCTCGTCGCCGATCACGATCGCATTCGATTTCACGTGCTTGCAGATGCGCCACAGCAGGTCCAGCGCCTTGCGGTCGTTCGCGCTCGGCTCCAACTTCGTCACCGTGCGCACCTGGGGCCCCAGGCCGGGGTCGATGGCGTCTGGCTCCTGCGCCAGCACCCCGAACACTGTCGGCTTGATCACCATACGCACGCCGCCGGGCTGCAGGTTGCTGATGTCGATCACGCGCAGGTTTGGCTTCGCCGCGAGTTCTTCGAGCACACCCTCGTCAAAGCCGGGCGCAAGCACCACCTCGAGAAACCGCTCGCCGATGGCGCGCATCGCGGTCAGGTCGAGCGGCCGGTTCAGCGCGAGTACGCCTCCGAATGCCGCGATCGGGTCCGCCTCGATGGCCCGCATCACCGCCCCTGCGATCGACGTCGGAACGGAACCTACTCCGCACGGGTTCGCGTGCTTGACCACACATGCGGCCGGCTGATCGCGCGGCAGGTCCTGCAAGAGTTGCCACGCGGCGTCGGCATCGACGAGGTTGTTGTAGCCGAGTTCCTTGCCCTGGTAGACGGTCCAGCGTTGCGTCAGGGCCGCCGTGCCGCGCATGTCGTCGAATCGCCAAGCCTTCTGGTGGGGATTCTCGCCGTACCGCAGCGCGCTGGGGTGCCCGAGGTGGACAAGAATGTCGCCCGGTGCCGTCGCGAGACCCGTTCCGCCGGCCGCCGCGGCCGCTCGGTCGCCGTTGGCCAACCAGCGGGCGACGGCCGTGTCGTATTCGGCGACGTGTTGGAAGGCCTTGGCGGCGAGCGCGCGCCTCCGATCGAGGCTCATGTTGCCGGCGCCGAGGCTCGCCCCGACGTCGGCGTAGTCTGCGGGATCGACCACGACGACGACGTCGCCATGGTTCTTGGCGGCCGAGCGCACCATCGCGGGCCCGCCGATGTCGATCTGCTCAATGCATTCGGCGTCGTCGGCCTCGGCGTCGAGCAGCGTCTCGCGAAACGGGTAGAGATTGACGCAGACGACGTCGATCTGGGCGATGTTCCAGCGTGCCAGCGTCTCCATGTGCGCGGCAATGTCGCGGCGCGCTAGGATGCCGCCGTGGACTGCGGGGTGCAGCGTCTTGACGCGGCCGTCGAGCATCTCGGGCACGCGCGTGATCGACTCGACCGGTTCCACGGGCACGCCGTTCTCGTACAGCATCCCCGCGGTGCCGCCCGTCGAGACGATCGTGTAGCCCGCACGCAGCAGCGATACCGCGAACTCGAGCAGGCCTTCCTTGTCAGAACAGGACAGCAGGGCGATCTTGCGCACAGGGCCTCCGCCGGTCAGAGCGCGCGAAGGCTAGGCCACGGCTCGACCGCGGACAAGGGCCGCCCGCGGCGCACCCCTATAACGCTACGCTCGGAACACGGTTTCGAGGTCGAGGGCGAAGTCCTCAGCTTGGAGGCGCTCGAGGCCGGCGACTTCGACCTGACGAATGCGCTCGCGCGTCAGGTTCATGATGGCGCCGACTTCTTCGAGTGTGATCCCGCCGCGGTCCGCGATGTCGAGCGAGCACGTCTCCTCGAGGTCCCACACGTCTTTCTTGGGGAAGTTGATCTTGATCGAGCCCGTGACGGGATTCACGTCCAAGAACAGGTGGTATTTGCATGCGACAAACGGGCAGGGCCGCGGACCATCGACGCACTCCGAGCGCGTCCTCGGCCGCGGCACATCCATCCAGTCCGACAGCGAGATGCCCTCCTGGATTTCGGCCCGCGACAGGCGCCGCGCCGGAATCGTCACCGACCTCTGCCGATCTTTGTCATTCGTCATGATCGAATGCCCGCCCTTTGCGGTGCGTGCCCGCGCAAGTCCTGCAATCACGTGTCCCCCACTGGTCGCCCGGCCCGCCGTCCCGGACTCGGGAGGCGACCTGCCGGTGTTGGCTTGGGCAGATGATGGGGGCTCGCCCCGCGGTTGACAAGTATCTATGCCGATTGTCGGGGCGTCGAGTCTCCCGACTTTTTCACAGACTTTCAGGAATTTGCCCGTGAGCGCCACGTATATCTACTGGATATAGCAGCAGATTATCTTGTTTCGATGGAGTCTGACGATCGTCTATCGAAAGACGCGTTGCGCCAGCTGTACGGCATGATCATTCCACCAGAGGGCATGAGGAGGTCACTTGTATATTCATGTTCTGTTTACGTGTTTTTATCTGATCGACGTCATCGGGAAGCCACGTGCGGCGCACTGACGCACTATGCGATCGTCAGATGATTCCGGTCTAGCGATTCAGCAAGGGGTGACAACCGACTTGTAGATGTTGATCGAAGTGAGCGGTCCCGTGGCTATGGCTCAACAACGGGCGCAGATTCGGTGTCGTGCGGCCCCTTTGCTTCCGCCGCGTCCGGCAGCAAGCGAATCGCCAGGCCGCCGCTGCGCAGCAGAACGATGCCCTCCAGTCCGGCCGCAGTGCGCACATGGGCCAGGATCGGTTGCGCTTCGGCGTCGGTCGCGACGTGGAGCAGTTCGACCCGGACGCGTTCGCCCCGCAACACGGCAAGCTTCGGTGCACTGGTGAATGCCCGGGGCTGCCTCGCCCCGTCGCGCTCCAACCGCCCAGCCCGCAATGCCACGGCGCCCAGGTGGGCAGCCGCAAGATCGAGCAGGGCAAAGCGGCCAGGGCCGCGGGGAATCAAGCTCCAATCGGGTGCGGCGGCGACAGTTCCGTCGAGGGGCGCGGGCACCAGGATTCCGCCGCCAGCCTCGGCGTCCGGAGTTGAGCCTGACCGCATGGCATCCGGTGGGTCGGGGCCAGCAGGCTCTGCGACGCGCCCCTGCGTCTCCGTCGGGTCGGGAGCGATCTGCACACGCGTGGCCACCGGAGCGGGCGGCAGCGAGGCAGGCACCGTGGAGCCCTCGAACGCGTCGATGTCGAAGGGCGGGGCGACGCGCAGGTCCCGGAGCAGGAGACCGCTGGCAAGAAGGCCGATCGCGCCGCCGCAAGCAAGGGCCAGGACTCCGATGGCCAGGGTCCGCATCGGTCAGTGGTCTCCCGCGGGTGGGTGCTCGACCTGCTGATACGCCTTGCCAAGTTCGCGCTGCAGGTCGGCCTGATCGCCTGCGGGCATCAGGGCGGTCGGGTCCGCAAACAACTGCATGACCTTCGAGATGAGGCGCACCGCGACGACGATCGAGACGATGGCCGACGCGCCGCCGCGTACGCCAAGGGCGGCGATGTGCACGTCACGCTGGAACCGCGCCCGCCGGTCGGCTGCCAACTCGGCCAGTCCTTGCGCCAGCGTGCCGGCGCGGGCCGCCGCAGTGACGAGGGCGCGGGTTTGGGCATCAAGTCCGGGGAAATCGGCAAAGGCGGCCCCAATGCCGACACCGGCGACCTCGGGGGCCTTGCGCGCCGCCGCGGCCTGCAATTCGGGCTCGCCACTCGCTGCGCCGGCCAGATGTAACGCCAGCTCGGGTGCGACGCCGGCCTCAAGCGCGACGGAAAGCCCAGAACACACCAGCGCCCAACGCCGGTCGAGCACGAGCGTGCGGACCCCCGGGATGCGAGCACCCGCGAGCAGGAGCCGGGCCCGCACGTCGGGCTGCGACAGGACCAGGGGGAGGACGACGAAGCCGAGGCCGGCGACCGCACCGAGCAAGAGAAGATTGCCCATCATCTCGGCAGCATAGGCTGCGCCCCCGGCAATCGCGTAGCGCGGGATCGGCAGCAGGAAGCAGGCCGTCAGCGCAACGAACGCGGGCCAGCTCAACTCGCGCGCCAAGGTGCGCCACGGGTCTGCACCACCGGCCAGGCGCTCGTGGAGCCGCACGCAGAGCCTGCCCTGGCGCCGCACATCGCCGGCGGCGGCCGCGAGCACGCTCACCTCGACAGGGTCGAATGCCCACGGCCGGGCCGCCAGCGCCTCATGCAGGGGGAGTCCGCCTTCGACGTCCGCCTGCACGCCGGCGAGGTTGCGCTCCATCGTGCCGGGGCCGACGACCGCGCGCACCGTTGGGAGGGCCTCGGCGTGCCCGACGCCGCCCCCGAGCAGACGGCCAAGGTGGAGGAACGTCAACGCGCGCGCACTCGGCGCGGGCGAGCGGGTGGCCAGCCGGTGGCGCAACTCGGCGAGCGCCCGCTCCAGCCAGCGCCCTTGTGGCGGCCGGTCACTGAGCTGCGGCGCGACCTCTGCCCGCGCGCGGGAGGAAGCTGGGCCACGCTGAGCCACGTTGGGCGAAGGCTGGTTCAGGCGCGCTGCCTCGACGCCCTCGGGAATCACGACTTCGACCGCATCGAGGTCGCCCCACAGGTCGTCGGGGTCGGGCTGGGTTGGCGTCGGCGCGGCGCTGAGAGGGCTCGCCTTCGCCTTTCCAATGAAGACGCCACAGCGCGCGCACTCCGGCGCGTCGGGTTGCGACGCCTGGCAGCGGGGACAGATCATCCCGGCCGCCGCTGAACGGGCGGTGGTGCCGTGCCGCGGGCGCCAATCGGCCCCGTAGACCGGCCCGGCGGTCGAGCCCATGTCTGCGGCCGACGATCGTCACCTTGCAGCGTCGCGAGCGCGCACATGGCCTGGAGGCGGGAGAGAATCCGCTCCGTGACGCGCTCGCCCAGGGTCTCGACGGCGGCGGTGCCTCCATCGCGCAAGATGGCTTCGGCGCGCGCATAGTCGGTCAGGTCCGGTGGGCCGAACGCGAAATTCGTCGCAAAAAAGGTCAGCAGCCCGCGGTCGTAGCGTGCGCACACGAGCGCGTCGAGCACGCCTATCTCCCACTCCGACGCGCGTCCCTTGCCCATCTCGTCGAGGAAGAGCACTTCGACATCGGCCAGCGGCTGAATCAACTGGGCCTCGCCCTGCCCCGCCGAAAACCCCGCCTTGAGCGACCACAGCAACCGGGAAAAATCGGTGAAGCGCACCGCGACGCCAAGGTCCAATGCAAGGTGGCGCGCCATCGCGACCAGCAAGTGTGTCTTGCCGACGCCGGGCGGACCCGACAAGCCGATGCCCTTCGTCTGCACCGGCACCTTGCCGCCGGGCTGGACACCGGCCTCCAACCGCTTCTGCAGGTCTGCGAAGCGCATGCGCACCTCGCTCTGATTGCCACCGCGCGGGTCGTACCCGGCCAACGTCGCCGCGTGATACGCCGCCGGGATGCCCGCTGCGTTGAACAGGCCGATCCGGTGGAGCAGGAGGCGCAGATCGCACGGTTCGACGACTTCGTAGCCACCTGCATCGCGCGTTCGCCGCCACCCGGAGCCGCGACATGCCGGGCACGCCGCCAGGTGCGCACACAGGCGGGCCTCGGCCTGGTCGGCGCCAGCCCCGGTCGTAAAGCCATCGCCGTGACAGATCGCGCATGCGACGTCCGCGTCGGCAGCCTGGCACGCCGCGAGGGGCCGCGCCGCCGCGCCAGGCATCGAAGGACCGGTGGCGTCATGCGAGGTCATCGGGTTCCTTCCAACCTGCCCGCGTCGGCAGGCGCAGGCCCAAGTGCGCCGAGATGCGCGCTTCGAGCAACAGGCGGCCGCGTGCCTGCAACGCCTTGCGACTCAGCGTTGCGCGCAGGGGGCGGAGTTGCTCCTCGATGTCGGCTTCGAGCGCTGCGCGTTCGGCATCCGGCAACCCTCCCAGCGCCGCCTTCACCACGGCCGCACGGGCCCGATCGACCACGGCATCGAGATCGGGCGGTGTGGCGTCTTCGGCATCCGAGCCGTGCAGGCGGCGATCGAGCGCGGCAAAGCCGGCCCGGTACGCGTGCGCTGCGATGGGCGCCGGGGCGCTGCGGGCGAGGTCGGCAGCCATGTCGACCAGGTGGCCGAGGGTGATGTCGGCGTCGGCTGGCACGCCGGTCGATTCGCACGCGTGACCTTCGGTGTGGCCCACGCGGCGCAGGTGGCGGGTGTGGTCGAGCACGGCGGGGTCGTACCAGCGCAGGCTCGCCGGCACGGAACTCGCGCGGCCGTGCGAGAATTCCCAAGCGCGAACCCGCGCTTCGATGACGCGCACGACCGCCCCGGCTGGCACGCCGACGTCGAACCACGAGCGGGCGCGGGCACCGTCGTCGTGCGACCACTGGATGCCACGTCCGCGCAACGCAATAAAACAGTTCTCGATTGATGCCAGGTACGCCCGCAGCGCCAGCGGAACCCGGGGCACGGCACTGCGTTCGTCGAAGGGCATGGTGCGTTCGTCGAAGGGCATGGTGCGTTCGTCGAAGGGCATGGTGCGTTCGTCGAAGGGCATGGTGCGTTCGTGCATGGGCGTGGCAGCGGGAAAAGGGGCAAGGCTGAGCCAACCGCCACCGCCGTGGTGTAGCATGGCGGCCCGATGCCGAACAGTCCGACCCTGTTGCCTTGCCCTCCCACCGACGCCGTGTTCGTGCTGGGCGGCCACGGTGCCCGGCGCTGGCGCGTGCTGGGGGCCGCGCAACCGGACGCGTGCGTGTGGTTGGCGCCGCGCGACGTGGCGACGCAGGCAAAGCTCCACCTAGACCGCGCCGACCGCGACCGTGCGCGCAACCAGGCCGACGCGCTGCTGCGCCAGATCGACGACTGGCACGGCGCGGGGCTGGCGGTGGCCGGCTGGCTCGGCTTCGAGGTCGGCGTTGCGCGCGAGGACCTTCCCGTGCGGCCGGCGCGCGGAGGGTGGCCGGACGCGGACCTTGTCGCGTTCCAACCCACCAGCCTCCGAGCCGGCGCCCTGCCCGCGCCTGCACCGGGCCGCCCGCGCGCCGCCCTGCCCCGCACGCTGACCCGCCAACGCGCGGCCTACCTCACCGCCGTCGAGGCGGCGCTGGCGGCCATCGGTAGCGGCGAAGTCTATCAGGTCAACGTCACGGTTGCGGCCCGTGCGGCGTGGGCGGGTCGGACGGCGCCGGACCCGGCGGCGTGCGTTGCCGCGGCGCTCGCCGTACAGCCGGTTCCGTTCGCTGCGGCGTTCGCCGGGCAAGGCGGGGTGCTGGCGTGCGGGTCGATGGAGGAGTTCCTGGCCGTGCAACACGGCACCGTGCGCTCGCGGCCCATCAAGGGGACCTGTCGCCGTGGCGCCTCACCGGGTCGCGACGCCGCCCTGCGTCGGCGCCTGCTCGCGTCGGAAAAGGAACTCGCAGAAAACACGATGATCGTCGACATGGTCCGCAACGACCTGCAGCAGGCCTGCCAGTGGGGCAGCGTGGACGTGGCCGCGCTGTGCCGGGCCGAGGCGTTTGCGTCGCTGTGGCACCTGGAGTCCGACGTCCGCGGTGTCCTCCGGCCAGGGTTCGGACTCGGCCAACTCCTGGGGGCGACGCTGCCCCCGGCGTCCGTCACGGGGTGCCCGAAGGTGCAGGCCTGCCAGGTGATCGGTCGCCTCGAAAAGCGTTGGCGCGGGCCGTACTGCGGCACGTATGGAATCGCGCTGCCCGACGGCACGGCGCAGTGGGCCGTCGGCATTCGCCAGGTGGTCGTCGGCGCCGGCTGGGCCGAAGTCGCCGCAGGCGCCGGCATCGTCGCGGACTCCGTTCCCGCTGCCGAGTGGGCCGAGACGTGCCTGAAGGCGCGCTCGGGGCTCGCGTTGCTCGATCGGCTCCGCGCCTTCGCGCGGCTGGCTGAGGAGCCAGTGCCGTGATGGCCGACCGTGATGCACCCGGCCCGCCTGGATTGCGCGGGATGCTCACCGGCGAAGGGGTGTTCGAGTCCCTGCGCCTCGATCGCGACTGCGCGCTCGCTGCACCGCCCGGTTGGACGCTGCATCTCGATCGACTACGCCGCGGAGCGAGCCGGCTAGAACTGCCGTGGCCCGGCGACGTTCGGATCGCTGCGGCACTGGCCAGCGCCCAGGCGGCGCATGGCCCCGGCACGGTACGGGCACGGTTCACGCTGTGGGCCGATGGCGGTGCCCCCCTGCACGAACCGCCGCGGCGCTGCGCCATCGCCGTCACGATCGAGCCGCTGCAGGCCGACGAGCAGGATCCGCGCCCCTGGTCGCTCGCCATCGGAGGCCGCGTGCGCAATCCGGCGGCGCGGCTGTGGGATTGCAAACACGTCGGTCTCGCCGAAGCCCTGGCGTGGCGGCGGGCGGCCCGCGCCGACGGGGCCGACGATGCGCTGCTGTGTGCCGTCGATGGCCAACTTTCCGAAGCGACGACATCGACCGCGATCTTTGGGCTCTCCGACGGCACCGTCGTGACGCCGGGCCCCGGCGCTGCGGCGCTGCCGGGCACGGCGCTGGCGCGTTTGCGGAAATCATTGCCCATCGCCGACGGGGCGCTGGGGCCCGGCGACCTCGAGCCCCTCGACTGGGCCGTGCTCGTCAACGCGATCTGGGGGGTGCGCGTGGTCGCGCGCATCGGCAGCCATCCGCTCGGAGCGCCGCCGCACACATGGCTCGCCGCAGCCCGCGCCACGCTTGACCCGGCCGGCCACGCCCGACCATGATCGGCGCCGCCCAGTTGCGGAGCCGTCCCCATGCGAATACAGCCCCTGAGCGTTGCCACCCTCGCTGCGATCAAGCCCGCCTGGGCCGCGATCAAGCCCGCCTGGGCCGCAATCGTGCCCGCTCTGGCCGCGATCGTGCCCGCTCTGGCCGCGATCGTGCCCGCTCTGGCCGCGATCGTGCCCGCTCTGGCCGCGATCGCCGCCGTTGCCAGCCTGGGAGCGTGCGGCCGCAGCCATGTTTCGATGCTCGTGCTGCAACCTGCGCTGCTCAATGCGCGCCCCTACGGCGGCTCTGTCACCGTGGCGGGGTTCGCTCCGACGCGGCCGGAATTCGTCGAGGTCGCAGGCCAACTGAAGCGAGAAGTCGAGCAGAAGATCCTGCAGTCGCCCGGTGGCGCCGTGCAACTGCGCGAGGCCGGAGGCGGGCTGGTGCTGACCGGCGAAGTTGCAGACCACACGCTGTATGTGACCGAGGGCAGCCGGCTCGCCAAGTGCACGGACACGGTCCAGGTCGTCCAGGGCACGGCGGCGGCAACCGAAAAGGTGACCCGTGACTGTTTCTGGAAGTGGTACGACTGGCGCGCCTCCCTCCTCGTGAACGTGCGCGTGACGAGCAACCAGGGCCAGGTCCTGCACTTCGCCCCGGTGCACGCGGTCCGCTCCGGCAAGACGACCGAGGGCCGCGATCGACCGCCGCCGCCGCCTGATGGCAGTGCGACACTCGACGAACTGCGCGCCGTCGCCGTGCAGGGCATCGCCGAGATCGTCGCGCCAACCCACGTGCGCGTCACTGCAACGCTGCTCGATTGCGCGCAGCCGGCAGAAGACACGTGCGCCGCCGGCGTGGCCCAGTTGGCGAAGTCGAACTACGCCGGTGCCATCGCAGCGTTCACCGACGCAATCCACGAGCTCGAGGCGGCGCGCCTGCCCCCGCAAGAAGTCGCCAAGGCGTATTACGATCGCGGCGTCGTGCACCACTACGGGCGCTGGTTCGATCAGGCCGTCGCCGATTTCCAGCGGGCGTACCAACTCGATGCCGACAACGACTACCGCCGTGCCCTCGACGAGGTGCAAGCCGCGCGCAGCCGCCACCAGAAGCTCGTCGACCAGGGATTCCAGCCGCACTGAACCGTCATCTCCTCCTTCCCTCCGAGCCCCATGAACGAAGCCCTCATCTCGCACGACGGCCCCGGCCACCAGTGGCTGGCAGGGTTGGGCGCGCGCGGCATGGCGCTCGGCCTGCCCCGCGTGCGTGCGCTGCTCGACGCACTGGACCGCCCAGAGCGCGCGTTCCTCGTCGTAGCGGTCGCTGGCACCGACGGCAAGGGGTCGACTGCGGCGATGATCGATGCACTGCTGCGTGCGGGCGGCGTGCACAGCGCGCTGTACACTTCTCCCCACCTGGTAGAGACCCGCGAACGGCTTGCCATCCGCGGAACGTGCGTGCCGGCAGAAGACCTGGATGCGGCGCTCGTGCGAACGCGGGACGCTGCATGTCAAGCCGTGCCGCCGATCGAGCCGACGCCCTTCGAGGCGCTGACGGCAGCGGCGCTGTGGCTGTGTCGGGCCGCCGGTGTTCAGGTCGCGGTGCTCGAAGTCGGCCTCGGCGGGCGGCTCGACGCCGTGAATGCCACGGAGCCCGCCGTGTCGGTCGTCACCCAGTTGTCGTACGACCACACGGCGGTTCTCGGCAACCTGCTCGCCGACATCGCCTGGGAAAAATGTGGCATCGCGCGCGCCGGTCGGCCGCTTGTCGTGGCGCAAGCGGGGCTGTGTCGCGCAGCGCTGAAGCGCCACGGGGTCGAGCCGTCACAGCTGAGGTCGCTCGGCCCGGACGCTGCTGTCGACGGCGTCACGGTGCGGGGTGCGCAGTGGCGCACGGCGGGACGCTTGCAAGGGCGATCGCTGCCGACGCCGATCGACCTGGACCTCGACCTGCCGGGCCGCCACCAGCTGGACAACGCGGCCCTCGCGCTGCTCGCAGTTCAAGCATTGGGCGCGGCATGGGCGGCGACGGGAGCCCGGCCGTTGCCCGGACTCGACGAACTGGCGCCGGCACTGACGGACGTGGCCTGGCCGGCGCGCATCGAAGTCAGCGAAGTCGACGAGGTTCCTCTGGTGCTCGACGCTGCGCACAATCCCGCTGGCCTTGCCGCCCTGGCCGACGCGCTGGCAGAGCATGGCGCCGGTTGGCAGGTCCTGCTGGCTGTGCGCACCGATCGCGACCCGGGTGACGTGATCCGGGCCATCGCGAAAGTCGCACAGTCCTTGTGGTTCGTGCGCTGCGACGGTTCGACCCTGCGGCCTCCGGAAGACCTTGCCGACGCCGCCGATGCCGCCGCGCCCCACCTGCCGTATGCGGTAGGCGGGCTGCGCAAGTGTCTCGATCAGGCGCGGCGCGAGGCCGGCAAGCGCGGCGGTGTCGTCGTGACCGGCAGCCAGCATGCGCTCGGGGAGTGGCTCCAATCGGGCGCGATCGGCAGCCGTCGCCTTGACCGCCGGCTCGGGCGCACCTAGCACGTCGTGGTCGCTGCGGCGGCGCCCAGACCCGCGCAGCTTGCATGGCCCAAATCCACCACCCCAAGACCTTCCCGGGACGCCGAATTGGGTCCAGATGCTAGGCGGAGCAAGGGGTTGGGGCGAAGACGTGCTTGGGTACGTTGAGCACCAACGCCGCCGCGACAACGACGCAGATGGGCCCAAGGCGGCGGCTCCGGGATGGCTTGCCCGCCGGCGCCTGCCTGCCTCACACTGCACGGGCCGCGCGCACGCGGCGCGTGAGCCGCCGATGCCGCCTGTAGCCCGCGTCTCTGACCTCATCGGCAACACGCCGCTGGTGCGCCTCGACCGCCTGGCGCCTGTGGGCGTCGAAGTGGCCGCAAAGGTCGAGTTCCTCAATCCCGGCGGGAGCATCAAGGACCGCCCCGTGCGCGAGATGCTCGACGCCGCCGAACGCCGCGGCGACCTGCGCGAGGGCAGCGTCGTCATCGAGGCGACGTCGGGCAACACCGGGATCTCGCTGGCGATGCTGTGCGCCGAGCGCGGCTACGTCTGCGTGCTCGTGATGCCGGAGGACATGAGCCTGGAGCGCCGTCGCATCCTGCGCGCCTACGGAGCCCGGGTCGAACTCACGCCGAAGGAGGCGGGCATGGCCGGCGCGCTGCAGCGGGCGCGCGATCTCGCGGCGGCGACCGGGCCCGGTGGCGCGTTCACGACCCGACAGTTCGAGAACCCCGACAACCCGGCGGCCCACATGCGGACGACCGCTGAGGAAATCTTGCGCGACTGTGACGGCCGCCTCGACGTGCTGGTGGCCGGCGTGGGCACGGGCGGCACGCTGACGGGAACGGCGCGCGCACTGCGGGTCCACCTGCCCAACCTCCGCGTCGTGGCCGTCGAGCCACAGAAGGCGCAGGCTTTCCAAGGGTTGCCGTTCCATCCCCATGCGATCCAGGGGATCGGCGCCGGGTTCGTGCCGCCGGTGGTGGACCGCGCACTCATCGATGCGGTCGTGGCCGTCACCGACGACGAGGCGCTACAGATGGCGGCCCGCGTCGCACAGCGTCAGGGGCTGCTTGTGGGACCGTCGTCGGGTGCCAACGTGGCCGTCGCGCTCCAAGAAGCGGCGCGGCTGCCAGCGGGCGGGCGGGTGGTGACGTTCCTGTGCGATTCCGGCGAGCGGTACCTCTCGTGAGCCGCCAGCCCGGATCGGGCCAGCCCGAGGCCGACTGCAAGGACATCGGCGTGCGCGCGACGGAACTCGCGACGACCGCCGCCAGCGTGGCGCAACGCGTGGCCGAGCGCGCCCGCCTGGTGCTGCGGGCGCCGCGCCTGCCCAGCCCGGATCGGGTGGCCGAGGCCGCAAGCCTCGTGCGGCGGTTGATCTTTCCCGAAGTGTGGACGGACGAGGCCCCGGTCGCGGCCAGTGTCGAAGCGATGGTCCACCACCTCTACGAATTGCTCGTCGATGTGCTGGCGGCCGAGCACCTCGCCCAGCCGGGCCGCGGCCATCTGGCGCCGGGTGCCGCGCCCGTCCACGCCCGCGCCGAACAGTTGGCGCGCTGCCGGGCGCACGAAACGGCCCTGTCGCTCATTGACGAGCTGCCGGGGTTGCGCGACATGGCCGAGACGGACCTGCAAGCGGCTCTCGACGGCGACCCTGCCGCCCGCAGTCGCGCCGAAGTCGTGCTGTGCTACCCGGGCTTCCACGCCGTGCTGTCGTACCGGGTGGCACACCTGCTGTGGCTGGCAGGAGCGCACCTGACCGCCCGCCTCATGACCGAACTGGCGCACGCGCGCACCGGCATCGACCTGCACCCTGGCGCCACGATCGGGCCGGCATTTTTCATCGACCACGGCACCGGCGTCGTCGTCGGCGAGACGGCTCACGTCGGTCGCCGCGTCCGGCTCTACCAGGGCGTCACGCTGGGGGCCCGCAGCGTTCCCAAGGTGCGCGACGGCGAGCCGCAGCCTGAGCCGCCCGCCAAGCGGCACCCGACGCTCGAAGACGACGTGGTCGTCTACGCCAACGCGACCCTGCTCGGCGGCGACGTGGTCATCGGGCGCGGTGCCATCATCGGCGGCAACACGTGGGTGACCGCCAGCGTGCCGCCGGGCGCGCGCCTGCGGGTCGATGTTGCCGCGAGAGTTGCCGACGCCGTCGTAATGGTGCCGGACGGAGCGCAGCCAGAATAGAAAGTTGGTTTTTAATTTGAATGGATTGTAGGCAAGCCGGCGACGGGACGCTTCCTCTTGCGCCGGCTCGGCACGCGGTCTACGCTTTGCTCAGTTTGATCCTCGGGTGACGGGCAAGCGGAACGGCCAGCCAGCAGGCTACCGCAGCAAGCATGCGAAGGCGACGGGATGATTTCTCAAACCGACGACGACATCCGCCTGACCGAGGAGACGGACATCCCCGTCATCCCGGTGCAGCCCTATCACCGGCCGCACGTGCTCCAACAGGTGCGCGGTCCGCTGTCGCCCCAGCTCATCGAACTCAACGACGACACCGTCATCGTCGGTCGCAGCTCCGAGGCCCAGATTCGCGTGCCGTCGTCGGCCCTGTCGCGCACGCACATGCGCATCGAGCGGTATCAAGGTGGCTACCGCGCCATCGACCTCGACAGCTCGAACGGCGTGTACCTGAACCAAATCCGCATTAATTCTGCAGTATTGAGAGACGGAGACACCATCCAGCTCGGCAACGCGGTGTTCATCTACCATGAGGGCAAGTGACGGTCGCTCCGGCCCGCGCCGGTCTGCCCCGCTGACCGGCGTGGACCAGTAGGACGAAGATGGCATTCCTGGTTCGCTTTTGGGGCACGCGCGGGTCCATTCCAACGCCGGGCCGGACCACGAACCGCTACGGCGGCAATACGTCGTGCGTGGAAGTGTGCATCGACGAGGCCCTGTTCATCTGCGACGGTGGCACCGGCCTGCGCGAACTTGGCATCGACCTGATGAAGCGGGGTAGCCAGAGCATCGTGGCGCACCTGCTATTCAGCCACATGCATTGGGACCACATTCAGGGCTTTCCGTTTTTCGTGCCCGCCTACATCCCGAGCAACACCTTCTACATCTACGGCACCAGCCCGGGGGATCGCCGCTTTCACAACCTGCTGTCCGGGCAGATGCGCTCGGACTACTTTCCGGTGGACTTCAGCGAACTCAACGCCGACATCCGCGCGGTCGACCTCGGCAACGCGGACCGGGTCATCGACGGGGTGCGCGTGCGCTGCATGGAGCAGTGCCACCCGGGCACGAGCTATGCGTATTCGTTCGAGAAGGGTGGTCGCAAGGTCGTCTATGCGACGGACAACGAGATCGACATGACCCTGCCCGACGCCAAGGCTGTGCAGGCCGACCTCGCGGCGCCCCGCAAGATTCCCGACGACCTCGTCGCCTTTGTGCGCGATGCGGATTTGCTGATCGTCGACGGGCAGTACACCGATGAGCAGTACTTCCCAAAGCACGTCGGTTGGGGGCACCCGCGCGCCACCACCGCGGTCGACCTCGCCGTACAGGCCGGCGCGCGCCAGTTGGCGATCTACCACCACGACCCGATGCAATCCGACATCCAGATCGACATGAAGATCGCCGCCTGTCGCAGCCGGGTCCAGGCGTTCGGCTCCTCCCTTTTCGTGTTCGCCGCCCGCGAGGGCATCGAACTGCGGATCGATCAGTAGCCCGTTGGACACTGCCACCGACCCTGTCGCTGCCGCCATTGCCGAGGAGTCGCGAGCTGGTGGCTGGCGGCACCGGAACTCGCGCGCATCCAGATGGCGGACGCGACGATGCGCAGCGAGATGGCGGGCTGGTTGGCTAGGTCGTCCGCGAGGAACGCGAAAAGCAGGGCATCACGCGGCTGTTCGGTCAGTTCGTCAGCCCGGAGGTGCGCGAAAAACTGCTGCGCCTAACGCAGGACAGCGTCGGCGAACGCAAGACCGTCGTCGTGCTGTTCAGCGACATCCGGTCGTTCACGGCATGGTCCGAGGGCGTCGAGCCGGAGCAACTCGTACTGCAACTCAACGAGTACTTCGACGAGATGGTAGCGGCCATCACCAGCCGAGGCGGCACGGTCGACAAGTTCATCGGCGACGCAGTCATGGCGGTGTTCGGCGGCTTGCTTCCTCTGGATGACCCCGCAGAGGCCGCGCTCGATGCGGCGCTCGCGATGCGCGGCCGGCTTGCCGCGCTCAACGTGACCAGGCAGCAGCGCGGCTGGGCGACGCTCGACAACGGCATCGGCCTGCACCGCGGCGACGTGCTGCAGGGCACGATCGGCAGCTAGGACCGCAAGGAGTTCACCGTGATTGGCGACGCAGTCAACACCGCGGAGGAATTCGCCCAACTGGAGTTGAAACTCGAAGCGGCGGATTGGGCGTGGACGGTGCGCCGGCCGCGCCGGGTTTCCGTTGCTCCGGCCGACGGCTAGCGGTAAGCGTGCAGACGCCATCTTGTCAGGAACGGGGCCAAAGGGGCGCGGCAAGCGTCACCAACCAGCCGTCGCTGCGGACTGAGAGCCCCGGCTGCAGCGGGCTGCCGCGCCACACCTGCCATCCGCCCCAGCTGGCTGCAGCGGCGCCCGCAATGGCCAGTGCCGCTCCCGCGCCGACCGAAGTACGCCAGGCCACATCGCGCGCGTGAGCCTGTGACGGCGTGACTCCGACGATGAGGCCGTTGGCGGGGTGCGCGAGGTCGCTGGACAGCGCCGCGCGGTCGGCCACGCCGCCTGCCACAAGCCAGCCGCCGCCGGCGACAGCAAGCGTGCCACCGGCCAGCCACGCCCAGTTCGGCCACGCTGCGGGTCCGGCGGCCAGGGGTGGCGCAATCTGGGCATCGCCGGCCGGAGTGCCCGCAGAACCTGCGGTCAGCGTCACGGCCGGGGGGAGAGCCGCCGCAGCCGGGCTCGCGGGCGGGCGCGCCTGCTCGTCTGGCACGGCTGCGGCGCGCCGGCGGCCGAGAATCTCGTCGAGGTTGGTGCGCGCCTTTTCCACCAGCGGGTCCGTGGCAGGTGAGCGTGCCAGGAAGGCGCGGTAGTCCCGCTCGGCCGCATCGAAGTTTGAGTCCTTCTGGGCACAGCGTGCGGCACTGAACAGGTACGCGAGGTAGCTCGGGTCCTGGCGGTAGGCTTGCTGGTACAGGCTGGCGCAGAGTGCGAATTCACCCGCCTTGGCCTTTGACGCCGCGACCAGGGAGATGGCCGCTGCTTCGTCTTTGCTGGCGGCGGGCTGGGCGTGGGCGGGTCCGGCGGCGAGCGCGCCGAGGAAGCAGAGGCCGAGCGCGCTGCGGCAGACGCCAATCACACCGAGCCGGTCAATCGACCACGATCGCGGGCCGAATGCGGCTGCCGTCGGGACGGGGACGAACCTTGCCATGGCCTTGGGTCCGTTTGGCCGCGGGCTCGGCGGGAGCAGCGGGAGCAGCGGGAGCAGCGGGAGCAGCGGGAGCAGCGGCGGCCGTAACGGCAGGCGCAAGCGCAACGTCGATCGCATCCTGCTCCTGTGTGGCGGGGCGCGCAACGACACCTGCGGGTGGCGCGCCCGGTAGAGGCGAGACGGCGGCGCGGAAAGCAGGAGTTGCTGGGGGCGTTGCTGCGGGCAGGGGGGGAGCGCCCGTGCCGGAGTGGACGTTCCACCACCCTGCGGCCCCGATCGCTGCGATCGCCAGCGCGGCCGCGCCGAGTCCGAAAGCGACCCTGCGCGATGCAGGGCGTGCCTGTTCGCCGAGCACGTCGATCCGGTACAGGCGCGGCGGGTTGCGGATGTTCTTCAGCTCCGTGCGGCCCATCGCCTCCACGTGGACGTCAATCTTGCCGTCGATCTGGAGGAACACCTGCTCCGTGATGCAGATGCCACCCGGATTCGCCTTCGACTCGACCCGGGCCGCAAGATTGACACCGTCGCCGTAGATGCCGTCGCCCTGCATGATGATGTCGCCCAGGTGGATGCCGATGCGCACCCATACTTGGTCGGCCGGCGGCAGGCCCGCATTGCGTGCGCGCAGCCGCTGCTGGATGTCCATGCCGCAGTGCACGGCATTCACCACCGAATCGAAAAGCACCACGAACGCGTCGCCGATCGTCTCGTGCTCCTGGCCCCCGTGGATGGCGAGCGCGGCCCGCACATGTTCGCGGTGCTCCGTCACGAGCCGCACGGTGCGCGCCTCGTCCACGCCCATCATGGTCGAGTAGCCCTTGATGTCCGTGAACATGATGGCCTTGAGGCGGCGTGTCCCGGTGTCGGCGTCGGAGGGCATCGTGGCGCGCATCGGCTCGCACTGGCGCGAGGCTCGCCTGCGTTCTAGCCTGCCGGGCGTGGCACGGCAACGGCCACCCGCGCGCCGTGGGAAAATCCGATGAGTACACCGCCTACCGCCCTGAATCAGGCCCGCACCCTGCTGCGCGAACGCTCCGGGCGAACGCGCATCGCTGTGGTGGGTGCGAGCAATGACCCCGCGAAGTACGGCAACATCATCGTGCGCAACCTGCTGCGGCGCGGCTACACGGTCCTGCCGGTCCATCTGCACGAACGGCACGTCGCGGGGCTGCCGGTGTGGCGCAGCGTCGCGGCGATCGAGGGGCACGTTGACATCGTCAACCTGGTGGTGCCGCCCGACGTCGCGCGCGCCGTGGTGGCAGAGTTGCCTGCCGATCGGATCGGTGTCGTGTGGTTCCAACCTGGGGCCTTCGACGCGGACGTGGTCGCGCAGGCACAGGCCCGCTGCGGGGCAGTCGTGGCGGGCGATTGCATCATGGTCGTAGCGGGTTGGGCGTAGCCGATCCAGCAAGAGCCTCTCTGTCGCCGCGCTGGCGAACTCCTGCCCATGCCGGCGTTCGTCCTGTTCGACGCGGTGCTGCTGGGCCTTTGCGTGCACCCTGGTCCCGGCCGGGAACTCCTAGGTCCCGTCGGCGACGTGGCGGCGTCGAGCCGTGAAGCGTCCTTGCCGGCCCCGAACGCCGCGAGTACCCTCCGCGCCGCTGGAAACGGCCTTGCCTACCGAGATCGCCATGGCGTGGAACCTCCGCTCGCTCACTGTCCTCGCCTTCCTGGTTGGCGGGACGCTGGCCGCCAGCGCGCCCGCGTTTGCCGCGGACCCGGCCAAGGCGGCCGCAGGTCTCGCCAAGCAGGCCGCCAAGGCGCTGGAAGCAGGAGATGCCGCCAAGGCAGCGGGCCTGTGGTTCGAAGCGCACCGCACCGACCCGAAGAAGGCCGAGTATCTGGCCTTGGCGGCGAGCGCGGCACAGAAGGCGGGCCAGTTCGAACGCGCCGAAGAGTTGTACCGCGCCTTGCTCGCTCTGCCGGGTGTCGATGCAGCGAACGCGGATCGGGCGACGGCAAGCTTGAAGGAAGCGCGCAGCCAGCGCGGGGAAGCCAAGGCGCGCGAGGCCGAAGCAGCCGGCGCCAGCGGCGACTTTGCGACCGCCCACCTGCGCTGGCTGGAAGCGTACGGCATCGACAGCGATCGCCACGCTTGGTTGGCCCGCGCCGCATTGGCGGCTCACCGTGCCGGCAACGCCAACGCCAAGGGCCTGCTGGAGCAATACGGCCGCGCCGCGCCGCACGACGCTCCGGAGCATGTGGAGGTCGATCCGGTGCTGGCCAGGCTCCGCGCCGACGAGGCAGCCGTCCTGGCACGCGCAGCGACGCCGGCCGACGAGGGCGCGGGCTCGGCCTGGGTGGGGCACGCCGTCGGGTGGTCTGGCGTGGCTGTCGCAGGCGCTGGGCTCACGGTCTGGCTGATGGCGAACGCAGACCGCGCCGCGCTAGATGAAAAGCTGGCGATGAAAGACCCCGTCTCCCAGCAAATCATCGGCATCGCGAAGACCGATGCGCGTGCCGAGGCCGACCGCATCGCGGGCAGCAAGACGATGGCTGCGGCCCTCGGTGGCGTGGGCGTCGCCGCCGCGGCCGCAGGCGCATGGCTCGTGTTGAGTGCACCGACGGCCAAGGCCATGCTGGTCCCGGGACCCGATGGCCGCGGGATGGGTGTCGCGTGGCGATTCTAATCCGCGCGGCCGATGCAGGAGAGGCCTCCATGACGACCACACCCCGCACGCATCCCGCGCGCCGCGCGCGGGCCACGCTCGCTGCCCGTGTCGTTGCCGGGTGCGCGCTGATCGGCTGCACCGAGGAACTGCCCGCAGACGCGGAATTCAAATACCAGGACGCGTTGCCGCCCGATGGCGCCGCTGCTCCGGGCGACGACGCCGATGGCACCACCGATGGCGAGGGACGCGGCGCCGACGGGGCAGACGATGACGCCGCGGGTGACGCCGACGACGCCACGGTCGGCGGAGACAGTGACGCGCCAGCCGACACGGCGGACCCGTGTGCCGCGGGGTGTGCGGACGACAACCCTTGCACCGACGATGCGTGCGACGCGGCACTAGGCTGCGTTCACCTCGCCAACGCCGCCTCGTGCAGCGACAGCGACGCGTGCACCACCGGCGACACCTGCAAATCCAGCGCGTGCGGTGCAGGCTTCGCCCTCGGCTGCGACGACGGCAATCCGTGCACGCAGGACACCTGCGACAAGACAACGGGCTGCGCGGCGCTGCCGACGGAAGGCACGTGCACGTTGGCAGACCTGTGCCTCGTCGATGGAACATGCGTCGAAGCCAAGTGCACGGGCGGCAAGGCGAAGTTTTGCAACGACGGCAACGCGTGTACGGACAACGGCTGCCAGAGCACCAGCGGTTGCGTGTTCCTCCCCAGCACGGCCAGTTGCGTGGACGACGACCTGTGCACGGACGCGACTGCGTGCAAGGACGGCAAGTGCAGCAGCGGCGCGCCGACGAAATGCGACGACGGCGACCCATGTACGGCGGACAGTTGCCTCCCGGCTGTCGGCTGCGCAGCCAAGGCGGTCGGCGGCGCGGCCTGCGACGACAAAGACACCTGCACGGAATCGGACGTGTGTGGCAGCGACGGCAAGTGCAAAGGCAAGGCCAAGCCATGCGACGACGGCAATGCGTGCACGAACGATGCGTGCACCGACGGGGCCTGCAAGGGCGTACCCGTGTCCGATGGCGTCACGTGCACAATCGCCACGGAGTGCGCGGTGGCCGAGGGCTGCATCGCGGGCACGTGCGCGGCGGCCGAGGCCCTGTGGGAGTCACAACTGGGCGGACCCCAGTCCGATGGCGCGCTCGACGTGATCGGCGTCGCGGGCGGCATCGTCGTCGTCGGCGTTCGCACGGATTCGGGCGACCCGGAGGCCTTCATTGCCAAGGTGTCGCCCAGCGGCGCGCTTGTCTGGGAGAAGACGTTCGGCGGCAAGGGCGATGACGGCGGCCAGGCACTCGCCGTGCAGAAGGACGGTACGATCGGCGTTGCCGCATTTTCGGTGTCCCAAGGCTCAGGCGACTACGACACGGTGTTGCTGCAGTACTCGCCGGTCGGCACGTTGGCGGGCAAGGCCGTGATCGGTGGCAAGCCTGCCGACCGCCCGTATCGGCTCGAGGCCCTGGCAGCCGGTGGCTGGGCCTTGGCGGGCGAGTCCGCCGGGGGCGTGGGCGGCTCCCTCGACCTGTGGCTGGTCAAGCTGAAGGCCGACGGCACCAAGGAATTCGACAAGGTGTATGGAACCGGCGGCGACGACCATGCCTACGGCCTCGCGGTGCTGGCAGAAGGGTATGCGCTGTCGGGTTCGACGCCGTCGCCGGACAACGGCACGGAATTCACGCTGGTGCGCACCGACGCGAACGGGACCAAGATGTTCCAGAAAACCTACGGCACGCCGGGCACCGACGACGGCGCCGTGTTGGTCGCGCTGGCCGACGGGTTCCTGCTCGCCGGGTCCACGACGGGCAAGGGCGCCGGCAAGTCCGATGCGTGGCTCGTGCGCACCGATCTGGCCGGGGTCAAGCTGTGGGACCGAGCCATCGGTTCCGAAGGCAATGACGCCGTCGCGGGCTTGGCAATTTTGCCCGGCGACGCGGGATCGATAGCGGGCTTCGCGCTGGCGGGCGTCACGGGCGACGACGTCACCAAGCCGAACGGCTGGCTGCTGGCGGTCGACCCCAACGGCAACCTCGTCTGGCAGCAGAAACTGGGGGCCGTTGGCCTCGACAAGCTGGCCGCCGTGCGCCTGGGCACCGACCCCGTGGTCGCGGCGGGTGGCCTGCTGGCGGCCGGCCAGCGCGAAGTCGCCAGCCTGCAAGCCTGGGTGGTGCGCGCCGACGTGTGGGGCAACAAGTCGTGCTCGACGGGCAAGGCCTGCGTCAAGACGCCTCCGGTCACTTGCGACGACACGAACCCGTGCACGACCGACGTGTGCCTGCCCGGCAAGGGCTGCGCCCACTTCTCGCTGGCGGCGGGGAGTTCCTGCGGGGTGGCGAAGACGTGCAACGCCGATGCGCAGTGTGGGCTGTAGACAAACAGGAAGTCACGCCGACAGCGGCGCCGCGACATTCGCCCCCAGCGCCGCTCCAATCCGCGCCGCCGCGCGCTGGCCACCCGTCATCGCGCCGACGATGCCGTGGCCCGCCCGGGTCGATGCGCCGCACAGCCACAGCCCCGGCAGCGGGCCGCTGTAGCCGGGCCTTCCCTTCATCATCTGCGCCGGCGTGGCGGCGAGGCCGTAGCCGGTGCCATCGCTCGCCCGCGTGAACCGTTCGTGCGTCAGTGGGCTTGCCCCTTCCCGGAACACGATGCCGGCGGAGCTGCCGGGAAACAGCGTATCGAGTCGGCCGATCAGGTCTGCCTCCACCGCCGCCTTGCGCTCGACGTAGCCCGGCAGCTTGCGGTAGCGGCCCGATGCCAGGTCCGCCGGATCATCGACGCCCCAGGCGCCCAGGTCGTGTGGCACCAGCGTCATGACCTCGACGGCGGTGACACCCGGCGGCGCGTGTCCTTGCGTGGCGGGGTCCTTGAACGCGGTGGACGTGACGTAACAACCGCGCGGCACGGGCCGGTCGCCGACGCGCGCCTCCCGGTAGGACGACTCCATGTCATACGAGTCGAACTGCCAGTAATTCGTGGCCGTCATGCCGGCCGCAGCGAAATCGTGGCGGATGCCCAGGCACAACAGGTAGAGCGCGCCGCCCATCTGGAAGTTGCGCGCGCGGCCGAGCCACTGCGGCGGCAACAGTGCGGGCCCTACGAGGTCGAGCAGCGTACGCTTGAGGTCCGCGTTCGACAGCACGGCGCGCGCCCGCACCTCGGCGCCGCCATGCCGGCCGCCCGCCTCGATGTGCACGCCGATGGCGCGACCGTCTTCGAACAGGATGCGGTCCACGCCGCAGCGCAGGTGGATCGTACCGCCGTGCGCCTCGATGACGCTTGCCAGGCTGTCGGCAATCGTCTGGCCGCCGCCAGCCGGGTACCAAGCACCGCGGAAATAGTGATTCTGCAGCCCCGCGTGCAGCACCGCCGACGCTTCGGAGGGGGGCACGCCGTAGTCGCCGTTCTGGCCGAGCAGCACGGCTTGCAGGCGCGGGTCGCGGGTACATGACTGCACGACGGAACCGATGGTGGCCGTGCGCCACCGCGCGAGCAGGCGCCCATGAAGCACGACGTCGATCAGGGCGCGCAGCCCGACCCGGCCGCCGGCGTGTTCCATCTGGCGCTGGGCACGGTCGACCTCGGCCAGGAACCGCACGTAGTTGTCGATGCCGCGCCGCTCGGCAGGAAAGGTCTCCGCCAGCCGCTCCCGATAGCGATCCAGCCCGACCGGCACCCGAAAGCGCAGGTCCGGCAGCACCAGCGTGTCGAAGCCATCGGCGTCCATCGGCACGAAGGCCTGGGCGACGCCGACCCCGCGCAGCAGGCTCGGGATCATGCCGCCCGGACCGCAGTCGCCGATGTAGTGCAGGCCCACGTCGAAGCAGTAGCGCTCGTCGCTGCGGCCCCGCTCGAACATCGTGGCGCACCCGCCCGCGACATAGTGGCTGTCGAAACACGCCACGCGAAGCCCTGCGCGCGCCAGGTACGCGCCGGCCGTCAAGCCGCCGAGGCCGCACCCGACGATCGCGACATCGACCGGACCCGCGGGCAGCGGAGCGCGGACCCGGGCGGCAGTGTGGGCGGTCGGTTCGATCATGACAGCCTCGGCCCGTCACAGTCACGAACCGGCCGCCGCCAAGGTACCGCCGCCCCACGCACAAGGGAACCTGTGTCGATCATTCTTGACGCGGTGCGTCGAAAGGTGGACGTTGACAGTGCGGCCTCGTGGGCCGCCCACCCGCGCCGCCGTGCGCGCACTCCGAGCCCTCCATGAGCGACAATTTCTATACCGACAACGCCGATCTCCGATTCTGGGTAGAGCAAGCCCTCGATTGGGAGATGCTTTTCGACATGAGCGAGCACGGCGCGACCGCCGAGGACCGGCCCGCCAGCGTGCGCGACGCCCGCGACAGCTACGAAGGCGTGCTGCAGGAGATCGGCAAGTTCGCCGCGCGCCGCATCGCGCCGGTGGCACGCCAGATCGATCGCGAAGGTACGCGCATGGAAAACGGGGAGGTCATCGAATCGCCCACGTTCGCCAAAGTCTTCAAGGAGATGAAGAAGCTCGACCTCTACGGGCTGTGCGTGCCGCGTGAGCAGGGCGGCCTGAACGCGCCCGCCGTCGTCTACCTCGCGGCCGGAGAGATGATCTCGCGCGCCGACGTGTCGTGCATGACGCACTTCGGCTTCCACACCGGCGTTGCGGTCTCGCTGCTGATGTATGCGTTGCGCGACCCGCGCACGGTCGTCAAGAACGGCCGCGTCCTGTCGACGCCCTACGATGCCGTGATCGCCGACTGCGTCGCCGGCCGGGCCTGGGGCTGCATGGTACTGACGGAGTCGGGCGCCGGCTCGGACCTCGCGCAGATTCGCACTGCCGCCGTCGATGCCGGCGATGGCGTGTGGAAGGTGAACGGCGAAAAAATCTTCATCACCTCAGGCCACGGCCAGTACCAACTCGTACTGGTCCGCACCGAAGACCCGAAGAAGTCTCCCGGGCTCAAGGGCCTGTCGCTGCTGCTCGTGCGCCAGAAGATCGAACGCGACGGCAAGACGGTGACGAACGTCCGCATCAGCAACGTCGAGCACAAGATCGGCCACAACGGGTCGCCGACGTGCAGCCTGGTCTACGAAGACTCGATCGGCGAACTGATCGGCCGGCGCGGCGAGGGCTTCGAGTTGATGCTGGCGCTGATGAACTTCGCCCGGCTGGCCGTCGGCTTCGAAGGCCTCGGCATCTGCGAGGCGGCACTGCGCACGGCGCGGGAGTATGCAGCCCAGCGCGTCACGATGGGCAAGACGATCGACCGCCACGAGATGGTGGCGGACATGCTTGACGACATGACCTTGCAGGTCGAAGCGTTGCGCGCACTCGCCTTCGAGACCGCGCAGAAGGTGGAGCGTTCGACCAAGCTCGAACAGATCCTGAAATTCGACCCGCCGGCCGACGAAGCCGCGCGCGCCGAACTCGAGCGTCGCCTGCAGCGCGTGAAACGCCAGGCCCGCGACCTGACGCCGCTGCTCAAGTACGTCGGCTCGGAGCGCGCGGTCGAGATGTCGCGTACGGCGATGCAAATCCTCGGTGGCGTCGGCTACACGCAGGAGGCGCTGCCAGAGAAGCTGCTGCGCGACGCGCTCGTGTTGCCGATCTACGAGGGTACGAGCCAGATCCAGTCGCTCATGGCGCTGAAGGACCAGTTGATGCAGGGCCTGCGCGACCCGCGCCGCTTCATCGTGAAGATGGCGCGCGCGAACTGGAAGCGCGTGGCCGAGAGCGACCCGCTGGAGAAGCAACTGGCACGGCTCTTCTCCTACAAGTACAAAGCACTGCAGACGATCCTGGTGCGCATCGCGCGCAACAAGCTGAAGGCCACGTACGACTTGCCCATGGGCAGTTGGACGGACGCCCTGTTCAACGAGTGGGACCCCAAGCTCGACTTCGCCCCGGGCCTGCTGCACGCCGAACGACTGACGCGCATCCTGGCCGACACCGCCATGGCGCGCATCCTCGTGAAGTATGCCACCAAGTTTCCGGAGCGCCGCAGCCGCGCCGACCGCTTCATGAAGCGTGCCGACCTGCGCTGCCGGGCGTGGCTGGCCGAGATCGAGGAGCACGGCGAGGACCTGCTCGCCGAACTGCAGGCGCGCACGGTCGAGGAGTCGAAGCGGTCGGCAGCCTAGAGGCGAACCCGCATCCCCTCTCCGCTCGCCGCCGGTTCATGCCAAGTCCAGCAGAATCGGATCGCAGGCCAGCACGATCGGATCGCAAGATCGCGCAGAACGCGGCGAGCGAGCACCGAGCCGAATTCAATGGACTTGGTATCAGTCGCCGAGCCCCAGGTACGACCGGGCGACGGCTTCGAGTCCTTCCGCCGGATAGCCACGCGGGCCCTGGTACTTCAAGCCATTCATGTACACCGCAGGCGTACCGCTGACGCCGTTGCGCTCGCCTTCGGCAGCATCGCGCTTGATGGTGTCCTTGCCCGTGCCCATCTCCAGGTCACGCTTGAATTGCTCCATGTTCAAACCGACTTGCTGAGCATAGCGCTCCAGATCCGCACGGTCGAGCGCCTGCTGGTTGGCGTACAGCACGTCGTGGTACTCCCAGAACTTGCCCTGCGCGTGCGCGGCCATCGACGCCTCCGACGCCATCTGCGCCTTGTCGTGGATGCTCGTCAGGGGCATGTGCTTGTATACAATCTTGACATCGTTGGGGAACTTCTTCGCGAACTCCTTGATGCTTGGCGCCAGCTTCGAACAGAACGGACACTGGAAGTCCTCGTACACCTCGACCGCCACCTTGGCGTTCGGGTTGCCAAACGTCGGACTGCCGTCGTGCGCGATCGCGACCTTGGGGCCGGCGGTTTGCTCGAACTGCTTGCCGTCCTTGACGATCGAGTCGTACAACTCCCAACCCTTCTTGCCGCCCATCCCCTTGGCCTTCTCGATCTGGGCGTCGATCAACTCGCGCAGGTGGTCCCAGTTCTTGGGCGGCGACAGCCGCACGCCGTTGACGGCGATGTTCGGATTCGAGTGGGCGGCGATCTCGTTGGCGAGCAACCCGTCCTTGAGAGCACGCCCGCGGTGGCGACCGGTGTCGAGGTCCTTTTCGAAGCGGCCAATGTCGATGCCGACCTCCTTGGCGATCGATACGAGGCTGCCGCGGTCGACGGCCTGGCCCGAGCGCGTCACCTTGTCCCAGAAGGGACGGAACTTGCCCTGTGCGTGCGCAGCCAACATCGCCTCGCCCGCGATCGGCGTGTCGGGGTGCGGCGGCAGGATCACCTTCTGCTTCCAGATGATCTGGATCTGCTTGCCGTACTTCTTCTCCGCCTCGACGAGCGCCGGAGCGAATTCGGCCACTTCGGGCTGGCCGAGCGCCGCGAACACGACGATCTTGATGTCGGCGGTGTCGGGGCCCGATTTCGGGTCCTTGTCCTTGTCGAGCACGGCGCGCCAGACCTGGTTCGGGTCGGACGGCGCGGGCTTTGCTTCGGACGCCGGAGCGGGCGGTGGCGCGGGCGATGGGCTCGGGGCGGGCTCGCTCGAGATGGCAGGGCTCGCACTGGCGACGGACGCAGGCGTGGCCCCAGGCAAGGCCACGGCGGGTGCGGCAACGGGAGAAGGCGTCTGCTTTGCCGTCGCGCGGCCGATAACGTAGCCGCCGATAAACAAAGCCAACATGAAAATGAGGGCTTGATCGCGCTTCATGGTCGGGTCGATCCTCTTGTGCGGGCAGGTGGCCCGCGGGGTGGCTACAGGTAGCGATCAGGCACGGAGATTCCCGGGCTCCGATCTTCGCGGCGCGGCGAGATACCACCGGTTGGGGCCGAACGCAAAGCGTTACGAAAGCACGGCCACCACGTTGCGCAATGGGCAACGGTCTGACCGCTGATCACGAGCCGGCGCGCCCCTTGCCGCTCGCAGGCGCACACCCTTCGAGCACGATCTGCACGCCTTCGACGACGGCCGCGCGATCGGTACCGCCGGGCCGCCGCGCCACCCGTTCCTCTCCGATGCGGCCGCGCCCCGGGGCCGTGTCGCGGTGATGGCGCCGCAGCCAGGCCAGCGCTTCGGCACGCTCGGCGAATTGGCGCACCTCGACAAGCCAGCGCCGTGGCAGCGAATACACCGTGCGATCAGCCGACTGGAACGACACCGTGACGTCCCCGGTCACCATGCAGTCGGCCTCGACGCCATGCACGGGGCCGAGGCCCGAGCGGGCATCGACGCTGAACGCAAAGAACGGCACCATCGCCCCCTATCTGACCCGCCTGGGTGCCCCCGTGGCCGGTGGCGTGCTGCGCCATTGTCCAGGCGGCGCATCGTAGCGCGCACCGTACCCCTTCACCACTTGACGTGTTCGACCCATGCAGGACCTGCTCAATCGACTCGGCCCCTTGCAGACCGACCTGGGCCCCTTGGTGGCGGCCGTCATCACGGGCCTGTTGCTGCTGCTGCTGCGGCGCTCCGACCGCCGCAAGTTGTTCGGCCCCCTCGCGTTGTTCCTGGCATTCGTGTTCGTGGCGCTGGTGCGGGCCTACGTGCTGGAGCCACCGGCCTTGGCGCGCGCCTTGCAATTCCTCGCGACGGCGCTGCTCGGGGCCACGATCGGCCTCGGGCTGCTCACGCTTGTACTCGATGCGATCCTGGCGCGGCGGCGCACGGGCGCGGTACCCAAGATCTTCCGCGACATCGGCTCGTCGATCGTGTGGTTCGTGGTTGGCCTGGCCGTGCTGCGCGAAGGCGGGGTGGAACCGGGTTCCCTGCTCACGACATCGGCGTTGCTGACCGCCGTCATCGGCCTGTCGCTCCAAGACACGCTCGGCAACGTTTTCTCAGGGTTGTCGATCCAGGCCCAGCAGCCGTTCGAAGTCGGCGACTGGCTGCAACTGAGCGATTCGAGCGAGCCCTTGGGCAAGGTGACCGAGATCAACTGGCGCGCCACGAAGCTGCTGTCGAACGACCAGTTCGAGATCATCGTGCCGAACGGCGTGATGGCCAAGGCGTCGATCCGCAACTTTTCTCGCCCGACCAAGCTGTTGCGCCGTCAGATCCTGGTGCAGGCGCCGTACTCGTACTCGCCCGAACACATCAAGGAAGTGATCCTCGCCTGCGTCGTCGATACGCCGTGCACGGTTGCGGTGCCTGCGGCGAGCGTCTCGATCCAGGCGTTTTCGTCCGATGGCGTGACGTACGTGTTGCGCTACTGGCTCGACAACCCGGGCGAGGTGTACCCGGCCGACAGCAACATCCGCGAGCGTATCTGGTACGGCTTTCGGCGCGCGGGCATCCCGATTCCGTTGCCCCAGCGCGAAGTGCGGATGCACCAGGTCCACGACGCGACGGAGGCCGAACTGCACGCCGAACGGCTGCGGCGGCGCGTACAGGACCTGCGGGGAGTCGACCTGCTCGACGCCTTCCCTGACGAGCGCGTGCAGCAACTGGCCGAGCGCCTGTTCACCCGGCGGTTCGCGCCGGGCGAGACGGTGCTGCGCAAGGGCGATTCGGGCGAAGAACTGTTTATCATCGAGCACGGCGAGGTCGCGGTGCTCGTGCCGGGTGGGGCCGACGGGGCCCAGATCGAGGTCGCGCGGCTCGCCAAGGGCAAGTTCTTCGGCGAGATGTCGCTGATGACCGGGGAGCGGCGCGCCGCGACGATTCGCGCCACGCAGGACTGTGCGCTGCTGGTTGTGAACAAGACGTCCTTTCGCGAAATTCTTGCGGAAGCGCCGGAGGTGGCGGAGAAAATCAGCGCCATCCTCGCCGCGCGCCAGGCGGCGTTGGCTGCGCGCCAGTCGGGAGCGGCCAAGGCCGACGCCAAGCACGACGTGAACGCGGCATCGGGAGTGCTGCTCGCGCGCATTCGCGAGTTTTTCGCGTTGGGTTGAGGCGTCGAAGGGATCGGCCGGGCGCAGGTCCGATCAGCCGCGTCGGGTGGCCTTGATCACGGCGGCCAGTCGCGCGTTCACGGCGCGCAGCGTGGTTGCATCCCAGGCTTGCGGCGCTACGGCCCGGGCTCCAATCGCGATGCCGGGCTCGGTACGCGGCCACAACTCCAGCGTACCTTCGCGCAGTTCGATGCGGACCAGCGCACCGCGCCAGCCGACCCGCGCACCGCCACGGCGGGCTACGCGCACAATGCGGTCGACCCAGGCGCGCGCCTGCTGCCACTCGGCCGAAGCCTGGTCGCCCGCGACGGAGAGGGCGCGGCCGGTGGGGTCCGCCGCAACGACTTCGGCCATCGTCACGGGACGGACGCTCGCGGCGCCATGCCAGGCGGCGTACGCGTGAGGCACACCGGAACAGTTGGCAAAGAAGACGCAACCCGCACACTCCGGGAGCTTGCGCCGGTCGGTCTGCTGAAACGCGTACTTGTCCATCACGCCCTGCCGCTCGTCGAGGTCGGCCGTAAACGTCACGGTCGCGTCGCCGCCGTGGCGGATGCGCGGGGCGGCTTCGGGCAGCGCGCAGAAAGGCAGATGTGTCAGGTTGAGGTCGAAATCCGGGGCGCGCGCATCGAGTTCTGCCAGCATCGCTCGCAGCGCACGGCCGGCGGCGGCAAAAGTCGGCATCATCGCCTTCAGTTCGGCATCGGTGCGCTCGCCGGCGCTGACCGGGCGCACCATGTCGATGCACAACTGGCCGACGCCGCGGCCGAGCAAAAGCGCCGGGAGAGCGCCGAGCGTCGCCAAGGCGTGCGTCGTCAGGCACATGTTGACCGTGACGCGCTGATGGCGCGCCTGCAGCAATGCGAGACCCGCGACGATGCGCTGGAATGCGCCGCGCCGGCCAACTGCCACATCGTGGGCCGCTTCCGTCGCGCCTTGGATGGAGATGCGCCAGGTGAACGAGCCAAGGCTTGCGACGGCATCGACGAAGCGCGCATCGGCCGTGCGGGTGCCGTTCGTGAAGATCGTGATGTCGGCGAATCCGAGTTCGACGGCGCGCCGCAGGCTGGGCAGGAACGCATCCTGGATGGTCGGCTCGCCTCCCAGCAGTGTCAGGCGCCGCACGCCGTTGGCGGCAGCGGCCTCGAGCGCGCGAACGACCTGCAGTTCGGGCACCGGCTGGGCGCGGCCCTGCTCCGTGAGTTGACCCGACGCGCAGAACACGCAGCGATTGTTGCAGAAGTGGCCGAGCTGTATCTCGACCTGCGCCGGTCCGCCGCGCGCGGTCACCGCAGCCGTCGCACCGAGCACGCGCTCCACTTCCGCCGGCGTCGCGGCTGCAGCCAACGGGCTCGGGTGGCCGGGACTCGCGAGCAGGGCAAGGCGCGCCAAGGGGACGCGCGCCGCCGTACGCGCAGCCGACCAGGGGCGCAGCGGGCTCACTGAGGCGCCTTGCCGTCTCCGACCGGGATTTCGCGCCCCAAGGCCTCTTCGGCCTCTTCGACCTCGGCGCGCCGCAGCGCCGCAGCGTACAGTGCGGGGTCGAGTCCAGCATAGGCGGCGTCGTCGCGACCTGCGCGCACTCCGGTCAGTTGAAAGATCAGCCGCTCCGTGAGCGGGAAAAACCGCACGCGGTGCAGCAGCGGATTCAGCCACCCTGTAGTAATGCAGTAGTAGCGATCGAAAGGCGCCGTGTGGTGGATGTCGTGGTGACGCTTGTTCAAGATCAGCCACGCGCCCTGGAGCCGGGCGATGTACCACGGCAGGCGGGTGGCGTGGGCCCAGGCGTGGAACTGGTTGGTGCAGAACACGAAGATCATCATCGCCGCGGTGCCGGCGGCCACGCACAACCAAAGCCAGTCGTCGGGCGGCAGGGGCAGCAGGTGTACCGCGGCCAGGATCGGCACAGTGCCGATGCAGTTGTTGCCGTTCGTCTCGACGAAGTCGTGCCGACAGATGCCCTTGGGGTCGACGTGATGCTCGCGAAACGGCTTGACGAAGTTCTCGCCGACGATCGCGGTGCGCACGCTGAAGTAGCGGTCGAACATCCAGTGCACGAAGCCCGACGCAAAATCGGCAACGAGGTAGGCCGTGAGGACGGCGACCGCGACGAGGCACCAGGAGGCCGTCGTGGTGGCGGCTACGGCGACGCGGGCCATGAGGCCAACGTCGAGCAGCGCGAACGCCGCGATGGCAACGATTTCGAGGAGTCGATGGGGGGTCGGCATGGGCGTGTCCGCGACCGGGCGCCGCTATGCTACGCAACGTCGGTCATTGCGCGCAAGCTTGACTGAGCGCTCGGGCTGGTGATGCTGTGCGGACGAGGTGGCTGCGTGGGGCAGATGTGGTGCCGTGGACCCGGGCGTGGCGGGCTGGCTCGGTTCGCGTGCCTGGCAGGGCTGATCGCGTGCGGCGACCCGCCGGAGCCGACGCAGCGGGCGCCGGCGCGGTGGGACCGACCGGACGTGCGCGCCGTACAGGACGCGCCGGCCCCAGCCGACACGCCCGCACGCATCGAAGTCGCCACCGAGGTGTCGCCCGACGTGCCGGTCGAGGTCACGCCCGTCGCCGTGTGCCCCGGTGCCGGTGGCTGCGCCTGCAGCGCCGATGCCGAATGCGCCAGCAAGACGTGCCTGGATGACGGTGCGACGTGGGCGTGCGCGCCGACGTGTGGCCCCGACGGGCAGTGTGCGCCCGGGCTCTCCTGCGCAGCGCGCCCCGGCACGACGGCGCAAGCGTGCGTCGTGCGAACCTTTCGGCTGTGCAACCCATGCACGCAGTCGTCGGAGTGCGTCGGCCCCGGTGCTGCGGACGCGACGTGTGTCGACCACGGGCCGATCGGTTGGTTCTGCGGTGTAGCCTGCGCGGCCGATGCCGACTGCCCGACCGATTTCGCCTGTCTTGAACGCCCTACGACAGAGGGCGACGTGCGGCCGCAGTGCGTACCCCTGCCCGGGCCGGCGGACCCCGTCACACAACTGCTCGGTATCTGCCCGTGCTCGCCGTTCGCGGTCGCCCGGGCACTGACCACGCCGTGCCAGAACGATGGGGGCAAGCTTGGCGGCGCGAGTTGCATCGGCCAGCGGCAGTGCACGCTGGCGGGGCTGTCGGCCTGCGATGCGCCGGCACCGGCGAGCGAGACCTGCAACGGCTTCGACGACGACTGCGACGACCAGACCGACGAGGGCCTCTGCGCCGATGCGGACCCATGCACGGCAGACGCGTGCGGCTCCGGTCCCGGCGGCTGCACCCACCAGACCCTGCCGAACGGCAGCGTGTGCAACGACGGCGACAAGTGCACCGAGAACGACATCTGCCTGCAGCAGAAGTGCGCGCCAGGAGCGATGAAGGGTTGCAGCGACGGCAACAGTTGCACCGTCGACGCCTGTGTGCCCGCCACCGGGTGCACGGCAACCGTGCTCGACAGCGTGGCGTGCGTGGCCGGTGCCAACCTGTGCAGCGTCGGTGCCGTGTGCGCCCAGGGCATGTGCAAAGCGGGCTCCCAAGTGGCCTGCGACGATGGCGCCCCTTGCACGGCCGATGCGTGCGACCCCGACACGGGCAAGTGCGGCCACGTGGCGCTCGTGGGCGCAGCGACGTGCAACGACGGCAACGTGTGTACGCAGGCCGACGTCTGCGTTGGCGGCACGTGCACTGGCGCCGGCACAGCGTGCAGCGACGGCAAGGCGTGCACCTGGGACGCGTGCCACCCGAAGCAGGGCTGCGTGCATGTCGCGGCGACCGGCCCCCCGTGCGACGACGGCAACGCGTGCACGTGGGGAGATGCGTGCAGCGGCGGAGTCTGTCTGGCAGCCGCCCCCAAGGTGTGCCCGGCCGGCCCGGCTTGCACCGTCGCACAGTGTCAGGCCCCAGCGGGCACGTGCACCTCGAAGCTGGCTACGGACGGCGCTGCCTGCGAGGACAGCGACGCGTGCACGCAAGGCGGCGCCTGTGCCGGCGGCCTGTGCAAAGGAGCGAGCGTGGGCTGCGGGGACGGCAACCCGTGTACGCTGGACTTGTGCGAGGCAGCGACGGGTTGCGTGCACGTCGCCACGGCGGCTCCGTGTGACGATGGCGCAGGTTGCACCGAGGGAGACACGTGCCAAGGTGGGGCGTGCGTGCCTGAGACGGCGAAGGCCTGCAACGATGGCAACGCCTGCACCATCGATTCGTGCAGCGGCCTGGCAGGCGTGTGCGGCCATGCGGCCGGGGCCGGTCCGTGCTCCGACGGCAACCCGTGCACCCTGGCAGACGCATGTACCGCAACGGCCTGCCGCGGCACACCGCTCACTTGCAACGACGGCAACCCGTGCACGCAGGACGCGTGCGGCGCGGCGGGAGCTTGCATTGCGCTGGCAAACGGCGACCCCTGCAACGATGGCAATGCCTGCACGACCCACGACGCGTGCAAGGCCAAGGTCTGCGCGCCGGGCCTCCCGGTCGATTGCGGCGACGGCGAGCCGTGCACCGTCGACTCCTGCCAGGCCGACGGCAGTTGTGCGCACGTCGCCCAACTGGGCCCGTGTGACGACGCCAACCCGTGTACACCGAACGACGCGTGCCAAGGTGGCAAGTGCGTCGGCGCCACGAACGCGTGCAACTGCAAGGGCGACGGGGACTGCGCGAAGTTCGAGGACGGCGATGCGTGCAACGGCACGCTCGTCTGCAGCGGGACCAAGTGCACGCTCGACCCGACCACCGTCGTAGCCTGTCCGACGAGCGACGGCTGCATGGTCGCCTCGTGCGCGTTCGCCACCGGCAAGTGCGCGGCGACACCCGCGCCAGACGGCGGCCCGTGCAGCGACGGCAAGCTGTGCACGAACGGCGACAAGTGCAAGGGCGGCGTGTGCCTCGGAGTGGCCGCGGTGTGCAGCGACGGAGACCCATGCACGGCAGATTCATGCGCCGCAGACGCGGGTTGTGTGCACTCGGCGACCGATGCCGCACCGTGCGACGACGGCTCCTGGTGCACCGTGGGCGAAGTATGCGCGGCGGGCATTTGCGTTGGCGCCAACGTGGTGTGCGATGACGGCAACACGTGCACGGCGGACGGCTGCGCTGCGGCGAGCGGCTGCGTGACTGCAGCCGTGGCTGGGGCATGTGACGACGGCAACCCGTGCACGGCAAACGACAAGTGCGCCGGTGGTGTCTGCGTCGCCGGAGGACCCGCGCTGTGCAACGACGGCGAGGCCTGCACGCTCGACGGATGCTCACCCAAACTCGGCTGCACCGCCCAACCGATGGTGCCCGGGGCCCCTTGTTCCGACGGCAGCGCGTGCACGAGCGGCGAGGTGTGCGGACCCACGGCCACGTGCGGAGGCGGGGTGGCCAAGACCTGCATCGACGGCAAGCCGTGCACGCTCGACCTGTGTGCCGTCGGCAGTGGTGCCTGCTCGTTCCCCGAGGCACCCACCGGAACGGCTTGCGACGATGGCAACCCGTGCACGGTGCCCGACGCCTGCCCGGGTCTCGGCGCACCCTGCCACGGCGCGGCGCTGGCGTGCAGCGATGGCGACCCGTGCACCCTCGACCTGTGCGGCAAAGTCGGGTGTATGCAAACAGCGGGCCCAGCCGGGGTACCTTGCAACGACGGCAACCTGTGCACCGTTGGCGACACGTGCGGGGCGGCGGGGTGTGCGGGAGTGGCCGCGCCGTGCGACGACAAGCAACTCTGCACGCTGGACGGCTGCATCCCACCAGCGGGCTGCCTGCATGTCGCAGTGGCCGTCGGCCTCGCCTGCGACGACGGCGACGTCTGTACGAACGGCGATGCATGCGCGGGCGGTTCGTGCCAGGGTGCGCCCACGTGCAGCGACGGCAATGCGTGCACGAAGGACCAGTGCGCTTTCGGCGATTGCTTCTACGTGCCCCTGCCCGCTGCGTCGACGTGCAGCACGGCGGCGTGTGCAGGTACCTGTGCGCTCCCCGGCAAATGCGTGCCCACGACGGGTTGTGGGCCGTAGCGACCCGGATCCGCTGCCGCCGCGCGGTGGTATTTCGCTGTACGTCCAACGCCTCGCCGACCGGCTGGCGGCCATGGGCATACGCGGACCCCGCCGCAATGACAGCGCGCGGTGTTGCTGTCGGGCGATCACGCGACCGCTGCGTCGGCGACGAACTCGTGCGCCATCTCGCAGGCGCGGGCCACGCAGTCGCCAACCTCGACGCCTGGTGCCGCCAGCCCGGCGCTGCGACCCGGCTGTCGCTGCCCGACCGCTTGGACTGGGTGGTGCACTGCGCCGCGCTGGACGCTGCAGGCGGGGCTCGAACGTCTCGTGCGCGAGGTTCTGGAGCCAGGCGTCCGCGACGGGCGTGCGTGATCAAGCATGCGTGGCAGGGCGCGCACGCACCCCTACAGGTCGCCGATGCCGCCCGCGTTGTAGGCGTTGGCGTACCCCATCTGCCGCAACATGCGGGCACCGATGTCGCTGCGCATCCCGGAGCGGCAATAGAGCACCAAGGTCGCGTCGGTGGCGAAGTGCTGGTCGATCGTCTGCCCGATCACCTGGACGGGGATGTTGACGGCACCGTCGTGGGCGCCAGTCGCAAACTCTTCCGGCGTGCGCACATCGACGAGGTGGGCGCCGGCGGCGACGAGTTCGTGGGCACGGGTGCGGTCGATGCGGACGTCGTCCATGGGGGTTCCTCGCGTAGGCTGAGAAGGGCAGGCGGGCTTGCAGGCCCGGCGCAGGGCAAGGATGCTCGCGGCCTGCGCGGCGGGCGCGGAGTCTAGGCACCACGATGGAAGGACGCAACGCAACGGCGAGGATGCTGATGATTGGACTGGCATCCGGCGGCGTCGGCGGTTGGGTCGGCGCCCATGTTGGCTGCTGCCACCCGGTGGCCGTCGGCGCGCCTGCAGCAGAGAATTCGCCCCCGGCGCAGGCGCTGCGTCACGGAGTCGCGCCTGCCCCCGCGCCTTCGACGGAAGTCTCTGCGCGTCCCGCGACGAAAGAGCCTGACCTGCACGATCTCGCCCTGCTCATGCGCCCATGCGGGCTGCCCGACGCCGCCGGGGCCGCGGACCTCGACAAGTGCCGCCGCGATCGACTGCGCAAGCTGGCCGATGCGGCGCTGGCGGACCCGGGCCGCCCAATCGTGCGCGATCAGGTGCAACTCTGGCGCGCGGAGGCGACCAGCTTCACGCAGCGCCTCGACGGGGTGCGCCGCGATTGGCTCGCGCTCGAAAACCAGCGAGACGCGGCCGTGGCGGCGGAAGCTGCGCGGCGGGTGGCGGCGGGGGAGTCTCTGCACCATGTCGGCGACGACGTGGCCCGGGCGCTCGAAGCGGCGCGCGCCGAGCTGCGCGTTCAGGAAGCGACGCTGGGCTTCGGGCGGTTGGATCGGACCCTGCTGGCCGATCAGGTCGAGGCGCGCGTGCCGCAGCAGGCCGACACACTGGCTGCGGCGCGCGCGGTGCTCGAACTCGCAGTTGCAGGCGCGCCATGACCCCGCCGCTGGACCCGCCCGACGTGGTGGGCTCGTCGACCGCATTCGCGCGGCTGGGGGCGCCGGCGCTTGCCGCGATCATCGACGACTTCACCGAGCGGGTGTGCACCGACACGATGATCGGCTTCTTTTTCCGCAGCGTCGATCGCGACCGGCTGAAGCAGCTGGAGTTCCAGTTCGCCGCGCGGGCCCTGGGCGCCACCGACGTGCCGTACGAAGGCCGCCCCCTGCGCGCGGCCCACGCTCCCCACCCGATCCGCGGCGGCCAATTCGCGCGGCGCACGCGCATCCTCGCCGATACGCTGCGCGATCACGAAGTGCCCGCCGACATCCAAATGCAGTGGCTCGCCCACGTGGAGAAACTGCGCGGCCAGATTACGGGCGAGGCCGACAGCACATGCGACCCGCCCGCGCCGGTGGGCCCGGTGCGCGTGAGCGTAGATGCGGACGGCAACGAGAGCGTTCCGGGCGATTCGCTGTGACCGCGCGGGTGCCGAACCGCTACTTGACCGACACCGCTCGCGGGTCGACCCACTCCGGCGCGCGCCAATGGCCGAGCAGCAAGGCGAAGAAGTAGATCGGCCCCACCAGCGCCTGCACGAGGTTGCGCAAGAACGCAGGCGAACGCTTCTCCCACACTGCATGGCCGGCCAGTTGCACGACCCACGCCAGAATCGCGACACCGACTACAGCCGCGCGCGCCGTCTGCACGCCCACCGCCGCTTCGAGCCAGAGCGCAGCAATCAGGCACAGGGCCGTGGAGACGGCCATCAGGACAGCGTACAGGACGCTCACCGACAGATAGAAGCCCGTCAAAGCGACGATCGCCACGTGGGCCAACGTGACCGGATGGGCGCCGACGTCGAACAACGGCAGCCAGGCGCACATGGCGACGACGTGAAAAACGATCAGCGGGATCGCGATCTTGTGCGTCGCCCGGTTCATCGGGTGGCGGTGGTACGTGTCGTACTCGCGAAACCACGCGTCGACTTTCGGATTCATGGCGAGTCTTGGATTCATGGAGACCTCCCGTTGCGGGGACGAGCGTAGCGCGGTCCAGCCGATGGGCAAAGCACCGGTTTGTGGTTTTTCCAACCTTGACACCCGCAGCGGTCGCGGCCATCTTGCTGGGCGCCGGGTCGACCCTTGCGGTCGGCCGATTGCGAGGATGGCGAAATTGGTAGACGCACCAGCTTGAGGGGCTGGCGCCCGCAAGGGCGTGTGGGTTCAAGTCCCACTTCTCGCACTGCAATCCAACACTCGGGGCACGTGCCATGACCGCTGACTCCGCCTCGCCCGGCAAGGTGCGCGAAGTTGGTACCGCTTCGTTTTGCAGGGTGCCCACAGTGGACCCCGCTGCGTCCGGCAGCGTGCGCCCTGCCCGTTTGCCAACCGGGCCTTGGCATTCCGGATCTGCGAGCGTGGCGGCACGGTGCGCCCTGGCCGTGGGATGCCTCGGATGTCAGGAAGACCCCGCCACTTTTCCCGCACGCATGGAAGCGGCGCTGGCTTCGGGTGATGGCGACTCCATCGGAGCGCTCCTGACGGCGGCGACGCGACCGATCGTGCGGGCCGCCATGGCGACGGCGCCGGCCGCTTCCCCTTTGGCCACCCGGGCGCCGCAGCAGCCGACCGAGGTCGTTGCCGTGCGCGCGGGGACTGCCTCGGTGGTGTTGGACGTGCGGGCGGGCCGGGAAACGCGGCAGTGGGTGCTCGTGCGCGAAGAGGGCGCGTGGCGCCTCGACCTGATGGCGACATCGAGCCAACGACCCTGGGAGCGGGCCGCGACGTTGCCTTGAAAGGCGCGCCGGTCGGTCGCCGCGACTACTTCGGCGGCATGCGGAGAGCGCCGTCGAGTCGAATCGTCTCGCCGTTCAGCATCGGGTTCGTCACGATGGCCTGCACCAACTGCCCGTACTCGTCCGGGTCGCCGAGGCGATTGGGAAAGGGGACTTGGCTCGCCAACTGCGTCTGGACCGCCTCGGGCAGCCCCGCGAGCATGGGCGTCTTGAACAGGCCGGGCGCGATCGTGCAGATGCGGATGCCGTTGCCGCTGAGGTCGCGCGCAATTGGCAGCGTCATGCCGACGACCGCTCCCTTCGACGCCGCGTAGGCGGCCTGCCCGATCTGGCCGTCGTACGCCGCGACCGAGGCCGTGTTCACGATGACGCCGCGCTCGCCATGCTCGTTCGGTTCGAGTTCCGCCATGCGCGCCGCCGACAACCGGATCACGTTGAACGTGCCGACGACATTGACCTGCACGATGCGTGCGAAGGACTCGAGATCGTGCGGCCCTCTCTTGGTCAGCGTGCGCTGGGCGATCGCGATGCCGGCGCAGTTGACAACGACGTTGGGCGCTTGGCCCCACTTCGCGGCGACCGCGTCGAGTGCCGCCCGCATGTCGTGTTCGCTCGTCACATCCGCTGGCACGAAAATCGCAGCGTCGCCGATCTCGGCTGCAGTGGTGGCACCCGGGCTGGCAGGCAAATCGCACACGGCGACCCGGGCACCCTCGCGAGCAAGGCGTTGCGCCGTGGCCCGGCCGAGACCCGACGCGCCGCCGGTGACCATCGCAATGACATTGGAAATTTTCATGATTCCTCCTGTTTGCGGGCGCCTCTCCCCTTTGTCGACGAGTCGGCGGCGCTCGCGGTTCCTGCCGGGTGCGGGAAACTCGCAGAGGATGCGCGCGCGCGCAAGGGCGTGGTCGGCCCCAGATCTACCACCGACTCCCATCCCCGGTCGCCGAATGCGGGGCCGTTGCTCCCGCCCCGCTTTTCCGCTATGCGTGCGCCCCCGATGGACGTCCTCGACACCCACGCTGAGCCAGCCAGCCCGGCCTTCGCCGCCAACCGCAGCCACCACCATGGGTTGGCGCGCCAGTTGCGCGAGCGCCTCGGCCTCGTGCGGTTGGGCGGTCCCGCAGCCTCGCGCACCCGCCACACGGAGCGCGGCGCCCTGCTTGTGCGCGATCGCGTCGATGCGCTGCTGGACCCGGGCTCGCCGCTGCTCGAACTGTCGCCGCTCGCCGCCTGGGACCTGTACGAAGGCTCGGCGCCCTCCGCCGGCATCGTGACCGGCATCGGCCGCGTGGCCGGTACCGAATGCATGGTCATCGCCAACGACGCCACCGTGAAGGGCGGTTCCTACCTGCCGCTGACGGTCAAGAAACACCTGCGCGCCCAAGAGGTTGCCGCAGAGAACCAGTTGCCGTGCGTGTACCTCGTCGATTCGGGCGGTGCCTTCTTGCCGTTGCAGGCGGACGTGTTCCCCGACCGCGATCACTTCGGCCGCATCTTCTACAACGAGGCGCGCCTGTCCGCGGCCGGCGTGCCCCAGATCGCAGTCGTGCTCGGCATGTGCACCGCAGGCGGCGCATACGTGCCGGCGATGGCCGACGAGGCCGTGATCGTCAAAAACCGCGGCACCATCTACCTGGCCGGCCCGCCGCTGGTGAAGGCTGCGACGGGCGAGGAGATTTCCGCTGAAGCGCTCGGCGGTGGCGATGTGCACACGCGCATCTCGGGCGTGGCCGACCACCTCGCCGACGACGATGCCCACGCGCTCCAGATCGCCCGCACCATCGTGGCGAATCTGAACCGCCGCAAGCAACCCGACGGCGTGTTCGCGCCGCCAGAACCGCCCCTGCACGACCCTGCCCAACTGCCCGGCATCGTGCCCGGCGATCTGCGCCAGCCCTACGACGTGCGCGAGGTGATCGGGCGCGTGGTCGATGGCTCCCGCTTCCACGAATTCAAGGCCCGCTACGGCACGACGCTCGTGTGTGGTTTCGCGCGCCTGCACGGCATGCCGGTCGGCATCGTGGCGAACAATGGCGTGCTGTTCAGCGCGTCGGCGCTCAAGGCGGCCCACTTCATCGAGTTGTGCGGGGCGCGCAAGGTGCCGCTGCTTTTCCTCCAGAACATCACGGGCTTCATGGTGGGTTCGCAGGCCGAGCACGGGGGCATCGCGAAAGACGGCGCCAAGATGGTGCACGCCGTGGCCGTCGCAAATGTGCCGAAAATCACTGTTATCATCGGCGGTTCTTATGGCGCCGGCAACTACGGCATGGCGGGGCGCGCGTACCAGCCGCGCTTCCTGTTCACGTGGCCGAACGCCCGCATCAGCGTGATGGGCGGCGAGCAGGCCGCGGCGGTGCTGGCCCAGGTCAAGCGCGAGCAGTTGGAGAAGGCCGGCAAGACGCTGAGCGCCGCCGACGAGGCCGCCATCCGTGACCCGGTGCTGGCGCGCTATGAGGCCGAAGGCAATCCGTATTTTTCGACGGCGCGGCTGTGGGACGACGGCATCATCGAAATGGAACAGACCCGCGATGTCGTCGGACTCGCGCTGTCAGCCTGCTACAACGCGCCGATCCCGGACTGGAAGCCGGGCGTGTTCCGCATGTAGCTGGCGGGGGAAAAGTCCATGATTCGCACCGACATCCATGCCGGCGTCGCGCACCTCTGGCTGGCGCGCCCGGAGAAACACAACGCCTTTGACGGCGCGATGCTGACGCAGATGGCTGCGGCATTGGAAGCCTTCGGGACCGACCCAGCCGTGCGCGTCGTCGTGCTGGCGGGCGAGGGGTCTTCGTTTTGCGCCGGCGCCGATCTCGGTTGGATGCTGCAGCAAGCCCAGGGCGGCGACGCGGCGAATTCGAACAGTGTTGTGCAGATTGCCAAATTATTCCATAGTATCGCCGGACTCGCCAAGCCAGTGGTCGCCCGCGTGCACGGCGCGGCGCGCGGCGGCGGTGTCGGCCTGGTGGCGGCGTGCGATGTGGCCGTGGCCTCGACTGCGGCGAGCTTCACGCTGACGGAGGTGCGGCTCGGGCTGCTTCCGGCGGTAATCTCCCCCTTCCTCGTCGAGCGGGTCGGGCCGAGCCAGGCGCGCGCGCTGTTCTTGTTGGGCGACAAGGTCACCGCCGAAGACGCCTGGCGCATCGGCCTCGTGCACGCGATCGCAACGCCCGCCGACCTCGATGCCCGCGTGGAGCGCACCATCGCCTCGCTGCTGGCGGGTGGGCCCGAGGCCCTGGCGGCGTGCAAACGACTCGTGCGCGACGTGGCATTTCGGGCTCCCGCGGACGTGGTGGACGTGACGGCGCACGCTCTGGCGCAGCGGCGCGTCTCCGACGAAGCGGCCGAGGGCATGGCGGCGTTTCTCGAAAAGCGGCCGGCCTCTTGGATTCCCCGCGGCGGACACTGATTCCCTAGAGGTGACGGAGTGTTCCAGCGCGTGCTGATCGCCAACCGTGGCGAAATCGCGGTCCGGGTGGCGCGGGCGTGCCGCGTGTTGGGCCTGACGCCGATCGCGGTCTACAGCGAGGCCGACGCGACCGCTCGCCACGTGCGCGCCGCCGACCTGGCCGTGGCGATCGGAGCCGCGCCGGCGGCGGAGAGCTACTTGTCGATCGACCGCCTGCTCGATGCGGCGCGGCGCAGTGGCGCACAGGCGGTCCATCCTGGGTATGGATTTCTAAGCGAAAATAAGGACTTCGCCGACGCCGTCGAGGCGGCAGGACTGACGTGGATCGGGCCGCCCGCGCGCTGCATTGCCGGCATCCAGTCGAAGACCGCGGCCAAGGCGGTCGCCATCGCCGCAGGCGTGCCCACCGCTCCGGCGCGCGCCATCGAATCGGCCGACCCCGCCCATCTCGCCGAAATCGTGCAAGCGCTTGGCCTCCCGCTGCTCGTCAAGCCGCAAGACGGCGGCGGCGGCAAGGGCATGGAGCGCGTGGATCGACTCGACGGGTTCGCGGGCGCCGTGCAGGCGTCGGCCCGCATCGCGCGCGCATCGTTCGCGTCGGATCGCCTGTTCGCGGAGCGCCTCGTGACGGCAGCGCGCCACATCGAGGTGCAAGTGCTCGGCGACCGGCACGGAACGGTCATGCACGCGTTCGAGCGCGAGTGCAGCCTGCAACGGCGCCACCAGAAGGTGATGGAGGAGTCGCCCTGCCCGATCCTCTCCCCGGCCGAGCGCGCCGCGATCTGTGCGGCGGGCCAGGCGTTCGCGGCGCAGGTCGGCTACGTCGGGGCCGGCACCGTGGAGTTCCTGTTCGACCCGGCGACGCGGCGCCACTTCTTCCTCGAAATGAACACCCGCCTGCAGGTCGAGCACCCGGTGACCGAGACCGTGCTGGGCTTCGATCTGTGCGTGGCGCAACTACGCATCGCGCAAGGAGAAAGGCTGACAGACATCGTCGGGCCCGAGGGCCTGCAGCCGCGCGGCGTGGCCGTCGAGGCGCGCGTCTATGCCGAAGACCCGAGCCAAGGCTATGTGCCGCAGGTGGGGACGCTCGCTCGCGTGCGCTGGCCCGATGTGCCGTTTGTCCGTGTCGATGCCGGCTTCGAGAGCGGCGACACCGTGTCGATGCACTATGACCCGATGCTGGCCAAGATCATCGCGTGGGGGCGCACGCGGGACGAAGCGCTGGACCGGCTGCGGGCGGCCCTGGCCGAGACCGTGGTGCACGGCGTGACGACGAACGTGCCGATGCTGGCGGCGTTGTGCGACCACCCCAATGTGCGGACGTCCGACCTGCATACGCGGTGGCTCGACGAGGTGTGGGGCAACTCCGCTCCCGGTGCCGGCAACGAAGCTTCGGAGGCGGCCTTGCTGGCGCTCGCCGTGGGTGGGCCCGGAGGACCTCGGCAAGGAGCGGGCGTGCACCAAGCGACGAGCGAATCCTCGAGTGCCGCAACGACAGGGGACCCCTGGACCACGCTGCGCGATCTGCGAGTCGGCTCCGGTGATGGGGGCTCTGGTCATGGGGGCTCTGGTCATGGGGGCTCGCCATGAAGCGCGCCTTTGAAACAGTCGGCGCACGCCGCATTGAGGTCGCTGTCGCCGCGCGCGACGGGGGCCAGGTGGTCACGGTCGGCGAGGGCGCACTGCGGCAGGAACGCCAAGTGACGGTGCGCCAGGCGCCCAGCGGAGAGTTCCTGGTCGAAGTTGGTGGCATCACCCGCACGGTGCACCTGTCGGTACAGCGCGACATCGTGTGGCTGTCGGACACGGGCACCGCAGACGCAGCGAGTCGCACCACGCGGTGGGCGCAGGCCCTGGCGCGACGCCCCCGCGACGCCGACGCAGGCCTGCAGGTGCGCTCGCCGATGACCGGCCGGTTGGTCGCCGTGCACATCGCCGTCGGCGCCCGCGTGGCCAAGGGGGACCCGCTCGTCGTCGTCGAGGCGATGAAGATGGAGTACACGCTCAAGGCCGTGCGCGACGCTATGGTGGTGCAGGTCGTGTTCGCGGTCGGCGCCCTGGTCGAAGGCGGCGCGGAACTGGTGCGATTGAGTCCGTGCGAGGAGCCACCATGACCGGCCTCCCGACGACCGTGCCCGAGTGGGTCCACCTCGTCGAGGTCGGGCCACGCGACGGCCTCCAGAACGAACGCGTGCGGGTGGCGACGGCAACGAAGGTGCACTTCGTCGAAGCCCTGGTGGCGGCCGGGCTGCGCCGCATCGAGGTGTCGTCGTTCGTTCACCCCCGCGCGGTCCCGCAATTGGCCGATGCCGAAGCCGTGTTCGCCGCGTTGCGACCCGCCGACGGCGTCCGCTTTAGCGCACTGGTGCCAAACCAGCGCGGGCTGGAGCGGGCACTGGCAGCCGGTGTGCGTGACATCGCGGTGTTCACGGCGGCAAGCGACACGTTCGTGCAGCACAACATCCGGATGACGCTGGCCGAGTCGTTGCGCCATTTCGCCCCGGTGGTGCAGCGCGCGCTCGACGCGGGCCTGGCCGTGCGCGGCTACGTATCGGCGGTGTTCGGCTGCCCGTACGAGGGCTCTGTGTCGCCCGAGCAGGGCATCGTCGTGGCGCGTTCCCTGCTCGACATGGGCTGCGGCGAAATCAGCATCGGCGACACGATCGGCGTCGCCACGCCGGGCGACGTGGCGCGCTGGCTCGGCGCGGCCCATGCGGCAGGGCTGCCGTTCGATCGGCTCGCGCTGCACTTTCACGACACGCGCGGCACGGCGCTCGCCAACGTGATGGCGGGCCTGCAGCACGGGATCCGCACGTTCGACGCCAGTGCGGGAGGGCTGGGCGGCTGCCCATTCGCACCCGGCGCGAGCGGCAACCTCGCGACCGAAGATCTCGTGTATGCCCTGCACGGCCTCGGCTTCGCGACGGGCGTCGATCTCGCAGGCCTCGTCGCGGCGTCCGGCGTGCTGGCGGGCGAACTCGACCACCTGCTGCCGGGGCGCTACTTCCAGGCGGCGCGCGTTCAGGGGTGCCTGCCGGCGAATGGTCCGCCGTCTACCGGGTAACCGTGAGCAGCGTCGCGTAGACGCCCAGCACCAGCACGGCCGTCCATACGAGGCCAGCGAGCGCGACGAGCGACCAACTCGCAGGCAGGGCGTCTGAATCAAAGGGTGCCGGCATGGCGGGCGGGCGCTGCTGCATTCCGGGCGGTCCAACCGGCGCCTGCGCCACCAACATGGCCGGCGTGGGCTCGCTCTGTGCCGGGGCGCGCCGCCGCCGCGACGGCTTCGTCGTGTCTTCGAGTTCCTCGTCGGGCATCGCTTCCACGAACCGCGTCGAGGCCTCGGAACGCGCGGCCGGAACTGAGGCGTATTCGGAGCCGGGCGGCGGCGTCGTTGGCGACTGGGCAGACTCGGCCAGCCGCCGCCCCAGTTCCGCCATCTCGATGAGTGAGGTCGATTCGTCGTGTCGGTCCACCGATGCGCCAGGCCCGGCGAGGGTCGTCGCGGCGGCAGGCCGGGTGCCGGCCGGCAGGGGCCCAGATGGCCGTGGCTGCGGCGCGCCTGGCCTCTGGTTCGACCCGCCAAGACTCGGCAGCGGCGTGCGGGATTGTCCGTGCACTGGCGGCGGCACCGGCACGGGCAGTGGCACCGGCACGGGCAGTGGCACCGGCACGGGCGGTGGCACCGGCAAGGGCGGCGGCACCGGCACGGGCGGCGGGATGGACGTCAGCGCAGGGGGCGGCGGCGCCGCGGGCAGCCCCGACCGAGACGGGCTCGCGGGCGCAGTCAGCGGGGGCCGGGGCATCAATGCGGGCGCACCCTTCACGCTCTGGGGCAACGGCGGCGGCCGGTTCGCAGCGACCAGCGCCGCAGCACTCGACGCAGGGGTTGCCGCGGGCGGCAAGGGCGAAGGAACGGGAGCAGACGGGCGGCTGACGCCCACGAGGCCGCCACCGGGAGCCCGCGGCATCGGCGTGCCCGAAGGCGCCGGCGTTCGCACCAGCCCGGCCAGCGCAGGGCCCTCCGGTGGGGGTCCAGCCCGCGGGCTCGGCGGGCGACGGGGCTGCACGGGCACCGCCACCGGCGCGGGCGTCTTGCCGCGCGGCACCGCCCCGGGCAGCGGCACGCGCGTGACGGGCCGGTGGGGCGACTCATCGTCCGACGCGTCGCGTGCCATCGCATGGCGCACGTCGATCGCGACCGTCTCCGGTGGCGCCGGCACCGGCCCCACCCTGCTGTGCCAGCCGTCGTCTTCGGGGCCGGTCATGCGCACGCCGTCGAGCAGGACCGGCGGCGGGCGGTCTTCGGCGACCTGATACAGTTCGCGCAGGTAGCGCCCGACGTCGTCGCGGTCGGGCCATACGCCCATCTCGCGCGCAACAGCCCCGAGACCCTCACGAAACTCACGACCCGACTGGTAGCGCTGCTCTGGGCGCGGGGCGAGCGCGCGCCCCACCACGTCCATCAGCGGCGGCGGCACGCGCACCATCTTGTCGGCGGGCCAATCGTACGACGCCGTCGAGACCTTCTCGAACAGGGCGTCCTGGTCCACTTCGTCGTACAGCGGGCGCGTGACCAACGCCTCGTACAGCAAGATGCCCGCAGAAAACAGGTCCGAGCGGTGGTCGATCGGGTGGCCGAGCGCCTGCTCCGGGCTCATGTAGTAGATCTTGCCTTTGACCATGCCGGCCTGTGTCTGCGTATAGCGGTGCGCGGCCTTGGCAATGCCGAAGTCGGTCAGCTTCACTTCGCCAAGCAGGCTGAGCAGCACGTTCTGTGGGCTCACGTCGCGGTGCACGATCTGCAGCGGCGCGCCGTCGGCCGAGCGGCGCGAGTGGGCATAATCGAGCGCGCTGCACAACTCGGCCACGACGTAGCAGGCGATGCCGATCGGCAGGTCGCGCTGAAGTTCGTGGTGGCGTTGCAGCAGGCGGAACAGATCGACGCCTTCGACGTACTCCAACGCGATGTAGTAGTCCTCGCCGATGCGGCCGATGTCGAGAATCTGCACGACGTTGGGATGCGCCAGTTGGCTGACGATCTTCGCCTCGTCCGTGAGCATCTCGACGAACTTCGCGTCGTGCCCGTAGGGGCGAAACATGCGCTTGACGGCGACGGTCTTGTCGAAGCCGCCGAAGCCCGGCAGCGACGCGCGGAACACCTCGGCCATGCCCCCGGTCGCCACCCGCTCGCGGAGCACGTAGCGGCCGAAGTTTTGGGGCAGTTCCGCCATCGGGCGCGAGGATAGCGGCATCAGCCGCGCAGCGCGAGTCGCCCCCCTACTGCTGCGGGGCCACCAGCGCCGCGCACGCCAGCCAGTCCCGTGCCATCGCCAGCCACGCGTCGTGACGGCGGCGCGGCGCCGGGTCCGCGTTCCACGTCTGCCGGCCCACGCCCGACCGCGCGACACAAGCCGCGCGAGCGTGCAGCGCATGGGTCTCGGCCAATGCAAACCCCGTCGTGGGGTCCGCCGGCAACGCGACATCGGGCAGCAGGCCCTCGCCGTCGATGTCGCGCCCGCTCGGTGTCAGGTAGCGCCCAATCGTGACCTTCACGTAATAGCCCGCCATGAGGTTCGGCCGCTTGACCTCTTGCATCGACGCCTTGCCAAACGTCCGGGCGCCGAGCACGACGGCTCTGCCGCGGTCCTGCAAGGCACCGGCCAGCACCTCGCAGGCCGACCCGCAGCGCCGATCGGCCAGCACGACCAGAGGTGCCATGCGGTCGGTCGCGTCGTCGTGCGACAGCTTCTCGTCAGACCGACCGCGCCAGCGCGTGCGCACCGTGACACCCGCCGGGAGGAACTGGTCGGCGAGTGCGATCGCCTCGTCGAGCACACCCCCGCCATTGCCGCGCAGGTCGAGCACCACACCCGCCAACGCCTTGGGCTTGCCCTTGCGTGGTTGCAGCGCCGCCTTGATGGCTGCGTCGAGCCGCCCCGCTGTGCCGCGCACGAAATCGTGTAGCCGCACGTGCACGATGCCAGGCGCCAGCAACTCGGCTTCGACGTCGTGCATGACCGCCCGGTCCCGCAACAAGGCCAGCGTCCGCGGCTTGCCGCCCCTGCCACGCCGCAACTGGACGCGCACCTTCGAGCCCGGCAACCCGACGAGCGCCGCGAGCACCGCCTTGCGCGGCTGGTCGGCCGTGGCAAGATCGCCCACCTGCAAGAGGCGGTCGTAGACGCGCACGTCGCCCTGCCACGCGGCGGACTGTGCCCGCACGTCGGCGACGCACCAGTGCGCGGGCGGGTCCGTCGGCGTCGGCGCCGTGCACGGCTCGACGGCCAGGCCAGGTTCACCGTCGTCGGCCACCTGATCGGAGTCGCTGACCCGCTCCCAGAACCGCTGCGCCACCACGTCGCTGTTGCGGTCGATCGCCTTCAGCCAGCCAGACGCCGCGTTGACCCACGCCAGCGCCAATTTCGTGGCGCGCTGGTCGTCGGCGGGCAGGCGGCGCTCGATCCAGTCGAGCACGCAGCGCAGTTCACGCTTGGCGAACGTACCCGTGCCCCACCAGGCGAGCCACGCCGCGTCGAGCACTTTTGGGGCACGCCCGCTCACCTCGGCGACGACGAGGCGCAGGCCGGCGACCGGCTTGCCCTGGCACACCAGCGGCTCGGCCGGCTGAACGGGGCGCCACCGTTCCGGCCCACCTCCGCTCGCTGGCCCACCTTCTCTTGCTGGAACGGCGGCGAGATGTGCGAGGTAGGCTTCAGGCAGCAACTCGACGGTCGGCTCCTGGCTCCACAGCGCCAGTTCCGCCGCACGCCGCCACGCCCGCCTCTCCTTGTCGCCACCGGGCTCGGGCACATCGAGCCACTTGTCGAGCGCGTGGCGCAGCGTGACGTCGAACTGGGCCGGGCCGAATTCGACACCGGTCCAGTCTTGCAGGCCGCCGAGCACAGCGACGACGGCGGCAAGGGCGGCGGGGGACATGGGCGAAGGCTACGGCGCTGGCAGCGGCGTGGCAACGTGGCGGGCCGCGCTTCCGTTCTTGCAGCGGCCACCTGTGCTACGATCCGTGCGCCCGTCGTTGTCGTCGCGCTCGGCCTGCGGCGCACGTGGCCGGTCGGTGCGTGATCCCGCAACTCCTCCCTGCTGCCCGGCTCTGGTTGGCCCGCGACCCGGTGGCCGTGGTGGCGCTGACTTTGGGCGCCATCGCCGCCGCCGTCCCCATCTGGACCCCAGACCTGCTGCCGATGATGGACCTGCCGCAGCACCTCGCCACCGTGCGCGTGCTGCACAGCTGGAATGACCCGACCTTCGGCGTCGACAAATGGCACGTCATCGACTTCGCCCGCACGCAGTACCTGAGTTGGTACGTCGCGGTCGACCTGCTGGCGTGGCTGCTACCGCTCGAGACGGCCGCCCGCGTCGTGCTGACGGGCTATGCAGTGGGTTTGCCGCTTGCCATGGCGCTGCTTTTGCGTGCCCATGGCCGCGACCCGCTTTTGGCGCTGCTGGCCGTGCCGTTGGTCTACAACGTCTTCTGGTTCGCCGGGTTTGCGAATTGGCTGAGTGCGCTGCCGCTGCTCCTCGTCACATTGGCGCTGGTGCGGCGCGCCGTCGATGTGCCGACGTGGCCGCGGGTGGCGGCACTCACGATGCTGGCGCTGCTGCTTTTCTACACGCACGCCCAAGCGTTCGCGCACTACTGCGTGCTCGCGTGCGTGACCGTGGCATTGGCCACCCGCGGCCCGCACCCGCGCCACTGGTGGCGGGTTGGTCTCCACATTGTGCCGGCGGCGAGCGCGCTGGCGGGGTGGACCATTCGCTCGCTGGTGCTGGCCGACGCTGCACAGTGGCACGCCGGCCATGGCGGCCGCAACGTCGCGCCAGCCGAGGTCGAGTTTGAGCCCTGGCTCGATGCGCTGCACAACCTGGTCGGCTGGTGGCTCGACGCCTACCGTGGCGATGCCGACGAGGGCATCGCGTTGGCGTGGCTGGCGCTGTTCGGGTGGGCCGCCTGGCTCGCGCAACGGGCAGCCGCGCCCGTCCCACCGGTCACCAACAACAGCTCGACGTCGCCCGACGACACCGGTCTTGCCTCGCCGCTGCCGGGGCCGTTCGCCGAGAAGATCCCGTTGGCGCTGTTCCTCGTCACCGTCGCCACCTACTTCTGTGCGCCGGTGTCGTACAAGTGGATCTGGCCGATCTCGTATCGGATCGTGCCTATGATTGCGCTTTTCGCCATCCCCGCGCTGCAATGCGCTCGCCTTGGCCGCCGCCCGTGGACCCGTGCTGTGGGGTTCGCGCTCCCGGCACTGGCACTGGCCGCATGGACGGCGGCCGTCCACGTCGAGCATGGCGAGCTGTTTTCGCAAGAGGCGGGGCCCATCCGCCAGATCGTCGCGCGCGCGGAGCCGGCCAAGCGCCTGATCTCGCTCGTGCACGGGCCCGGCTCCGAAGTGCTCAACCAGGGTCCGATGCTGCACCTCGGCCAATACTATGTCGTCGACCGCGGTGGCATGGCGAGCTTCTCGTTTGCGAACTACCCCCAGTCGCCGATCGTGTACCCGGACCTCGATGGCCCGCCGCCGTTCCCCCCTCGTTTCGAATGGACGCCCGAAGCGTTCAACTGGCACGACCACGGCTGGTGGTATGACTATGTGCTCGTGCGCGGCGCCGACGATGCGGTCGAAGGCGACCGTGCCCACTTCGAGCGGATTGCCGACATGCCGCCCTACCGGCTGTACCGCAACCTGCGGCCGGGCTGGCGCGGGTAGTACCCGAAGCCGCAAGCGCGAAGGGTTATCAGCGCTCGAGCGCCACCATCCAGCCCGACCGGGCGATCTCGCGATAGCCGCGCGCCCGCAGCGCCATCAGGTCCCAGTCCCGGTCGCGAAACGTCACGAAAAACCGCGGAGCTCGTTGCCACAGGCGCCGCTCGTGGTCTGCCAACCAGACTTCTCGGCGCGGCGTGGCCAGGGCGGGCTCGTCGAGCGGCAGTTCCGACACGAAGCGTGCGGGCGTCGCCAAGCCCGCCACCGCGTAGACGGCGAGTTCGAAGCCGCGCACGTGGAGTTGGTCGCCGGGCCGGGCCCGCGCCCGAATCGCCGTGCCCAAGCGCCAGTGGTCGGAGAAGTCGTAGCGCGACAGGTTGCGGAACTGGCCGTACCAACTCGCTGCGTCGAGTTCGCCCGTACACCACCACGGCCACTCGTAGCGGGCGAGGTCGACGGCGCAGACGCCGGGGCTCCACGTCCAGTCCGGTGCTCCGACCCACAGCCCGGCGCTGAGCAAGCCGGCCAGGGTCGCGTGCGCCAGGTCCCGGCTGGGCGGCCGGACCCGCCACCACTGCCACGCCGCGATCGCGCGGCCCGTACCTGACCAGACGAGCCCGACCGCGAACGGCGCCACAGCGCCCCAATGGTAGGTGAAGAACTTGTGCTGGGCCGCGACGCCCAGCCACGCCAGTGCCAACAATCCTGCCGCTCCCGCCGCGGCCCGTGCGCGCTCGCCCCAAGGGCGCTGTGCACGCGACGGCAGCCCTTCGGCAACCAGCGCGCCGACCAGCAGCAGTGGCCATACCGGCCCGTGGCGGCCGAGCAGCCACAGCGTGCCGGTGCGGGCGTCCGCGTCGCCGAAAGCCACGCCGGCATAGACCAAGCTGTACTCCCACAGTTCGGCGAGCGCCGCACCCGCGCCGTGAGCGCCAAACCAGGCGACGGCAAGCGTGGGCAGCGTCAACATGCCGATCACCCCGGCGCCAACCTGGCCCGCACGGCCGCGCACAGAACGATCCGCAGCGGCAGCGGTGACCCCATTGGCCGCGACCCAAGGCACCATCACGAGCGCGGTCGGCTTGAACAGTGCGGCGGCGCCCAGCAGCAGGCCCGCGCCGAACGAGCCCAGGCGCCGCGGCTGCCAGCGGGCCACGGCAGCCGCGGCCGTCGCGAGCCCGACCAGCCAGGTTTCGGCCTGGGCGGAGTCCCAGAAATCGAAAACCGCGAAGTGCACACACAGCGCGAGCACGGCACATCCTGCCATGTCCAGGGCACGGGGACGCTGGTCCGCGCGGCCCGGCCAGGCCCACGGCAGCAGGGCTCCGGTCGCCAGCACGCCACCCACGTCGGCCACACGGATCGGCCACATCGCATCGCCGCCGAGGGCCGCCGTGAGCCGGAACAGCAGGTAGATGCCCGGTGGCTTGACGTCGAACGTGTCGAGGTACGGCAGCTGCCCTTGGCCCCACTGGCGCCCGATGTAGTGGAAGATCGCCTGATCGCGCCCGAACGGCCACGCCAGGGTCGGCAGCGCAACGACGGCGGCCAACAGCCCGAGCGCCGCCCAGATGCCCCAAGCCCCGCGTCCGATGCCCCCGGCCCAGCCCATGTTACCGGGGCCGCCGCTCGCAGGCCCGCCCAAGGCTACCGCACCATCAAGTAGCCGTCCTGACTCCAGCCGTGCAAGCTATTGTAGCAACCGGACCAGTCTGCCGTGTAGTTGCCGCCGTTGTGGCCCGTGGCGATCGAATAGATGATATGCGGGTTGTGGTAGTCGTGATCGCCCAAGTTGCAGCACGTTTGGCTGGTACCCGAATAGGCTGCTCCACCGTACGTCTGGCTCCACGTCATCTTCTGGCCGCCGGTCTTGGCGACCGTGTCGAAGTTGTTGATGCTGTCGATCTTGCCGAAGCGGTTTGGCGTATTCGCGCCACAGCTCAGCCAGAACTGGTCGGAATACAGCGCCTTGATCTGCACGTCGGACAACTTGGCGCACGCGGCCTGGTTGGTGGCGGTCAACGCGCCAACCTTGGCGACGTCGATGTGGCACCACGAGCCGCCTTTCATGCGCGCGGCCAACGTCCAGCCGCCGCCGTTCGTCGTCATATCGCACCAGGTCTGGAACGCGCCGCCGCCCGCCTGCATCCAGTAGATGCCGTCTTTCGATGCCGGCTGCTTCGTCAGGATGTCCTTGCACGACCAACCGGGATTGTCCGACGTGCCGAACTGCTTGATTGACAACACAAAGTACTCTTTACCGTTGCAGATGTTCAGGGTAAAGTCCTTCGTGCCCACATACGTGTAGCCGAGCGTGGCGGCGCTGCACGGCCACGGCGCGGCCTCGAACAGCGGATACTGCATGCCGCCCTTGGCCTGGAGCACACCGTTGGAGGCGACCTTCTTCGTCGACAGCGTCGAGACGTTGACACTCCAGCCATTCACCTTGCCGTCGTTCTTGTTGTCCTTGAAGCCGCTGTCGATGACCTGCAACGTCCACTTTCCCTTGGGATTCTTGCCGATCCATGTCGTCAGGTTGCCGCTCACCGTCGCTGTCGGGTCTGGGTAGGTCGTCTTGACCGCTACGCCCTTGGCGCCCTTGTCGTACAGCAGGTAGGCGACCCCGTTCGGATCGAGCACGAACACCTGTATCGTCGAGATGTCGGAGTTTTCGAGGTCCACCGACACGGTGAGGTTCTGCGCGATGCCGAAGTCGGGTACGTCGATGATGTCGCTGGTGCCCTTGGGCACGTTGTCCAGGATGTCGAACGGCGCTGTCTTGCTGGCCGCGACCTCGGTGAACTGGTTCGTCAGCAGGCCGTTCGAAATCTCGTCGAGGCCATCGGCCGGCAGCGCCTTGGGGTCCATCGCGACGACGCACTCGTGGCTGCCGTCTTCCTTGAATCCCTTGAGCACGAGTCCTGAGCCGCACGCCGCGCCGACCTTGGCGAGCGGCGGTTGGCCCGACAGGTCTTTGTAATGCCCCGTAATTGCCACCGGCGCGAGGTCGCCCGCCTGGGCATATGCGCTCAGGTCCGGGCCGCCGCTCAGGTCCTTGAACGCGCCCGACAGCGCGACCGTCGACAACTGCGACTTGAGCGCCACGTCCTTCAACACGTCGGGGTGCAGGTGGGCCGCACTGATGCAGCCTGAACAATCGACGCCGTCGGCCCACGCCGCACGCGCGGCGAATGGCGTCGTGTGCAGGGCGACGCGCGACAGTTCAGCGTCGGGCTCGATCTTCACCTCGATCCACGCCGCGCCCTTGCCGGCGTAGATTTTGGGGTCGAGCGGCGACTTGGCGCCGAGCGTCAGCGTCCACACGCCGCCCTTGACCGTGACGACCAGCGGCCCTTCGCTCCACAGCGCCTTGCCGCCGGTCGGCTCGGCGAACAGGCCGAACGACATCACGTAGGGGCCGTCGGGCACGGGTCCTCCGCCCGCCGAGACGAGGCTCCCTTGCAGCCCGAGGGTAGTCGGCACGGCGAATGCGACGGGGGTCAAGCCCAGCGCGATGACCGCGGCGACAGCGCTGGCCAAGACAGACTTTCGGAACGAGCGAGCGGACATGGCAACCTCCCGATGTGGCACGACAGTGTGGCGTTCTGGACCGTGCTGGTCAAACGCCGGAAGGTGGTGGTCAGGGCGCGACACAATTCTTCGCGATGCAGTCCTGCAACGCCGCAAATTTCTGCGCCGGCGCGCCCGTCAGCTTGGCGCCGCAGCCGACGACGCACTTCAGGTCCTTGCATCCGCCGAGGCACAAGCTCGCGGCGCCGCAGCCGGTGAAGTCGCCGACACACGCCACCGACTCCTTGCTGCACTTCGTCGCAATGCAGCCGGTGACGTTCACGAGCGTGCCGCCGTTCGCGCTGCAGTCGAGCGGGCATGTCAGGCCAGTCTCCCAAGGTGGCTCGCACTTCGCGTCGCCGCACTTGGGCACCGGGCAGTCCTTGGCACACGTGAACGTCGTCTCAAGCGGGGCGCTGCACTTGCCGTCGCCGCACGCCAGGCCCCCGCAGTCGAGCAGGCACGTCAGCGTCGTCTCGCTCGCCGGGTCGCACGCGCCGTCGCCGCACGCCGCCGTCGCCGAACAGTCCTTCGGGCACGACAGCACGGTCTCGAACGGCAGGCCGCACTTGCCGTCGCCGCACGCCGGCGCCGGGCAGTCCTTCGGGCAAGTGAACGGATTCTCGAGCACGCCGTCGCACTTGCCGTCGCCGCACGGGTTGGCAGCCTTGCAGTCCTTGTCGCACGACAGCATCTCGGCGAGGTCGCACTTGCCGTCGCCGCACACCGAACTCGTCGTGCCGCAATCCTGCGCGCACGCCAACTGCTCGCCGAAGTCGCACTTGCCGTTGCCGCAGTTGGGCATCTTGATGATCTGGACGCAGCCTTGCTGGATCGAGCAGTTCGCCACCGACAGCAGCGCCTGCTGCGCGCTCGCCGGCAGCCCGGAGCCGCAGCCGGCCATGCAGCCCGAGTCGCCCTTGCAGCCGGCGAGGCAACCGACCGCGTCGGCGCAGCCCTGGTCGCCGAGGCATTCGCCGATCTGATCGACGCAGTTCTTGAAAAGGCAGGTCATCAGCTTCGCGGTATCACTCGGTGGGGCATCTTTCGCGGCGGCGGCGTCGCCGTCGGTAGCCGCAGCGTCGGGTGTGGTGGGCGCGCCCTCATCGGCCGCGGTGGCGGCGTCGGGCGCGCTGCCGTCGGCTGCGGTTGCGCCACCTTGGGCTGCGTCGGCGCTCGTGTCCAAGCTGGCCACGGCGTCGGTCGCGGCTCCGTCGAGATTCGCAGTGCCATCGCCCGCTGCTGCACCGTCGGTGCCCTTGGCGGTCGTGCTGGCGGGCTCTTCTTCACTGCAGGCTGAGAGGGCCACGGCGCCCACTGCGGCGACCAGCAGGAACCACTCGGGGCGAAACGCTTCGTGTGGCGGATTCGGTCGGTTCATGGGCGCTCCTCGCGCCGCTGCCGAGTCGGGCGCGGGCGGTACGGTACACGGACGGGGCGGTGGGGGCCACTGGCAGCGCGGGTTCAAATCCACCACCATGAGCTCCCGCGGACGCCGATTTCGTATGCAGATCAAGGCAGAGCCAGGATTCGGGGTGAAGGCGTACATGTGATACGTCGAACGCCGAATCCGTCGCGACAACGCAGAGATGCGCCGAAAGCGGCGGATCGGGGAGGGTCGGCGCACGCTTTGACGCCCGCCGGCGATTGTGGCACCTACTCAGGCTGGGACGTCCGCATGGTCGCAAACAAGAAGCACTCCGCCCCACGCCGCGCCGCGACCCCGGACGAGCACGCGCCACCCGGAGATTCCAGCCCGCGACCGATCCGTTGCCTGACCGCCCTGCCCCTCCTCGTCGCGCTGCCCTCCTTTCTCGCCCTGGCCGGCTGCCCCTCCGCCAAGCCAGCCATCCCCGCCGCCGCCGCCACCGCCGCGCCAGACTCTGGGCCATGTTCCACCGACACCGGAGCCGCCGCCGCTGCCCCGTCCGACGCCGCCCGCACGCCGCCCGACGCCGCCCGCACACCGCCCGACGCCGCGCCAGCCCCCGCGCCGGAAACCTCCTCGCCCGACGCCGCGCCCGCCGACCTCGGCCCGCCGCCCGCACCACTTTCGGCGACCGGCAAACTCGTAGACCGCAGCGACCTGCTGCCAGCCTTCGCGCTCGACCCAGGTAAAAAGGGTGGCAGTCCGCCGGAATCCTCCGCTTTCCTGGCCGGCGACACCGACGGCGACGGCGATCTGGATCTGATTGCCACCGACGGCATCGACACGGTCTCGCTCGGCCGCCAGTCGCAGCCGTGGGTGTTCGACTGGTCGACCCTGGCCACGGTGCCCTACAAGGGCCTGCACTCGCTGGCGTGGCTGGAGGTCGACGGCGACGACCTGCCCGAACTCGTGGCCGTCGGGTCATACGTGTTCCTATGGGCGCGCACGGGCCCCCAGGCGCCGTGGGTCGAGCAGGCCAAGGCGCGCGGGCTCGGCACGCCACCCAACGTCGCGCTCGAGTCGGCGCTGCCCGTCGACCTCGACTCCGACGGCTTGCTCGACTTCGTGGCGGCCAACTTCACGTGCGACCCGACCTCGGCGTTCTTTGCCTGGGTCAACCAGGGCAACGGCAAGTTCGCGCTGCGCACGCCCGAACTCGGCCTCGACCACAAGGCGTCGCTGTGGGGCGCGCTGGCGAGCGACATCGACGGCGACCGGCACATGGACCTGCTCTTGCTGGCCGAGAGTTGCGACCCCAAAGGCGGCAGCGCGTACCTGCGCAACCGCGGCTTCCCGATTGCGGGCAAGCTTTTCGAGTACAAGCCACTGCCGCCGGTGTTCACGGCGCCGGCGCTCGCCCCGTTCGGCTCGCCGATGGGTGGCGCGGTGGCAGACTTCAATGGCGACGGCCTGCTCGACCTCGTGCTGGCGGAGATCGGCTTGCGCGATCTGCGGATGGGCGGCATGGACCCGCGCAAGCCCGGCCCGGGACGGCTCGCAGCGCACCCCGACGAATCGACGCACCTGCTGCTGCGTCAACCGAACGGCAGCTTCACATCCGCCCAAGTCGCCGCGGGCATCGTCATGCCGCTGAGCGCGACCGGCCAGACGATGGTGAGTTGGACGGCGCTGCCATGGGACTTCGACGGCGACGGGCGCGCCGACCTGTTGCTCACGCACGGCTGGGATTTCGGCGCCTTTGCGTTGGCCGACGAGGGCGGTGCGCGGCCGGTGCTGTACCGCAACCAGGGCAACGGGACGTTTGCCGATGTCGGCGCGGCATTCGGACTGCCCGCCCAGTTCGTCGGCAAGGCGGCGACCCTGGCCGACCTGGACGGCGACGGCGACCTCGATCTCGCGCTGGGAGGGCAGTCTGAGGCCCCGCGCTTGTTCCGGAACGACGTCTTGCACAAGGGCCAGCGGCTGCGGGTGCGGCTGCGGGGCACGGTTTCGAACCCATGGGGCCTCGGCGCGCGGCTGCGGCTGAAGACGACGCTGGGCGAGCGTGTGGCCGAAATGAATGTGCAGGCGCCGTCGGAGACGACCGCCCTACCTGAGGTGTGGTTCACGTGGCCGTCAGGCGAGGCGCCACAGTCACTGCATGTCGCCTGGCCGTCGGGCTTCGACCAGGTGGCTGCCGTGCCGGACGGAGCGCAAGCGCTGACGGTCGAGGAGCCCCCGCTCGTCAAGCTGTCGGCGCGCCACACGCCGGCCTCGGTAGACGCAATCATCGAGGTCAAGGCGCGCGCCTACGAAGCGTCCGGCAAGATCGCGCAGATTCCCCTGCCGACGTCGATCGAGATGGCGGCGGGCAGCAAGGGCAGTTGGACCGGCCCGACCCAATGTGCGCCCAACGGCGAGTGCGTGCGGGTGTGGAAGCCGCTGCCGACTGGCGCGGGCGAGGCGGTAATCGTCGTCGCGTTCGGCGGCAAGGCACTGCTGGTGCGGCCGCGGCTGCGCTTTACGGCGACGTCGCTGCCGCAGCCGTGACGTCGCGTCGATACAGGCCGTAGTGCAGGGTCGGCGCGCCCGGCCAGTAGCCGTACTCGTTGTCGCCCCGGCTGCGCACGGACCACTGCAACACCGCGCTCCACCGATGACCGGCCAGGGCGTGGCTGCAGGCGGCGAGCATGCCGTCGGGTCCCCGCCTCACATCGGCGGCTGCGTCCCGGTGCACGGCCCAGCAGCGCGCATCGACGAGCAGGTACACGCCTGCCGCGCACGCGCCGGTCGTGGGCGGTACTGGCTGGGCCGCCGCGAGCAGGACGACGTCGCGCCACGGCGGCCGCAACAAGTACTTCGGGATGGCACGCTGCGTGCGGTCGGCCGGAGCGTGCGTTTCGGCGTCAGCCAGTTGCAGGCAGGCGCCGCGCTCGGGCAGGCGGGCGAACGCCGCGGCCACGAAGTCCTCCGTGTCGTCCTCGTTGGTCCGCGCGGTCAGCACCAGCGCAGACGGCACCGCGCTGGCCACGACCGCCGCGCCGAGCGCGAAGGCGAACAGTTGCCGCTTGCGTTGCGACAGCGCTTGCGGGCCCGGCATGGGGCGGACCCAGGCTGCGGCCGCGGCCCATGCCGCCGCCAGAACGACGAGGGCACCCGGCGCGGCGTGCAGGCGCGGCACGGACGTGCGCGGCAGATCGACGACCGTCAGCACCATCCACAGCAGGGCCACGCCCAGCATGCCCGCCCGCGCCGCACGCCCCGCATCGCCCAGCGCCAGCCCCGCAACCGCGATGGCTGTCACCGCAACCGGGAAGAGGTCGGGTTGCAGCGGCAGCGCGAGCGTACCCAGATGCGGCACCGCGCCCAGCCAGAACGCCAGGTCGAGGGCCGGCAATGAACCGACGGCCGCTTCGACTGCGGCGGCGTGAAGCAGGTGCAGCGCATGCGGCGCCACCAGCGCAACGAACGCGAGCGTTGCCACGGCGCACGCCGCCCACGGCAGCTTCCCGGCCCGGCGCAGCGCGACCAGCCCGGCGGCAGCGCACGGGGCGACGATCGTCAACTCCGGCCGACTCGTTGCGGCCAGCGCCAGGCAGATCAGCGCGCCGACGCCGTCGAGCCACGCCCGCGGCCGGCGCAAGCTTGTGCGCTCCGACTGGAGGTCCAAGGCCTGCCGGGGGCGCAGTGCGGCGTCCAGGAGGAGAATCCCCGCGACGAGGAAGAACCACCCGACAATGCCCCAGCTTTCGGTGCGCGGGTCGAGGGCAAGTGCCGGGGTCAACGCGAGCCCAGCGGCCGCCAGCGCAAGCGTCCCGCGTGGCGGACCGAGGCGCGCCAACCAGGCCAGCAAGAGGGGCAGCGTTGCAAGGCCAAGTACCGTGTGCACCGTCACCATGGTCCGGTGGTCGGGACCCGTCGCAGCTGCGATGGCCCTGTGAAGCACGAACGGCGTGGCGCCCGACCGCGGCACAGCGGTAAACGCCGCCACCCCTTCGGCCAGCACGTACGCCGAATACACCATGACGAGGCGCATCGGCAGCGCCAGCCGCACGACGGCGGCGACGGCGAGCATGACCCAGGTGGCGTTGCGTTCGGCGCGGCTCCACGCGGGAGCATCAGTGGCGAGTGCCGCCCAGGTCAGCCTGCCGAGCCGAAAAAAAAACCACTGAAGACGATCAGCAAGCCTGCTGACACGAGCACCTGAGCGCGGTCGAGGTCCGCCAGCCAGGTCCACTGCGACGCGAGCGCAGTCGGCGCGGCGATCGTAGGGCGCAGGTCGCCCGGCGCGGTACGCGGTGGTGGGTCGAGGCGCTTCAGCGTGGAGCCGCGCGCTTGCAGCCAGGCGGTGAACGCGTCGAGCAGCGGCCGCGTCTTGGCGTCGGGCGGCTCCCCGCCATACCCGACATCGTACAGTGGGGTGCGCCGCCACGGGTGCGCCACGGTGCCGACTGGCAGCAGCAAGGCATCGAGCCGGGGTTGGTGCCCGGCCGCATCGGGCGGCCCGAGCCAGCGGATCACGATCCGGTGGGGTTCGACGACAACGGGCGTCGCCGTCCAACCCGGCGGCGCGACGAAGGGCTGCGCGTTGTTCCCTGGGCGCACGGCGGGCCCCGGTTCCAGGGCCTCCTGCCACGCGCTGGCCGGAACCTGCCCGGCCGGGACCGCAGCACGGCCTTCGGGGGCGACCGCCAGAGACCAGGCACACGCGCACGTCACCACCACGGCGCCCACGACGGAATCGCTGGCCGAACGCGCCCTGCGGCGGCGCCTCCACCACCAGATCAGCGCGCCCAGCGCGACGAGGCACGCAACAGTGCCGGGGCCGAACTCGGCAGCGCGATGGCCCCACGTGCGCAGGCCCAGGCACTCGCGCACGTCACGGGCATCGCGACAGGCCTTGAGGTCCGCGAGGTTGCGGGCCACCTTCGCCTGCTTGGGCGCGTACGTCTCGCGCGACCCGGCCGTAGCACGCAGGTAGCCTTCGTACGCGGCGATCGCGTCGTCGGGCGCCGCGAAGGTGCGGATCACGGCGCGGCAGTACTGGATGTCGGGGTCGTTTGACCCCAGTTGGCTGGCCCGCTCCACCCGCGCTTCGGCCTCGGCCTGGCGCCCGAGGTGGAATGAATTCATGCCGCGGTAGAGCCACTGGCGGGCTTCTTCGGCGAACAGCGCTTCTGACCGCGCGAGGTAGACCTCGGACTCGGCCCACTGGTCGCGATGGTGCAAGATGGTGCCCACGACGAACGCGGGCACGCCGCGGGTCAGGTCGGCGTCGGCGCGCTGGCGCTGCACGGCCAGCGACTTGTCGGCTCCGTCGAGGTCCAGCCAGATGCGGGTCAGGTCGAGAATGACGCGCCGGTCGATGTCGGCCACCGTCAGATCGAGGGAGTCCGCCAGTGCGAGCGCATCCAGCGGTCGACCCACCAGCGCCAGCGCGTGGGCGAACTGGACCGCAATGCCGAGGTGGCGGGGATGGGTCCGGTGGGCGGCCTCCAGTGTGCTCACCATGCCCGCGCCGCGCCCGGCCCGGCGTGCTTCGAGGGCGGCGAGGATGACGAGGTCCGTGCATCCTGCGTTGCGTCCGATCCACAGATTCAGCATGTCCAACGCCGCTGCCGACCGGCCCACGCGGGCCAGGTCCTGGGCGACGCCGCCGACCGCCGAACACGTTGTCGTCGCGTCCGGCAAGGGGGATTCGGCCAGCGTCGTCAGCGCATCCTCATCGCGCCCCAAGCCATACAGCACCCCGGCGCGCACCACGCGGTCGGTATCGGCGCCGCCGAGCGCGCGCACGAACGCCAAGCGGGCACCGGCAGGGTCGCTGGGTAGCTTGCGCCAGCCCGCCGCGACATTGGCGACGGCGCCCTCAAGGCCGTGCAGGCCGACCGAGCCCGTGGCCGTCGGGTCGGATTCATGCGTGGGCGCTGCGGCGTCGCCCTGACCCACGGCGCGGCCCGGTGCGGCCGTGGCATCGACCCACCGCACGTCGGCAGCCGCCGCAGCCAGAGACAACTGGATCGAGGCGACCAGGTCCGCCGGCACCCCGGCACCCACGACCGTGAGCGTGCCAGCCTGCGCGACTACCGCAACCGGAGCCACGGCATCGCGCACGATCGAGACGACAACGCCTGCTGGCACCGCTGCGGACACGAAGCGCGCCGTGACCTGGCCGCCGTCGATGACCGCACTCTCCAGGGTCCACCCCGCGGGCAACCCCACGGCCGGGACGAGCAATCGCTCGATGACGGCTTCTTGGCCCGGCGGCAATACCCAGGTGGGCGGCGCAGCGTGAGCGGGGAACGCGACGACGAAGCCGACGAGCAGGACCGGCGCAGCCCACCCGCACGCACCCGTGTCGATGGGCGGCGGTCGGCGCGGACGGGCATTCAAGGGGATAGGCAGCGGCGGCCTCCTCCCCGCGCATGTGGCCGATGCGGCGGCGGGCGTCAAGGGGTGCGCGTTCGGTGTGCGCCCGCACACACATTGCCGTGTGCGCCGCCGCCATGGCATCGTCGCCAGCCCGGGCTTGCTAGGACAGCAGGGTTGCCGCATGGCCGAACCGGAAGCGAGCAAAAGGCAACGCCACCGATCGCCGTGGGCCGCCTGGAATGGCGCGTTCAACTGCGCGGGCGGCGTGCGCTACCACCTGGCCGCGTGGCGCCACCGCAACACGCTGTGGGCATCGTATTCGCGCGAGGCCGCCGCGTTCCTGGCGGAGTGGCAACCGGCCGCGAGCCACCTCGTCATTGTCGGCGCGAGCGCGGGGTGGCACCTCGACGCGCCATTCCTCGCCCGCTTCGAGCAGGTGACGTGCATCGACCCGGACCCGGCCGCCGCGTGGCTTTTCCGGCGCCGCTTTCCGACTGCCAACGTGGCATGGAGCGTCGAGGACTACCTGACGCCAGAGGGGCCGTTGCCGTGGCGCGACAACCTTGCGCGCCTGTTTTCCGATCACCCCGGCGCGGCCGTTCTGTGGTCTGGCGTGCTCGGCCAGTTCGTGGGCCTGTGGCCGCGCGCGGTGGCGACGGAGGATCGGAGCGGCGCCTTGCAGGAAGCCGACACGTTCCGGCGCTGGAAGGAGGCGCTGGCCGGCCACCTTGCCGGGCGCGCGTGGGCCAGCTTGCACGACCGGGTCTCGGCTGCGGCGGCCCCGGCCTTTGCGCGGCTTGACCTCGCCATGCCGCTCGAAACGAATGCACTGGTGCGAACGGCGTGGCCAGGAGGAGCGGCGTGGGCGGATCACCTGACCCACGGGCTGGCGCCGGGCCATCGATGCCGGATGCTCGCCTGGCAGCGCCGGCCGGGCATGTGGCACATGATGGAGGGGATCGCCGTGTCATAGAATAGCGCAAATATGCAAGGGAATTCGGAGACTCATCGAGAGTTTCGCGCCATCGGATACGATTGCCGTCGATGGCACGGCGACCGGCGGCATCGGTGGCTCCAGCGATGTTTCCGGAGCGACGGACGGCGGCGGTGCTCGACGGCAAGTCGTGCTCGTCCGGCGCTTGCAGCACGAAGCTCGGCTGCAACTTCCCCCCTTGTTGGACGGCCTGATCTGCGGGCCCGCGTACACGTGCGGCTTCCTGCAGAAGTGCTACCCGAAGTGCTTTGGCGGGATTTGCGAGAAGGACCTGCCGTTGTGACGCCAGCGCGACCAGAATCCACCACCGACTCCCATCCCCGGCCGCCGAATTCGGATGCAGATCAAGGCGGAGCAAGGAATCGGCGTGAAGACCCACCCCGGGCACTTCGAACGCAGATTCCGCAGCGAAAACGTAGAGCTGCGCCGAAGGCGGCGAATCGGGGGCGACGTGCCCTTGCCGCACCGAGGCAGCCCGAATAGCCTTCGCGCCGATTCGCCAACGTGTTGGCTGAGCGAGGGCTCCATGTTGCTCCCGAAGTTGTTCGCGCCGATTGTGCGGGCTCTCGCCATCGTCGCCGTTTCCGTGACGGCGGGCAGCGCGTGCGCTGCCGCCAACGAGCAGTTGCTGTTGCAGTACCTCGACGACACGCCCGTGCGTGCCGGTGGCGTCTGGTGCTCCGCAGTCAGTGTGGAGCACGAGGCGCAGCTCCAGTTGCGCGAGTACCTGCCGCCCGAACTGACCGTGCACCGCTGGCAGGGGGGGGCCCCGGCACCCGACGAGCCGCCGTTGCCCGAGGCGCAGTTCTTCGCCGCATTGGAGCAACGGACGGTCCAATTGGTCCTGATCACGGCGCTCGCAGGCCTCGGCACGACGCGCTTTGCGGACACGATGGAGGCGTCACTGTGCCGCACCCGGCCGATCTTGCGTATCGAGGGCAATCCCGAGTTCGCGGCACGGGTCAAGGCGGCGAAGGAAGGCGATGACCCCGTCGCTGAGGCCATTGCGCAGCGCCTCGGCGTCCCGGACCCTGCCAAGCAGGGGGAACTGCGCGCTCTCCTCGACACGGCGCGGTGGGTGTTGCTCATCGACTCGCTGCACGACCTGCCGCCTGCGGACCGTGGACTCGTGATCCGGCACCTGCAGGGCTACATCGACCGGCACCCGCGCAACCTCCAGACCGTCGTGCTGGCGCGGCCGAACGTGGTGCGCGGCGACGAACTCGGGGTGTTCGACGCGGTGCTTGAGATTCCCGAGCTGACGTGTGCCCGCACCGAAGCGAAGGTGCAGCACGCGCTGCGCAGCAAGCCGCGTGCCGACCGATTCTGGCAGTGGGCCAAGGCGACCGGCGTCGATGACCAGGTGCGCGACGGCGCGGCGTGCCGGTATCGTTATCTGTCTACTTTTCGGGCGGTGCAGGTCGGCATCGAGGTCGCTGTCGCCGGTGGCATCGACCAACCCCAGGCCGACTTCGATGCAGCGCTCGCCTTGCCGCCCGAGACGCGGGTGGAGAAGTTCACGTCCGCCTTCCTCGCGCCAGATGCGCGCAAGCTCGGCATCGAGCCCGGGCGCCTGGTCCACGTCGCGGCCAAGCTTGTGGCTTCGGTCGAGCCGGGCAAGGCGGGCGAGGCGGCGTTTACCGTGCCCGGGTGCGCCAAGCTGGTCGATGGCGTTAGCGGCCTGAAGGACCGGGAGTTTGCGTGCGAGCGCGTGCTCGGCGTGCCGCTTTTCGTCCAGGTCGGCGACGGGCTGTGGCGGCTGGAGCCGGGGCCGCTGGGGGAGTGGTTGCGGAGCACACCGATGGCGTCGTCGGGGCCGGGGCAGTAGGCGCGCCAGACGCAATGGGCGGCGCACACCGTCAGATTCCAACCACCCCCACCTCCCGCTCCAGCCGCACCGACCCGCCCACCGCCGGCAGCACCAGCGGCCGCAACTCCCCGTCTTGCCAGCGTAACCACACCAGACCTGGCTGCTCCACGCCGCCGCGGAACTGGAACGCCACCCGCGTCGGCCAGCCGTCGTCGACGGCGCGCACCGTGGCCTGCATCCCGCGCAGCCGAACATTGTCGCCGACTGCGAACGGCAGGCGGCCCGAGCGCAGCAGGCGTTCGATGTCGGTGCGGACCATCGCGCCACCATGGACTTCGAGTTCGACGGTATCGCCCGCGGTGCGGTGGAGCGTGCACGGATGCAGCGCCATCGACAGCCCCCACCAGCGCCGCGGCCGCGGCATGTCGAGGGCTGCCAGCACGACGGGCGCATAAAAGCCGACGAACGGGTCCGGCGGCGCGGGTACGATGACGGTGCGGTCCGCCGCTGCGGCGATGGCGGGCGAACGCAGCAGCTTGTCGAAGCGCGCCTGAATGACCGGCACCCACAGCGAGCCGGCGACAAACACCACAGGCGCGACGATGCCGTGGATGAAGATGAGCCAGCCGCGGGCCCCCGCCGATGCCGGACTCGCCGCCGCACCTCCCACCAACACAAGTGCCACGGCGAGGGTACCGGCCAGGGACGGCACCGTAAGCACGCGGCTCGACGGGAACGTCGCCGCCATCGGCAGCAAGGCGAGAAAGCCACCCGCAAGGAGCCAGCGCGTGTGACGGCGTTGCGCCGGCGCCGCCGTGGCCAGCGCGCGCGGTACCCAGCGCCAGAACAGGTACAGGGCCAGCAGCCCACCCAGGATCAGCGGCGGCCGCGTCCAGTCGTCGAGCACCCACAGATCGACGGGCAGGCCCAGCAACGCCGCCCCCGCCAACGCCGGCACGCGCGCCGCAGCCGCCACGACAAAGGCCCACGGCTCGCCCGTCGGGTCCACATACGCGCCGGACTGGGACGACCCGTAGCCCAAGAACTTGTAGGTGGCGATGTAGATGGCGCCCAGCACCAGCATCGGCAGGAGCCGCCGCAGCCTCTGGAGCAGCGAAAACGGCTCGACCGCGCCGAGGAGTTCATACGCTGCCACCAGGGCGAACACGCCGACCGCCGTCTCGCCGCCGAGCAGTCCGGTCACGAAGCCGAGCAGGGCCAGCGGGAATCCGGGGCGCCAGCCGTCCTCGCGCCAGCGCAGCCACGCGATCAGGCCCCACAGGGCGGGCGCCGCGGACACCAAGGCGTTGCGATTGGCGAGCCAGACTGCGGGCATCCAGTGGGCGTCGTCGACCGCGTAGAGCAGCGCCGCCAGGCCCGCCGCGTAGCCACCCACCGTGCGCCGCAACAAGACGCCGACCCCGAGCACCATAGCGAGGTACCACAGCAGCGACACGAGGTGGGCCGCCCACGGCAGCCCTTCGAGCACGGCGAAGTCGACCCAAGTGAACAGGCTCGACAGCGGCCGGAAGAAGCGCAGCTTGAGCCCCGGCGCCGTCCACCACGGGTACGCGAAGTCCATCTGGTCGGCGAGTCGTTCTGGCGTGCCGTCGGCGAAGTCGTACAGATCGTGCACGCCCGGATGCGTAGGCAGCCGACCCGCCACGGCGGCGAGGTGGATGTGGTCGTCGACCATGTAGCCGGCGCCGAGCCCGGGCAGGGTGAGCGCCGCCGCAGCCACGACCGCGAGCCAGGGCGCGCGCGGCCCGCCCAGCACGCTAACCAGCCGGCGCCGCACATCGAAAGGCGCCATGGCTTCAGTCCACCATCAGGACGAGCGACTTCATGCGGCCACCCGGGTGATCGAGCGGCGTCGGGCGGTGCGCGATCGAGGCCACGCGCCGACCGGCCAGGCTCGCGCCGTCGAGGACCATCTGGTGAAAGCGGCGGCGATCGACCGCAGCGCAATTCGTGCACGCCAGCAGCAGCCCGCCCGGAGCCACGAGTGCCAGGGCCGATGCCACGAGGTGCCCGTAGTCGCGCTCTGCCGAAAACCGCCGCCCTTTGACGCGGCTGTAGCTCGGCGGGTCGAGGATCAGCAGGTCGAAGCGGTCGCCGCGGCGCGCCAGCTTGGGCAGCCACTGGAACACGTCGCCGCGGATGAGGTCGTGCCGGTCGCTGTCGATGTGGCCATTGAGCTCAAGGTTTCCGCGGCCTTCGGCGAGCATCGGGGCACCGGCATCGATGCTGACGGTGCGCAGCGCGCCGCCCGCCGCCGCCGCAACGGAGAACGCGCACGTGTAGGCAAAGGTGTTGAGCACGCGCCGCCCCGCCGCGTGTTCGCGCACCCACGCACGGTTGTCGCGCTGGTCGAGGTAGATGCCAGTGCCCAGGCCACCACCCAGCCTCACCCGAAAGCGCAGGCCACGCTCGACGACCAGTGCGCCCCCTTCCGGCGCGAGCGGGTCGGGCAAGGGCGGGCTGCCGAACACGGGCTCTTCGGGAGCGAGCCCGGCCGCCACAGCGTCCGCGACGACGTTGGCCTGGCGCGGGCGGAGTTTCAGGTACACCGCACGGGCCTCGAGTCGTTCGCCGACGTGCCGCGCGATCTGCGTCGCTTGGGCAGTCAGGCGCGCCACCACGTGGGCGCCGGCGTGCTCGCGGAACTCGACGTGGCTCGACAGCACGAGGTCCGGGCCGTAGCGATCGATGCTGACGTCGTCGAGCGTGCCATCGATGAGCCGATAGGCGTCGGTGTCGTCGCTGTGGCCCAGGACGAAGCGGCGGCGCAGGGCGCCATCGAGGCGGTCGTCGAACGGCTCTTCGGAATCGGCGGCGAGCCAGCGCTGGGCCTCGGCCGGCAGGGGCGCTTCGACGGTGGCGGCGGGCATGTCGACCGCGAGGCGGTGCACGATGCGGCGCAACACCGGGGCAGCGCTGCCATCGGGCGGTACGTCGAGCCCTTCGGCGCGCGGTGCGGCAATCGACAGGCCGAGTCGCTCCAGTTCCGTCGCCACGTCGAGCCCACGGCCCGAGGCGTGGTGCAAGGTCAGGAGCGCCCGGCGACCGACGGCTCGCACCGCGGCGATGCGCATCCCCAGCGCGAGCAGTTGCGTCGAGATCCCGTCGAGGCGGACACGTTCCGCGGGCACATCGCGCGGCCAGCCCGCCACGCCGACCACGGTCGTCAAGCGCACGCGACCTTGCAACTCGGCGCGCGTCATCTCGTCGGCCACGTCGGGGCGGCGCGCGACGATGACGACGCCCGAGGCCGTCAGCCCCGCATCGGGCCCGGCGCCCACTCCGCCATCCAAGGCGTCAAACATGACATGCAGGGCGGTCGCCGGGTCCACCCCGACGGCACCGCGCCAGTGCATGCGCAGGCGTGCCGCGACATCGTTGCGAACGCCCGTCGGGTCATGCCGTTCCGGCCCCGGCGGACAGGCGATGCCGGGTGGCTTCGCCAGCGCCAGCCAATCGTCGCGCTCGGCCAGCAGCCATTCGCCGGAGACGGCGGGCCAGATCGCGCTGCGCGGCAGCCATTCACCCATCATGGTCGATTGCATGGTGCCGCACGACGCGGCGCGCTCCTTCTACCGCATGGGCCGGCGACGCGCCACGGCAGGAGCGTCGGCCATTGCGGGACAAGTTCGCTTCCCGCGCGCCACGGCGAGCCGCCGCGAAGCCGCAATCTTTCGCTTGTTCCGGTGCGCGCCTGCCGCTATCGTCACCGTCAGGCTGCGGGCACCGCTGACCCTGAGCGCGGCACCCGGCAGGGAACGTAGCAGGGCGGCTTCAGCCGCTCCCTTGGGGTCCGTCCATGCTCGCCCATGCGCCTGCGCCGACCTCGCCCCCGCGCATCATGACGCGCCTCCCGCGCGAGTTGGTCGCTGCGGCCTTGGTCCTTTTTGCGGGGTTCGGCCTCGTCGCCACCGTGCGACCCGCGGCCGCGCAGACATGCGAGTGCAGCCGCCGCACGCCCGAAGGCCACTGCTATCGGTGGTACGATGCCGAAGTGCCGTGGTCGATCTGGGCGCCGGGCGAAACGCCGACGAGCATCCCCAACGCCGCATTTGAGGCCGCGGCCCAGCAGGCGTTCGCCGCGTGGCAATCGGTTACGTGCACGTCCTGCATGGCCCCTACCGCCGCCGGCTGTGGGCCGGTGCCCTGCCCCGCCAATCCGCTCGGTCTCGCGTTTCGGTACGATGGCTTCAAGGCGAAGGCCACCTACGCGTCGTGCGTCAAGGACGGCAAGCAGACGGGGCCGGCGGACAAGTGCCCGGGCACGGAAAAGGGCAGTGTCCAACTGGCGCTCATTCGCAACGAGGTCGACTGGCCGATGGGCAGCAAGGTCGTGTCGGCGGTCATCTACACGCCGCTGGATCGCGGCAGGCTGATCGATGCCGACCTCGTCGTGCGCGACAACGGCTACGTCTACTGCCTCGACAAGTGCAATGACGCCCAGTATTCGTTGGGCGCGGTGCTGCTGCGCGAGGTCGGGCACCTGCTCAACGTCGGCAAGACGGACAATGCGTTGAGCATCCTCGCAGCCAACTTCAAGCCCGGCACGCAACTCGTGGCCGCACTCGATACTGCGGCGGCCGACTGTGCCTGTGAAATCTACCGCACGACGCCGTTTCGCCAGTTGTGCGAGACGCCGGCGACCGAGGTCGAGGCCCAGTGCATGGCCGTGCCGCTGGGCCAGCCGCGCGGCCGGCCACTGCGCGCCGGGGGTGCGGGCGTGCTGTGGACGCTTGGCGCCCTCGGCAGCATCGTCTGGTGGCAGCGACGGCGGGTGGCACGTCAGGGGAATGGGACGAGTTCGCCGGCTGCCAACCGCGTCGCGTAGTCGACACCGATGCCGGGACACGATGCGCGCGCCCGGCAGTCGGCGCAGGCGGGTGGATAGCACGACAGTTCCGCTTCGATGTGCCCGATCGAGTAGAGCCGGTCGCCAGAAACGTCGTCGAGGTAATGGGTCTCGCCGAATCCCGAGCGCGACAGGTTGCGCGCGCTGGCGTCGCCGACCACGCACGCGGGCAGGGCCTCGAACGTGACGCCCACGCCCAGTTCGGCGCAGCGCGCACCGATGGCCCGCACGACGGGCTGCACTTCGGCGTACTGGAGGTGAATGCCCTCCCACCCACCGCCCTTGCCGGTCGTGGTCGGGAAGCAGAACTTGAGCACTGCGTCGGGCGCCAGTCGGCGGCAGAACGCGACGTAGGCTTCGAGGTGCGCGAGGTTCTGGCGCGCCAGCACGCAGTTCAGCAACAGGGGCACACCGGCGCGCGCGAGTTCGGCGATGCCGGCAATGATTTCGTCGTGGCCGCGGGCGTTGACGCCGGAGATCACCATCGACGCCGCCGGCTCGTGGGAGTGCAGCGACACGATGGCGCGCAACAGGCCCGCGGCCGCCGCGCGTTCGGCGAAGACGGGGTCGGCGAAGCTGCGACCGTTCGTGTTGATGTCCCAGCGCATGCCGTGCGCATTGACCCGGGCCACGACGTCCCAGAAGCCGGGGTGGATCGTCGGCTCGCCGCCAGTCAGCACCACGCGCCGCAGGCCACGCTGGTGGAGGTAGTCGGCGCGCCGCAGCAGGTCGTCCGTCTTCTGGAACCACGCCTCGGGACGGCCCGAATTCGAGCACATCGGGCACTTGTTGTTGCACTGCTCGCCGAGGCGGAACAGCGCGATCGAGCTTGCCGTCACAGGCAGCACGGCGAGCTTGCGACGGCGGGTCCAACGTGGGGCGGCGGGCACCAGGGCGAGAACGGCCGCTGCGGGAGTTGCGAAGTCCATGGCAGCAAGCTTGCCCGGCTTGGGGATCCGATTCTAGGGGATTCGCTGCAACACGCCGCGCGCTGGACGATCCCGCCTACCTTGTGCATCCTGCGCGCCCGCGCGGGCCCTCGCCCGCTGTGCCCCGCCGTGCCTGTCACCGCCGCCGCCGTCGCCGATCCTCCGCCGCTCTCGCAGCTCGAAGCGCTGGAGGCCGAAAGCATCCACATCCTGCGCGAGGCGGCTGCCGAATTCGAGCGCCCGTGCCTGCTTTTCTCCGGCGGCAAAGACAGCATCGTGATGCTGCGGCTGGCGGAGAAGGCGTTTCGGCCGGGCCGCTTCCCGTTCCCGTTGATGCACATCGACACCGAGCACAACTTTCCAGAAGTCGTCGCGTTTCGAGACTTCCGCGCCGCCGAACTGGGCGAGCGGCTCATCGTGCGCTCGGTCGAAGACAGCATCCGCTCGGGCCGCATCGTCGAGCGCCCCGGGCAAGACAACAGCCGCAACCGCATGCAGACCACGACGCTGCTCGACGCGATCGCCGAATTCAAGTTCGACGCCGTGTTCGGGGGCGCCCGCCGCGACGAGGAGAAGGCGCGCGCCAAGGAGCGCATCTTCTCGTTTCGCGACGCCCACGGGCAGTGGGACCCGAAGAACCAGCGGCCCGAGTTGTGGAGCCTGTACAACGGGCGCATCCAGCCCGGCGAGCAGGTGCGCGTGTTCCCGATCTCGAACTGGACCGAACTCGACATCTGGATGTACATCGGCCAGGAAAAGCTCGCGATCCCCAGCATCTACTTTGCCCACGAGCGGCCGGTCATCTTGCGCGGCGGCCTCGTGTTGCCCGTCAGCCACCTGCTCCAGCCGCTGCCGGGCGAGACAATCGTCGCGCGCACCGTGCGTTTTCGGACGGTCGGCGACATGTCGTGCACGGCGTGCGTGCTGAGCGATGCGGCGACCCCCACCTCCATCATCGAAGAGACCGCCGTCACCCGCATCACCGAGCGCGGTGCCACCCGCGTCGATGATCAGGTGAGCGAGGCGTCGATGGAAGATCGCAAGAAAGCCGGCTACTTCTAGGCCGACGTTGCCGAGGAACCCTTGGACCTCCTGCGCTTCAGTACGGCCGGCTCCGTCGATGACGGCAAGTCCACCTTGATCGGTCGGCTTCTCTACGACTCCAAAAATGTGTTCGAGGACCAGTTGGAGGCCGTCGCGCGCTCCAAGGTCAATCGGGCGTCCCAAGGCATCGACCTGTCGCTGCTGACCGACGGACTGCGCGCCGAACGCGAGCAGGGCATCACGATCGACGTCGCGTACCGCTACTTCAGCACGCCGCGCCGCAAGTTCATCATCGCCGACACGCCCGGCCACGAGCAGTACACGCGCAACATGGCGACCGGCGCCTCGACCGCCCACCTCGCCATCGTGCTCATCGACGCCCGCTACGGCGCGCTCGTGCAGTCGCGGCGCCACACGTTCATCGCGAGCCTGCTCGGCATTCCGCACGTCGTCATCGCGGTCAACAAGATGGACCTGGTGGGCTTCGATGAGGGCGTGTGGGACCGCATCCGGGCCGACTTCGCGCCGTTCGTGGCCCAGTTGGGCTTCGGCAGCGGTGCGGACACGCGCGAGGCCACCTGGATTCCGCTGTCGGCGTTGCTCGGCGACAACGTGGTCGATCGCTCCGTCAACATGCCGTGGTACCGCGGCCCGAGCCTGCTCGAGCACCTGGAGGCCGTCGATGTGGCGGGCGATGAAGGGCCCGGCGCCCTGCGGTTCCCCGTGCAGTACGTCGTGCGGCCGGACCTCGATTTCCGCGGGTTCGCCGGCCAGATCGCGTCGGGCGTCGTGCGCCGGGGCGATGCCGTCGTGTGCCTGCCGGCGGGCACGCGCAGCACCGTGGCGCGCATCCACACGTACGACGGCGACCTCGAAGCGGCCGGCGCCCCGCGCTCGGTGACGCTGTTGCTGGCCGACGAGATCGACGTCAGCCGCGGCGACATGCTGGTCCATGCGGACGCGCTGCCGTGGGTGCGCACGACGTTCGACGCCGACGTCGTGTGGATGGCGAACGAACCGCTCGACCCGAGTCGGCCCTACGTGGTCAAGCACACCACCCGCAGCGTGCGCGGCCGCGTGACCCGGGTGCGCCACCGCGTCGATGTGAACTCGCTCGCCGAGGTGCCCGCCGACTGCCTGCAACTAAACGAAATCGGCCGGTTGCAGGTGACTGTCGCGCAGCCGCTCTACCTGGACGCGTACCGGGACCAGCGCCGCACGGGTGCGTTCATCCTGATCGATCCGCTGACGAACGCGACGGTGGCGGCCGGCATGGTGGCCCGCGAGCAACCCGACGCAGGTGCCGGCGAGCCGTTGCGCCAGGTGGATCGGGCCGCGCGCGAGGCCCAGAACGGGCACAAGTCGGCGGTGCTCTGGTTGGCCGCGCCGCCCGGGGAACTGCGGACGGCGGTGGCGCGGGCGCTCGAGGCGCGCCTGTTCCAGCGCGGGGTGCAGGCCTTCGTGGTCGATAACGGGCACGCGAACGGCATCTGCAGCGCCGGTCCGAACGCTGGCCGGGAGCCCCTGTCGTTCCTGCTCGGCGCATTCATGAGCGCGGGCGTGGTCCTCATCGCCGACGTGGACATGCCGGATCCGCTCGAGCGCGCAGAACTGCGCCGCCGCGGCGGCAGCGGCGACGTGCTGGAGGTCGAACTGGTGCTGCCCGCCGGCCCGCACGCCGAGTGGCAGGCGTCACCACTGCCGGATGCGCGCATCGAGGTCACGGGGCCCGACGCGGTCGAAGGTGCCGTGGCGCGCATCGTCGCCTGGTTGGGGGAACGCGGCTTGTTCGGCGCGCCGCGAGTCGTCAGCCCCGGCGCAGGCATCTGACCAAGCGGGCTTGGGTCAGGCCGGCTTCGAATCAGGCGGGCGCCCGCAGCCGAATCAGCCCTTCCTGCATCGCGCTCGCCACCAGCGTGCCGGCCGCGTCGAAAAACCGCCCGCGCACCAGTCCGCGTGCGCCGCTCGCCGACGGGCTGTCGATCGCGTAGAGCAGCCACTCGTCGAGCCGAAACGGCCGGTGGAACCACATCGCGTGGTCGAGGCTCGCGATGTGCATCCCCGGGCTCAGCCACGACACGCCGTGTGGATCGAGGCTCGTGCCGAGCAGCGAGAAATCCGACGCATAGGCCAGCAGGTAGCGGTGCAGCACGTCGTTGTCGGGCAGGCGATCCACAGCGCGCAGCCACACATGGCGGATGGGTGCCGACACACGCGGCTGGAGCGGATTGCGCGGCACGACCGGCCGCAGTTCGATGGGCCGCGGCGCGGTGGCGAGAGCGCGCAGGGCATCGGGCACGCGGTCGCCGAGGCGGGCACCCAGTTCACGCTCTGACAGCAGCCCCTCGGGCCCCGGCACGTCGGGCCGAGTGTCCTGGTGTGAGTAGCCAGTTTCGACGACCTGGAAGCTCGCCGACAAGCTGAAGATGGCCGTCCCCTCCTGCATCGCGACCACCCGCCGGGTCGCGAAGCTGTGGCCGTCGCGGATGCGGTCGACGTGGTAGACGATGGGCTGGTGCAAGTCGCCGGCCTTCAAGAAGTACGCGTGCAGCGAGTGGACCGGGCGCTGGGCGTCGACCGTTTGCGCCGCCGCCGACAGCGCCTGGCCGAGCACCTGGCCGCCGAAAATCGCGCCCCAGCCGAGGTCCTGGCTGCGGCCGCGGTAGAGATCGCGGTCCACGCGCTCGAGAGCGAGCAGGTCGACGAGATCGTGCAGCACGGGGTCCATCGGTTCACCGCAGCCGCCGGGTGCGTCGGGCTGCCGATGCTCGGGGCGGCACGGTGAGGTGTCAACCGGCGCGGCCGGGTGTCATACTTGAGCCGCTCTTGCGCAATCACAGTGGAGGGGTCGCACCTGAACCGCTACGCTCCGGACCCGGACAGGCCGGCAGCGCACAGAGCCGGAGGGGATCATCATGCGGGGCAAGGCTTGGGCCATCTGGTGTGCCGGGAGCATGGCGCTGGCGGCCTGCGCTGACGACACCTACGAGGGCGATGCACCCGGCGAGTGCAGCGACGGCGTCGATCAGGACGGCGACGGCAATGCGGACTGTGCCGACGCAGGCTGCAAGGGGGCGCCGGTCTGTACGGCCGCGGCCGCGCCGGATGCCAGCGCCGCTGCCGACGCCGGCGCCCGCACGTCGGCCGATGCAACGGCACGGGGGCCCGACACACTGCCGTCGCCGGACACCGCCGCACAAGCCGACGTGGCTGCAGGTGACAGTGCCGGCCCAGCCCCGGACGCCGCTGCGGTGCCCGATGCCGCGGCTTCCCCGGACGTCGCCGCGCCTGCCGACTCGCTTGCCGCGCAAGATGGGGCCGTCGCGCAAGATGGGGCCGTCGCGCAAGATGGGGCCGTCGCGCAAGATACGGCCGTCGCGAAGGATGTACCCACGGCCCCCGACGCCCAACCCGACATGGGACCGCCGCTCGCGTGCAAGTCGACCGCGCTGTCTGACCTGTTCGAGAAGAAAATCAAGCCATTGGTCACCAAGGGCCAGCCGACGACGTGCAACCAGTGCCACCTGTCGGGCGTGGACCTCGGCATGTTCGTGCAAGACACCCCATGCAAGTCGATGGCGTGCATGGCGTCGAAGGGCATGGTCGACTTTGCGAATCCGGCGCAGAGCCAGGTGCTCGCGTGGATCGCCAAGGCCAAGCCGCAAAGTGAACTCATCACGACCGACGTGCAGCAGGCTGAGCACGGCGCGTTCCTCGAGTGGATCAAGTGGAGCGCGCAATGCCAGGGGCCGGTGTGCGGCGCGATCGCAGACCCGTGCGGCGCGGGCTCCCAGCCCAAGCCTGCGCTGGACAAGCCCATGCTCGGCGGCTGCGATGAAACGGCGCTGGTCGCGTCGTTCGGCGCCCTCATCTACAAGTGGCGCGACCGCTGCAGCCACTGCCACGCGCCCTACGGCAAGGACTACGCCAAGTCGCAGGCGCCGGGCTGGCTGCACGCCGACGCCGGGGAGGGTGGCGCCATCTACACGATGTACAACGTGCTCGGCCTGCCCGGCCTGCCCGGCAAGCCGACGATCAACATTGCCAATCCGGTCGATAGCCTGTTCTTGCTCAAGCCGCTGCATCTGGCGTCGGCGGGCGGCACGTCACACGGCGGGGGCCAGAAGTACAAGAACAAGGCGGACCCGAGCTACGTCGATTCGTTGAAGTGGATCCAGCAGTTCGCGGCGTGCAAGACCAAGCCGTAGCGACCGTCATACCAAAGCCGGCAGAATCGGATCGCGGGATCGCGGGCGAGCAAGCACCGAGCCGAATTCAACGGATTTGGTATTACTTCACGACCAGCAGGATGCTCGCCATGTCCTGCGTGCCGCCCTTGTCCGTGACCTTCAGCGTGATCGTGTGCGTGCCGACCTTGTTCAGCGCCTTGCTGAACTCGACGCCAGTGCCAAACGGGCCTTCGAGGTCGCTCGACCACTGCAGGGCCGCGCCGACCAAAGTCCCGTCCTGCAGGTCTTTGGCGTTGCCCTTGAACGGGATCGGCACGCCGACAGCCCGCGTCTCGTTGTTCGCCGGGTGCCAGATCGCGGCGTGCGGCGACTTGACCGTAACGCTGACTGGCGCGGAGGTGCCGACGAGACCGGCCGAATCCTGTGCGGTACAGGTCACCTGGTGGACGCCATCGGGCTGCAATGGGTGAGACTTGTTGTTACCAATGGCAATCAACGGCTTGAGTGTGCTCTGCCACTGTACCGCCGACGCCGGCAGTGGCCCATCTTCGGGGTCGGTCGCGGTCGCCGCGAAAAAGAAGTCCTCGTCGAACCAGCCCGTGGCGTTGGCCTTGGGTGTCACGATCGCGCAGTTGGGTGGCTGGTTCTTGGGAGGGATGTCGGCGGCCACGGGAACGTCCTCCAGGGCGGGCGCGTCGGCAGTCGGGACGTCGGCAGCGGCAAGGTCGGTGGGCCCGATTGCGGCATCCGGCCCGTCTCGGCTGTCACCGGAACCAGCTTCGGCCACGACACCGGCCTCGGCGGTTGGCAACACGTCGCTGCCTCCCCCTGCGTCACCGATCCGGCCCGTGTCCGGCACCGCAGCGCTGGCGGCGCAGGCCGTCGCACAATCCGGGTCCTGGCAGTCGAAGTGGCCATCGCGGTCATTGTCCGCGCCGTCCGAGCACGCCGACTCGTGCGGAGGTCCTGCGTCATCGGCACCGCAGCTGTACGCCGTCACCGCCAGCATGGCGCTATAGAACCACCGCCAATCGTGCATTTGCCGCGCCATGCGCTTCTCCGGTCGTCGCCCGCCGCGGCCATTGTCCACGCCCCGCGTCGTGCGCGCCACTGCCAGGATCCACCACCGACTCCCATCCCCGGCCGCCGAATTCGGATGCGCGTTGCCGGTTGGCTCGCTTGCGCTCGACAAGGCGGAGCAAGGAATCGACGTGAAGACGTACACCCGGCACTTCGAACGCCGATTCCACAGCGACAACGCAGATCTGCGCCGAAGGCGGCGGATCGGGGACTGCGCAATCGCTTGACCGGCGCCCGCCCGACCCCGCACCATGTGGCGACCCGGCCCGCACGCCGGCGCCTGCCGTCCAGGTCGCATGCACGCCCGTCACGATTGGTTCCCGTCGGCCGCCATGGGCCGCAACATGCACATGTGGACGTACGGGTACGCTGGTCGACCCGTCCTCGGCATCCCGACCGCGGGTGGCTACGCGCACGAATGGCAGATGCACGGTGCGGTCGAAGCACTGCAAGACGTGCTCGACGCCGGCCTCGTGCGCCTCTACGTGCCCGAGACGAACGTTGCCGAGACATGGACGAACTACGACCGATCGCCGCGCATTCGCGTGCGTCGCCACGCCGCGTACGAGCAGTTCGTGACCGAGGAACTCGTGCCGCGCATCCACCACGAAACGGGCCGTCGCGACATTTTGACGCTCGGCGCCAGCGTCGGCGCCATGTACGCAGTGAACTTCGCGCTGAAGTATCCGCACCTGTTTCCCCAGGTGGTCGGCCTGTCGGGCCGCTACGAGGCGCGCTTCTTCCTCAACGGCCACGATGATGAGGATGTCTACTATTCGAACCCGCTCGCCTACGCGTGGAACCTGAACGGCGAACACATCGAGCGCATCCGGCGGCTGACGCACGTCACGCTCGTGTGCGGCCAGGGCAATTTTGAAGGCAATTGCCTTGCCGAGACGCGCAAGCTCGCGCTGGCGTTCAAAGAATCTGGCGTGCCGTATTGGGCCGACATCTGGGGCACCGACGTCGCGCACGACTGGCATTGGTGGCGCCGGCAGTTGCGCTTCCACATTGTCAGCCGACTGAACAACGTGCGTGCCCGGGCGGCCTGACGCGCCGTCTTGGGGTGGTGGATCTGGGCTACAGCACCGACTGGCGTGCTTCCCCGCGCGGGCTATAGAGCTTCGATCCGCACCGCGATGCACGTCACGTTGTCCTTGCCGCCGTTCTCGCACGCGGTCTGGACCAACTTGGCCACCATCGCCTTCAGGTCGGCCTTTTCGCGATCCATGATGTCGCGAATCTGCGGGTCCGGTACCTCGCCCGACAGCCCGTCCGAACACAGGATGTAGATGTCGCCGGGCTCCGGTCTTTCCTTCTGGACATCGACGAGCACGTTGTCCTTGAGGCCGCACGCCCGCACGATGATGTTCTTGTGCGGAAAGTTCGCTTCCTCTTCAGGAGTCAGCACAGCCATCTTCTTGTAATCATTTAGCAAGCTGTGATCTTCGGTGACCTGATGGAGGTTGCCCGCGCGAAACCGGTACACGCGCGAGTCGCCGACGTGGGCGACGTTGACGTGATCGTCATCGACGTGGAGCGCGACGACGGTGGTGCCCATGTTCTTGAACTTCGTGTCGGCGTGTCCCTTCTCCCAAATCGAGTAGTTGCACCAGCGGATGCCGGCGTTGAGCATGTTCTCGCTGGCGGAACGGTTGCGCTCCTCGCGCCCGGGCCACGTCGCGTCGGGGTCGTTCCACGCCCGGCCGAAATAGTCGCGCATCGCTTCGACGACCATCGCGCTCGCCACCTCGCCGCACGCGTGCCCGCCCATGCCGTCGGCGACGACGAACAGGTGGCGTTCGGGGAACATGAGGTAATTGTCCTCATTGTGGGCGCGCTTGCGGCCCACGTTCGTCTCGCCCTCTGCTGTCACGCGAATGGGCACCCTGACCCCCTGCGGCTTCGACCAGAAAGACCGCGCCGAAACAGAAAGACCGCTCTCTGGCGACCCCGGCGCGCGCCGAGGGTGGAAATTAGCCAGCGTACTGCCGCAGCGTCAATCCCACCGACGGCGCTACAGCTCGAAGACCCTCAGGTTGTCGAACCGGACGTCGGTCGCCCAGTTGTTGAAGCCGAACCAGACGCCGGCCACGGGGTCCTGATCGTCGTACGCAATCATGAAGCGCCCGTCCACGTACCAGCGCACGGCGGCATCGGAGCGCACGATCGTCCACGTGTACGTGCGGCCACGCTCGACGGGAACGTGCTCGGCCTGCACCACGCGTGCCGTTTCGTGCTCACCGCGGCGTGCGATCGTGTTGATCGTGTTGTTCCAGCCGCCCATGATCACCGAGTAGCCGGTCTCGTGCTTCGGCTCGGTCGCGAACACTTCGCACTTCGTGTCGCCGACCACGGACAACGAACGCGCCTGAAACACGATCCGCACATTCTTCGGCAGCGGCTTTGCCAACCAGAGCCCACGGTTGCGCAGGTCCTCGTTCGGCACCGGCGTCGCCTTGAGCAGGCCACCCTCGATGGACCACTCACCGGGCTGTTTCGCGACCCAGTCGGCGCCCAATTCGTTGCGCTCAAAGGTCTCCTCGAAAACGAGCTTGCCGCCCTGGAGGCCGTCCTGCCGATCGCGGTGCCGCGCCTGCGGGTCGTCCGTGGCAGCAGCGGCGGCGGCGGCCTTGACGGGCAGCGGCCGGGGCGGTGGCGGGTCTGGCGGCGTGCAGGCGGCCAGAAGCGCGGCGCCCACGAGCGCCGGGCCCGCCGGGCCCACGAGACAGGCTCCGAACCGAACGGGGGTGCGCATCACCCGGGCTTCCCGACCTTGAGAGAGGTCAGTTCGTCCGACGTGTTCTTGAGGCGCGCATTCAACATGCGCACCAGGCCCCACAGCAGCTTGACGGCTGTGGCTTCCTCGGCGAGCAGCGAGAAGAAGCTGTCGCGCTCGATGATGACCATGTCGAGCGGCGTTTGGGCGCGCACCGTGGCCGTCCGCGGCGCCCGCTCGATCAGGCTCATCTCGCCGAAGTGCGCGCCGGCTACGAGGGTCGCGATCTCGACGTCGCTTTTCAGGACCGCAGCCTTGCCGTCGAGGATGATGTAGAGGCTCTCGCCGAACTCGCCCTCGTGGAACACGTCGATGCCGACCGGCACCTGACGCTCTTTCGCAATGCCTGCCACCCGCATGAGGTCGGCGAACGGCAGGTAGCGGAACATCGAGACGCCCTGCAGCGCTTCGAGACGCCGCCGCACGCGCTCGGCCCGGTCCGCCGCGGCATCGTCGCGCACATCGAGTACAATGGCGGTGCAGTTGTCGGGCGCTCCGCGCTGCAGCGTCGCTTCGATCAGTTCGTTCGCCACCTCGTGGACGTCGCCGCGCGGCGCGATCGCCTGCATGTCATCGTCGCCGAGCACGTGGTGCACACCGTCGGTGCACAACACGAAGCGATCGCCCGAAATCAACTCAAGATCGAGCAAATCGACGCGGGCTGAATCCAGCACGCCGAGCGCCCGGGTCAGCGCCTCGTGGTAGACTTGGTCAATGCTGCCCTGGTCGGGCACCCGGCCACGCCGCCGCAGGTCGTTGAGCAAGCTGTGGTCTTCGGTCAGCGGATGCAGCGTGCCGTGCCGCGCCAGGTAGACGCGGGAGTCGCCCACGTGGGCCACGAACGCGTGGTTGCCGGCGACGAGGACGGCGGCCGCAGTCGTCGCCATGCCCGCCAGGTGCGGGTTCTGCTGGGCGGCTTGGCGAATCTTGCCCGACGCGTCGCTGATGGCCTGCTCGAGCACGTAACCCACATCGCGGCGCACCACGTGGCCGTTGCCCTCGACGAAATCGTTGATCAGCTTGCGGTGCCGCGCGACGCCCGCAGCGATCTGCTCGACCGCGATCCGGCTCGCCTCTGCACCGCCCACCCGACCACCAACACCGTCGCACACGGCGAACAGGCGCAGGCCCGGGTCGAGCAAGAGGTTGTCTTCGTTCTGGTTGCGGACGACGCCCACATCGGAACGGCCAGCGTACAGCACCTGCATGGGGGACTCCAGCGGCCAATCGCGTGGCGGCCCGGCGGGACCGCAAGGGCGCGGGAAGCTACGCGATCAGAAGCGGCTTGTCCACTGGACGAAGGCCTGCCATGCAACATCTGGTCCGATCACGGGCCGCGCAGCGACGCTGGGCCGGAACATGCCGCCGATCAGTGCGAGTTCCGCCGCCGCATGGACCTGCCACCGCGCGCGCCCATCGAGTTCGAGTCCCAAGCCGAGCCAGGAGCCGTCGCCCGCTACAATCTGCTGGCCGAAACCCGGCAACGGCGCCCCCGTGCGCGCCGCCGTCCACCGCCCGTCGAGATCGATACGCAGCGTGGCGGCGGGCTGCGCGCCCACGCCGACGCCGGCCTGCAGCACGTTGTTCTGTCCGACGACCTGCAGCAGCCCCATGTGCTCGTCCAGCGACGGGTACAGCGGCCGCCAACCGCTGCTGGTCGGGTCCTTCGGTGCCGAATCGCCCGAGTAGAATTGACCGTGCATGCGGAGCGAAAGGGGAATCCCGAGCGTCTGCACGCCCACGATCTGGCCCGCTGCCATGCTCGCGAGGTGGTCACGCGGCGGCGTGCGGCCCTCGCCCTGAAGGTCACCCACCTGCACGGCGACTTCGGATTCGAGCCGCAGGGCGCGCGCGACCTGCCAGTCGATGCGGGCGCCCATGGTCAGGATCTGGGCACGCTCCTTGGCCGTGCCATCGGCGAGGTACAGGAAGTACAGGTCGGCGCGCAGCACCTCGGTCGGCACGGTCGTCAGGTAGATGCCGGTCAGGTTGCGCTCGTGTTCCGGCTGGGCGCTGTTGCGGCGAATCTTCACGACGAGTGCGTCGGCGGCCAGCACGGACCCGATCGTGTAGCGCAGGCGAATGCCGTCGAAGGCGTTGCCGCTGTCGTGAAAATCATAGCGCCCCACCTGGCGGCCGACGCCGTAGTCGAGCGCCATCCGCCCAGCCTCCAGTTCGAGCGCTGCCGGCCACGCCACCTTCCAGCGCACGGCGCCCTGTTGCAAGCCGACGGGCAGCGGCGCTTCACCGGGACCTGCGTCGCCGAGCGCAGCCGACGCTTGCAACTGCAGGCGCGCGGTCAGTTCGCCGCGGTCGAACGTGGCCCCGAGCCGCGTGCGGTGGAAGACGCCGCGCCGAAAGGAATCCAGCCCGGCGAGCAAGTTCGACAGGTTAGCGGAGCGCGAGGCGCGAAACCGGAGTTCTGCGTCGAGCGTTTGCCACGGTGCGGGCGGCGCCGGTTCGAAGGGCGGCGCAACGGCAACCGGTCCCACCGGCGCTCCCGGTTGGGCGTCGACGACGCACGGCCAAGCCGCCAGCGCCAGCACCGTGCAGGCCAGCACGACGTGGAGAGCCTGGCGTATGGCCGGCGCTGGCGAGAGTGCCGGAGGAGGGACTTGAACCCTCATGGGCGTAAGCCCAGCGGATTTTGAGTCCGCCGCGTCTACCATTTCACCACTCCGGCGGGAGCTGCGGGCGTACGGCGCCGCGCCGCTACGTTCGACGGGAGTCGGCGCCGTGTCAAGCGCATCGAGCGACTGGCTCCCGGCTACACGTCGAAGCAACGGGTCGCCGCGATCCTCGAAGCCGCGTCGGGCATGGGCCGGCCGCTGTTTTTTTCGCGGCTCCTGCTCGTCGTGAGCTTCCTGCCCGTGTTCGCGCTGCAGGGCCAGGCCTACCGGCTGTTCGCACCGCTGGCGTTCACGAAGACGTTTGCGATGGCGTTCGAGGCCTTGCTGGCCATCACGCTGGCGCCCGCGCTGCTGCGCATTTTCGTGCGCGGCCGCATCCGCATGGAGGCGGACCATCTGATCAGCCGCCAGTACGAACTGACGGAGAAGATGGAAGCACGCATGCTCCTGGTGGTGCCGGTCACGCTGTTGCTGATCTTTTCTGTTGTTGTGCGCAAATTTCGGCAACATCTAGCAGTCGGCTCTGGTGATGGGGTCGGTGCCGTTCGTGCTCGTCGGTTCGGTGTGGCTGTTGCCGGCACTCGACTGCGGGTTGCCCACCGCGGTGTGGGTCGGCATGGCGCCACTTTTGTGGGCCGATGGCACGGGAGCCGAAGTGATGAAGCGCATCGTGGCGCCGATGGTGGGTGGGCTCGTGACGAGTACGTTCCTTACGCTGGAGGTCATTCCGGTCGCCTACGTGGCATGGCGCGCGTGGGAGTGGCGCCTGACCCAATCGGCGGTGATCACATCGATTTTGTTGATTCCGGTCCTGGCGCTGACGCTGGGTTGCGCCGCCGGCGATGACGCACCGCAGCCACCGCCGCCGGGTTCGGTGCCGCTGGTCGCGTGCCCGTCGAAGGAAGGCGTGCTTGCCGTGCTGCACGGCAAGGTGCCCCCGGTCGCGCAGTTGCCGGCCACGAAGGCCTGGAGCCCTGCCGATGTCGCAGTCGATCTGAGCGACTGGAGTTGCCCGCTGACGTCCGCCGCACCGCTGCCCGAACCGGCGACGTCGATCGACGAGCGCGCGGACTTTGGCGGAACGCACGTGGCCCTCCCCGAGGTCATCACGTACACCGACTCGCCCCCCGCGTCGGGCCCGCACCGCGGCCAGTGGGCGCGCTGGGGCGAATACGCCTACCTGCCGCCGCAGCGCTGGCTGCACAACCTCGAGCACGGCGGGGTGGCGCTACTGTACGACCCGTGCGCGCCCGCGTTCCGGGTGTGCGAACTGCGGGCGTTGGCCAAGGCGCGCGCGGCCGCCAGCGGCGGTGCCTTTCGTTGGGTCATGACGCCATACCCCGGCCTCGGCGCGGCCGTCGCCGTCGTGACGTGGCGCTGGCGCTGGCGGGGCACGGTTCTCGACCTCGCCGCCATCGACGCCTTCTTGACCGCGCACTACCGCAAGGCGCCGGAAGACTTCGATTTCGAGGGAAGCTACGACCTGTTCTGGCTGGGCCCATGACCGCCGCCAGTTCTCAGCGCGTCAGGTCGCTCGGGCGTACCGTGGGGAACTGACCCGTCGTGTTCCAATCGCCGGCATACCCGGCCGGTGCCACCCGTTCGCCGGGCAGCAGCGCCGTCGTGCGGTTGAGCAGATCGGGCGGGATGCGCTGGCTCAGCACGCGGCGGGCCTCGTCGGCCGAGTAGATCTGGCTCACGTGGTACGGCACGAAGTGGCGCGCCTGAATGCCCTGGGCGCGCTCGATCAACTCATCGAGGTGCGTATGGCCGCCCTTGTGGGCATCGTCGCGGGTGCGGCGCTCGTCGAGGAACGTCGCCTCGTGCAACAGGACGTCGGCCTCCTGCAATTCCGTGGATCGCTCCAGCGCACCTGCCAGCGTGTCGCCCGACGCCGCCAACAGCACGCGCCGCTGGGGCGCCGTGACCTCGGTGCCTTGCTCCTGCAACTGCCGCAGCGCATCGCCGTCGAGCCCGGCGAATTCGGGCCGGAGCTTGCGCGGGTGGCTCACAATGGCGTAACCCAGGGCCGGGACGACGTGATCGGCGGCGAGCGCCCGCAACCGCCGCCCGCCGCCGATGTCGGCTTCGCAGCCCGACTCCATCGGCACGAGCGACCAATCGAACTCGACGCCGTGCAAGCGCTGCCAAGCGCAGACGACCGACGCCAGATCGGCGCAAGACGGTGCGGGCGCGTAGACGGTGCAAGGCCCGAGCGACCACAGCTTGCGCAGCGCGAGGATCTGCCCGAGCCCGCCGGCGTGGTCCATGTGCGCGTGCGTCAGCGCGATGTGGCGGCAGCGCACGATGCTGTCGGGCGAGCGGCCGGTGTCGATTCCGAGCCCCCATTCGGGAATGCGCAGCCACGTCTCGACGCCCGCGACCGAAACGCCCTCGATCGTCAGGTTGAGTTCGGGGAACACGAGTTGCGTGCACTCGCAGCGCTCCTGCGGGCGACCCACTGCCGGCCATTTGCCGCTGGACAACCTGCGCACGCCGCCTCTCCGTCCGAAAAAAGTCCCAAGCCCGCCCGGCCGGTCAGTTCTTGACGATGATGCTGAACTTCACGACGTCCGACTTCGCCAACGTGAAGCCGAGCGCCCACGTGCCGCCCATCGACGGTTGCACATTCTTGACCTTGTAGATGCCCTTGCAGAGTTCTTCGATCGAAGGCGTCTTCAGTCCGCCGTGGCCCATCTGGGTGTGGATGTACGTGACTGAGATGGCCTGCTGCACGACGGCCTCGCCCGCAGCGCCCGCCGTGACGCGAATCTGGTAGGGCTGTAGGGTGCCGGGCGCGGCCTGAAGCGGGCCGTCGAGTTCGACGGTGTAGATGCCGCTCGTGGAAACCTTCTTGTCGGTTGGCGTGCCGAACTTGGCGGCACAGGTCGGCTCGGCCGCATCGACGGGCAGCGCGGCATCGGGGCCCGGTACGATCGTATCCGCGGCCGCAGCGTCAGCCGCTGGGGGCGGGACATCGACAGCCTTGGCGTCACTCGCCACGGCGTCCGGGTTCGCCGCGCCGGGATTGGCGGAATCGCCTCCCGCCGTGTCCTGAGTGTTGGCATCGGAAACGGCGGCGTCCGCATTGGCGACGAGCGTCGCATCCCCGCCCCCCGCTGCGGCACCCGTCGCGGCAGGCAGGGGCGTAGCGCACCCGGCGACCAAGGCGGCTAACTGCGCCGCGACCAAGAGGACCGTCGAAGGCTTCATCGCGGGTGGCTCCTAAACGCCGGTCTCTCGTGCCGATCGCGCCAACCGGGCGCAGCATAGGCAGTCGGGCGCGACCCGGCAAGCGAGTTCACGTGAATCAGCCACGCGCCGCCGCCGCACGCCGCGCAGCATCCAGCGGCCGGCGCGCCACGTCGGCGACGGCTTCTGCAAAGGCCGCAGCCGCCGCTTCGACCGCGGCGAGGTCGCCAGCGAGGTACGCACCCCCGAAGTTCGTCTCCGTGGGTGGGCCGAACCAGTGGCACAGTCGCACGTCGGCCGCCTTCAGCGCGGCATCGACGGCGACGACCGACTCGACGGGCGGCGCGATCAGGTATGCCAGCGGCGCGCCGACCTCGATGCCCGCGAGCGGCGCCAGGTAGCGGCCCGTCTCGGCCAGCACGTGCGGAAAGAACGCGGGGCGCGCGCCACCCGCCGGCCCGGGCACCTGGTAGAAGCAGGCAGACTCCTCCAGGTAGCGGCGGAAGGCGGCGAGGCCTTCGAGCACCTCGTCGGGATCCGGCCCGGCCAGCACGCCGAGCACTTCGCCCGACAAGGGGCCTGAGGCGTGCGCGGCGCCGGCGTAGAAACTTTTCGCGTACACGATTTCGACGTCGGCGTGCTTGGTCGCCTGATCGAGCGCCGCATACGTCGAGTCGTCCTGGTCGCAGGTCACGAGGCCCAACGCGGTGCGTGCGGCCGGTGCCCCCAAGCGCGCCAGCAACGCGGCGTCGGCGTTGGGGATGAGCCGACACGACAGCAGTTTGGCCGGCAGGGCGACGAGGTCGGCGGCAAGCCAGTGGGGGCGCGGCATCGGCGGCTCCTGGGAGCAGGGGGCGGGTGAAAGAGCGCGGTCAACTCACCGAGTCGGTTCAGGCACCGGCTTGTCCGAGGGCAAGCCCGCCGCGGCCGTGGCTGCGTGCGCGAGTGAGGATGTCGACCGCCTGGCGCGCGGCGGCGTCGACCGAGAAACCCGCGGGCCGCACGTTCGAAATACAGTTCTTCTCCGCGTTGTCCTGGCCCAGCTTCGGGCCCCACGCGAGGTAGATGGAAAGCGAATCGCCGGTGCCGAGTCCGGGCCGTTCGCCGAGGCAGATGAGGGTCGCCTTTGCAGCAAGTTCCACCCCGATCTCGTCGGCGACGGCGATGCGACCGCGGTGGACCCAGATCGGCTTGCCGACGCTGAAACCCGCCTGCCCCAGAGCGGCTTGCAGCGCAGGAAGCAGCGCCGCATTGTGTTCGGCCGCCCAAGCGGACAGGCCGTCGGCGAAAATGACCTGCACGTCGGCGCCGTGCGTGCCCTCGGCGAGCAGTTTGACGCGCGACGGGGTGTCCAGCCGCCGGCCCAGGTCCGGTTGCAACAGGAAGGTCTGCAGATCCAGCGCCTGGGAGCGAAGTTCGATCGCGCCCAGGCTGGCGACGAAGCCCGGCTTCGGCACGCTCGCGACCGCGTCCTTCGCAACGGCATGGTCGCCGCGCAACGTCAGGTACACGTCGGTTGGCGTGCGCAGCCCGGCGCGGCCGATGCCGAGGCGAGCGGGTGTCGCCGCGGTCAGTCGGGCGAGACCGGCAGGGAACGCGAGCCGCGCCAGTCCGGGCAATTGGGGCGACCCGTCCGACGGCGCGCTGCGGAACTGCACGGACGTCGGGGCAGGCTCGGGCGGTGCACCAAGAGTAGCACGTTCGCGCCACGCCGTGCTGCCGCGGCGCGGGGCCACGTCGTCGCGGTCGGGGCGGCGGTGGGGGACGGCCGGAGCCGCAGGCGCGGCGACAGACGCCGGGCCCATCTCGCGCAACACGGCGGCGACGATGCGGTCGATGTCGGCAGGGGTGGCCATGCAGCGCTCCGCGCGAGGGGAAGGAGTCTGCGCCAGGGCATCATGCGGGGTCAACGGTGCCGTACCCCCGGATCCGCCGATACGGACCCACCTCCGTCGTTGTCGCTCCGGGCTTGGTGGTCGATGGACCTGATGTCCTATCGATCCACAAGTCCTCACTCTGCCTATGCTTTTATCCGTCTCGACGGCCCGGAGAGGTTCTAGGGTGGTGGATTTGGGCCGACGAACGACCTTGCCAATCCGCCGCGCGTACACGCAGACTCGCCGTCCCGGCCGCGAGCGCCGGCGACGGACGGCTTGCATGTGCGGCGTGATCGGCCTCGTCTACGAACGGTCTCGGCCCGACCTCGGCCGCATAGCCGGCGAACTGCTGCGCACGCTCGAGTACCGCGGCTACGACTCGACGGGTGCCGTGCTGCAAGGCGACGGCGACGCGTGCGACCTGCGCAAGGGGGTCGGCGCCCCATCGGCGATGATCCACTCGCTCGGAATCGTCGGACTCGGCGGGCAGTTGCTGTGCGGCCAGGTGCGTTGGGCGACGTTCGGCGCGGTCGACGAGGCCAACGCGCAGCCCCACGTCGTGCGCTGCCACACCTACCTGTACGGCGCGCACAACGGCAACGTGACGAACTGCGATGCGCTGAAGGCCTGGCTCGAGCGCGAAGGCCACGCGGTCGCCAGCGACAACGACGGTGAGATGGTCGTGCACACCGTGGAGCACGCGTTTGCCGCCCGCCTGCGCTCCCTCGATGCCAGCGCGCAACGCAATCCGACGGCACGGCGGGCACTCATGCGGGCGAGTCTCGTCGATGCGGCGGGGCGCCTGCAGGGGTCCTACGCGGCGGTGATCGTCGATCCAGTCAGCCGCTGCGCGTGGGCCGTAAAGTCGGGGTCGTCCTTGTATTTCGGCGTCGGCGCCGACGACGCAGGGGGTCGCTTCGGCATCGCTTCGTCCGACTTGTCGAGCGTGCTCAAGCTGACCCGCATCCTGGTCCCGATGGCCGAAGGCGAGTTCGTCGAGTTCGATGGCCATGGTGCCTGGCAACTGTACGGTGTGGCCGACCGCACCATCCCGTCGCCCGACGGCCCACGCAGGGTCGAGGCGGGTGAACCGATCGCGCGCCAGCCCGTGCGCAGTCGCCTGCGGGCCGAAGACACCACGTTGCAGCCCTTGTTTGCGTCGTTCATGGAGCAGGAGATCGCCGCCCAGGTCGCAACATGCCGTGCCGTCGTGCGCCTGTTCCAGGGCGGCAGCCTGGCCGCGCGTACCCTGCTGCCGTACCTCGGCGACGAGGACTCCACCGCGCGCTCGGTACTGTGGTCCGGATGGGAACTCCTGCGCGAGCAGATCGACGACGATCGCATCGCAGCGACGTGGCGCGCCCTGGTCGCAGAACCGGAAGTCAAGACGCTGCTCGGCAGCCTGCCAGAAGAAGTGGTGCGACGCGGCACCGAAGGCGAGCGCGACCTGCTGCGGCGCAAGCTGGCGTCGACCGAGGCGGGCTTCCTCGCCGATCTGCTCGCCCTAGCCGAGGGTCCCGGCGAACTGCTCGTCGTGCGCCTGCTCGACGTGCTGATCGAGGAGCAGGAACTGGAGGCCTTTCGCGCCGCCGTCGAGCGGTTCTGCGACGACGTGGCGGCCGCCGACCGGGCGGGAGGCCGAATTTTCATCGTCTGCTGCGGCACGAGTTGGCACGCCGCCAAGGCTGCGGCATTGTTTTTCGACGCGATCGCCGGCGTCACCGTCATCCCGCTGCTGCCCGGCGAGTTCCGCGCGCAGTGCGTGCACAGCCTCAAGGACGGCGACGTGTTCGTGGCCGTCAGCCAGTCGGGCGAGACAAAGGACCTCATCGACGTGGTCAACGACGTGCTCGCATCCGGGCGCGCGGTGCGGCGGGTCGTGCTGGTCAACAACGTGAATTCAACGCTGGCGCAGGAGAAGGCGGACCTCGTGCTGCCGCTGCGCTGCGGGCCCGAGGTCGCGGTGCCGGCGACCAAGAGCTTCATGAACCAGCTCGCGGTGTTCTATGGGCTGGCCCTGCGTGTAGGCGAGCGGCGGGCGGCGTCAGGCGATGGCCGCGCCGTGCAGGCGTTGTCCGACCACCGGCGGCGCTTCACCGCGTTGCCCGATCACGTCGCCACGACGCTGCGGACGACCGAAGCGGCGGTCGAGGCCGCCGCCGAGTTGCTGTACCCCTGCCCGTCGATGCACCTGCTCGCCACCCGCGTCATTGCCGTGGCGCTAGAGGGAGCGCTCAAGATTCGCGAAGTCGTACTCAACCATACGCAGGGCTACGAGGCGTCGGAGTTCAAGCACGGGCCGAACACCATCCTAGGCTGGAACACGGTGTGGGGACCGGCGCAGGTCGCCGCACTGCTGGCGGCACTGGGCAAGCTTGGCATTGCACCGACCGACGCGGCGCTTTGGTTGGTTGGGCCGGACGGGAGGCTGGCGGGCCACGCTGCGGGCACGGCGGCGGCGGCGGGACTCGGACTGGCACTGCAAGCCGCGCGGGCGGACTACCCGCTCGTCTACGTGACGGGGCCCGAAGTGCGCGACATCAACCTGACGGTCAGCCAGATCAACACACACAAGATTCGCGGGGCCATGACCGTGGTCATCGCAGAAGACCACCCCGCGCTGCGCCAGGCTGCGGAGAAGGCCCCCGCCGACAACCCGGCGTACCGCAGCCTGTACATCGCGCTGCCTCCCACCGGAGACACCCTGGCGACGGTGTTTTCGGCGACGGTCGCGCTGCAGAGGCTGGCGTTGGCGATGAGCCGCAAGAAGGCGGCGTGGCTCGACGGGCTCGGCGTGCGCGACCACGGCGTGCATCCGGACGTGCCCAAGAACGTGTCGAAGTCCATCACCGTCGATTGAGCGCACTCGCACACCCGATCTGCGTGGCGCCGGCACCGAAGGACTCGACACACATGACCATTACTCTGCCCCGCAAGCTCGCTGCGGAGTTTCTCGGCACGCTGCTGCTCGTGGTGGCTGTTGTGGGCTCCGGCATCCTGGCATCGGACCTCGCGGGAGATGCGGCCGCCATCACGCTGTTCATCAACTCGGTCGCCACGGGTTGTGCGCTGGTCGTGCTGATCTGGATGTTCGGCGGCGTGTCGGGCGCTCACCTCAACCCCGTCGTGTCGCTGGCCGCGCTGCTGCTGCGCCAACAGCCGTTGCGCGAGGCGCTGGCTTACGTGGGCGCGCAAGTCGCGGGCAGCATCGCGGGCATTGCCGTGGTGCACACGATGTTCGGCCTGCCGTGGCTCGATGCTTCGCGCCACATGCGCTCTGGCGGCGACATGTGGTTCTCCGAAGTCGTGGCGACGTTCGGGCTGGTGGGCGCCATCATCGCGATCGGCCGCCAGCGCCCGCAGGCCGTGCCCGTTGCCGTCGGGCTGTACATCACCGCGGCATACTGGTTCACGGGATCGAGTGCATTTGCCAATCCGGCCCTGACGTTGGCGCGGGCCTTGACCGACACGTACTGCGGTATCCGGCTCGCCGACGTGCCGGCGTATGGCCTGGCCCAGGTCGCTGGAGCCGCGCTGGCGACGGCGGTGTTCGGCTGGCTGGTGCCCGTGCCGCGCGCTGCAGAATCCTGACGCCGGGTCGGCCTACCCCTGCGCCAGCACCTCGGCCGGGTCCATCTGCGCTGCCCGCCGCGCCGGACCGAGGGCGCCCGCCACACAGAACACGATGCCGACCGCAACGCCCAACGGCGCCGCCCACACCGGAAATGCGAAGAACCCATCGGGCAGCAGCGGCACCCCCGCTAGCGCCGCGCGTGCCGCCAGATCGACGCCGGCCGCCGCCGCCCGGGCCAGCGCGACACCGAGTGTGCCACCGCTGACGCCCAGCACCGCTGCCTCGCCGAGCACGAGAAAGGCAACCGCCCCTCGCGTGGCACCGAGCGCGCGCAAGACGGCAATCTCCCTGCGCCGTTCGTGCACCAGCAGCGCGAACGTCTGGGCAATCTGCGCCGCTGCCACGAGCAGCACGACGAACGCGAGCAGGATCAGCGCCAGCGCCGTCACGAACACGACGGTGCCTACGGTGCGCGCCGCCCGCGACTTGCGCGACAGTTGAAAGCCAAGCTTCTCGGCACCCGCCACCACCTCGGGGACCCGCTCGTTGCTGAGCGTCTCGATCAGCACGGCGTCGTACACTTGGGCCGCGGCCTGGCTGCGAAACCGGGCGTTCAGGGCGCGTACGAGCGAAAGGGGCAGCGCGACGCCGAGTTCGGGCGCCTTGCGCGAGAAGCCGACGACGACGGCCTGCTTGACCTGCTGGCGGTCGCGCGCGGCATCCTTGGCGAAATACGAGTCGCCGAATGCGACGTGGAATCGGATGCCGTACAGCGCGTGCAGGCTCGCCAAGGGCGCGGCGCCGAGCGAGCGCGCCATGTCGGAGTTGAAGACCTCGATCAGCAAAGGGTTCAACACGGCCGGCAGCGGCGGCTCGCACCACCCGAGTACGGTGTCGGGGTCGTCGCCCGCACAGTACGTTCCGGCCGGGCACGCGGACCCGGCGATGGGGCAGAAGTCGCCTTGGGCGTCGCACGGCCGCGCCAACACGCCGACTTCGCGGTCGAACTCCAAGCCGCGCCCGTTGCCGGCAGACTCGGGCAACAGGCAGCGCGCCGCGGCCTCGGCGGGCAGCGCCGAATGACCGGAGCCGCAGCGCCCGCCGTGGCAGCCGACCCCCTGGGCGCAGTCTGCGCTCGCCGCACACGGCAGCACGATGGCGAGGTCGTCGCGAAACCGGCTGGCCCACACCACGAGTTCGCAGGTCCCGTCGCGGCACCCTTGGCCCGCGAGGCAGTCGAGGTCCACGTCGCAGCGCGCCGCCGTGCGTGCGGCGGCCTCGCGGCGCTTGGCGGCGACATCTTCGATGGTGTCCAGTTCGCTGCGCAGGACGACGGCCGGCATGCCGTCGAAAAACGCTTCGGTGAACAGGTTGTAGCCGATGAGTTCCTTGCCACCCCACAGCCGGGCGGGAAAGCCGGATTTCTGCTTGCCGAACGCCCGCACCACGCCGGGCAGCCGCGCCACCTGGGCAATGCGCGCGTCGTCGAGCGGCACGTCGGACGCGATCTGCTCGATGCCGAACACCTGTACGGCGCGCGGCTCGAGTTCGAGTTGGTTGACCGGAAAGATGCGGTTCAGCACGCGCTCGCGCAGGCCCTGGCCCAGGCCGATGAAGAAGACGAGCAGCGCCGTTCCCACCACGATGCCCAAGATGGTCAACGCGGCCCGCAGCCGCTGGGTGGCGAGATTGGCTACGATCAGGCCAACGAGGCGGCGCACCCTCATGCGGCCTCGCCCGCGGCGCTGCGGCCGCCCGCCAACGTGATCGTGCGGTCGGCACTGCGGGCGACGGCGGGGTCGTGGGTGACGAGCAGCAGCGTGGTGCCGCGGCGGGCGCGCACGTCAGCGAGCACGGCCAGGATCTGGCGCCCGGTTTCCGCGTCGAGCGACCCCGTCGGCTCGTCGCACACGAGCAGCGGCGGTTCGAGCAGCAGCGCGCGGGCGATGGCCACCCGTTGCCGCTCGCCGCCCGACATCTGGGCGGGATTCTGGTCGAAGCGGTCGCTGAGCCCCAATTCGGCAAGCAGCGCACGCGCTCGGGTCTCGACCTCGCCGTCCGTCAACCCACCGCCAAAGGCCGCAGGCAACATCACATTGCGACCGACGCTGAGCTGCGGCAACAGGTGGAAAGCCTGGAACACAAAGCCGATCTGCTGGTTGCGAAACCGCGCCAGTTCCGCGTCCGAGAGCGTGCGCAGTTCGCGGCCGAACACGCGGAGTTCGCCTTCGTAGCCACGATCGAGTGCGCCGATCAGGTTGAGCAGCGTGCTCTTTCCCGCGCCGCTTTTGCCGACGATGGCCACCGACTCGCCCGGCTGCACCTCGATGTCGACGCCGGCGAGCGCATCGACCGGGCGACCGTCGATCTGGTAGCGGCGCTTCAATCCGCGGGCCGACAGGGCCGCGACGACGCGCGTGGCAGGGCCCGGGCGTTCGACGGCAGCGGGCAGCGCAGGCAGCGGCGTCATGGTGCGCCTGCCGTGGTTCCGGGCGGCGCGGCTTGCGGCTGGGCGGCGGTCGTGCCGGGGCGGATTTCGGCGTGGATCGTCACAGCGTCGGGACCCAGGGCGACGGCAACGGTGCCTTCGCCCAGCGAAGCGACCATCTGCACGACATAATCGGGCATCCCGCGGCGTCGCAAGGACCGGGCGATGCGCGGCGTCTCGACGCGGCCGGCGAGCCACGCCCCGGTCCCTTGCACGACGCTGCGGGCCAGTTCGGAGCCCGCCGCTGCGGCCAAAGACGGGAACTTGCCGCGCGCGACCCGGTCGAGGTCTTCGTGGGCGTCAACGCCCGACACGAGAACGACGTCGCGACCCCGGCGCAGCAGCCACCAGGGCACGGTCGGGCCCGGCACCGCCAGGCCGTTCCACGCGCCGAAGGCGACCGTTGTGGGCCGCTCCGGATGCGTGTCAAGGGCCGATCGGCAGCGGTCGACGAAGCGAGCAGCGGCCTCGGGTTGCCGGAAGGCGACGGCGACAGCACCTCGCAGCGCCAGGCGCGGCGCCAATGCAGCCCACTGGCGCGGGTCGAGCGGCACGGCGTCGGCGATGCCCAGTAAGGCGAAGGCGACCTGGCCGTCCAGTTCGTCGAGCAACTGACGCGCGTCGACTCCGACCAGCGCCGGATGCAGGCGCTCGAGCGCGCTGGCAGGCCATACTGCGTCGCGCACGGCGGCTGGCAACCATTGCAGCAGCGCGGGATTCAGCCGCGCGCGAGCCAAAGCGACCGTCTCGTCAGGAAGCAAGTCGCCAAGGTCAAGGGTCTCCCCCGGCGCATCGGCGACGAAGCCCTGGTGGTAGGCCGCGACGTCTTGCAACTGCCCGGGCGCCGCAGTGAGGCGCGCCGTCACGGTGACTCCGTCACGGCCGACGTGGGCGTCTGCCTCGAGGCCGTGGAGTCGATCGAGCGCGGCACCAAGCAAGAAATTCAAGGGACCGAGGCCGTGGTGGGCGGCAGCGCGCTGTGCCGAATCGAGGGGAAGCCGCGCGTGGAGTTGCCCCGGCGCCCCCGTCAGCGACGCCGCCGTGCGTCGGGGAGCGCTGTGCCACGCCGCGAACGTAGAGGCCCCCGCTGCACCCGCCGCACTGGCGCCGATGCGGCCGATCAGCACCGGCGGAACCCACCACAACCACCCGACCTCGCGCGTCGCATCGGCGCGGTCGGCGACCGTGTAGGCAAGCTGGGCCGGCGAGGGCGCGGATGGCAACTCCACCACGGCGTGGCCCCGCCGTCGCACGACGCCGACGAGGTGTTCGACTCCCGCGCGGCCCTCGACCGGCACCACCAGCCATTCGCCCTGCTGCCAGCCGAAGCCGACGACGCCGGCATCGAGCCGCAAGCCCGCGCGCCCGACCGCCGCCGCGTCGCGCAGGTCGAGGCCGGCGGCAATTTCGGCTGCGTCGAGCAGGCCGGCCGTGCCCGCGACTGCCTGGGCCAACGCGGCGGCGCCATCGATGGTCGCCCCGAGTTCGTCGATCCACACAACCGGCGCGGCATCGATGGGGACCCAATCGGCCAGCACGACTGGCCGACGACCCGACGCGCCGCCCCACGCCCACCAGGCCGCGCCCGCTGCGGCCAGCGTCAGCGTGACGGCGACCACAACGGCACCCGCGCGGCGCGCCCCCACTGCACTCACCCGGCCTCCCGCAGCGTTCGAAACCCGGCGAGCACGACGTCCGCCACGCGCTCACCGGCATGCCCGTCCCACAGGTCTGGCACACGGCCCCGCTTGCCGCCGCCCGCGAGGATGGCTTCGACGGCCGGGCCGATCGATGCCGGGTCGGTGCCCAGCAGGGTGTTCGTGCCCTCCACGACCGTAATCGGCCGCTCGGTGTTGGCGCGCAGCGTCAAGCAAGGCACGCCGAGCGCGGTGGATTCCTCCTGGATGCCGCCCGAATCCGTCAGCAGCACGAGCGCATCGGCCTGCAAGCCCAGGAACTCGAGGTAGCCCAAGGGCTCGATCAGCCGCAGGTCTGGATGCACGGCGAGCCCGGCATCGACGATGCGTTTCTGGGTACGGGGGTGGATCGGGAACACCAGCGGCAGCCGCTCCGCCACTTGGCCGAGTGCCGCCACCAGCGTCGCGAGGTGGTGCAAGTCATCGACGTTTGACGGTCGGTGCAAGGTGACGACGCCGTAGCGGCGCACCTCGAGGCCGAGCGTCGCGGGTGTCCCAAGGCCCCGAGCACGGTCGAGGTGGGCCCGCACACTGTCGATCATGCAGTTGCCGACCCGGCGGATGCGCCATGCTGCCATCCCCTCGGCGCGCAGGTTTGCGTCGCCATCGGCGCTGGGCGTCAACAGCAGGTCGGAGCACTGGTCGGTCAGGATGCGATTGATCTCCTCCGGCATCGTCCAATCGCGCGAACGCAGGCCCGCCTCGACATGGCCTACCGCCGCGCCCCGCTTGCACGCAACGATCGCGCACGCCAGCGTCGAATTCACGTCGCCCGCCACCAGCACGAGGTCGGGTTGGAACGCCTCGCAGTCTTCGTCGAAGCGCTCCATGACACGCGCCGTCTGGGCCGCGTGGCTGCCCGACCCCACGCCGAGGAAGGCGTCAGGGCGCGGCATGCCGAGGTCGTCGAAGAACACGGCGCTCATCTTCGCGTCGTAGTGCTGGCCCGTGTGCACGAGGCGCACCGCAGCACCGCGCCGCCGCAGGGCCTCGTGCACCGGCGCCATCTTCATGAAGTTGGGCCGCGCGCCGACGATGCAGGCAATCCGTTCGGGGTTCACCGGCGACCTCCGCGCGGCGACGGGCCCGGCCCGCTGCGGGACCCACCCCGCGCGGGGCGGCTCGGGCCACCCGAAGGGCGGCTCGAACCTTGCGCCGGACGGCTGGCTCCCTTGGCCGGACGGCTGGCACCCTGCGCCGGACGGCTGGCTCCCTTGGCAGGACGGCTGGCACCCTTGGCCGGACGGCTCGCACCCTTGGCAGGACGGCTCGCACCCCTTGCGGGGCGTTCCCGCGGCGGAGCTGTGCCGGTTGGCCGTGGGCTGCGCGCCTTCACATGGCCCGGCTTCTCCGGTCGACCGGGTGCGGGCAGCGTCCGTACCGGGCGGGAAGGCGCCTTGCGCCGCGGGTCCGGCGGCAACGTGAACGAGCCGACGTGGCCGCGCGCCGCCAACTGCTCGACCTCGCCGTCGTCAAGCGTGCGCCACTGCCCGACCTTGAGCCCCGCCGCCGTCAGGCCCGCAAACGCAACACGGCGCAGGCGCACGACGGGGTGACCCACGCGCTCCATCAAGCGCCGCACCTCGCGATTGCGCCCCTCGGTCAATTCGAGGCGCACCCAGGCGTTGTTGTCGGTCGCCTTGACGACTTCGGCGCGCTCGGCCCGCGCGGGTCCGTCTTCGAGCCGCACGCCACGCACGATCGTCGCGATCGTTTCCGCAGTCGGCACCCCGCGCACCCGTGCGTCGTAGATGCGCTGCACGCTGTAGCGCGCATGGCCAAGCCGCTCCGCCAGGTCGCCGTCGTTCGTCAGCAGCAACACGCCCTCAGTGTTGTAGTCGAGGCGCCCGATCGTGCGAAGCCCCTCGCCCTTCGGCACATACGCGTACACGAGCCGCCGCTTCTCCGGGTCCGAAGCGGCACACAGGCAGCCGGTCGGCTTGTTCAGCAGCACGACGACGCGCCGATTTGGCAGGCGCACGCGCTCGCCGTCCACTCGCACGATGTCGTCGACGAGGTTCACGCGCCGGCCCATGTCGGTCACCGTCTTGCCGTTCACTTCGACGCGGCCCTCGCGAATCAGTTCCTCGACCGCGCGGCGCGACGCGCGACCGGTGCGGGCGATCACTTTCTGCAGGCGTTCGCCGGGGAGCGGCGCTGCGTCGGCGGCGTCATCTTCCCCAGCGGGGGCGGGCTTCGGGTTCTTGGGCGGGCGGGTCATGGCGGTTTCCAGAGTGGGCAGAAAGAGGGACAGGTGCGGAGTCTGCGGTGGTCCAGGATTCGCTCGCTCACACGAGCCCGACGTGGCTACGCTTTCACGGCGGCGGTGCGCGAGCGCCAGACGTGCCGGGCCAGCCAAAGCAGTGCTCCAGCCGTCAGCACCTGCACAGGGATGTCGCCCCAGCGGCGATAGGGGCTGTCGAGGTCGCGCAGCGACACGTCCGCGCGCAAGGTGCGGCGTTCGTGCAGCTTCGTGCGCGCCCGCAGCACGCCGCCTGCGTCGATGTGGGCGGTGATTCCCGTGCTGGTCGAGCGCAGCAGGGGTCGGCGCAGTTCGACGGCGCGGGCCTGCTGGACCATCAGGTGCAGTTCGGGCGCCGCACCGGTACCGAACCAGATGTCGTTGGTCAAGTTGACCAGCACGTCGGCATCGCCCGCCTCCCGGCGCATGAACGCGGGGAACAGCGCCTCGTAACAAATGTTCACGAAAATCCGGGCCCCCGCGACGTCGAAGCGCCCGGATGCCACGCCCCGGTCGAAGGTCGAAATGCCGGGGATCGTGCCCGCCAACGCCGGAAACCACTCGGCCCCCGGAAGGTACTCGCCGAACGCCAGCAGGATGCGCTTGTCGTAGGTCTGGACGGTGCCATCCGGATGCACCAGCAGGGCAGAATTGTGGGTCGGCAGGTGCCACAGGCGATCGCGCTGGCGCAACGAACCGGTCAACAACGGTCGCCCGATGTGGCGCACTAGGCCGAGCACCCGCGTTTTCTGGTCCAACAACACCGCGGGTGCCCGCGTCGGCTGGCCGCGCTCGCGCAGCACGTCGGGCCCGGCGACGGCATCGGGTACCCAGAAAAACGGCAGCGCGCCTTCTGGCCAGATGACGAGGTCGGTCCGCGTCAGGTCCAGTTCGCGGGTCATCGCTTCGGCACGCTCCAACATCGGCACGCGGCGCCTCGATTCATCGGCACGCTTCTCGTCCAGCGTCGCGTCGGCCTGGACCAGCGCCGCCCGCCACACGGAGCGGCTCGGCTCGGCGTCGATCGCGGCGAGCCGCCAGAATCCATACGCGCCCCACGCCAGCACGGTCACGGCGAGCACGATGCGCAGGCCGCCCGGGCCAGGCCCGGCCTTCAGCACGGGTGCCCGCTGCAAGGCCAGCAGCGCCGCTGTCCACGCGCACAGCCCGCTGACGCCACAGATTCCAATCAAGTCAGCTGGTTGAATCCATGCCGGCGCCGCCCACAGCGCGTTGCCGAGGTGCCACTCGAACAGCGCCGGCAGCGCGTACTCCGCCGCCACCCAGAGCGCCGCGATGCCAGCGGCCTGCCCAAGCGCCGCCGTCGTGGTGAGCGCCGGCCGGGCGGGCAGCACGGCGCGGACCGCCAGCGCGAACAGGCCTTCGCGCAGCCCGTGCGCCGCCGCGAACAGCACCACGACCGCCGCGCCGGCCGGGTCCGGCAAGCCGCTCATCTCGCGCACCGTGAATGCCAGACAACGGAACGTGACGGCGTGCAGCACCAGGCCCGCCACCCATCCAGCCAGCAGGGCGTGCCGCGGCGTCGGCCGCTCGCGCACGATCCATGCGATCAGGGGCACCAGGCCGACGAATGCGAGCGGCCACAAATTGAAGCCGGGGTACGCGAGAGCGAGCAACCCGCCCGTCAGCGCGCCGATGCTCACGGCCCAGTAGGGACTGCGCAGGGCTGCCGTTTCCACTGCAACAACCCCCGATCGACGGGGCGAGCCGGTGGCGCTCACGACCGGACGCGGCTGGACGGGCGGCGGCGGTCGCCTACACGAACTCGATCGCCTACACGAACTCGATGCGCGCCATCGACGCGGCGTCGCCCTGGCGCGGCCCGAGCTTCAGCGTGCGCGTATAGCCACCCGGCCGCGATGCGAAGCGCGGTCCCAGCTCGGTGAACAGCTTGGCAACAAGGCCATTGTCCCGCAGTTTGGCAAACGCCAGCCGGCGCCGGTGCACGGTGTCTTCGCGCGCCGCTGTAATCATCGGCTCGACCCAACCGCGCAGTTCCTTCGCCTTGGCGACGGTCGTGGTGAGCCCCTCATACTGGATCAGCGACTTGCACAGGTTCAGCAGCATGGAGCGCCGGTGCGAGGTTTCGCGACTGAGTTTGTTGCCGCTTTTGAGATGACGCATGTCGAATTCCTTGCCGAGTCCTTGCCAGCGCCTGCGCGAGCTCTTGCGAGCGTCCTTAGTTGTGGGCCTGCTGCATCGACTCCGGCGGGCTGTCCGGGTCCCAGCTGTCGAGGTACATACCGAGGCTGAGGCCCATCTCCTGGAGAAGGTCCTTGATTTCCTTCAGCGACTTGCGGCCGAAGTTCTTCGTCTTCAGCATCTCCGCCTCGGTCTTCTGCACGAGTTCACCGACGAAACGCAGGTTCGCGTTCTGCAGACAGTTCGCCGAGCGCACGGACAGTTCAAGCGAATCGATCGTCTTCCACAGGTTCTCGTTCATCGGCTCGGTGGTCGCGATCGCCGTCGGTCCGTCGTCGCCCTCGTAGTCGTCGTCGTCCTCGAACGCCACGAAGACCTTGAACTGCTCGCGCAGGATCTTCGCCGCGATACCGACGGCCGTCTCCGGATCGACCGCGCCGTTGGTCCATACCTCGATCGTCAGCTTGTCGTAGTCGGTGCGCTGCTCGACACGGGCGTTGGTGGCCCGGAAGTTGACGCGGCGAACCGGCCCGAAGATTGCGTCGATCGGCAGCAGGTCCACGGGCGCATCCTCGGCCGCCTCACGCGTCGCCGGCACGTAGCCCATGCCTTCCTTGACGGTCAGCGCCATTTCGACGCGGCCACCGGGCTCGATCGTCATGAGGTGCAAGTCCGTGTTCAGCACGGTGATCGACGACGGCGTCTGCAACATGCCCGCCGTCACGCGCAGGGGCGCGCCGCCCGCAGGCGCCTCAGCGACGAGGTCCATGTACTCGGGACCCTCGCCTTCCATGCGCAGGTTGACCTCTTTGAGGTTCAACACGATCTCCGCCACGTCTTCGACGACGTCGGGCAGCGCCTGGAACTCATGCAGCGCCGTGTGCATCTGCTCGACCATGCGACGCTGGGTCTTGCCCTTGCCGTTGTCGTCTTCGCGCACCACGCGGCCGAGTGCCGCCATGCGCACTCCCGTGATCGCCGCCCCACGGATGCTCGCGAGCAGCACCCGGCGCAGGCTGTTGCCGAGAGTGGTGCCGTAACCCCGCTCCAGCGGCTCGATCGAGAACTTGCCGTACGTTTCGGTGAGTTCCACGACCTCGAGCGCCTTCGGGCGAATGAGGTTCTTCCAATTGCGCTGCATGGCCTCTCCTGCGCCAACCTGCGTCCGCTCACACGCTGTGTGCGACGGCAATGGCTGGCGATTACTTCGTGTACAATTCCCGATTACTTCGAATACAATTCAACGATCAGGTGCTCCTCGATCGGCATCGTGATGTCCGAGCGGACCGGCAGGGTCTGCACGAGGCCCTTGAGGCCCTTCTTGTCCAACTGCAGCCACGCCGGCACGCCGCGGCGATCGACCGCCTCGAGAGACTCCAGCACGCGGCCGTTCTGACGCGACGCCTCGATGATCTCGACGACGTCGCCCGCCTTGACCAGCAGCGACGGAATGTCAGTGCGCTGGCCGTTGACCAGGATGTGGCGGTGGCGCACGAGCAGGCGCGCTTCCGAACGGCTGGCGGCGAACCCGAGCCGAAACACGGTGTTGTCGAGCCGACGCTCTAGGTAGCGCAACAGGTTCTCGCCCGTGACGCCTTCCTTGCGCGCCGCCAGAACGTAGTAGCCGCGGAACTGCTTCTCGACCAAGCCATAGATGCGCTTGACCTTCTGCTTCTCGCGCAACTGCTTGCCGTACTCCGACACCTTGCTGTGGCGGGCCTGGCCGTGCTGGCCGGGAATGTACGCGCGCTTTTCAACGGCGCACTTGTCGGTGTAGCAGCGCTCGCCCTTGAGGAAGAGCTTGAGCCCTTCGCGGCGGCACAGGCGGCAAACGGGTCCGGTATAACGAGCCATGTCTTTGTTGCCTTCTCTAGCCAGTTGGACGCGACGGCGCTCTCGCCAGTTCGGCGCGGCGGCGCTCTCGCCTGTTAGACGCGGCGGCGCTTCGGCGGCCGGCATCCGTTGTGGGGGATGGGCGTCACGTCGCGGATCGTCGTGATCCGCAGCCCCGCGTTGCCCAGCGCACGCAGTGCCGCCTCGCGGCCAGTGCCGGGGCCCTTGACGAGCACATGCACCGACTTCACGCCATGTTCCTGCGCCCGCCGCACCGCATCTTCGGCCGCCATCTGGGCCGCAAACGGTGTCGACTTGCGCGAGCCTTTGAAGCCGCGCCGACCACAACTCGACCACGCGACCACGTTGCCCGACACGTCTGTGATCGTGACGATCGTGTTGTTGAACGTCGAGCTGACGTGCACGACGCCAGACTGGATGTTCTTCTTGACGCGCTTCTTGCCACGCGCGGTGGCCGAGCCCTTGCCTGCTGCGGCGGGTGCCGTTGCCATGTCGTTCCTGTCCAAGCGCCGTCACCGACGCAGCACGGCTGGAGAGCCATGCGATTGAGGGGGCTACTTCTTGCCCACTTCCTTCTTCTTGACCGCCGCGCGGCGCGGACCCTTGCGGGTGCGGGCATTCGTATGCGTGCGCTGGCCGCGGCAGGGCAGGCCCTTGCGGTGGCGCAGGCCGCGATAGCAGCCGAGGTCCATCAAACGCTTGATGTCCATCGCGATCTGACGGCGCAGGTCGCCCTCGATCTTGTACTGGTTTTCCAGCACATCGCGGATGCGCACGATGTCGGTCTCGGACAGTTCGTCGGACTTCTTGCCGAGCGGAATGCCTGCCTTGTTGCACACCGCGACGGCCGTTTTCGCGCCGACGCCATAAATGTAGCGCAACGCGATCTCGATGCGCTTGTTGCGCGGGAGATCGACACCTGCGATGCGGGCCATGAGGACTCCTTGTCGTACGCGGCGGCGGACTTGGTCGTACGCTGCGCAGGGTTTGACCGTGCGCTGCGCTGGGCTCAGCCCTGACGCTGTTTGTGCTTGGGGTTCGTACAGATGACGCGAACAACGCCGGCGCGCTTGATCACGCGGCAGAGGTCGCAGATGGGTTTGACGGAGGCACGCACTTTCATGGCTATCCTTCCTCACGCCTCTTTCGGGTCCACGCCCAGAGGCGGAGGTCGAAGCGGCTGCGTTCGGCTCCAGCGCTTGCGCGTCGGAGGGGGCGAAACTCTACACAGGTTTCCGGCCTTCGCCAAGGCCTAATCGTCGGTTTCGCAGGCGGCAGTGCCGCAAAGTGGTCGCATCGGCACTGGACAATCGCCAGATCGATGCGTTGTCAGCTACTTGGCACGATAGGTGATTCGCCCGCGTGTCAGATCATAGGGGCTCAGCGCCACCTTGACGCGATCTCCCGGCAGGATGCGGATGAAGTGCATGCGCATCTTGCCAGACACGTGGGCCAGCACCTTCAAGCCGTTCTCGAGCTGCACCCGGAACATTGCGTTGGGCAGCGGTTCGAGCACCGTACCTTCGACTTCAATCGCGTCGTCCTTCGACATCCAGTTCCTTGTGGGCTCCATCTGGCCAGTACCGCTGCGGTGCGCGGGCGGGATTCCGCGTGGGGAAAGGGGACTCGGAAATTCCGGGAGGTCTTTTGTGCGCTCAGCCGACCACGCCATGGGAGCGCAACGTGGTCGAGACCGACTTCTGCACGGTCTCGGGCGGTTGGTTGCCGTCGATATGCGCGAGCACATGGGCATAGCGCTCGACGAGCGGGCCCGTCTGCGCGTGAAAGGCGTCAAGGCGCCGGCGGATGGCGCCTTCCGTGTCGTCGGGTCGGTGCACGAGACGCGTACCGCAACGGTCGCACAGGCCGTCTTGCACAGGCGGGGCGAATTCGACGTGGTGAGGATTGCCGCATTGCGGGCAGGTGCGCCGACCCACCAACCGCCGCACGATGATCTCGTCGGGCACGTCGAGAAACACGACCAGATCGGGCGACAACCCCTCTCGATCAAGGGCAGCCGCCTGGGGCAACGTGCGGGGAAAGCCGTCGAGCAAGAACCGTGGCGTGCCGTCGGCCAGGCGGCAGTCGGCCTGCTGGACGCGCTCGGAAAGGAGCTTCACCATCACGTCGTCGGGCACGAGCGCGCCTTGGGACATGAAGCCTTGGGCGAGCTTGCCGAGTTCGGTGCCCGCTGCAACGGCCGCACGCAACATGTCTCCCGTCGACAGGTGCTGCAGGCCGAAACGATCGATGAGCGCCTTGGCCACCGTCCCCTTGCCAGCCCCCGGTCCACCGAGAAGTACGATGCGATTCGCCGCACTCCCTGCCGACGCGCGGTTTCCAGCGGGACCTGAACTCATTCGGTCACCGCCCGGCGACCGCGAATGCGCGGGCCCTTGCCCCCGCCGAACCCTTCATAGCTGTGCGTGATCAGGTGACTCTCGATCTGCTGCGCCGTGTCGATCGCGACGCCGACCACGATCAGCAGCGCCGTGCCGCCAAATTGGAAGGGCACGTTCATGCTGGTCTGAAGCATCGTCGGCAACACGCATACGGTGCTGATGTAGAGCGCGCCGCCAAAGGTGATGCGCGACAGCACGGTGTCGATGTACTCGGCCGTTTTCTTGCCAGCACGGACACCGGGCACGAACCCACCGGACTTCTTCAGGTTGTCGGCGACATCGACCGCATTGAACGTGACAGCGGTGTAGAAGTAGCAGAAAAACACGATCAAGCCGACGTACGCGATGTTGTAGAGCATGCCGCCGGGGTTGAGGCTGTTGACGACCGCCGCCATTGCCTCGCTGTTGGGAACGAAGTTCGACAGCGTTGCCGGGAACATCAGGATCGAAGACGCGAAGATGGGCGGAATGACGCCCGACGAGTTGACCTTCAGCGGCAGGTACGACGCCGCACCCTGCACCATCGTGCGGCCGACGACTCGCTTGGCGTACTGCACGGGGATGCGGCGCTGGGCGCGCTCGAAGTAGACGATGGCGCCGATGACCCCCACGATCAGCATGCCGATGACGGCAAGCACCGGGATCGAGAGCTGCCCGTTCTGGAACAGCGACCACGTCTGCTGCAGCGCCTGCGGCAGCTGCGCCACGATGCCGGCGTAGATGATAAGCGAGATGCCGTTGCCGATGCCGCGCTCGGTGATCTGCTCGCCGAGCCACATGATGAACACGGTCCCGGTCGTCAGCGACAGCACACACATCAGGCGGAATCCCCAGCCCGACATGCCGCCGCCAGCCGCGCCCGCCGCGGTCTGCTGATTCAAGCTCTCCAACCAGATCGCCAGGCCCATGCCCTGCACAAAGGAGAGCAGGACGGTGCCGTAGCGCGTCCACTGGTTGATTTTGCGCCGACCGGCCTCGCCTTCCTTGTTCAGCCGCTCGACGGTCGGCACGACAACGGTCAAAAGTTGCAAGATGATGCTGGCAGAGATGTACGGCATGATGCCGAGCGCGAAGATCGAGATGTTTTCCAGCGCACCGCCCGAAAACAGGTTGATCATGCCCACAAGGCCGCCGCCCCCGTCCGACGAGTTCAAATAGTCGGCCATCACCTGGCGATCGACGCCGGGCACCGTGATGAACACGCCGATGCGGTAGACGGCAAGCATCGCGACGCTGAAGGCGATGCGCTTGGTCAGCTCCGGGATCTTGAAGATGTTTTCGAGGGCCTTGAACACGAAGGGCTCCGGCGGGTGGCAGCGCGACCGCTACGAGGGCACGGGGACGGGACACGGGGACGCGCGCGGGCGCTCTACGCGGTTGTCGACCTGGGCTTCGGCAGTTTGTCCAGCGTGCCGCCGGCCGCCGTGATCTTGTCCTCGGCGGTCTTGCTGAACTGGTGCGCCACGATGGTGAGCGCGCGGTCGATCTCTCCGTCGCCGAGCACCTTGATGGCGTCGAAGCGGCCCCGCACCAGGCGAGCGGCGCGCAGGGTCGTCTCGTCGATGCGCGAGCCGGCCTCGAACACCGCGAGTGCGCCCACGTTCACCGACGCCCACTTGAGCGCGAAGATGTTCGTGAAGCCGATCTTCGGCAGGCGGCGCTGGATCGGCATCTGGCCGCCCTCGAAGCCGGTGCCGACGTCGGGGCTCTTGCGCGCCAACTGACCCTTGTGGCCGCGACCGGACGTCTTGCCGAGGCCGGAGCCGACGCCACGTCCGAGGCGCTTGCGCGTCTTCGTGGCACCACGCGGGGGTCGCAGGTTGCTCAACTCGTTCATCTTTGACTCCAAAGTCTGTCAGCGGGTCCGCGGTCTATCTGCAGCTCCGCGGTCTATCTGCAGTTCCGCGGTCTATCTGCGGCTGCGCGGGCCTGGCCGGGACTGGGCCGGCCGGGTACTGGGCCAGGCGGGGACTCGCCGGACCGGGCGGGAACTTCTTCCCACGCCCAACGCGGGGCGCAAGAGTATAGGGACCAGCACGCTACGCGACAAGGGCTCATTGCCTCGTCGAGCGGCGCCGCAGCGGTTAGGCGCGCAGGTGCTCGACCGGCTTGCCCCGGCGCAGGCTGACCTGCTCCTGGGTGCGCAGTTGCTTGAGCGCATCGACGGTGGCGCGCACGACATTGTGCGGGTTGTTGCTGCCGAGGCACTTGGTGACAACGTCGTGGACACCGGCCTGCTCGAGCACGGCGCGCACGGCACCACCGGCGATGACACCGGTACCGCGCGAAGCCGGCCGCAGCAGCACTTCGCCTGCGCCGTAGTGGCCGATGACGTCGTGGGGGATCGTGCCTTTCTTCACGGGCACCTGGAACATCCCCTTCTTGGCCTGCTCGGTCGCCTTGCGCACGGCCTCCGGCACTTCGGACGCCTTGCCCATGCCGACCCCGACGGAGCCCTTGCCATCGCCCACCACGACCAGCGCGCTGAACGAGAAGCGCCGGCCGCCCTTGACGACCTTGGCCGTGCGATTGATCGCGATCGTCGCGGCCTCCATCTCGTCGCGCTCGGCCTCGGGGCGGTCGCGGCGGGGTCCGCGGTTGTCGCGATTGCCCTGGGACCTCGTGTGATCTGCTGCCATGACGGTCGTCTCCTGCGTGGGCTCGGGCGGTTCTTGTGGGTGCGCCCAATGCCCCGGTTTCTGCTGTTGCTACGGTCGCTCTAGTTGAAGCGGTGGATCAACCCGCAGTTTCGGTCGCGGCGGCAGCGTCGGGGCCACCGGCGTCGGCATTCGCGTCTGCCACTTCGTCCGCTTCGGTTCCGGCGTCGGTTCCGGCCTCGGCCGCGCCAACTCCCGCGCGCGTCAGCAGGCCGAGTTCGTGCGCGCGCTTCGACACGGCCGCGACGCGCCCGGTGTAGATGTAGCCGGCGCGGTCGAACACGAGCTTCTTGATGCCCTTGGCCAGCGCACGCTCCGCAGCGAGGCGACCGACGGCTTCGGCAGCGGCGGTCTTGTTGCCTTCGAACTGGCGCAACTCCAACTCAATCGTCGAGGCGGCCGCGAGCGTGGCGCCCGCATCGTCGTCGATGATCTGCACATAGATGTGCTTGGCGGAGCGGAACACGTTCATGCGCGGCCGCTCGGCGGTGCCCCGAATCGTGAAGCGCAGGCGGTTTTTGCGGTGCTCGCGCGGCGAAATCTTGATCTTGCCCAGCATGGTCTGCCTCTCTCCCAGTTCTTCTGGATGTCAGGTCCTGACGCCCAGAAATCGACGTACGCTGCTCGCACAACCGCGTTCCGAAAGCCCGGCGATGGGGTGCCGGATCGAAGCGCGGGTCGGCTACTTCTTCTTGGCGCCCTTGCCGCCCGACTTGCCCGCCTTCTGGCGCACCTTCTCGGCCGTGTAGCGGATGCCCTTGCCCTTGTACGGCTCCGGCTTGCGCAGGCCACGGATGTTCGCGGCGACCTGGCCCAGCAGTTCCTTGTCGATCGACGACAGCTCGAGGTGCGTCAGCTTCTCGATCTTGCACGTCACGGCCGCAGGCAGCGGGAACAGCACCGGATGCGAAAAGCCAATGCTGAACTTCAGCGCCTGCCCGACCGCCTCGACGCGAAAGCCGACGCCGATGACGTCAAGTTCGCGCTTGTAGCCGACCGTGACGCCCTGGACCATGTTGCGCACGAGGTTGCGGCCGAGGCCGTGCATGGCCTTGCCGGTGCGCGTCGATTCGGTCGGATGGACCAGCAGGTTGCCGTCCTTCTGCTCGAACGTGACCCCCTCGAAGATGCGCTCGAGCGTGCCGAGCGGACCCTTGACGGTGACGAGCTTGCCCGTGACGGCAACCGACACCTTGGCCGGCAGAGCGACGGGCGCCTTGCCCACGCGTGACACCACGTTGCCGGTTTTTGCTGCGTTCATATCCATGGAAATTCCCTCGTTCGGGCGCGGTCACCGGCAATCCCGGCCTCGGCGCCTACCACACCGTGCAGATCAGTTCGCCGCCGACGTTCGACTGCCGAGCCCGCGCACCCGTCATCACGCCGTTCGACGTCGACAGGATCGCGATGCCCATGCCGTTTTTGACCCGCGGAATCTCGGTTACCGGCACGTAGCGGCGCTGGCCAGGACGCGACTCGCGGCGGATCCCGGTGATGGCAGCACTGCGATCGGCACAGTAGCGCAGCTTGATCTGCAGCGAGCCCTGGGGCGTATCCTGCGCTTCGGTCACGTCGTCGACGTAGCCCTCTTCGTGCAGGATGTTCGCAATCGACTTGATGATGTTCGACGCCGGCACCTTGACCTGCGCGTGGCGGGCCATCAGCGCGTTGCGCACGCGGGTGAGGAAGTCGGCAATGGGGTCTGTCGTCGGCATGGCTGCCTTTCCTTGGGGCGCACACGTGGCGCGCCGGTCGTCGGGACCTTGAATTCGATGCGGGAAAACGCCCCTACCAGGAGGCCTTCGTCACACCGGGCAGTTCGCCGCGGACGGCGAGCATGCGCAGGCAGATGCGGCACAGCGCGAACTTGCGCAGGTAGCCGCGCGGCCGGCCGCACACCTTGCAGCGGTTGCGGTGCCGCACCGCGAACTTCGGCTTTTTGATCGACTTCTGGATTTGCGATGTCGTCGCCATCTCTATGATCCTTTTGCGCTACTTGCGGAACGGCATGCCCAGGTGGGCGAGCAGGGCACGGGCCTCGGCATCGGTCTTGGCCGACGTGCACACCGTCACGTTCATGCCGCGGACTTTGTCGACCGTGTCGTAGTTGATTTCCGGGAAGATGATCTGCTCTTTGATGCCGAGCGTGAAGTTGCCCCGGCCATCGAAGCCCTTGGCGTTGACGCCGCGGAAGTCGCGCACCCGGGGCAGCGCGGCCGAAATCAGGCGGTCGAGGAACTCCCACATGCGCTGCGCACGCAGGGTCACCTTGACGCCGATGGGCACGTTCTCGCGCAGCTTGAAGTTCGCGATCGACTTGCGGGCCCGCGTCACGACGGGCTTCTGCCCGGACAACGCCGTCATCTGTTCGACCGCCTTGTCGATGACTTTCGGGTTCTGGGTCGCTTCCCCCAGCCCGAAGTTGATCACAACCTTCTGGACGCGCGGCACCTGCATGGGATTCTTGTAGGAGAACTCCGACTGCAGCGCCTTGGCGACTTGGCTTTCGTATTTTTCGCGCATCCGCGGCTTCATCTTCGTTCCTTTTGCCCGCTCGCTGTTGCGTGGGCTCTTCGTCGCGCTGGCTCGCCGTCACCGGTTCACACCGGGTCGAGCACTTCTCCCGTCTTGTGGACGACGCGCACCTTCTTCTGGCCACCCGTGCCGTCATCGACGAACTGGAAGCCGACGCGCACGCCTTTGCCGGTCGTCGGGCTGACGAGCGCGACCTTCGACATCGGCAGCGGCGCTTCCCGCTCCTCGATGCCGCCCTGCTTGCCGGCTCGCGGCTTGATGTGGCGCTTCACCACATTGAGCTTCTCCACGATCACCTTGTCGCCATCGACGACGCGCAGGATCTTGCCCTGCTTGGTGCGGTCCTTGCCGGCCAGCACCACGACGAGGTCGCCTTTGCGAATCTTTTTCATGACCTTCCCTCTCGCGTTCGACCCGTACGGTGACGGGACCTCGGGCTACAGGACCTCGGGCGCCAGCGACACAATCTTCATGAACCGCTTCGCCCGCAGTTCGCGCGCGACCGGCCCGAAGATGCGGGTACCCACCGGCTCCTTCTGGTTGTTGATGACGACCGCCGCGTTGCCGTCGAACTTGATGTACGACCCGTCCTCGCGGCCCACTTCCTTCGTCGTGCGGACGATCACGGCCTTGACCACGTCGCCCTTCTTGACCTTGGACTTGGGCAGCGCCTCGCGCACCGAACAGACGATGATGTCGCCCAACGACGCGTACTTGCGCTTCGAACCGCCCAGCACCTTAATGCAGCGCAGCTGCTTGGCCCCCGAATTGTCGGCGACGGTCAGGTAAGTCTCCTGCTGTATCATGGCGCTCCCCTCACTTGCCGGGCGCGAACCCGGGCGCGTCACTGTCTAGCGCACAGCCTTCTGGCCGTTGCGGCGATTCGTTCAGCCTGCCTTGCGGCGGACCATCTGCTTGAAGCGCCAGTGCTTGTGCTTCGACATCGGCCGGCACTCCTCGATCAGCACGAAGTCGCCAAGTTGGCAGGCGCCGTGCTCGTCGTGGGCCATGTAGTGCTTCCGGCGCCGCACGTATTTGCGGTACTTCGGGTGCAGGAAGACGCGCTGCACCGAGACGACCGCCGTCTTGTCCATCTTCGTGGAAATGACTGTGCCGGTCATCGTCCGGCGGTGGCGGCTGGCCGCATCGGCGGCGTCGCCCGTGAACGTCATGTCGGGGGGCGTGGCGTCCTGCGGCCCGAGTTCGGTCGAAGCTTCGGATGTCGCCACAGCTTCTGCAGATGCCGGGGTCCCGGGAATCGGCGGGGCCGCCGGCGGCGCGGGCATCGTATCTTCGGCTGTCTGGTTTTCGTCGCTCATCTCAGTCTCCTGGAGCCTGGCGTGCTTCGGTCAGCGCGCCCACGGCTCATTGCGCTCAGGCTG
>SHZF01000038.1 GCA_009692425.1 Myxococcales bacterium | reverse complement strand
GATGCGATGAGCCGACATCGAGGTGCCAAACCACGCCGTCGATGTGAACTCTTGGGCGTGATCAGCCTGTTATCCCCGGAGTACCTTTTATCCGTTGAGCGACGACCCTTCCACACGGGATCGCCGGATCACTAACACCTGCTTTCGCACCTGCTCGACCCGTCGGTCTCGCAGTCAAGCTCCCTTTTGCGTTTGCACTCTATGGCTGGTTTCCAATCAGCCTGAGGGAACCATCGCGCACCTCCGTTACTCTTTTGGAGGTGACCGCCCCAGTCAAACTGCCCACCAGACAGTGTCCCGGTCGGGGAAACCCGACACGGTTAGGATCCCAGCCTGGTCAGGGTGGTATTTCAACGTTGGCTCGACCGGAACTAGCGCCCCGGCTTCAACGCCTCCCACCTATCCTACACAAACCAGACCGAAAACCACTGTCAAGCTACAGTAAAGGTTCACGGGGTCTTTCCGTCTAGTCGCGGGTAACGGGTATCTGCACCCGTATTCCAATTTCGCTGAGCCCATCCAGGAGACAGTGGGGAAGTCGTTACGCCATTCGTGCAGGTCGGAACTTACCCGACAAGGAATTTCGCTACCTTAGGACCGTTATAGTTACGGCCGCCGTTTACTGGGGCTTCGATTCGTAGCTTCGCTTGCGCTGACCACTCCTCTTAACCTTCCAGCACCGGGCAGGCGTCAGACCCTATACCGCGCTTTGCAGCTTCGCAGAGTCCTGTGTTTTTGCTAAACAGTCGCTACCCCCTGGCCACTGCGACCCCCGAACCCTACTCGTGTTACCGGATTAGGATCAGGGGCACACCTTCTTCCGAAGTTACGGTGTTAATTTGCCGAGTTCCTTCTGGATGGTTCTCTCACACGCCTTAGGATGCTCTCCTCACCTACTTGTGTCAGTTTTCGGTACGGATGCCCGTCCACACAGCGAGGGGCTTTTCTTGGAAGTTCGGAATCAGTCATTTGATTTCAGAGGTTACCCCCCTACTCTCCCGCATCACCCTTCGACGTAGTGGTCTCGCGTTTGTGTCCTACGACTCCTACGAGACCCGCCTACAGGCTTGCACTGGAACCGTCGCCCAGCTGACCTATCCCTCTCCGTCCCCCCGCGCTGTATCGTGTCCATGGCAGTGCAGGAATATTAACCTGCTTTCCATCACCTGCGCCTCTCGGCCTCGGCTTAGGGCCCGACTAACCCGCAGCGGAATATCCTTGCTAGCGGAAACCTTAGGTTTACGGCGGCCTGGGTTTCTCACCCGGCTTAGCGCTACTTATGTCCGCATAAGCTCTTGTAGTTCCTCCAGCGCTCCTCGTCGGTACGCCTTCACAGGTTGCTACAATGCTCCCCTACCGCTCAACACGCTAGGTATTGAACCCGTAGCTTCGGTGATATGCTTAGCCCCGTTGGATTTTCGGCGCAGATTCGCTCGACCAGTGAGCTATTACGCACTCTTTCAAGGATGGCTGCTTCTAAGCCAACCTCCTGGCTGTCTACGCGCTTCCACAACCTTCTCCACTTAGCATATACTTGGGGACCTTAGCTGACGGTCTGGGCTCTTTCCCTCTTGGCAACGAAACTTATCTCCCGCTGCCTGTCTCCCGCGCTACGCCACCGGTATTCAGAGTTCGATTGGGTTTGGTAATCTGGTAAGACCCCTAGCCCATTCGGTGCTTTACCCCCGGTATTGACCACGCGAGGCCATACCTAAATATGTTTCGGGGAGAACCAGCTATCTCCCAGTTTGATTAGCCTTTCACTCCTATCCACACCTCATCCTTTGCCTTTTCAACGACAGTAGGTTCGGCCCTCCATCTCGTGTTACCTCGACTTCAGCCTGGACGTGGATAGATCACAAAGGTTTCGGGTCTGCTCCGTGTGACTAAGCGCCCATTTCGGACTCGGTTTCCCTTCGGCTACACCTCACGGCTTAACCTGGCCACACAGCGCAACTCGCGGACTCATTATGCAAAAGGCACCCAGTCACCCTGCTTTCGCATAGGGCTCCTGGAGCTTGTAGGCAGGCGGTTTCAGTTACTATTTCACTCCCCTCATCGGGGTACTTTTCACCTTTCCCTCACGGTACTGGTTCACTATCGGTCGCTGAGTAGTATTTAGCCTTGGAGGGTGGGCCCCCCAGATTCCGACAGGGTTTCACGTGTCCCGCCGTACTTGGGAAACAAATCGGAGGTCAGTCGCTTTCGCATACGGGGCTATCACCCGCTATGGCCAGGTTTCCACACTGTTCTGCTAGCCACTGACTTTTTGACTCCGTGGGATTATGCACATCTCCCAACTTGCTCCCGCAACCCCACACCAGGCAACGCGTGCCGCTTACACACTGGTGGGTTTAGGCTACCTCCCCGTTCGCTCGCCGCTACTTGGGGAATCTCGGTTGATTTCTTTTCCTGCAGGTATTGAGATGTTTCAGTTCCCTGCGTTCGCGCACATTGCAATGGATGGTTAATCCATTCGGTTGCCCGATTCGGAGATCTGCGGATCAACGCTTACGTACAACTCCCCGCAGCTTATCGCAGTTAATCGCGTCCTTCGTCGCCTCTCAGCGCCTAGGCATCCACCACCTGCCCTTTGTAGCTTGTTCGCCGTATTCGCATCCCGCCGTCCTTCGCGGCCGCAGCGCAATCCCCCAACGGAGGAAGCGCGTGCGTCCGATAGACGGCACGTGTGCTCGGTGCCGCCCCGGGCCCCCTTAAGGAGACTCGCGGCGGCAACAGCTACTTCTGTGTTCGGATCGACGGCTAGACACCGCCGACCCGATTCATGTTACGCAATCCAGGTTGTCAAAGAGCCGCCGAATCGCGTCGACGGTCGAACGGTCCGCAGAGGACCGGGTCCGCAAGGGACCTCGAACAGGCCAGCTGTCGCTGACGTTGCCCGTGTGCGGATGCTGTTGCCAGCGCCCGCGTACGATTCTGCCGTTTCCGCGAAGGGCCCGAAGGCGTCTTCTGCGGTAACGACAGCGCGTTTGGTTTTTGTGCCGGTGGCCCGAGCCGGCGGCTCAGCGCCACGGCCTTGGTCCGGCAAGCATGCGGCCTTCGGCGCGAAGCCGTCTGGCCAGGTGGAGCCGAGGGGGATCGAACCCCCAACCCCCGGCTTGCAAAGCCGGTGCTCTCCCAATTGAGCTACAGCCCCGGAGATGCAAGCACGGCCGCGGCGCCAGTCCGTTCCCAGACAGCGCTTGCCTGTTCCCAGACAGAGCTTGCCTGTTCCCAGAGAGGCGGCGTGCCGGTTCTGGATCAAGCGGCGTCGAGGGAGCTGGTCCGATACGGTGGGCCTGGAAAGAGTTGAACTTTCGACCTCACGCTTATCAGGCGTGCGCTCTAACCACCTGAGCTACAGGCCCGGGCGTTGCCTGCAATGGCGCCTCGCCGAGGCGGGGCGCTCGCTGCAGATCGGGCGTTCACGGTCGGCTGCTCGCGGCAGGGACCGGCTCGTTCCTTGAGAACTGGATGGCAAGCCGTCGACTCGACGGGTCTGACGGCGCGACCGAAGTCGTCCGTTGTTTTTCCTTTAAAGGAGGTGATCCAGCCGCAGGTTCCCCTACGGCTACCTTGTTACGACTTCACCCCAGTCGCTACCCAGACCTTTGGCGACTCCCCCCTTGCGGTTGGTGCATCGACTTCAGGTCCAGGCAACTCCCATGGTGTGACGGGCGGTGTGTACAAGGCCCGGGAACGTATTCACCGCAGCTTGCTGATCTGCGATTACTAGCGATTCCACCTTCATGCAGTCGAGTTGCAGACTGCAATCTGAACTGAGGCCGTTTTTTTCCGATTGGCTCCACCTCGCGGCTTCGCGACGGATTGTGACGGCCATTGTAGTACGTGTGTAGCCCCGGATATAAGGGCCATGAGGACTTGACGTCATCCCCACCTTCCTCCGGTTTAACACCGGCAGTCTCCCTAGAGTGCCCAACTGAATGGTGGCAACTAAGGACGAGGGTTGCGCTCGTTGCGGGACTTAACCCAACATCTCACGACACGAGCTGACGACAGCCATGCAGCACCTGTCTCTCGGCTCTCTTGCGAGCACCCCAGCTTTTCGGCCAGGTTCCGAGGATGTCAAACCCGGGTAAGGTTCTGCGCGTTGCGTCGAATTAAACCACATACTCCACCGCTTGTGCGGGCCCCCGTCAATTCCTTTGAGTTTTAACCTTGCGGCCGTACTCCCCAGGCGGGATGCTTATCGCGTTAGCTTCGTTACCGCAGGGTTGGTTACCCGCGACAACTAGCATCCATCGTTTACGGCGTGGACTACCAGGGTATCTAATCCTGTTTGCTCCCCACGCTTTCGCGTCTCAGCGTCAGTATCTGTCCAGAAAGCCGCTTTCGCCACTGATGTTCTGGCGAATATCTACGAATTTCACCTCTACACTCGCACATTCCGCTTTCCTCTCCAGTACTCAAGCTCGACAGTTTCCAGCGCACTTCCGAAGTTGAGCTTCGGGCTTTCACGTCAGACTTGTCGAGCCGCCTACACGCGCTTTACGCCCAGTAATTCCGAACAACGCTTGCACTCTCCGTATTACCGCGGCTGCTGGCACGGAGTTAGCCAGTGCTTCCTTCAAGGGTACCGTCAAGTACTGGTGTTGCCAGCACGATTCTTCCCCTCTGACAGGGCTTTACAACCCGAAGGCCTTCTTCACCCACGCGGCGTCGCTGCGTCAGGCTTTCGCCCATTGCGCAATATTCCCCACTGCTGCCTCCCGTAGGAGTCTGGACCGTGTTTCAGTTCCAGTGTGGCTGGTCGTCCTCTCAGACCAGCTAACCATCGTCGCCATGGTGGGCCGTTACCCCGCCATCTAGCTAATGGTCCGCGGACCGATCCTCAGGCGAGAGCTCCCCTACGAGAGCCCCCTTTGGCCTCAACCTTCGCAAAGGTCGTGGTCTCATGCGGTATTAGCGAACCTTTCGGCTCGTTGTTCCCCACCCGAGGGTACGTTATCCACGTGTTACTCACCCGTGCGCCGCTGTACTCAGGGTTGCCCCCTTTCTCGCTCGACTTGCATGTGTTAGGCGCGCCGCTAGCGTTCGTTCTGAGCCAGGATCAAACTCTCTGAGAAATGCTTCGTACGCTCCCCGGTTACCCGGTTCGGTACGGAATTGTCGTTGACCCGTCTTCTACCTCGTCTCTTCGGCCGAAGCCTCCGATACGGTGTATGTGTCTATGACTTGCCATCCAGTTTTCAAAGAGCGAGCCCAGAAGGCCCGGTTCGAAGCGCGGGGCGAACCCGCGTTTCTTCCCGACTGCGCCTCCGGTTGCCCGGGGTGCGCAGCGTGGGGTCGGCGTTCTACAGGCGTTCCGAGGGGCTGTCAAGAACCTTTTTTTCGATTTCTCGCTTCAAAGGTCTAGTCGGCCTGGATTCTCCGCTTCAGGTCGGATCGACGCGCAGTCGACGGCTCCAGAGCGGCGGTCGTTGTAGGCGGTCGGGGCAGCCTCGTCAAGCGGTTTCGCCGCCGGGCTGGCGCGGGGGCGTCACGGCGCGGGCCCGCAGATGTGGCGGGGTGTCGTGATCGTGCAGGGCGCGTGATGGGCGCCAAAGCATATAACACTTGGAAGTGTATGTAGTTATCTGCCGACACGCCGCCGCCGGGAGGGGCTCTACGAGCTTGCTGGCCGCAGAATCCCGTTGGGTCCGAGTTCGGCGATCGCGAGAGGGTCCGCGGCGCCGTCGTTGTTGGGTTTGCGTTGACGATCCTCGCGCCATTCCGTACGGTTCGACTGCGGCGGGGCGTGCGGCTACCGGCGGCGATCGCGTGCGGCCCGAGGGCCGGGGGAGCGTTTTGATGCGAGGCGGCGGTTTGGGAAAGGCGTGTGCGTATAGAGGGTTCTTGTCAATGGTTGCGCTGACGGGCTTGGGCTGCGGCAACGGCGAGGGAGCGACTGCAACGCCGACGGACGCGAGTCCGACCCAGAAGGATGGCGCCGTGGCGGCGACGGCGGACGCGGACGCTGCCGGCGGGAGCGGCGACGGTGGGTCGGGCGGCGACGTGGCGGCGGTCGATGTGGGTCCGCCGTCGATCGGGGGGCCGGTCACCGTCACCGACGATTTCTGGATCGTCTACGGGCGCCGCTCGCGCACGACGGGTGCAGGGGTTACCGAAAACGATGTTGTCTTGACGGCTTGGAAGAATCCCAAGGCGGGGCCGGCACAGAATCCCGGCGCTTTCGGCCTCGGCGCAAGCCCGCTCGATGCAACGAAGCCGGCGATCGAGCTGACGAAATACTCGTTCAAGAAGGCCGGCGATCTGACCTGCAACCACGGCTGCCTGCTGACCCCGGACCTGAGCTACATCGCGATCGCTGCGGGGCCGCCTGACATCAAGGGCCTGTTCACTTACCAGCTCGGTAAAATCAAAGGTGATCTGAGCGTTTTCGTCGAGAAGTTTGGCCAGCTCAAGGACGTCAAGCACATCGCATTTGCCCAGGGCTTCTTGTTCTATTCGACGCCGGCAAACTGCCTGTCGACGGGCAAGTGCCAGTACGACATCCACCGCGTGCCGCTCTCCGAGGACCCCGACTCGAAAGATGAGGTGCTCACGAAGATGGCGCCCGACGCCGACCCGGACGCGGCGGTCGATACGGTGTACGACGGCTACTTCTACGTGAGCGAGGACGCGACGACGCTGGTATTCCTCACGCCGACGATCCGCTCGACCAAGGTCTACGCTTGGCGCGGGGGCAACGTCACGAAACTCGACTACATCTGCGAGAGTCCGCTCGGCGACTCGTGCGTGGGCACCGGCTCGCAGTATCACGACAACGACGGCGTCGCGATTTCGCAGGATGGCAAGACCATCGCGATGTTCTCGATCGTCAGCAAGTGGATGCGGGTACGCAAATATGTGCTCGGCTCCGAGGAGCCGCCGCTGTTCTCGAACCTGGTGCAGACCGAAGGCATCCCCTACTTGAAGAAGGCGTGCGCGGTGCTGCAACCCCACCAGCACGCCGAAGTGCGCGGGCAGCCGTACTTCTCGGCAGACGGCAAGTGGCTGTTTTTCCGCGGTGTCACCGACCTCGCAAAGTGCGAGCCGCCCATCGGCAAGTCGGGCGAGAAACTGTGGACGGATCTCATGGCGATCCCGATCGCAAAGATCGGCGGCGTGATCGGCAAGAACGAGTGGGTGAACTTGACCAACAACCCGCGCAACTCCTCGGCGAAGAATCGGCTGATCAAGGACTTTTCGATGTCGCCGAAACGACAGGTTTTTCTCATGTCGGCGACGGCGACGGTCGACCAGAACGGCGCGCCGATTCCCGATACGAGCAACCGCCACAAGTCGGACACCGAACTTTACACGATGATCGTGGGCGCGCCTGACATGGTGCCGATCACGAACGAGCTGAGCTTCGATGCAGACGCGCCGCGGGCGGTGCTGCCGGTCAAGCCGTAGTCTTTGCCGTCACCATTGTCTTGGCGTTCAGCGATGGTACGGCAGCCCCTTCCAGCGGGTGAGCGCGCGGTAGAGCTGTTCGAGCAGCACGACTTCGGCCAGTTCGTGGGGCAGCGTCATCGGCCCGAGTGCGAGGCGCTCGCGACAGGCCGCCAACACGACGGTGTCGAGGCCGTCAGGGCCTCCGATCACAAACCACAGCGGCGCGCCGGCCCGCTCGCAGTGCGCGACGAACCAGCGCAAGAAGGCGTCGGAGTCCAACGACTTCGCTGCGGGATCGAGGGCGACGGCATGGGCACCGGCCGGCAGCAGATCGCGCAACGCGATGGCTTCGCGTTGACGGGCGTTCGCGTCGGGACCGGACGTGCGGCGGCGGACTTCACGGGCGGCGTGGCGCTCGATCGGAACGATACGGCCGATGCGGGCGTAGAGATCGCTGCCCCACGCAATCGCGCCGGGGTGGTGCGGGCGCCCGGGTGCGGCGACGTGCAGGCGCATGGACACTTCGCGATCGTTGAACGGGACTCCGCGCAGGCGGGAACGCCAACTGTCGAATCATTCGTCCGATTCGGTGTGGGCCACGCCGTTCCAGAGCTCTTCGCCGACATCGAAGGCCTGCTCTTCGAGCGCGTCGGGGCTCGTCTCGGCCAGCCATGCCGGCTCGTCGAGCGCGAGGCGGGCAGCGTCGGCATACAGCCGGTCGAGTTCGTAGTAGGCCCGCACCGCGCGTTGGAACACGTGGACGACAAAGTCGCTGTAGTCGATCACGATCCAGCGGCCGTGGGCGCGCCCTTCGACGCCGAACGGCCTCATGTTGAGCGTGGCCACCAGGTGGGCCTCGACGTGGTCGGCCACCGCAACCGCGTGGCGGTCCGACGTCGCCGATGCGATGAGCAGGACGTCCGTGTACTGCGCGATCGGGCCGACGTGCAGGGCGAGCACGTCGAACCCCTTCTTTTCCCAGATCGCGGCCGCAGCAAGCACGACGGCATCGCGGGTGATCTGGCGCAGGGGCTGGGCTTCGGGTGGGGCCGCCCCGGGGTCGGCGGGGGCGGAAGCGCGGTCGGCGGGGGCCGAAGCGCGGTCGGCGGGTGCGGAGTCGGCAAGCAGGGGGCGCGGAGCTGGCGTCACGTTCGTACCTGTCCTTGGCCGTACACGACGAAGCGTTCGGCCGTGAGTGATTCGAGCCCCATGGGCCCGTAGGCGTGCAATTTCGTGGTCGAGATGCCGATTTCGGCACCGAGGCCCAACTGGCCGCCGTCGTTGAAGCGGGTCGATGCGTTGACGACCGCGCACGAACAATCCACCCCGGCGACGAACTGGCGGGCGGCGTCGAGATCTTGGGTCAAGATGCCTTCGGTGTGGTGTGAACCATGGCGGGCGATATGGGCGAGCGCACCATCTACGCCGTCGACCACGCGCAACAGGCACACGAGATCGAGGTACTCGAAGCCGTCGTCTTCGGTCGTGGCCGGCACCGTGTGGTCCGGCGCCAGCGGCCGGGACCGCGGGCAGGCGCGCACCTCGACGCCGGCGGCGTGCAGGGCGCGGGCCAGTCGGGGCACGGCCGTGGTCGCGATCGCCGCATCGACGAGGAGCGCCTCCATCGCGTTGCACACGCCGGGGCGTTGGCACTTCGCGTTGAGCACGACGCGCTCGGCCCGATCGAGGTCGGCGGCCGCATGCACGAACAGGTGACACACGCCCTTGTAGTGTTGGATCACCGGCACCTTTGCCGCGCGGTTTACGGCCGCGATCAATGCTTCGCCCCCGCGCGGGATGACCAGATCGAGCCCACCCGGCACCGACACGAGCGCGTCGATCGCGGCCCGCTCGGTGGTGGCCGGCTGCTGCACTGCGTCAACCGGAAGCTCGGCGTCGGCCAGGGCCGCCCGCAGGAGATCGACCAGGACGTCGTTGGTGCGGCGCGACTCGCTGCCGCCGCGCAACACGACGCAGTTGCCGGCCTTGAGGCAGAGTGCGGCCGCGTCGATGGTCACGTTGGGCCGCGCCTCGTACACGATGCCGATCACGCCGAGCGGAATGCGCTGCCGCACCACTTCGAGTCCGTTGGGGCGCCGCGTGCCAGCGGTGACGGCACCGACCGGGTCCGGCAGTGCCGCGATCTCGTGGACGGCGCGCTGCAGCGAGGCCAGACCGCAGCCGTCCAGCACCAAGCGATCCAGAAACGCGGCCCCGCGCCCCAATGCGCGTGCGGCGCTCAGGTCCGCTTCATTCGCGACGGCCACATCGGCGCGGGCGGCTTCGAGGCGACGAGCGACGGCAAGCAGGAAGGCGTTCTTCTGGTCGGTCGAGGCGACCTGCATCGCGGCTGCGGCCTGGCGGGCTCGGGTGAGCACGGCAGCCACTTCGGTGGCCAGCGTCGGGGAGACGGACAGGACCTGCGCGGGAATGCTGACGTGCGCTGGGGTGGCGGCGGCGGCTGAGATGTCGGTCAACGCGGGCAGTCCTTCGTCTTTCGTGCGCGTCGCAAGCGCAAGTCCAGCGTGGCGAGGCGATGCGACGGCTTCGGTGGGATCCTAGCAAGCCCGCGATCGCGCGTCCACGTCGGTCCGCGCATTGACAGCCAACTCGGCATTCCGATTGGCCGCCTTGCCTGCCATCGCTTGCACTTGCGCGCGGCGGGCCTTACCTTGCGCGGCCCTAGGGCTGAGGGGACCGCGCGCGACGTGCTCGTGCCCGGGAGGATGCCCGGGAAGGAAGCCGTGATCCAGCGCAAGACCGCGGAGCAGATCCGCAAGATGAGAAGGGCGGGCACCGTCGTCGGCGACACGCTGCGGATGGTGCGCGGCATGTGCCACGAGGGCGTCGCGCTCAAGGAACTCGATCGGGCCGCGGAGAGCTTCATCCGGGCCCGCGGTGCACGGCCGACCTTCAAGGGGTACCACGGTTTCCCGGCGAGCCTGTGCCTGAGCCTCAACCACGAGGTCGTGCACGGTATCCCCAACCAGCGCAAGTTGAAAAAGGGCGACATCCTGGCGATCGACTGTGGCGCCACGCTCGACGACTTCGTGGGCGACGCCGCGATCAGTGTCGGCGTGGGTCCTTTGACCGCCGACGTCGAGCAACTCGTGGCGACGACGTTGGAGTGCCTGCTCGCCGGCATCGCCGCATCGCGCATCGGGCACCGCCTGGGCGACGTGGGCCACGCGATCGAGATCATCGCAAGACGGCGCGGCTACGGCGTGGTGCGCGAGTACTGTGGGCACGGCGTGGGCCGCGAACTGCATGAGGACCCGCAGGTGCCCAACTACGGGGAGCCGGGGTCGGGGCCGCGCATCCAGTCGGGGTGGTGTCTCGCGCTCGAGCCGATGATCAACCTCGGCGGCGATGCCGTGCACACGCTGTCGGACGGTTGGACGGTCGTCACGGATGACGGCAAGCCTTCTGCACACTGGGAGCACTCGATCGCGGTGACAGACGCCGGCGCCGAAATCCTGACGCTTTGTTCGGATGGCACGCAGCCCTGACGCCTTGGGGCGCGTGGACCCCTGCGGCCGCAACCCGCACGCGGCAATCGTGGCATTCAGGGCGAACCTGTTGGCGAGTTTGGCCGCCGGTTCGGGCTTGGGCGCAGCGCGGCCGCGGTGGCCGGCGGCCCCTTGGTGGCAGACACAGCGGGGTGCGCGATGCAATCGGCGCGGACAACAGCGCGGGGTTCGGGCCTGGTGGAGTGGTGGGCCTGGTGCGCGCGCCACCTCTGGTCGGGCGCGTGCTGGGCGTGCGGGAATCGGCTCCACGTGGGTCGAGCGGGACCCTTCTGTGCGGGGTGCGGCGCCGGCGTCGTGGCCTGCACGGAGGTCGCGGACATCGGCTGCGCCGTGCCGACCACGGCGGCGTGGGCGTACGGAGGCCCCGTCGCCGATGCGATCGCGCGCTGCAAGGGGCGCGGCGCCTTGCCGGCGCGTGGCGAACTCGACGCCGTGTTGGGCGCGGCGGCATCCCGCGTTGGCCAGCCATCGCCCAGTTGGGTTGCGGTTGCGCCGGAGCGGCGGCGACTGGCCCAGCGCGGTTTCCATCTGCCCGACCGGATGGCCGCGCGACTGGCACGCGGCGGTGGCCACGTCATTTGGGCGCTCGAGCGGACCGACCACCTGCCCGCACGGCGCGAATCGCGCAACGCAGACCCGAAGTTCACGGCACGGCGGCCCGCGCGGGGAGACGCGAGCGTGGTTCTGGTCGATGACGTGGTGACGACCGGTGCGACGTTGCGGGCGGCGGCCACGGCTTTGCGGGCGGCCGGTTGGTGTGTCGCTGGCGCCGTGTGCCTGGCGGACGCGCGCCCGACCGTCGTGGCCGCTTCTCTTGGCCCGTGAGGGCGGAGCGGATCGTCAGGGCAGTGGCGTGAGGTGCCCCGCCGTGGCCCACCCGGCTGCGGCCCCACCGACCCAGGTCGCGGCGGCGACGGCAGCAGCGACGAGGGCCAGGGCGTGCACACCGGTCCAGCGCCCGCAAGCGCCCCGCCACGCGATGCCGGCAGCCGCGGCGGTGGCGGCGGCGGCGTGGACGGCCGGGTCGGCGAACCAGGTCGGCCCGACGCGACCGGGGCCCAAGATGCTCGCCAAGGCAAGCCAACCCGTGGCGGCAAGGAAGGTGAGGTGGAGGGCGCGCCGAACAAGCGGCGCGATGAGCGACGGCGCCTCACCAGATGTCGCGGATGCCGTGGCCCCGGAGGACGCTGCGGACGCTGCGGACGCCGGAGCGAGACCCGGGACCGGCGACCACGCCAGCCCCATGACGAGCGCGATGCGCGCCCCTTGGAGTCCGAGGAGGGTGGGGTCGATCGCCCCACCGGACACCAGCGGCAGCGGCAGCGCCAGCCCCGGCACGCGTACGGCGGTGCAACCCCAGGCGACGGCGAACGCGTCGTCCACGGCCAGCACCAGGCCAGCGAGCGCGGGCAGCCAGGCCAACACCCACGGCAGCGGCAACGGCCGGCGCAACCACACGACGGCGAGCCACACACCGAGGCCGGCAGGCAACCACGACCAGGGCGCGACGCCCAGCCCCGTGGCATCCGGTGCGCACGCCAGGGCGGCGTGGACGATGGCTCCGGCCGCAGTCTGGGCGACGTCCAACCGCACGGCGGCATCGGCCACGACGAAGCTGGAGTCGGCGGCCGGGCCGATCGGTGCCAGTGCCGCCACGATCGCGGTGGCCACGTACGTCGGGCGCGCAGCGAGTTGGCCCGCGACGGCCACGGTTGCCGCAGCGAGAGCGAGGATCGCGGGCACGGACAGGAGGAACTGGCCCGCATCACCGCGACTGGCCGGTGCACACACCGTCGCGGCCACGAGGACAGCCGCCCACGCGAATGCGGGTCGCGCAGCCACCGCGCGGGTCGCCGCCGCGATCGCGACGCCGAGGGCCATCGCGGTCGCGGCAGTCGCCACATCGAGCGCGGCGGCGCGCGAGCCGACCGCACACGCAAAGGCCAGGACTGCGACGGCGACCAGTCGCGGGGTGGGGCGCCATGCCGCGACAAGGCCGCACGCGACGGCCGCTGCGCTGGCAAGCAACACCGGCAATGGGGCCACGTGCAGCATCGGCGTGGTCACGTGGGCAAGGCAGTGGGCGCTGCCGGTGTGCTGCGGGGTCGCGCGCTCCGCCGGGTCCGCGCCATAGCCAGTGCGGTGGCGGCGACGGCCAAGCCTGCACAGGCAACGCCGAATCCAGGGTGCGCAGCCAGCGCGGTCGCACCGACCACCACGCGAACGCGGCGGCCGGAGCGCTCCGCCGCACCGCCTGCCAAGGTGCCGAGCCCAGCCGGACCCAACGCGATGACCGGGCCCTGGCCGGCCGGCACGGCGACCACGATGGGTCCCAAGGAAGCCGGCGCGGCGGCCACGAGTTTCGTGGCCAGCGACGGCACGCGCACGGTGGCATCCGCCCCCAGCCGAACGGCCACGAGCGGGACACTGGCCGCAGCGTTTGCACCCCTCCAACGCAGGTCGAGGTCGCCGCGCGCGACGGCGGGGGCCGAGCCGAGCCACGCCAGCGTCCACGGACCCAGACGGCCCGCGCTGCCGGCGGCCAGATCGACGGTGCCTTGAGCTGCGGGGCCGCGCAGATCACACCGAATTGCATCGGTCACGGCGCGGCAACCACCCGACCACCGCTCGGTGGCCCGCGCCACGCCTCCGGCGTCGGGCTGCAGCGCGACGACGGGCCCGGTGACAGCACCCAAGTCCATCTCGAGCAGGAGGGCCGGGTCCGCGTGAGAAGCGCTGTGCACCCCAGCCAACCCCACCGCGCCGGCGAGCGCGAGCAGGGTGCCCGCCCAATCGATGGGGCCGCGGACGCGCAGCCACTGGCGCACACGCGCGGCGGCCACGATCGCGCCAGCCACCAGCAACCATGCGACGAACACGGACCCCGCCACACGGTCGAGTCCGAGCGCGTGCAATTGGGTCATGTCTGCGCGCGGCCAGCCATCCGCGGTCGGCGGCAGGGCCAAGGATTGCGGAAACTGGCTGCCGAGCCAGAGCCACGCTGCCGCGAGCAGACCCAGCGCGGCGGGCGCTTCCCGGTGCGTGGCCAGATCGACCAGGAATGTGGCCGCGCTCTCGGACTGCGTGGGCGGTCCCGGCACGGCATCGGGTGTAGGCGTGGTCGGCGGTGCGGCGTTTCTGGCGGGCATCGGCCGAACTCCAGCGGGCCGAGCGCCGGTCAGGCGTCCGCGAATTGAACGATGACGCGCAGTTGGCGTTGCGCAGCCGACGCCTGCACCAGATTGCGGATGGCGCGGGCGGTGCGGCCTTGCTTGCCGATCACCTTGCCGACGTCTTCGCGTCGAACGTGCAGTCGGAGCAGTGTGCCTTCGGGTGTCTCTTCCTCGTCCACCTTGACGTCGCCGGGATGGTCGACGAGGACGCAGGCGAGGTAGTGCAGCAGATCGCGCATGTTCGAAGCCGGCCGCAAGGGAGCGGAAGTGCGAGGCGCTAGGCTGCGGATGCGGAAGCCGGCGAGCCCTCGGAAACCGGCGAGCCCTCGGAAACCGGCGCGGCGGGCGCGAGACGGGCCACCATCCTGCGGACGGTGTCCGACGGCTGGGCACCGACGCCGACCCAATAGTCATAGCGGCCGCGATCGAGCGTGACCTTGGCCGTGCCGAGCGGCGTATATGTGCCCACCTGCTCGAGAAACCGGCCGTCGCGGCGCGCCTCGCCGTGAGCCGCCACGATGCGGTAGTAGGGGGCCTTCTTGCTCCCGAAACGGGCGAGGCGGATGCGAACCATGGTCACCTTGGCGAGCGGAACTCGGGGCTAGTACCAAGACACAGGTGTTTTGACCGGTTGCGGCGCGGTCCCGAGGATCGTCTCGGTCGGTCAAACCCCTGTGTCGGGCAACGTGTCGGACAACGCAGCGGGTCGCTGCCCGCCGTCGAAAGGGGCAGTAATGTACGCCGCATGCCGGCAGGTGTCAAGCCGAAATCGCCGACGCAACTGGCAACAACACTTCATCCGCGGCCGCGCGCAACCGCTCTACCGCGAGGTCACAGTGGCCGCGATCGACGAGAAGCGGCGGCGTCAAACGCAGCACGTCGGCGCCGGCCACCGACAGCAGCAGCCCACGGTCGCGCGCCGCATCGACGACACGCTTCGGATCGCCCCGCACCTGCACACCGACCATCAAGCCACGGCCGCGCACGTCGATCGTGTAGGGCTGCGCGTCAAATGCCGCGTGCAGTCGCTCCAGCAGGTAGGCCCCCACGTCGCGTGCGTTGTCGAGCACACGGTCGCGCGCAAGCACTTCGAGCACGACGCGCCCGGCCCGCATCGCCAGCGCGTTCGCACCGAAGGTCGTCGCATGGCTGCCCGGTTGCAACGCGTGGGCCACCGCGTCGCGCGCCACGATCGCGCCCACTGGCACGCCGCCGCCGAGCCCCTTGGCCAGTGCCAGCGCATCCGGGGCGCAGTGCTCCTGCTCGAACGCAAAAAACGTCCCGGTGCGGCCGAGACCCGTCTGCACTTCGTCGAGCAGCAACAGCATCCCGCGGGCATCGCACAGGTCCCGCACGGCCCGCAGCCACCCGGCAGGAGGCAGGTTGACGCCGCCCTCGCCTTGCACGATTTCGATCAAGACTGCGCCGGTTTCGTCCGTGCATGCGGCCGCCAGCGCTGCCAGATCGCCGAACGGCACATGGCAGAACCCGGGCACGAGCGGTTCGAACCCCGCCTGGTACTTCGGCTGCGCGGTCGCGGTCATCGCCGCGTAGGTGCGGCCGTGGAAGGAGCCCTCCATCGTCACGATGCCTGGCCGCGGCCGGCCGAGCACCTTGGCGTGCCAGCGCCGCGCCAGCTTCACCAGGGCCTCGATGGCTTCGGCGCCAGAATTGCAAAAAAAGACGCGGGCGGGCCATGGCGTTCCGGTCGCAGCGGCGGTGGCGGCCGCAAACTGCTCGCACAGGTCGCGCGCCAACGGAGCGGCGTGCAGGTTGTGCCAGTAGTTGGACTGGTGAATGATCTTGCCAACTTGATCCTGCAGCGCGGCAACGAGGTCCGGATGGGCGTGGCCAAGCAGGTTGACCGCGACGCCGGAGGAGAAGTCGAGGTAGCGGCGGCCGGCCACGTCGATGTTCCAGGGCCCCTCGCCGTGCGTGAAGACGACGTTGGCATTGCGGTAGTTAGGCGTCAGGAAGCGCCCGGCCAGTTCCGCGATCGCGGCGGTCGGGTCGGTGGCGGTCGGCAGGGCGTGCGGCGTCACGAGATCGGTCGGCAGAGCGGGCAGCGTCATCGGCAGGGCCTTGGGCGACGGGGCCGCGGAATTGCGGCACAAAGCGCTTGCTGGGCGCAGCGGCTGCCAAGTGTTGCGCCCAGCCGCGGCGAAGCCTGATCCTTGCGCGGCGGCCGCACGTTACGCAAGCTCTGGGCAAGTGCAGGTACCGCAATGAGGAAGCGTTTTCTTGACGGCACGTTGCCCCCCGCCTAGCCTGCGCTCGGAGGTCTGCTTTTCCGGCGCGTTCGCGCACGGCAAGGGCTGACGGGCTCCGATGGGCGGCACGCATGGCGGCAAAGAACGCAGTCGGCCTCGACATTGGCACCTCGTCGATCAAGGTGTGTCACGTCCGTGACAACCGCAGCGCGATCGAGTTGCTGGCCTACGATTCGATCGGGCTGCCGCCGGACACGATGCGCGATGGCGTCATCCTGCACGCGCCGCAGTTGACGGCGCGCATTCAGGAAATTTTCGCGATCAACAAGATCAAGCAACGGCAGGTCGCGGTGTCGCTGTCCGGGCACTCGGTGATCATCAAGAAGATTTCGCTGCCGGAGATGACGGTCGCAGAACTGGAGGAGAGCATCCAGTGGGAGGCCGAGCAGTACATCCCGTTCGACATCAAGGACGTGAACGTCGACTTCCAGGTCATCAACGCGCACGCCGGCCAGGGCCAGATGGACGTGCTGCTGGTCGCCGCAAAGAAGGCCGTCATCACCGAATTGCTCGACGTCGTGCGCGCCGCCCGGCTGGAGCCCGTGGTCGTCGATGTCGATGCGTTCGCGCTGTACAACGCGTTCGAGCTGAACTTTCCGGTGCCGCCGACCGAAACGGTGGCCCTCGTCAACGTCGGCGCGTCCACGATCAACATCAACGTGGTGGCAAATGGCACGTCGGCGTTCACGCGCGACATCACCGTCGGCGGCAACCTGCTGACGGAGGAAATCTCCAAGCAATTCGCGGTGCCTTGGGAAGAGGCTGAGCACATGAAGACGACGTCGGAAACGACGCTGTCGATGTCGGGCGTGCTGCGCGAGGTCCAGCGCATCAGCCAACGCGTCTCCGAGGTGCTGATTAGCGAAATCCAGCGTTCGCTCGATTTCTTCGCGGCGACGGCTATGAACGCGGAGATCGGTGCCATCTACCTGTGCGGCGGTGCGGCGCTGCAGTCAGGGCTCATCGAGGGGATCGAGCGGCGCTTGTCGACGCACGTGCGCGCCATGAATCCGTTCCACAACATCACCGCAGACGGCAAGAAATTCGACACGACGCTGTTGGCGCGCATGGCTCCGTCCGCGTCCGTTGCGATGGGTCTGGCACTGCGCAAGAACGGGGACCGCTGAGCCATGCTGCTCATGATCCGCGTCAACCTGATCGGGTCCGACAAGGGCCAGAAGCGCCGCTCGGCGGGTGCAGGCCTCGTGCTGCCGCAGGTGCCCAACGTCGGCATCCTGTTGTTCGTGCTGGGCCTCGTGCTGGAAGTCGCGGTGATCTATTCGTGGCACACGTCAGCCGCCGAAGCCGCCGACCGCGCCCAGTCGCGGCAAGCGCTCAAGCGTGCCGAACTCGACATCCTGACCGACCGGGGCAAGTCGATTACGGCGTTGCAGGAAGAGGTCAAGAAGCTCCAGTCCACCGAGACCATCTTTGAAGAGTTGTTCGCCGACAAGGCGGGGCCGGTGCTGGCGCTGTCCTACCTCGCGTTCATCCTGCACCCGCGCAATGAAGCCGAGGCGCCGGCCGAAACGCTGAAAGCCCTGGAGGCCGCCGGGTGGCGCGTGGCATGGGACACGACCCGGGCCTGGTTCCTGACGCTGCGGGAGTCCGCGGGCGAGGTCACCCTTGTCGGCCAGGCGCTGGCCCACGAAGACGTCGCAGAAGTCGTGCGGAGGCTGGAATCGAGCCCGTTCTTTCGCGAAGTGCGGCTTGAGTTCCAGTTGGTCAAGGAAGACTCGCGCTTCGACAAGGCGCAGTTCGTCGAGTTTACGATCAAGGCGGCGATGATCTACCTGATCAAGCCGGTCGCGCCAGAACCCGTCGTGCCGGCCGAGCCCAGCGCTGGCGCCGGAAGTGACGCGGGCGCCGACGCCCAGACCGATGCCGGAGGTGGAGAAACAGATGCAGGGTCCGGGCCCTCGCCCGTGTCGCCCAACGCGACGCTCGCCGCGCCTGGATCGACGCGCGATGCCGGCGCCCACGCCGAGGTCGATGTGTCCCCGGCCGCGGATGTGGACGCCTCCGACGGTTTCGACGCGATCCCCGCTGCGCCGGACAGCGCCGCGCGGGCCGCCGCGCCCACGCCGGGCCCGGCGCCAGGAGCCAAGGCGGTGGAAGACGGCCCACGGCCCCCCGCCGTCGGCGTGTCCCCGCCGGTCGCAGAGCAAGCGGCCGCGCCCGGCGCGGACAACGTGGCAGCCCCCGGTTCAGACAGGGCCGAATCGAGCGCACCACCGCCCGTGGCGAGCGGCGCGGGCGCGGCCTCCGACAAACCCACCGCCGAGAAGGGGGAATGACCGTTGGAACAGTTCATGAAACTGCCCCCCGCTCAGAAAGCCGCCGTGCTGGCGGCCGTGCTGGCGGTGCTAGGCATCGGCATGTACTTCTTCGCCGTCGATCCGGAACTGGCGCGCGGCGATGAAGCCCGGGTGAACGTGGCGCGGGTCGAAGCGGACATCCAGAAGCTGGCGGCGACGGCGACGCCCGAGGAACTTGATCGGCTGCGCACGCACAAAGACGAGTTGATCGACAAGGACAAGGAAAATCGGAAAATGCTGCCGACTGCCGATGAAATCCCAGACTTCATCGAGACCGTACAACGAGATGCGCGCCGTGTCGGCCTTGCCGTGACTCGATTCGATTGCCTCCCCGGCACGACGTCCAACTATTACAACGCGGTGCCAGTCAAGGTCATCGTCGAAGGGCCGATGCGAAACTTGATCCAATTCCTCCAAGTTTACGCTGGAGGCGAGCGGCGCGTCATCAACATCCGCGACCTTGCAATCGACCAGGCCCCTATCGATGCCGCACTGCTCGACAACTTGATGCGCGCCTCTTCGCCTCTCGAAGATGCGACTGTAGGGCGCCAGGCCACTTCGCCGGAACTGGCCTACAACGCGGGCATCGACCGGGCGCTCATCGCGAAGGCGCACTCCAAGGTGCGGGCGACGTTCACCGCGTTCGCGTTCGTCTGGACCGGCAAGGCCATGCCGGTCGACGCGGAAAAGTCGTCAACGAAGTCGGCCAAGCGAAAGAGGACGTGATGCCGCTGTACCTGTCCACTTCGCCCACCCGCCCGCAGGTCGGCTCCGTTGCGCGGAGGGCACGGCACTGCGCCGGGGTCTCGCTCGCAGCCGTCGTAACGGCGTGCGGTGGGGGAGGCGGCGGCGACAACGAGCATTCCAAGGCGCCACCGCCGCCTCCGCCGGCAGCGGCCGGACCCGTCGAAGCGGCGGCGCTCGTCAATCTGGAGAAGTGGGTCGTGCTGGGGGCGAACCCCAAGTGGAAGCCGATCGAGGCGTTGTTCACCGACTATGCCAGCCGCGACGCACCGACGATGACCGACCCAATGCTGTCGAACTTCGTCGATCGGCTGACGCGCAAGACCGTCGACCGCCCGCTGGGTGTCGCGCAAGATTCGCCCGGGTCCGAGGGCACGGATCTGCTGACGCCGGTGGCAGCCACGCCGTTGACGTCGCGGAAGCTGGAAACCTACCAGTTGATCATCTTGATGACCGGCATCGCCCAGCCCAAGGCGGTCGTGCTCGATGGCGGGGGCCAGCGTTATGAGATCGTACGCGGCGATGCGATCGGCTCCGAGGGCGGCCGCGTGCAGCAGATTCTGCAGTATCGGATGATCGTGCAGGTCCCGGGTGTGCCCAAGCCGGTCGAAGTTTCAATCCAGCCCCCCCTGACGGCGCTCGAGCGCGGGATGGAAGAGGAACGGGGCGAGTTGTGAGCGGAGAATTTTACACCCTGCTGCCCGCCCCTACGATGGCAGCAAGACCGCAGCCCGGTCGACTCCAACAGGGAGCACGCGAACGATGCACGCCCGCACCCCCATGAACCGCACCGTGAGCCTTGTGCTCGCGCTGGCGCTGGCCTGTCCGGCCCAGCCGCTGTTGGCGGTCGAGCCGGGCACCGCCGCACCGCCGGGCAACGCCCTGGTCGGTCTCGACATCTTAGAAGCGCCGCAGACCACCGTGATCACGGTGCGCGGCACGACAGCGCCGACGTTTACGACCTTTCGTCTCGAGCAGCCGCCGCGCCTGTTCATCGACGTGGCGGGCGCAGGTGTTCAGGCCGTCGGTGGCCCACGTTTCGTCGGCAACGGCGTCGTGCGGTCGGTCGAAGCGGTGCCGTTCCGCCGCGGCTCCGCCAGCTACGGGCGGGTGATTCTGACGTTCGAGGTCGACGCCCTGTACCACGTGCGCGCCGAAGCCGCTGCCATCGTCATCGTGGTCGATGGCACCGACCGCAAGCTGACGCAGGCCCAATCGACCCAACTCGTCGAGGCTGCGCAGTTGGCGCGCACGGCGGCCGACCGCGAGCAGAAGCTGGCCGGCGAACTGCGCAGCGCCCGCGGTCGCGAACAAGACGCGATGGACGCCCAGAAGTCGGCGCGGGCGAACGAGCAGAAGCTCCAGACGGAACTCCAGCAGGCGCAAGCCGAACTGGCTGGCCTGCAGCGGGTGAAGCAGGACGCAACCGACTCGCAGGCCCGGGTCGCGGCACTCGATGCCCAAGTCAAGCAAATCACATCCGATCGCGTCGGCGCCGCGCAACAATTGCAGGCGGCCAACGCGCGCCTCGACGAAGAGCGCCTGGCGGCGCAGAAACTGCGCGACGACCTGAACAAGGAGCGGCAGAGCCTGCAGGCCGTCGTCGCCCAACGCCAGTCTGAAGAAGCGCGCGTCGAGTTGCTGCGACAGCAGATCGAGCGACTCCAGCAGGCGAAGAAGGACGACGGGCGCATCGGCGTACTCCAGACCGAATTGGACAGGGCGCGCCAGCAGGCCGAAGTCCTGCGCGACGAAGTCCGCAAGGCAAACGAGTCGCGCCGCACGGCGCAAGCCGAAGAAGTGACGCACCTCCAGGGTGTGCTGGCAGCGAAGGACACAGAACTGAAGGCGACCCTGCTGCGGCAGGACGCCAGCGCGAAGCAGGAGGGCGCGGCCCTCAAGGCCGAACTGAACGCAGCGCGGGCCCGCCTGACGGAATCGGAGTCCGTGCTGGCCCGGGCGCGCCAAGCCGACAGCGAGCGCGAACTGGCCGAGAAGCGTTGGCGCGAAGCCGAACAGCGGGCGGCCGCGAGCGAACGCGCATTGGCCCAGACGCACGCGAGGCTGACGCAGACGAGTGCGCAACTCGCAGAGTCGCGCGTGCAGGTCGAGCAGTCGAAGGCAGAGATCGAGCAGTCGAAGGCAAAGATTCAGCAGTCGAAGGCAGAGATCGAACAGTCGAAGGCAAAGATCGAACAGTCGCAGGCAGAGATCGAGCAGTCGAAGGCAAAGATCGAACAGTCGCAGGCTCAAATTGAACAGTCACACGCCCAGATTGCCGCGCTGGCCGAGCAGAAGAAGCAGTCTGAGGTCCGCGCCGCCGAAGTCGAGCGCCTGTTGAAGACGCGCGAGCAGGAGATCGCCGCGGTCCAGCAGTTGCTGCAGGCGCGCGAGACCGCGTTGGCGAACGAACTGAAGCAGGCGCGCGGGCGCGAAGAAGACGCACGCCGGGCCGGCCGCGAGGCGGATCTGCGGGCCGCAGCGCAAGCGCGGGCTGACATCGAGCAGCGCCAGAAGGCCCTGCAGACGGACCTCGCAGCGCGCCAGGCAGAGCTGGCGGCGGCGCGCGAGGAGGCCCGCCGCAACGCGGCCGCTCGCGCAATTGCCGAGGCGGAAGCCGCACGACTGCGCCAGGTGCTGGCCGAGCGCGAATCGACCGTGGTCCGCCTGCAGTCGTCGAAAGACGATGCGTCGCAGAGGCAATTGCAGTCCGCAGAGCAGAAGTTGCAGGCTGCGCGCGAGGAGTTGCGCGCGACGTTGGCTTCGCGCGAGGCCAGCTTGAAGCAGGTGCAGGATCGCGTCGCGGGCCAGTTGGACGCGACGCGTCGACAATTGCAGACAGCAGAGTCGGAATTGGTGCGGGTCAAGTCCGCTGCCGTCGCCAGGGAGCAGGAACTGGCGCGGACCCGGGCCGTGGCTGCCGCGCTCGCAGCCGAAAAGGATCGCTTGGCGGCGGAGAAGGAACGGGAGGCGAGCCGAGCCCGCGAAGTCGAGCGGCTGCTGGCGGAGCGGGAGCGCGAGGTCGGAGCGGTGCGCGCTGCGCTGCAGGCACGCGATGCCGCGCTGCGCAACGAGCTGGCCAAGGCGAAGGCGAATGAAGATGCTGCCCGCCGCGCCGGTCGGGCGGCCGAGGCCGACGCCGCCGCCGCAGTACGCCACGAATTGGGAGAGCGCCAGAAGGAGCTGCAGCGTGAACTGGCGGCGCGCGCCCAGGAATTGAGCGCTGCGCGCGAAGAGGCCACCCGCAATGCAGGGGCGCGCGCGGCGGCGGAACAGGAAGCGGCCCGGTTGCGCGGCGTGCTGGCGGACCGCGAGCGCGCCGTGGCCACGTTGCAGTCGGCCACCGACGCCGAGTCGCGCAAGCAGCTCGATGCGGCGGAAAAGAACGCCGCAGTCGTGCGTGCGGAGTTGGCTGCAAAGGCGTCAGAGCGTGACCGGGTCGTGCAGGCGATGCAGGAAAAGCTGACCGCGCGCGTCGCCGAAGTCCGCACGGAGCTCGCGACGGCAAAGGCGGCGCTCGAACGCGTGCAGGCCGACGCGACGGCGCGCGCCCAAGAGCTGGAGCGGGTGCGCGCCGAGGCAGCGGCGGCGAAACGCGACAAGACGATTGCGCAGCAGGAAAAGACCGTCGCGCAACAGGAAAAGACGGCGGCCCAACTGGAAGCCACGCGGGCGCAGGAGGAGAAGACCGTCGCGCAACAGGAAAAGACGGCGGCCCAGTCCGAAGCCACGCGGGCGCAGCGGGAGAAGACCGTCGCGCAACAGGAAAAGACGGCAGCCCAACTGGAAACCTCGCGGGCGCAGCGGGAGAAAACCGTCGCGCAACAGGAAAAGACGGCAGCCCAGCTTGAAATGTCGCGCGCGCAGCAGGAGAAGTCGCAGGCGTTGGCGCGCGCCCAGGAATTGGAACGGCAGACCGCAGCCGCCAGCGCGCGCGCCGCCGAAGTGGAACGACTGCTCGGGGAGCGCGAACGCGAAGTCGACGCGGTGCGGACGGCCTTGGAGGCGCGCGACCGTGCGCTGGCCGACCAGCAGACCCAGGCGCAGGTCCGCGAGGCAGTGGCACGCAAGGCCGGCCGGCAGGCTGAGGCGGAAGTGGCGGCACGCGCGCGGGCAGACATCGAGGCACAGCGGCGCACGGCCCAGGCTGAACTGACAGCGCGGCAGCAGGAGTTGACTGCGGCGCGAGAGGAGGCGGCGCGCAATGCGACGGCGCGCATCGCCGCCGAGATGGAAGCCAAGCGACTGCGAGAAGTGTTGGCGCAGCGGGAAAGAGCAGTCGCCAGCCTGCAGGCAGCCCACGACGCGGAGTCGGTGACGCGCTTGGCGGCCGCGGAAGCGGCGGCGCGGGCGGCGCGGGTCGAACTCGAGCAAAAGCTGCGTGCCCGCGACGACGATCAGGTGGTCTTGCAGTCCAAGTTGACGGCGCGCGTCCAGGAGGTCCGCTCTGAGTTGCAGACGGCGCAGCGGGCCCTCGATCAAGCCCGGGCCGAGGCAGCCGTGCGCGACCAGGCCCTCAAGGTGGCCCAATCGCGCGCCCACGACGAGGAGCGCCGCGCGGCAGAGGCGCGTCAGTTGGCCGACGCGTCCTCGAAGCGTGCCGATCAGGTCGAGAAGCTGCTGGCTGCGCGCGAGCGCGAGGTTGCGACCGTGCGAACGGCGCTGGCTGAACGCGAGAAGGCGCTCGCTGCGGAAGCTGACGCTGCGCGCCGCCGGGAGGCCGAAGCGCGGCGCACCGGCCAGGCGACCGAACTCGCGGCGGCGGAGCGGGCGCGGGCCGAACTGGATGCCCGGCAAAGGGACTTGCGGGCAGAACTGGAGGCGCGCGATCGGGAGATCAAGCAGGTGCGCGAGGATGCGGCGCGTCAGGCCAAGGCGCGCGCAGAAGCGCAGGCCAGTGCGACCGCTGCCGCTGCCGCTCTTGAGCAGGCCAAGGCGGGCGCGGCAAGGCAGTCGCGCGAACTGGCCGACGTCAAGTCGCTCGCGGCGCAGACGGCCGAGCGTGCCAGTGCGGAGGCGCGCCGCGCGGCAGACGAGAGGGCGCGGGCTGATCGAGTGGCCAGTGCGCTGCAGCAACGCGAAGCGGAGATCGGCGCGCTGAAGGCGGTGTTGCAGGCCCGCGAGACGAAGCTGGCCGATCAGGTGCGCGCGGCCACAGAGCTGGAAAAAGCCGCCGTGCGCAGCGGCACCGCGGCCGAAGTACGGCGCGCCAAAGCGGACAAGGAGCGGCTGGCTTCCGCGCAGGCGACGCTACGCAAGGAACTGGCGGCCCAACAAGATGCGCTCGCGACCACCACCGCAGACGCCCAGCGCAGCCGCGAGGCGCGGGCCCAGGCCGAAGCGGACGTGCGCCGGCTCGAGGAGGCCCTGGCCGCCCGCGAACGCCAGCTTGCCGCGGTGCAGACCAACGACAAGTCGAATGCCCAACAACTCGAGCGCGCCCGCAAGGCTGTCGAAGAGGCGCGGGGGCGGGTCGAAGAGCAGCGCGCCCAGGATGCCGCGCGAGAAAAGGCGCAGGAGGCACAGTTCGCCAACCGTCTCATGCAGATGCGCACGGACCTCGAACAGGCTCACGCACGCGAACTTGCGCGCGTCAAGGCGGAGCGTGAAGCGGCAATGACGGCGGCAACGGCGCGGGCGGACCGCGTCGAGAAGCTGCTGGTCGATCGCGAGACGGAGCTGAAGCGGCTCCAGGACGAACTGCGCGTCCGCGAAGTCACCTTGCAGGGCAAGCTCGACGACGCGCGCGCCCAGGAGCAGGAGGCACTCGCGAAAGGCCGCGCCGTCGAAGCGGAAAGGGCGGCGGCGGACCGGCGCGCGATCGAGGGCCAGATCGGCACCCTGCAGCAGGATCTGGTCGCGCGCGAAAGGGCGCTGGCGGCCGCGACCCACGAAGCCAAGGAGCAGGCCGCTGCGCGGGCGAAGGCACGAGACGACGCCGACCGGCTCGCCCACGCCCTGCAAGAGCGCGAGCGCACGCTGACCGAATTGCGCGCGAGCCAGACCGGCACCAACGCTGCGGCGCGCAAGTCGTTGCAGGAGGCGGAAGTTCAGGTCGCGACTCTGCGGGCCCAACACACCAACGCCCTCGGAGCGCGCGACGCCGAAATCCGCCGCTTGGAGGCCGATCTCGAAGGACGCATCGCGCAGGTGCGCAAGGATCTGGAGGCGCAACTGAAGCGCCGCGAGGCCGAACTCGGCCGCGAGCACGAGGCCCAGTTGGCCGAACAGGGCAAGGCGGCGCGCCTCGAACAAGAGCGGATGGGCCAGTTGCTCGGCCAACGTGACAAGGAGATGCTCGCCCTGAAGGTGCGCCTGCAAGGCCGGGTGCAGACACTGCAGGGCGCGCTCGAAGCCGCGCGCTTGCGCGAACAGCAGGCGGCGCACGCGGGCCGCAAGCAGGACCAGGCAGTTGCCCGCCGGGAGCTTGGGGCCCTGCAACAGGAACTCGCAGCGGGGCAAAAAGCCTTGCGCGATCGCGACACCGCGATCCAGGCCGCACGAGCGACGGCTGCAGCGGAGCAGAAGGCCCGCGTCGAAGCCGAGCAGCGTGCGCGCCAGTTGGCCCAACTTGCCGAGCAGCGGGCGTCCGAACTGGTGGCCCTGAAGTCGGGCGCCGGACAGACGACCGCGAAGGTGACGGCCGCAGAGCGCGGACTCGCCGACGCGCGGCGCCAACTCGAAGAGGTCGAGAAACTGCGAGCCGGCCAACAGCAGCGCATGGAGGAGCGGTTGCAGCGCGACATTGCGGATGTTCGAAAGGCTCTGCAGGCTGAGCACGAGGCCCAGACCCGGGCCCTCGAAGATCGGTTTGCCGCACGCGAAAAGGAGCTCGAAACCGCGCTGCAGACGTCGGAGTCGAAGCGACGCCAGGCAGAACAGGTCGCCGCCGGCAAAGGCGACCCGCGCCAGGTCGATGACTACCTGCGGCGCCAGCAGACGCGCATCGCGGTGCTCGAAGCGCGGGCCGAGCGCGAGCGCCAGCAGAAGACCGAGATGGACCAGGTCGCCGAAGCCGAGCGCCAACATTCTGCGGATTTGCAGCGGCGCCTGGCCGAGGAACGCACGGAACGCGAAGCAAAGGAACGCGAACTCGCTGCGGCCCGCAGTGCGGCAGTCGCTGCGACGGACCGGGTGGCGCACGCGGAACTCCAGGCGGCCGAACGCAAGCGTCAGGCTGACCTGCAGGCCGACAACGCCCAACTGCGGCGCGAGGCCGAGGTCGAGCGCCAGCGGGCCCGCATCGTGCGGGCACCGACCGAACCGATGGAGACGGCCCAAGTGCGCGACGTCTCGATCACGTCGGAAGGCCAGCGGCGTGGCCGCGTGGAACTGCCCCTGTCAGGTCCGGCTCCAGAGGTGCGCGCCGAGATCGTGTCGCGAACTGACCAGCGCGTGGTCTTGCGTTTGACTGGCGTGAAGCTGCCCGATCGCCTACAGCGCGCCTACGACACCCGCGCCCTGCGGGGGCCGCTGGAGCGCGTGACGACGTACCGACCCGAAGGGACCCGCGAAGAAATGCGTCTCGTCGTCGATCTGGCCACCAAGGCAGGGGATCGCTGGAGTTGGCAGGGCGGCAAACTCGTGTGGGAGTTCGACACAGAATCCGCAGCACACGCCGACCCGGTCGCGGTCGGCTCCGGCCGCGCGGCGAGCGCTGCGGCGCAGCCAGGCGGCGTTGTCCAATCGGGCGGCGCAGGCGCGGTGCAGGCGCCGCAACCGCTGCTCGCACCGGCGGGCGATGCGGCGGCGGGTGGCGCGGGCCTTGCCGCTCCGGAGGGCGCCGGCATCAACTCGAACCCAATCAAGGCGCCGTGGCGCAAGTCGCGCCGCTACACGGGCAAGCGCATCAACTTGACCATCAAGGACGCAGACATCCAGCACGTGCTCACCTTCTTGGCCAAGGAGGGCAAGGTCAACATCATCGCCGGGCCGTCGGTGACGGGTGCGGTGACATTCCACCTCGAGAACATCCCGTGGGACCTCGCCCTCGACGTGATCCTGAAGGCACGCGGTTTCGACTATGTGCGCGAGTCTGGCGTGATCCGCGTGGATACGATCGAGCAACTGAAGAAGGACTTCGACGCCGAGATCGACCGGCGCCAGAAGCTGGAAGATGTCAAGCAGTTGGTCGTACGCATCCTGCCCATCAACTACGGCGTGGCGAACGACATGTCGGCGCAGGTCAAGGACGTGCTCTCGAAGAAGGGCACCGTGTCGGTCGATACCCGCACGAATTCGATCATCGTCAAGGACACAGAAGAGCACGTGGCGGCCGTCGAAGAGATGGTGCGCAAGCTCGACGGCCAGACCCCGCAGGTGCTGATCGAGGCGCGCATCGTGGAGGCGGCGTCGAACTTCACGAAGGATGTCGGCATCCAGTGGGGCGGCAACTTCGCGTCGTCGTCGGTGTTCGGCAACGAGACCGGCCTGTACTTTCCGTCGGTGGTCGGTGTGGCCGGCGGCGCGGGCGACGTCGGCGCGAACAAGGAAGGCGTGGCCATCTCCGTGCCGAACTACGCCGTCAACATGCCGGCTGGCGTGGGCGCGGGCTCGGGCGGCGCGATCGGCCTGACGCTCGGCTCGATTGGCGGCATCGCGAACCTCAACTTGCGCCTGTCGGCCGCGGAGGCCGAGGGCACCGTCAAGCTGGTGTCGAGTCCGAAGGTGCTGACGCTCGACAACACGCAGGCGACCATCAAGCAAGGCATCTCGATTCCGATCTCGGTGGCGTCGGCCCAGGGCGTGCAGACCCGCTTCTTCAATGCCGACCTGGCACTGCGCGCAACGCCGCACATCACGCAGGACGGCAACGTGCGAATGAACATCAACATCTCGAAAAACGAGCCGGACTTCTCGAACCGGGCGGCCGACGGCAATCCGACCATTGCCCAGCGCGAGGCATCGACCGAACTGCTGCTCGGCGACGGCGAAACGACCGTCATCGGCGGCATCTACACGCGATCGACCTCGCAGTCTCACAAGAAAGTGCCATTCTTCGCTGACATCCCGCTCATCGGGACGTTCTTCCGGTCGAAGTCTGAGGAAGACAAGCGCACGGAATTGCTGATTTTCATTACGCCGCGCATCGTCAACCGCAGCGCGTCGATGACGATCGGCAAGTAGGCGGGCGCGATGCAATTGGTCCCGGCCGGCCCCCCGACGAGGCGCCCGCGCGAGCAGGCTGCGGCCGGCCTAGAGCGCTCCGTGGTGCTCGTCGGCCTGCCTGGCTCCGGCAAGACGGCAGTCGGTCGCTTGCTGGCCGTGCGCCTGGGCGTGCCCCACGTGGACCTCGACGAAGCGATCGCGCACAGCCAAGGCGCAAGCCCGGCCGATCTGTTGCGGCGCGAGGGAGAGGCCGCTTTTCGCATCCGGGAAGCGGAGACGCTCGGCGACGTCTTGTCGGGCCCGCCCGCAGTGGTTTCGAGCGGTGGCGGAACGCCCTGCTTCCATGGCGGCATGGAGCGGATGCGGGCGGGCGCCTGGGTCGTGTGGCTTGCCGTGACCCCGCGGGTGGCGGCGGAACGCACGCTTTTGGGTGGGGACCGGCCACTGCTGGGGCAGACGCGGCCGGAACATTTGGCAGCACTCGCGTCACTGCACGGCGCGCGCAACCCGGTGTACTGCCGAGCCCACGCGCGTGTCGATGCTGACAGGGGCCCCGACGAGGTCGTGGCGGGTGTCGTGCGCGCGCTGCGTCCTGTGGCAGAGCGCAGCGTCGATGTCGGCAACGCGACCACACGCATCGCGGTCCACGCGGGCCATGCCTGGGACGGCGCCGATCGGCTCGCGGACCTGGCCGGCGGCGCGGGCGTGCTGCTCGTCGTCGATAGCAAAGTAGCCGCTGAGGGCGAGGGACTGGCCGATGCACTGCGGGCGCGCGGCCTGGCAACGGCAGTCGTCGAACTGGCGGGCGGTGAGCGCAGCAAGGACCTGCGTACGGCCCAGCGCATCTGGGAAGCGCTGGCGGCGGCGGGCCTGGGCGGCGGCGACCTGCTGATCGCCGTGGGTGGCGGTGCGGTCTGCGACGTGGCGGCCTTCGCGGCGTCGGCGTGGCACCGCGGGATGCGACTGGCTCTCGTGCCCACGACGGTGCTGGCCATGGCCGATGCGTCGCTGGGCGGCAAGACGGCGATCAACCTCGCCGGCAACAAGAATCCGGTCGGCACGTTCTACCCGGCCGCGCGCGTCGAGTGCGGGCTGGCGTGCCTCGCGACTGCCGCAGCCCGGGATTTTCGCGCGGGACTGGCTGAAATCGCAAAGATTTTTCTTGCATTCGACAGCGACGCCTGGCAGTCGTTGCTGCGCGATGCTTCGCGCCTGCGACGCCGCGACACCGACATCTTGTTGCCCCACCTGGTGCGCGCCCAGGAACTCAAGGCCATGGTCGTCGCCGCCGACCCGGACGAGACGGCCGATGCGCACGCGCCCCTGACGCGCCTGCTGCTCAACTTCGGCCACACCCTGGGCCACGCCATCGAGGCCGAGTCCGCGTTCCAGTTGCGCCATGGCGAGGCGGTGAGCCTCGGACTGGTCGCCGCCGCCGAGTTCTCCGAGGCCCAGGCGTGGGCGGCGCCAGGCAGCGGCGCCGAGGTGCGCACGGGCCTCGCGGCTCTGGGCCTGCCAGTGGATTGGGAGGCCTGGGCGACGCCACGCGCACTTGCCCGCCTCGGCGCAGACAAGAAGCGCGCCGCCGACACCGTCCGCTTTGTCGCCATGGCCCGCGCCGGTCAGGCACGCGTCGAGGTTTGCCGAATCGACTGGCTGCGCGGCATCCTGCAAGTGTTGGCGGCCGCGCGCCCGCCCCCTTCCGCCGCGAGGAGACAACCATGAAGGCCACCTTTGCACTGCCCGCCGCCGCGGCATTGGCTGCTGTGTTGCTGTCTGGGCTCAGTGTCACGTCGTGCGGCTACTTCTATGCCGATCAGGACACGACCGCGCTGCAACTCGTCGGCAACGTGGTGGTCAAGCGGGAGGGGGACGGCCCCTGCTCGGTCACGGAATTCGCCAAGTATTACGACGAGGGGGTGCTCGATCTTGCGGTTTCCGACGAGTTCGCCTTCAACATGCACGTGCGCAACCTGCTGCCGAGTACCGTCTCCTTCACCGGCAACAGCGCTAAACAATTGCGGCAGGAATACAATAAGATCACGCTCCAGCGCATGCTCGTCACCCTCGATCTGACCGCCCCGACCCCGAATACGCCGTTTGGCCAGAAGGGAACCGTCACCGGCGCACCCGTCGCAGCGTGGTCGGTCCCCATCCAACTCGTGCTGGAGCCGGAAAGTGAAAAGGGCCTGACCCTGCCCGCCGTGCCATCGCGCGTGGCAATCAGTGGCAAGTTGACCGACATCGGCCGCGATTGGCGTACGCGCTGGCTGGCCGATGCGAAGCGTACGGAACGCAAGCAGCGGATCATTTTGCAGTTGCAGGTCGAAGGCGTGACGCTCGGGGAGCATACCGTGCGGTCCGACACGTTCGATTACCCCGTCACCGTGTGCTGGGGCTGCCTCATCAACCAGCCGACGCCGCCGTCGGTCATCGACACGCCCGACGATTTCTGGCGCTCCTGCAGCACGCTCGCGTTTCCGAAGGAGGTCCCCCTGCCCTGCTATCCAGGCAGCCAGGACCCTGTCGTTTGCGGGTACTACTGCTTCTTGTGCAAGACGCGCGAAGCGCAGGGAACCGGGCAGAAGTGCGACCCGAAGTTCTGCCCGCCCCTGCTGTAGCCGGACAAGAAGCGGTCGTGGCACGACAAGACGCAGCCCTCGCCTGACGAGACGCAGCCCTCGCCTGACGAGACGCAGCGGCCGACACTCGTTGTGAAAACACTGGTAGCGAGTCGGGGAGACCGGATTCGAACCGACGACTTTCTGCTCCCAAAGCAGACGCGCTACCAGGCTGCGCCACTCCCCGAGCGGCAGTACGATCGCGCAGCGCAGGGTGCGCCGTCAAGCCGTCTATTTTTTGAACAACGCTTCCAGCCGCTTGCGCGCCTCGTCTTCCTTCGACATCGGCGACGTACTGGCCGCCGCCGGGCTAGCGGACTTCGCGCCCCCGCCACCGAACAAGGCGTCGAGCTTGGCCTTGGCCGCATTTGCCTGCTGGCTCGTGTCTTCGCCGACGACGCGAAACTGGAACCACCCGCAGAAGTTCGCCGCCTCGCGGTCGCGGATGAACTCGCCCTGGTTCTCCGTGCACTGGTTGTGCGCGGCGATGCTCCAGAACCTGCAGTTGCGACACGAGTGCAGGTAGGCCCCGCAGTTCGGGCACGTGTCGAGCCGCGCGATCTTGACGTCGAAGACCAGTTCCTCTTCGCAGCGGAAGCACTGGTGTTGGGCCTCGTCCATGGCGCCCCCGTTTCGTGTGGTTGATCAGGTCTTGCGGGTCGCTCGCGGCACGCCCGGAACGCGAACCTCGGCCGAAAGTCCCTTGCGCTGCCGCACCCGTCGCAGGATCGCCACCGCCACGCCGAGCGCCGCGAGCAGGATCGCCACCGTCATGCCGCCCGTGCCCGCCGCAACTGGCGCTGCGCTGCAGCCGTCGTCGGCCTTGACCGTGGGCTTGGGCGCCACCGTCGTGGCGGCCTTGAGGTCGGGCGCGGTCACGGCGGCATCGACATCGGCCGCGGCGCCGGCATCTGCGCCCGGCGTGGGCGACTTGGCTTTCGCGTATGGATTCACGGGATTGTGGTAGTTCGACGTGTTGTGCAGGTCGTGGCCGTGGTTGGGCCACTCGACGATGGCGTCCTTGGTCTTGCCCGCCTTCGTCTTCCACGCGAACACCCAGCCGTCGCGCGTGCCGGTCGCCACGTCGAACAGGCCGTCGCCGTCCATGTCGCCGACCGCCGGCGAGGCCAGCACCCAGCCCATCGTGTACTTGGGAAAGCCCTTGGGCTCCACACCGAGGTAGTTCCACGCGTGCAGCAGGTAGCCCGCCGAGCCGGCGATGACCTCGGGCTTGTCGTCGGCGTCGATGTCGACGATGGCGGGGTTCGAGAAGAACTGCCAGTCGTCGATGACGCGCGGCCAGCCTTCGAGCATGCGCCCGGTCTGCAGGTCCCATGCCGACAGGTGGTGGTCGAATTCCGCCCGCTCGCCGCCCGACGCGAACGTCAGGGCGAATTTGAACCCCGCGGTCGCCTTGACGAAATCGACGCCGCCGGTCGGGTCGATCTTGCCGAGGCTGGCGTTCGAAATGAGGATGTAGGCCGGCGCATCCTTGCTCGACGCCTTGGCGCCGAACTTCTGGTTGTCGAGGTTCTTTTCTGCTTTCGACGAGCCCGGGTACTTCCACGTGAATGGCTTGCCCTGCCAGGTATAGAACGAGCCGGCCGCCCCGATCGTGTCGAAGTTGACCTCCAGCTTGCCGTCGAAGTCGAGGTCCACCAGCGCCGGCGCACCCGGCACACCCGAGCCGACCGTCGGCAGCACGTAGCTCATCAGGCCGTAGGTCGAGATGGGAAAGCCCGCCAGGAACGGCCCGCCCGCGTGCAGCATGCCGTCGCCGTGGATGACGTAGCCGCGCGCCTCGTTCTTGGCCTTGTCCGCGCCCAGCGCCTCGTTCGTGCCGGTCGCGATGTCGAGCAGGCCGTCGCCGTTGATGTCGCCCACGGACGGCGTCGCCACGATGCGGTCGCCGTGGCCGTCGCCGAGGTCCGGGTCCTGGATCGTGACGGGGAAGCCCTTCTGCTGGCTGCCGTCTTCGCGAAACACGTAGATGCGCTGGTCCATCGCGCCGATCACGATTTCGAGCTTCTTGTCCTTGTCGAGGTCGGCGAGCACGGGCGCGGCGAAGATGCCGTCGTCCCACAGGTGGTCCGGATCGGATTTCTTCGCTTTTTCGCGATCGACGCTGGCGGGAAAGCCCTTGCGCGGCGCCCCATCCGCGCCCCACACGACGACGTGGCCGTCGTAGGTCGTCGCCACCACTTCGACCTTGCCGTCGCCGTCCAGATCGCCGATGGCGGGCGTGCCCAGCACCAATTCGCGGAACTCGGGCTTGAGTGTGCCGACCGTCTTCTTGCAGCCCGCCTTGTCGGTCCGGTACGCACACGATTTCGCTGTGCTCCACGCGCCCGGGGTGAACTCCTTGCGAATCGGCACCCACACCGGGAAGCCCTTGGCCTCCGTCGCATCCGGCTTCCATGCGTGGATGGCACCGTCGGTGGTCGGCTGGATGTATTCGTCCTTGCCGTCGCCGTCCAGGTCGAAGAACTTTGGGCTCGACTCGATCGACGCCTTGTAGTGGATCGGAAAGCCCGCGTGCAGGTCGGGCTCGACGAACAGGCCGACCGATTTGCGGAATTCGTTCTTGACCGCCTCGCCCTTCGCGGTCTTGGCCGTGACCGTCAGCCTGAGCGTGAACGAGTACTGGTCGTGATCGACGAGCGGCGCGTTGAAGTCGATGGCCTTTGCCGCCGCCGCAACGTCCCACTGCGCGAGCACGCCTTCCTTCTCGCCGGTGCCCTTTGCAATCTCGGTCCAGCCACTCTTGGGGTCGATGCCCTTGGCGTATTCAAGCGTCCAGGCGTAGTCCTTGTGGCGTGCGGCCTTGCCGTCGGTGCGCTTGCCGACGCGGCCCTCGATGTCGACCTTGGGACTGCGCGAGACTTCGAGGTTGGCGAACCACGACGGCTTGAAGATGTCGGCCTCGGGCGGGATGCGCCCGTCGAGCACCGCCTTGACGCTCTCGAACACGTTGTTGCGGCCATAGCCGAAATGCAGGTCCCAGCCGTCGTCGCTGGGGAACTTCGTCGGGTCGGTCTTCGACTCCGGCACATTGAGGTCGTCGGCGGTCTGGATCAGCACGCCCCGCAATTCCTCTGCAGAAATCGGCGGATCGAGGCCCGCCTTCAGCGCCGCGGAGTAGATCATGCCCGCATGGCCCGCCGTCACGCCCGTCGCTTCGGACGAGCAGCCCGTGCCGGGCGAGCTCAGCACCAGGTTGCCGCCGAAGTTCGTGCAGTTGTTGAAGTTCAGGTACGTCGTGGACGCCTTCGAACTGGGCCCGTCGAACACGATCGCGTGCACGTAGACCGTGTGGTCCGTCGTGCCGGGCATGTTGTGGTGAAAGCTCAGTTCGTCCGCCGCCGAGGCGATGATGACCACGTTGTTGTTGTAGGCGTAGTTGATGGCGGCGTCGGCATAGTGGCCGCGGTTGATGGCGCCCAGCGCCTCTTGCACCACGCTGGCGCCCGAGTCCGTCGCGAAGACCACGGCCGCCGCGAAGTCGTTGGCATCGGCCAAAAAACTGTCGGCAACGCGGCACATCAGCACCGTGCACTCCGGGCAGATGCCGATGCCGCCGCGGCCGTTGTTGCCTTCTGCACTGGAGTCGCTCGCCTCGCCGGTGCCGTGGCCGTAGCGCGTGTCGTCGTAGGCGTCGTTGTCGTTGCGGAAGAAGTCCCAGCCGCTGATGTCGTCTGCATAGCCGTTGCCGTCGCCGTCGGTGCCGTCGCTGAACACCTTGATGAGGTCCTGGGGGTCGAGCATCCCGTTCTTGTTGAGGTCCGAGACTTTGGGGTCGCACGACGTCTTGGGCACCGCGTTGCCGTCCTCCTTGGCCCAGTCGAGCATGTTGAAGATGCCGTCCCCGTCGGAGTCCCACGGGTCCTTGTCAGACCAGTTCGCGCCGCGGCAGGCCTTGTCGGGCTCGGGCAATTCTTTTCGGTTCAGGTAGTGCTTGTTGACGAGGTCGTCGGCGTCCCACTTGATGCCGGAGTCGAGCACGGCCACGATCACGCGGCGGTCGCCAGTCGTCAGTTGCCAGGCACGGTCGGCGTGCATGCCGGCGCCCGCTTTTTTCTCGACCTGGCGGAACGGCTTGCCAGACGCGTCCTTGAATTGGTCCCACTCGTTAGACCCGGGCTTGCCGTCGGGCACGAAGCTCCACAGGTTCCAGTCGCCGCCGGTGATCCAGAACTTGCCGTCCTTGTCCTTGGCGCCTTGGGCAAAACCGCCGTCGCTCGGCCAGTTCGCTGGGTCGCTCATGTTGGCACCGAGCGCGGGCGGCCAAGCGGCACTGGCGGGGGCGGCGACCAGCAGCAGGCCGAGCATGAGCGGGCCCAGGGCTGGCAACGGAGCGGGGCGGCGCATGCAGAGTCCTTGGGCCGCGCGCGGGGTCTGCAACGGCACGGCGGGCGGCACCTTAGCAGCGTGGGGCGGGGTGGGCAACGGGGTTTTGCACTGCCCCGACGGCGCATTGCCTCAACGACGGGCGGCGCGCAGCGCCCGTGCGCGCCGCCCACCGCCGTGCTAGCCTCCGCGCCTGCGAGGAGCGGGGGGTCAGGTGGCCGCCGGCCGGTGGTTCGCCACGACGGCCGGAGGAAAGTCCGGGCTCCGCAGGGCAGGGTGCCGGCCAACCGCCGGCGGGGGCGACCCCAGGGAACAGTGCCACAGAAAAAACACCGCGCTCCCGGCCCGCAAGGGCCCGCAGCGCAAGGGTGAAATCGTGCGGCAAGAGCGCACGGGTTGCGGCGGAGACGTCGCTCTCGGCAAACCCCACCCGGAGCAAGGTCCATCGCAGGCGCACGCCGCGCAAGCGGCTGGAGGGCAGCCCGTCCGAGCCTGCGGGTAGACCGCTCGAGGCCGCCGGCAACGGCGGTCCCAGACGAATGGTCACCGCCCGCGTTCCGGCGACGGCGCGCGGGAACAAAACCCGGCTTACGGCCACCCGCTCCTCGCGCTGGCCTTGCAGACCTCTCCGGCGCGTCCGGCGAGCGGCGGGAACCGTGCCCAGCAGGGGGGCACGGCAGTGCTTGTTGCCTGCCGGCGGAACCATGGCCTCTTGCACCTTTACCCGACCCGACGGCCTGCGCGGCACGGCGACCGTGCCCGGCGACAAGTCGATCTCGCACCGCGCCCTGCTGCTGGCGGCCCTGTGCCCGTCGCGTACGTCGATCCGCCACCTCGGCAGCGGCAGCGACGTGCGGGTGACGGCGCGCTGCCTGATCCAGATGGGCCTCAAAGTGCGCATCGAGGGCGACGGTGCCGAGGTCGACGGGACGCCGCTGGAGCAGTGGCAGAGTCCAGCGACGCTGCTCGATTGCGGCAATTCCGGCACGACTCTGCGGCTGCTCGTCGGCCTGCTCGCCGGCGCGCGCGGGCCGGCCGATGGCCACGGTCCCAACGGCGGCCTGCGTGCCCTGCTCGCCGGCGATGCCTCGCTGAACCGACGGCCGATGCGGCGGGTCGCGCTGCCGCTGCACGAGATGGGTGCCGACGTCGAGGTGTCCGAAGCAGGGACGGCTCCGGTCATCGTCAACGGCAAGGCGCTCCGCGGCACCGGCCACTTGCTCGATCTGGCGAGCGCTCAGGTCAAGGGCGCCCTGCTGCTGGCGGCCCTGCACGCCGACGGCGCTTCGTGGGTCGAGGAGCCCGCGCGCAGCCGCGACCACACCGAGCGGATGTTGGCGGGCTTCGGCGCCAGCGTGCGCATCGACGGCCTGCGCATCGGTATCGAGCCAGGGCCGCTCGTGTCGCCGGGGTGCATCGAGGTGCCGGGCGACCCGTCGAGTGCTGCTTTCCTCGTGGCCGCTGCCGTGCTGCACCCCGACGCCGCCGTGCGCATTGTCGGCGTCTCGCTCAACCCGACTCGCACCGGCTTCGTTGCCGCGCTGCAGCGGATGGGCGCGGCCGTGGCCGCCGAATCCGAAGCCGATGTCGGCGGCGAACTCGTCGGCACCGTGGCCGCGCGCTCGAGTCGCTTGCAGGCCGTCCACATTCCTGCCAGCGAAGTCCCGGCGTGTATCGACGAGTTGCCGATCCTCGCGCTGTGTGCGGCGTGCGCTGAGGGCACGAGCGTGTTCGACGGCGTGGCCGAATTGCGCGTCAAGGAGTCGGACCGCATGGATGCGACCGTGCGCCTGATCCGCGCCCTGGGCGTCACGGTGCGCACGGTGGCCGACCGCATCGAGGTCGATGGCTTGGGCGCGGCGCGCCACCTGCGCGCGCTGGCGCGGCCGTTCGCGGTTGGGCTCGACCACCGCATCGCGCTGTGTGCCGCGGTCGCGGGCCTGGTCGGCAATGGCGCGGTCACGGTGCCAGACTTCGATGCGGCGGACACGTCGTTTCCCGGCTTCGTGGCGGTGGTGCAGCGGCTAGTGGCCGGTCCATGACGCCGACCCGGCGTTGGACGGGATGCTGGCCTTGGTCGGCAACGTCGCCATCGACGGGGATTGCGATCCCAAGGCCCTGCTCCCAATGGAATCCGGCGACCCGGTCGGACCGTGACGGCCACGGCGTACGAGGGGCCGCCGGCGGGGTTCGACGACGTGGCCGCGAGTGCAGGCGCGCGGTGCCTTGGGCGCCTCGGACCTCGGACTGGCGCTCGACACGGCCCTGGCCCAAGCGCACGCGGGGGACGCTGCGGAGTGCCCACGTTGACCCATCCACCCCCGCCGCTATCCTGCTGCGCCAGCCGGCCCACCCCGGCGCCGGAGCCCTCGCCCATGCAGCGCCAGCCCCACCTGATGGCCCCCGGCCCGACGCCGCTGCCGCCGGAAGTGCAGCAGGCGCTCGCCCGGCCCGCACTCTACCACCGCAGCGCGGCATTCAAGGCGCTGATGGGTCGCGTGCAGACGGGCCTGCGCGCCGTGTTCCAGACCGACCAGCCCGTGCTCGTGCTGACGTCGTCGGGCACAGGCGCGATGGAAGCCGCCGTCTGCAACCTGTTCGCGCGCGGCGACGCGGCGGTCTGCGTCAACGGCGGCAAGTTCGGCGAGCGCTGGGGCAAGCTGCTGGGGGCGTACGGCTGCGAAGCCATCGAAATCACCGTGCCGTGGGGCCAACCGGTGACGGTCGACGCCGTGCGGGCCGCGCTCGACGCGAACCCCGCCGCCCGCGCGGTGTGCGTACAGGCCACCGAGACCTCGACCGCCACGCGCCACCCGGTTGCCGAACTCGCCGCGCTCGTGCGCAGTTACGACGGCCGGCGTGGCCACGACGTGCTGTTGCTGGTCGACGGCATCACGGCCGTCGGCGTCGACGACCTGCCGATGGACACGCTGGGCATCGACGTGATGCTGGCCGGTTCGCAAAAGGCGTTCATGTTGCCGCCGGGGCTCGCGTTCGCGGCATTGTCGGAGCGGGCGTGGCGGGCCAGCGGGCGCAGCGACCTGCCGAAGTTCTACTTCGACCTCACCGCCGAAAGGAAGAACCAGGCCGGCGGCGCGACCACATATACGCCGGCGACCGCGTTGGTGGTGGCGCTCGAAGAGGCGCTGGCCCTGATCGCCAAAGAAGGCCTGCCGCACACGTTTGCGCGCCATGCCCGGCTGGCGGCGGCGACGCGCGCGGGTGTCCAGGCGCTCGGGCTCGGGTTGTGCTCGACGGCGCCTGCGAACGCGGTGACGGCGTGCTGGGCGCCGCCGGGAGTCGACGCGGAGGTGTTACGCAAGTCCTTGCTGGCCAACCAGAACCTCTACCTTGCCGGCGGCCAGGACCAGTGGCTGGGCCGCATCTTGCGCGTCGGCCACCTCGGCTGGTTCCAGGGCACGGACATCCTGGCGACGATGGCGGCACTGGAGGTCGAGTTGGCGCGCATCGGCCATCCGTTCCCGCCCGGTGCCGGCACGTGCGCGGCCGCCGGCGTGTTGTGGGGCGACGCGGTGGATCTTGCTTCGGCCGCCCGCCTGCGCCACGATGCACGTCATGGCTGAAGGCTCTCCCGATGCCGGCTTCGTCACCCGCTTCGCCACCCGCTTCGTCGCGTTGGTGCGCCTGAAGTCCGGCGACGTCGAGGCGGTGTGCACGTCGCTGAGCCTCACCGGCGGCTTCCTGACGTGCGAGACTGAGTGCAAGCCCGGCGACCTCGTCGAGGTCTCGATCCAGCCGCCGCGGCGGGCGCGCACCGATGTCGACCTGGTCGGCGAAGTGGTGTACATGGTGACCAAGAGCGGGCGCGGGGCGCCGGGCCTCGGGCTGCGCTGGCGCGTGATTCAGGACGCGGACGCGCTCGCGCTGCTGCTGAAGTCGGCGGCCTTGCGGCAGGCCCGCGACCCGAGCGCGTTGGTGAATTTCAAGGAAACGCTCGTCGAGACACCCGGTGCCGTGTCACCCGTCGCGGTCGACATCGATGGCCGCACGAGTACGGACACGCGGGCTGCCGCCAGCGACGAGGCGCCCACGGTCAGCACCGGCAAGAGAAAGCCTGGCTGACGCCGGTGGGTCACTGAGAAAGGAGCGAAGATGCAGCACCGCGACGACAGGGCGGACTTGTACGTTTCTAGGGCGCTGGCGCTGGGCTTGTTCTGCGCCGGCCTCTTGGCGGGCTGCCTCGAAACTGCGCCCGCCGGCAGCGGCGGTGCGTTTGTGGCGCCAGGTGGCGGCCCCGCGCCTGCCAGCGACCTGGCGGCCAACCCGGACGGCGGGACTACGGGCACGGACGGTTTCGGTGCGGCGGGAGAAACGGCGCCCGCGGACGCGCTCCTGGGCGACCAAGCCAACGCCTTGGCCGACACGGGTAAGCCTCCCGCCGACGTCGCGACCCCGCCCGCCGATGCCGACAAGCCGCCGGCCGATGTCGCCAAACCGCCGGAAGACACCGCCACGCCACCTGCCGACATCGGCTCGTTCGACGACCAGAAGTGCCAGTCGCTGCTGGCGTGCGCGCAAGCGACCTGCCCGTGGCCTGCGCCGCTCGAATGCCTTGACAAGTGCGCGGGTCCCCTGCCGGGCCAGGCCAACCTGCAAGGCCAGGCCAAGGCACGCTGGGAGTCGCTGCGCGCCTGCATCGCCAGCAAGTGCAGCCTAGGTGGGTGCGCGGCGGGCGACGGCAAGTGCGGGGTGGCGTGCGTCGCGGCCCAGTGCACGGCGCAGTGGGTCGCGTGCGCCACGGACGATCAGCAGGGCGCAAAGTCGTGCGCCGACATCGGCAAGTGCGCGACGCCCGCGTGCGGCGACAAGGATGGCTACTGCCTGGCCAAGTGCGTGCAGCAGGGCGGCAAGGCAGCGCAGACCAGCTACAGCCAGGTCTTGCAATGCGTCGGCATCGACCAGTGGACCAAGGCGAAAGGCCAGACGGTGCCGACGGCGACGGTGCAGTCGTGCTTCGACTCCGCGGCGGGCTGCCTGTGCCCGGAACTGAAGCCGGGCAGCGGCGGTGGCGCCTGCAAGGAGTTCCAGGGCTGCACCAACGTGTGCGGCACCACCGACGTGTGCTGCTTGCAGAAATGCCGCGCCAACCTGTCGGCCCAGGCATTCACCCAAGTCAACGCTGCCATCGCCTGCATCACGAAGAACTGCTCGACCTGCAAAGACGAACTTTGCACCAACACGTGCGCGGCGTCGAAGTGCACGCCCGAGGTGCAGGCCTGCCAGTGCCCGGGCGTCGGCGCGGCCGGCAGCGGTACGAGCGGGTGCGGCCAGGGCGTGTCGTGCGCGCAGGGCTGCAACGGGTCGAGCGACCCCTGCTGCATCTTCAAGTGCCAGGCGGCACTGAAGGCGTCGAGCCTGTCGAAGTTCAAGGCGTTGCTCGACTGTTTCCCGAAGTGCGGCTGCAAGGACGGCGACACGAGTTGCCAGACCAGCTGTGCACTCGGGAAGTGCTCGAGCGAATTCTTCGCGTGCAACGGCGATTGATGGCGCAGGACCCGGAGTCGCCGTCCGTGGGGGCTCCGCCGGCGCTTGTGGATGCCTACTGGGACGCTGACTGGGACGCCGACCTCACCGACCTCGCACACGACCTCGCTCGCCACGCCGCCCTGCCCGTACGCCTGCTGCCACCGGAGGCCCCTGCCGACGTGGTGCGCGCCGCCATCCTCGTGGGCTTGCGGCAGACGCGCCGCGGCCCGCAAGGCGTCGTGGCGGCGCGCGAGCTGTGGGCAGCTTTTCGTGTAAATGCGAGGCCTTCTTGGCAGCGGCGTGCACAGACCGTCGCCTTGGAATCCGCGGTCGAACGTCTGTTGGCGTGGGAGGCGCGACTGGCCGAGGAGCCGGGTGCGGGCGAGCGCACGGCGTGGCTGCGGGCCTGCGACGACGTCGCGGTAGCGATCGGGGCGGCGCGCGAGGTCCGCTGACTTCATACCAAATCCCTTGAATTCTGCTCGGTGCTCGCTCGCCCGCGACGGCTGCGGCTGCGGCTGCGTTGCTCAGGCTCGAAATCCTCCTACTATTCCTTGGCCTTCGCTCCTTGCCTCGCTCGCCGCGGTCGTCGCGAGCCCTCGATCCGATTCGGCGGGCTTTGGTATCAGGGGCTACGGCGCCCGCAGCTTGCGCTCAAGCCAGCCGCGCATCCGCTCGAGTTCGGCTTCGGGCACGACGTGGCCCTCGGCGTGCTCGATAAACTCCGGGCTGAACCCCAAAGCCTCCAGCCGCCTCATCGCATCGCGCGCCGCCTGCACCGGGATGACCGCGTCTTCGCCACCATGCACGAACAGGATGGCCGGTCGTGCGGTCGTGGCCGGCGCCTCGGGCAAGGTCGGCAGCCCGCCGCCGATGCACAGCACCACGCGCACCCGCTCCGGGCGTTGGACGAGGTAGGCGGCGGCCAGGAAACAGCCTTGCGAGAAGCCGACAAGCGCAATCTGCCGAGGACCTGCGGCGCGCACGTGGGCGTCGAGGTACTGGAGCGCGCGCTCAAGTTCGGCGCTGCCGCCGTCGGCAGCGTCCATGCGAAACCACTGAAAGCCATCGCCGAATCGCAAGGGGCCCTGCAGCATGCGCCACGCCAGCCGCGGACCGAGACGGCCGGCCAGCCCGGTGAAGTGCTCGGCCGTGTCGCCGCGCCCGTGCAGGCCGATGACGAGCGGCGCGCTGGGGTCGGCGGTCGCACCTCCGACATCGACCCACGAACCGGGGAGTTGGCGCTCAGCGTCTTGCAGGCGCGGCACCGGCGTCGGGTCGGCGACGGGCGACGTCCGCGTACCGGGCGACTGTGGCGGCGCCACGGGCGTGGGGCTGGAATCGGGGGGATCCGTCGGACCTTGGGCCGCGCCGCGTTGGCGCAGCCACACGTAGCTTGCCAGGGCCGCGACGAGCGCGACAGCCATCGCAGCAGCAACGACTGCAAGGTGCGAGCGCCGGGGGGCCATCTCGGAGTCCGGCCGGGCGCACGCCGGCAGGGCCCCGATCTAGCACGGCTGGAGCGCCGGGCGATACCCGGGCAGCGCGCTTGTCGGATGGCTCCAGAGTCTGTGCTCCTGTGCTTGAGACGCTCAGGTCGCGGGCTCAGCGGTGTCAGCGGCAAACCTAGTCTTGACGAGGCGCTGCCGTGGGTCGAGTACTTGGCGCAGGCTCGACGAGCCGAGTCCGCCGCTGCAGCGTCCAACGTCTCGACAACCTGACCGATCCGCCCCAGACTCCGACCCTGCGGCGCTGTGCCCGCATCGAGACCCGGTCATGGCCACCACCCCCGCGTCCGCGCCGACGGTCCCTGCGTCGGCAGGAGCTTCCGAAGGCTTTGAACACCTGCTCGGCGAGCTCGATCGCCTCGTGACCCAACTCGAGTCTGGCCAGCTCTCGCTCGAAGACAGCCTCGCCGCGTTCGAGCGCGGCATGACCGTGTCGAAGCGGGCAGCCGCAATCCTCGACGCCGCCGAGGCCCGCATCGAGCAGTTGAGCGGCACGCCCGACCGGCCCGTGCTGCGGCCGCTCGACGAGCCGTTGTAGACTCACGGTGGGGCAAGCGCCGGGTTCCGCGGGCGTCGAGACCCCACGCCGAAAACCTTTTTCTTCCGCCGCGACACCAGACCAAGGGAGAGTCCGACGCGCGGCCCCTGTGCCGCAACGGGTTTACAATGCTGGCGAATTCGTCAAAGGTCAGTCCGTTCATGGCACCCCGCAAGCCCGCCCCGTGTCGCCTCGACGAGCGCCTCGTCAAGGACGGGCTGGCGCCTGACCTCGCCGAAGCCAGGGCGCTCGTGCTGGCTGGGCGCGTGGTCGTGGGCCCGCACCGCTGCGACAAGGCGGGCACTCCGGTGCGCGCCGACGTGGCCGTGCGCCTGGCGGGCGAACCTGCCAGTCGCTACGTGTCGCGCGGCGGCCTCAAGCTCGAAGCCGGCCTGGCGGCACTCGGGCTCGACGTGGCCGGCGTGCGTGCGCTCGACGTGGGCGCTTCGACCGGTGGCTTCACGGATTGCCTGCTCCAGCACGGCGCAGCGGGCGTCGTGGCGGTCGATGTCGGCTACGGCTTGCTGGCCGACCGGCTACGCAAGGACCCGCGCGTCACCGTCCGCGAGCGCACCCACGCCCGCGCGCTGCTGCCGCACGAGTTCGCTTGCCCGGTGGACTTGGCCGTGATGGACGTGTCGTTCACCGGAGCCCGCGCGCTGCTGCCGGCGGTCATGCCGTTGCTGGGGCTGATCGGACGCGTACTCGTGCTGGTCAAGCCGCAATTCGAAGCCGCGCGCGCCGATGTCGGGCCGGGCGGCGTGGTGTGGGACGACGCCGTGCGCGCCCAGACGGTCGATGCCGTGGCGCACGCCGCCGGGTTGCTCGGCCTGCGCGAGGTGGCGCGCGTCGATTGTGCGGTGCCGGGGCCGGCCGGCAACCGGGAAGTGTTCCTGCTGCTGGCGCGGGTGCCGCTCACCACCCCGCGCTGAACTTCGGCTCCCAAGCCCAGTGCCGGCCGGCAGCGCGGGCGGCCCCGAGTCGGCAGACGTGAAGTCGGCAGGTTTGGCATCGGCGGGTGCCGTGCCGTCCGCTGGCGCCGCGCCGTCGTCAACGCCCTTGAAACTGGCGTGCGCGTCGGCCTATCGTGTGCAACGGCCCGTTGCCGTGCATCGACGAGGCGGTGTCGTGCAGGACGTCCCGAGGCAACCGCGCCTGCACAACGCAGCGCCACCGCCAGCGCGCGCCGGCAGCGCTCGACCCGACGTTGTTGCGCGCACGAAGCCGGCCCTGCGCGGCGTGTCGCACGCGATCGGTGTTTTCATTGCGCTGTGTGCCGGTGTCGCCCTGGTCCAAGCCGCGCGGACCGGCGCACCGGCGACGGGGGCTGCCACCTACGTTACGACGCTGTGCGTGCTGCTCGGTGTCAGTGCGCTGTACCACGTTCCGCACTGGCAGCCTGGCAGCCGGGCGTGGCTGCGGCGCGCCGACCATGCCGCGATTTTCATCTTGATTGCAGGGACATACACGCCAATTGCGCTGACGCTGGCCGATGCTGCGGCCGGGCGGCGCCTGTTGTGGCTGGCGTGGCTGGGTGCGGGGATGGGTGCCATGAAGTCCCTCTTCTGGGCGCACGCGCCGAAGCCGCTGACGGCGCTGCTGGCGGTGGTGCTCGGCTGGTTGGTCGCCGGAGAGTGGCGCAGCGTGGTGGCCACGCTCGGCACAAGGGGCATGGCGCTGATGCTGGCGGGCGGCGCGATGTACACCACCGGCGCCCTCATCTACGCCCGCAAACGGCCCGACCCGCTGCCGACCGTGTTCGGCTACCATGAGATTTTCCACGCACTCGTGCTCGGGGCGTCGGTGTGTCACTTCTGGATGGTGGCGCGGGTCGTGGGTTAGCGCCGGGCGACTCGAAGAATGGCAGGTCGATTCGGAGAAACCTGCGACAACCTCGACAACGACTGCAACGACCTGACCGACGACGTGCCCGCTGCCCAACTCGCGGCTGACGTCAACCACTGTGGGCAATGCGGCAAGGTGTGCCTGAACGGGCAGGCCTGGGCGCAGGGCAAGTGCGGGGTCG
>SHZF01000037.1 GCA_009692425.1 Myxococcales bacterium | reverse complement strand
GGGTTCGGGCCCGCCACTGTGCCGGTCGCATGGCCGGGGTTCCTGCAGGCCGCCGTCGTCGCGGTCGGCGCGCTGGCGCTGGCTGCGGTCGGGGCCATTCGCGCGCTGCGGAGCTCTGCCGTCCCTGCCGAGTGGGACCGCGCGACGACGTGGCTCGTCGCTGTCGCTGCCCTTGCCGCCGCCGCCCTGCAACTGCGCCAGTGGGCCGACCCGCTGCCGTTCGCGCCGCCCACGGCACCCCTGCGGGAGCACATGGCTGGGCTGTCGGCGCCGCTGTGGAGCGCCATCGCGATAGGAGGGTTGTTTGCCCTCGTGGCGCGCCCCGCGTCTTTGGTCGGCCGGGGACTGGCAGCGGCCGGGGCGCTCGGCCTTGCCTTGTTGCACCTGCAGCCTGTCGGCTGGATCGGTCGCAGCCTCGTGCCCGCCGTCGCCGCGCTGACGGGCTTCGACCCGGCGCACACCGGAGGCCCGCCAGTAGCCCATCTGGCCGGCGCCACTGCCGCGCTCCTGTCCACGGCGCTGGCGCTCGGCGTCCTCGCGTACCTGGCACTGCCGCGACTGCACCGCCGCCCCCTGGCACTGGTGGCCGGGCTAGCGCTCGCATTTCCCGTCGTCGCGTGGCCCCTGCGTGCCGGCATCGACACGGGCGGTTCGGCGCTGCACGTCGCGGGCTGCGTCGGCGCCGTGGCCTGTTCGCTGGCGCTCCTGGCAGGATGGCGCCGCGGTGGTTTCTGGCGGGCCGTGTCGCCGCGCGCCGAGTGGGTGGCCGTCGGTGTCATTGTCGCCTCGTACGCCGTGCTCAAGGTCAACGGGCTGCGCTATTCGACCACCGACGAGTCGCTGTATTTCCTCGCTGCGCGCCAATGGGCCAACGGCCTCGTGCCGTACCGCGACTTCTTCTTCTCGCATCCGCCGCTGCACATCGCGGTGCCGGCGGGGCTGTATGCCGTGTTCGGTTTCCACTTCCTCATCGGCAAGGTGCTGTCTGCCGCCGCGGCCCTGGGTGCTGCCGTGGCCGTGTGGCGCATTGCCCGGCGCTGGCTCGGCATCTGGCCGGGCGTGGCGACGCTCGCGCTCGACCTGTTCGCGGCCGAGGTACTGCTGGCGTCGACGAACCTGACCGGCGTGAACCTGACCGCGTGCTGGATGGCGTGGGGCCTGTGGGCTGCGTTGTCCGGTCGCTTCTTCCTGGCTGGCCTGCTGCTGGGAGGCGCTGCGTCCACGGGCTTCTATGCGATCGGGATGCTGCTGACGCTCGGCGGACTCGCCCTGCTCGCACCGCTGCCGGCGGCCAAGCGTGCCGGCGAATCCCTCGTCTCTCGGCTCGCACGCCACCCCACCGTCCTGCTCGGCGTCGGCTTTCTCGCCGTATGGGGCTCACTCGCCGGGTTTTTCTGGGTGCTGGCCGGCGACGCCTACGTGGACGCGGTTTACGCCTACCACTTCGCCAAGAAGGCCAAGGTCGAGGGCTTCGTTGCACTCGACGAAGGTCCGCATGCGATCGTGGCCAACTTCTTCACGATGCTCGCGTCGCGCGACTTCGCGGTGACGCTGTACCACCACGCCGCGCTCTTCTGGCTGGCCCTGTGGGCCCCCGTCGCCGCGCTGGTGCTGCGCCAACTCGGGCGATGGGCGCCTGCTCCGCGGGCTGGCACGTTGCCGGAGCCGTGGTGGCGCTTCGCTGTCAACGTGCGCGCGTGGTGGCGCGAGCCGGATCGCGGCGGCGCGTTGCTCATCGCATGGGTGTGCGTCGGTGCCCTCGTCGTCGAGTTCGCCCAGTTCAAGGAGCGCTACGACTTCTACTGGGCGCTTGTGCTGCCGGTGGTCTGCGTCGCGGCCGCTGGCTCCCTCGCCGCGCTGGGCACATGCGTTCTCGCTGCCGTGCACGCGCTGCCGCCGCCCGGGACGCCGCCAATCCAACTGCCGCCGGTGGACCCCGCCGCACAAGCGCCGACGCTGAGGTTGGTCGCATGGACCAGCGTGGCGTTGGTCGCCGTGCTGCTGTGGGTGCCGATCTCGATGGCCGCCAACCACACGGCGTACCCGTCGGAGTTCGACCCCGGCGCAGGTGAAGTCGGGCCGGGCGAAGTGCTGCGCTTCGACTGGACGTCGCCGCCGGGTCCGCCGTGGCTCGCCGATGTCACCCAGGCCGTGTTCTGGCAAGACTTTCGGGTGCGCGGCAGTCTCGAATCCGGCGTGCACCACTACCTGTGGAGCAAGAAGCGCTGGTTCTCGACGGCCGACGAGATCGCGCGCTACCTGGCCGCCCACCTGGCGCCCGACGAGACCGTGACGGGCGCAAGCGACTACACGCCCCTGCTGGCGCTGCTCGCCAACCGCCGCATGGCCGGCAACCAGGTCGACACGAACTCCAAGGTGTTCTCGACCGGCGCTGTGTCGCGCGAGGCGTTCTGGGACCGCGCTTGCGCCGACAAGCTGAAGGCCATCGTCGTCGCCCCGCAGTCGTACTTCGCGCCGCAGACGATCGGCCAGCGCGCGACCGCCGCGAAGCACTTCCAGCGCGCCGCCCTGTTCCAGGACCCGCTGCTGAAACACTGGAAGGCGCTCGACATCGAAGTCTGGCTGCGCAGATCCCAAGCACCGTGCCGCTACGAAGGCCGCCGCGGTGGCGACCGTTCGTTGGATGACTGACGCCGCCGTGGACTCCGCCGAAGCCGGTCTGCTGCGGCAGGCCGAAGTCTCGTGGGGCGTGACGTTGGGGTGCGCGCTCTTGGCGGCCTGCGCCGACGGGGGGGGGCGCTGGTCGATGGCGCTGGTCGATGGCGCTGGTCGATGGCGCTGGTCGATGGGGCGACCCGCCAGTTTGCCATGGCGGCAGCCGGTCCCGGGGTCGCCGTTCCCCTCTGTGGCGGCTGCGGTAGCTGCGGCACCCGTGCGGCGTCACCACGGGCCAACCTCCCGCGGACGCCAAACGCAACGGATCCGGGTCAGCTCACCGCCTTGTCAAACCGCCGTCGCTCGTTCTCCTTCAGCCAGCGCTTGCGTACCCGCAGCGACTTCGGCGTCACCTCGACCAGTTCGTCGCCCTCGATCATCTCTAGCGCATCTTCGAGCGTCAGCCGCCGCGCCGGCGTCAGGATCAGCTTCTCGTCCGCGCCGGCCGAGCGGATGTTCGTCAGCTTCTTCTCGCGCCCTGGGTTCACCACGAGGTCGTTGTCGCGGTTGTGCGCCCCGATGACTTGGCCCTGGTAGACGCGCTCCGTCGGCCCCACGAAAAACTGTCCGCGATCTTGCAGGTTGAACAAGGCGTACTGCGTCGTCGCGCAGTCTTCGAGCACCACGAGCGACCCGTTCTGGCGCCGCCGCAGTTCGCCGCGCCACGGCCCGTACTCGGCGAACACGTGGTACAGCACGCCGGTGCCGCGCGTTTCGGTCAGGAATTGGCTGCGGTAGCCGATCAGGCCCCGCGACGGCGCCCGAAACTCCAGCCGCACCGTGCCGTCGTCCATCGCCTGCATGTGGCGCAACTCGCCGCCGCGCTGGCTGACCTTGTCGACCACGATGCCGCTGTACGGCTCGGCGCACTCGGCGACGACGTCTTCGTAGGGCTCCAGCTTTTCGCCGTGCGGCCCGATGCGCACCAGCACGCGCGGCTGGCCAACCTGGAGTTCGTAGCCCTCGCGGCGCATCGTTTCGATGAGGATCGACAGCGACAGCGTACCGCGCCCCGACACCTGCATCACGTCGGGTGCCGCAGTTTCCTCGACGCGCAGCGACACGTTGCCTTCGAGTTCCTTGAGCAGTCGGTCGCGCACATGGCGCGAGGTGACGAACTTGCCTTCGCGGCCGGCAAACGGCGAGTTGTTGACGAGGAAGTCCATCGCCAAGGTCGGCTCATCGACCGGAATCGCCGGCATGGGCTCGATCGCGTTCTCCGGGCACAGCGAATCGCCGACCGTGACCTCACCGACGCCAGCCAGCGCCATGATGTCGCCCGCGACCGCCGACTCCACGTCGATGCGCTGCGTGCCGAGGAATCCCATCAGCTTTGTGATGCGCACGGCCGACTGCGTGCCGTCCTGGCTGACGCGCACCAGTCGGTCGCCGCGTCGGATGGTGCCCCGGTAGATGCGGCCGATGGCGATACGCCCGAGGAAGTCGTTGCGATCGAGCGTGGCGACCTGAAAGCGTGCGGGGCCGTCGACATCGAACCCGCACGGCGGCACGTGTTCGAGGACGAGGTCGAGCAGCGGCCCCAGGTCCTTGCGCTCCTCAGTCAGCGTGCGCGCCGCCCAGCCGTCGCGCCCCGAGGCGTAGATGACGGGGAAGTCCAGTTGCTTGTCATTGGCTTCCAGCGCCACGAACAGGTCGAACACCGCATCGAGCGTGCGGTCGGGCTCCGCGTCGAGGCGATCGACCTTGTTCAGCATCACGATCGGGTTCAGCCCGAGCGCGAGTGACTTCTTCAGCACGAAGCGGGTCTGCGGCATCGGCCCCTCGGCCGCGTCCACCAGCAGCACCACGCAATCGACCATGCGCAGGATGCGCTCGACCTCGCCGCCGAAGTCCGCGTGGCCGGGCGTGTCGACGATGTTGACGACCTCGTTCCTCCACCGCACCGCCGTGTTCTTGGCCAGGATCGTGATGCCGCGCTCGCGCTCGAGGTCGTTCGAGTCCATCACGCGTTCGCGCTCAAGCCCGGCGCGACCGAGTGCGCCCGTCTGCACCAGCAGCTGATCGATGAGGGTGGTCTTGCCGTGGTCGACGTGGGCGATGATGCCGATGTTGCGAATGGAGGGCATGGTCCTCAAGGGCCGGAGCGGGATGGCGCGCGGGGTGGGAGCGGGTGGGCGGGATACAGGGCTGGAAAAGTGCAGCCGCCGGCCATGGACAGGGCGCCCACGGACCGGCGGCAAGACAACGTTGGAGGTGCGGTCGGGGTTTACCTGCGGTCACCAAAAATGCGCAGGATGAACAAGAACATGTTGATGAAGTCGAGGTACAGGTTGAGCGCGCCGCGGATCGCCCATTGGCCCTGCTCGCGGTCCGACGAAAAGCCACCGTAGCCGAGCTTCTTGAAGCGCTGGGTGTCGACGGCAGCCAGCCCGGTGAAGATGAGCGCACCCAGGATGCTGACGGCCCAGTCGAGCGCTGCCGACGCCAGGAAGAAGTTGACGAGCGAGGCGCCCAGGATCGCGAACACGCCCATCATCAGGAACGAGCCGACGCCGCTCAAGTCGCGCTTCGTCGTGGCGCCGAGGACGGCCATGCCACCGAACGCCGCCGCGGACGCAAAGAATGCGTTGGCGACCGACGCCCCGGTGTACATCGCCAGAATCGGAGCGAGCGTCAAGCCATTGAGCGCCGAGTAGAACAGGAAGCCGGCCGCCGCAGCGCCCGTCGACAGCTTGTGCAGCAGCGCCGACAGCGCGATGACGGTGACCAGTTCGACGATGACGAGCGGCAGCATCCAGCTGGCGGCGAACTGGAGCGTCACCTCATTCGAAAGCACCGCCGCGGCGATGCCGCCCGACAAGGCGAGGCCGCCCGCCATCCAGCCGAACACCTGGGTGAGGAACTTCGACGCGGCCAGGGCGCGCTCAGGCGAGACGGTTGGAACCGCGTCGTCACCCGCGCGGATGCCGGTGCGAAAGCGACTGCCGCCGCGACTGGCGGGCGGAGACAGCGGGTCGGGATCGAATGCCATGATCACTCCTCGTCGCCCGGGGTGTGCGGGCGGTCGCGTGCGCCAATTTGGGCACCGCTGTAGCAAGGGTAGGACGCCCGGCGCTGCGGTCAAGCGGTCGGGCGCGCCGAACAAAGCACCGATCGGTGTCGGTGAGGCTATTTCTTCGGTTCGGCGCTGGGCTTGTCCGCAGCTGGCTTGTCGGGCGTGGCCTTGTCCGCTGCGGGCGCCTGCGGCTTGGCGAAGTCGACCTTGTGGGTGGCGCGGAAGATAATGATCTTCGTCCGGCCTTTCTGCTTCACGAGCGTCTTCTTGAATTGCGCACCCTGCACGATGAGCGTGTAGGGCTCGAAGCCGCCCTCGCGCGGTGTCATCACGATCGCGTGGTCGTCGGCCCGCTCGAGCCCGCGCACGACAAGCGTCCTGTTCTTGTCGGTGTAATCGCAGTTGTCCCACTCCTTGCCGTCGACGGTGAACTTCACGAACTCGTGCTTCGTGCCGATCTGGACCTCGCCGGGGATCGTGCTCTCGTCGACCGACTGGCCAGGTTCGGGCGGCGCTTCGCCTTTCGCCTTCGTCTTCGGTTGGGCGGTTGCGTCGACGGCGCCCGCGGTGCACACGCCCGTGGCGGCGATCAGGGCGGCGACGACTCGGACGGCGCAGCGCAGGGACTGGGAAGTTTTCATGATTCTCCTCCTCGGACAGGGCGGCGCGCGGGGGTTCGGACCGGGCGGCGCAGATGGAACGCAACATGTCGGACGCAGGGACAGGGCCTTTGATTCGGCGTCGGTCATCGGGACGGCGGGCGCGCAGCTTCGAGGGCCTGGATGCGCCCTTCGAGCCGCTCGATACGGCGCAGCAGGTCGAGTTCGCGTTCGCTCGGGCCGTGGGAGCCGAGGCCGTCCACCGCGTGGCGGATTTGGTCGTCGATGCGGTGCCGAAGTTCCTCGACGCTGCGCTGCGTCTCGGCGACCCAAGCGGCCAACTTCGGCGCCGGACCCTCGACCGCAGCGGCGGCCTGTGCGGCGGCTTCCCGACCCGGCGACAGATCGGCGACACCCTGGCCGGTCGCTGCACCGCCCGCCGCGCCACCGCCCCCCTCGGCGCCGCTCTCGCGCGCCTTGCGCTGTAGCATCCAGTCGGCGCGGCGCTCCGCTTCCGTCTTCCACAGCGACACCGTGCGCTCGGCCTCGTCGCGCCAAGCGGTCACGGTGCGTTCAGCCTCTTCGCGCACCCGCGACACCGGCTCGGCCATGCGCTTCGACAGGGACTCCGCGCCGTGCGAGATCAGCGTGCGCAGGCCCGCCAGCGACACCGTGCCGCGGTTGCGGCGCTCGGAATCGAGCAGGGCTTGCGTCAGCGTGACCTCGGTCAGGTCTTCCTTCGTCTTGTTGTCGATGACCCTGACGTCGGCGCCTGCACGCACCATGTCGGCAACTTCTTCGAGCGTCACGTAGCAACTGCGTGCCGTGTCGTACATTTTGCGGTTGGCGTAGCGCTTGATGACGCGGGTGTCTGTCATGATCAGGCGATGCGGCGGGGGCAGAGGGAGTGCCGGGCGGCGGAGATTGTCGCAGGTTGACACGGTGCGTCAATCGGTTCTCGGAGGCGATCGCACCGGTCGCGGGCGCGCGTCGTCGCCGTCGGCCCATGCGCTTTGGCGCAACCGTACCTGCAGGTTCCAGAGGATGCGCGCCGACGCTCCCCACACCGTCGTGCCGTCGAGTTCGAACACGGGCGCCCGGTGGACGGCCCCCTCGAGTTCCCATTGCAACCAGCGCACCGGCTCGGCGGCTTCGATGACGGCGAGCGGGATTTCGAGCACGGCCTCGATCTCATGGGCATCCAACGTCCACGCCGGCGGCGGCGCACGCACGAGGCCCACGACGGGCTGGATGTGGTAGCCGGTCACGTACGTGCGCTCGTCGTCCAGCGCGCCGAGCAGTTCGACCGCGTCCGGCGCCAGCCCCACCTCCTCGAACGCTTCGCGCAAGGCGGCGGCCTCGGCGCTGGCGTCCGCGGCATCGACGGCCCCGCCGGGAAACGCGACTTGCCCCGCGTGGCGGCGCAGTTTTTCGGACTTCTTGACGAAAAGCAGCCGCAGCCCGTCGGCCCGCACCAGGATCGGCAGCAGCACCGCCGAGCGGCGCTCTGTTGCGTGCAGCGGGATGGAAAGCGGCGCCGGCTCGCGCAGCGCGCACCGCATCCAGTCGGCCCAGCGGTCGAGTGCGACGGAGCCCGACGTCACTGCGGGCCGCACCGCACGACAAACGGCTTCTTGCCGAACCGCACGAGCGCCCACTGCCCGTGCAGCCAGCGTGCGGCGTCGAGCGGTCCGAACAGGTCGTCGGGGCCGAGGCGCTCGCCGTTCCACTGGACCCCGCCCGCTTGGAGGGCCCGGCGCAGATCGCCGTTCGACGCAAACAGCCCGTCCCCGCCCACGATGCACGTCGCCAACGTCGCTCCGGCTGCGGTGGCCAGCGTGCGCACGGGCAGGGCGGCGGCGAGCGCGGCGAGGACTTCGGGAGTGGCCGTGCGCGGGTCGCCGTCGAACACGATGCGCGCACACGTTTCGGCCGCGTCCGTGGCCGCTGCGCCGTGCACCATCGCCGTCACCGCGCGCGCCAGCGTTTTCTGGGCATGGCGCTCGTGCGGCGCGGCGGCGTGGCGGACGCGCACGGCCTCGATCTCGGCCTGGGGCAGCAACGTGAAGAAGCCGAGCCACTGCAACGCGGCATCGTCATGGGCATCCAGCCAGAACTGGAGGAATTGCCACGGCGTCGTGCGTGCGGCGTCGAGCCACACCGTGCCCGCTTCCGTCTTGCCGAACTTGTGGCCGGCGCGCGTCGTCACCAGCGGCATCGTCACGCCGAAGGGCTCGCGACCGGGTGTCGCACTGGCAGGCTCCAGTCGCTCGATCAGGTCGACACCGGCGACGATGTTGCCCCACTGGTCCGAGCCGCCCAACTGGCCGACGCAGCCCGCGCGCCGCCACAGTTCGAGAAAGTCGAACGCCTGCAACAGCATGTAGCTGAACTCAGTGTAAGAGATGCCCTGATCGCGCTGTTCGAGCCGCGTTTTGACCGAATCGCGCTGGATCATCGTGTTGACGCTGAAATACTTCCCGACGTCGCGCAAGAATGCCACCAGCGGCAGCCCGCCCAGCCACGCGCCGTTGCGCACGAACGTCGGCGGCGCCAGGCCGACGTTGCCAAAAAGCGCGCGCAGTTGGCTTTCGATGGCGGCGCTGTTGGCCGCGACGTCGGCGGCATCGAGCAGCTTGCGTTCGGCGGTCTTGCCCGACGGGTCGCCGATGAGCCCCGTGCCGTCGCCGACTACCGCTATCGGGACCAGCCCGTGCTGGCGCAGGCGCATCAGCGCGGTGATCGGCAGCAGCGAGCCCACGTGCAGGCTCGGCGCGGTCGGGTCGAACCCGACATAGGCCGGCGTGCCAGGTCGGGCCAATGCGGCGTGGGCGCGATCGGCGTGGGTGACCTGGTGCAAAAGGCCGCGCCACTGCAGGTCCGCGAGAAAGGCCGACGTCATCGGTGGGCGCCTCGGGCGGTCACGGGGTCGCTGGCGGCGGCGCGGGGGCAACGCTTGCCGGCACGGTCGGGGCCGGCTCCGGCGCGACCGGTGCGGCCGCGGGCACAGCGAGCCCCGCAGGCGGAACGGCAACGCGCCCCGCCGGATGAACGACGAGCCGGAACGCCAGCGCATGGTCCCCGCGCGTCGGCGGCGCCAGCACGAGGTACGTGCCCGGCCACTTCGGTGTCCACGTCGCGCGCCCCCCTGCGGTCCACTCGATGACGCTGCCCCAGCCCATTTCGGCGTTGGCGATGAGCGCGAACGGCAGCATCACCACGCCACGGCGCTGGCCAGAGGTGTCGAGGTCGTGCACCACGAGCGTCACCGGTTGGCCCGCGGCGGCGGCGGCGGGCTCGGTCGACAGCAGCAGTTCTTCAGTGCCGCTGCGCGCCCGACTCGTCATGCCTTCGACGCCCGGCCCCATCACCTCAGGCAGCGCACCTTGCACCGACAGCGGCGTCGATACCATCTTGGCGGTGCCGCCCGCGGGCTTGAACACCGTGAGCAGCGCGTGGTCGCCGCCTTCGGGCGGGCGGAATTGCAGCCGCCGCGCATCGGCGTATTCAGCGACGGCACCCTCGGCAAACGAGTACAGCGCGTGGCGCAGGTCGCGCGCCACCAGGAAGCCGTGCATCTCGCCGCGCTCGAACCGGTCGAACTTGCCCACCGGCCGCTGCTGGTCATCGAGCACGGTGACGAACACGCGGACGTCGTCCAGCGCGCGCGGCTGCGGCAGCGGCTCGTCCTTGGCCGTGGCAAAACCTGTGGTGATGCGCCAGCCGTCGATCGACTCCGAGCGCGGCCCCGGATAGCTCGGCGGGGCATCGACCGTGGCGGGCTCCGCCAGCGCGACGGCCGGCGTCGGCACAAGGGCGGGCACGGCGGTCGGCGCCGGCGTCTCTGCACCCGCTGGCGCAGGTTCGGGCTTGTCGCAGCCCTTGCAGCCGGTCTGGCCGAGCAGGGCAATCAGGGTGAGCGATCCGACGCCGGCGAGCGCGGCGGAACGGGTCGGCGCCGCGCGACCCTGCAAGGTCCACGCAGCGCGAATTGGACGGAACAAAACCATGTTCGTTGCCTCGGATGCCAGAGCCCGGTCAGGCCGCATCGTTCAACCGGCGCGCGGTGTCGTCGTCGAGTTCGAAGTTCGCCCAGACATTCTGGACTTCGTCAGATTCCTCGAGTGCGTCCATCAGCTTCATCATCGTGTCCGCGTCCTTGCCGGCCAGTTCGACCGACAGCGAGGCGACCTTGGCCACCTTGGAATCGCGCACCGGCACGCCTGCAGTTTCGAGCGCCTCGCGCACCGCGTAGACCGCACTGAAGTCGGTCACGACGGTCCAGTCGTCGCCGTCGTCTTGCACGTCGTTGGCACCGGCATCGAGGGCCTTCTCCATGATGGCGTCCTCGGACAGCGCGCCCTTGGCGACGGCGATCTGGCCAACCGTCTGGAACAAGTAGCCGACCGCACCAGGCTCGGCCATTTTTCCACCGTTTTTTGTCATGATCGTGCGAACTTCTGTGATCGCTCGGTTGCGATTGTCGGTCGTGACGTCGATCAGCACCGCGACGCCGCCCGGCCCGTAGCCCTCGTACGAGATTTCTTCGTAGACGACACCGTCGAGTTCGCCGGTGCCCTTCTTGATGGCGCGCGCGATGTTGTCGGCCGGCATGTTGTTGCTGCGGGCGTCGAGCACGGCCTTGCGCAGCCGCGGGTTGCCGCCGACGTCACCGCCGCCGAGCTTGGCGGCGATCGTGATCTCCTTGATGCACTTGGTGAAGATCTTGCCCCGGGCAGCGTCGGCCTTGCCCTTCTTGTGCTTGATCGTGCTCCATTTGTTGTGGCCGCTCATGGGCTTCGCTCCAGGTCGAGAGGGGCTGCGGGCGCGCACGGCTGGTGCCGGGGCGCGCGCGCGAAAGGGGCGGGAGTGTAGCAGGGGTGGATGGGTTTGCCAGCGGGTCCAAACACCCACTCTGCCCTGATTGGTCGCCCAATAAACTGAAATTACCATATTTCCATTGAACTTAAATGGTTTTGTGATGGCGTTGTCGAAACGATCCGTCACCAACGGGCGCAGCCCTGGTGCAGCAAGTACGCTTGGCCTTCAACTACGAAGCGCGGCAAGAGCAGAGGAGGCGCATTCGGGAATGACGTCGGACCTCGCCGGCGGGCCCACCTGCGCGCTCCCTACGCCCGACCCCGCCACAGATGTGCGGCTCGCGTCCCAGAGTCGGCCTGCACCCGCTTTGACTCCCCACCGCGCCGCCCGCACAATCCCGGCCCCTTCCCGAAGCCGGGAGTCGCCGCCGCCCATGCTGCACGCTGCACCGATGTCTGCCACCGCCCCGTCCGCGCCCGGCGAATTCGCCCCCGCGCCCCGCGAATTCACCCCCGCGCCCCGCGAATTCGCCCCCGCGCCCCGCGATCAGGCCCCCGCACCCCGTCCAGGTACGCCTGCCGTCGAAGCTGCGCTCGCCGCCATGCGTGCCGGTCGCCCCGTGCTCGTTGTCGAGGACCTCGCCCCCGGCTCGACCGTGTGGGCCGTTGCGGCGGCGGCGCACGCGACCTCCGACCTCGTCAACGAACTCGCCACCGAGGCGCGCGGCATCCTGGCCGTCACGCTGACCGAGGCGCGCGCGCGGGCCCTGCAGTGCCCCGAACTCGACCGCCGCCGGGCGCCCGCCACGATGCCGCGCTATGGCGTCAGCGTGGAGGCTTCCAGCGGCGTCTCCACCGGCATCTCGGCGGCCGACCGCGCCGAGACGGCCCTGCGCCTCGCCGACCCGGCGGCGACCGCGCACGACTTTGTGCGGCCGGGCCACATCATGCCTGTGATCGTCAACGCCCGCGGCACGCTCGACCGCGCCCTCGGACCCGAGGCGGCCCACGACCTGACCGTACTCGCGGGCCTGCACCCCGGCGCCCTGTTCTGCCACGCGCTGGACGCCGTCGATGCGGTGACGGCGGCGACCGTCGAGGCCTGGGCCCGGCCGCGTGGCTGGCCGGTGGTGCGCGCGGGAGACGTGCTCGCTTACCGTGCGACCCACGAGCGGCTGGTGCGCGTCGTGTCCGAGGGGGTGGTCGGCACGCTCGAAGGCCGCTTTCGCATCCGGGTCTACGCACACGAGTACGACGGCACGAGCCACATTGCGCTAGTCAAGGACCCGCCTGCTGGCGTCGCCGGGGCCGCGGCACCGCTGGTGCGCCTGCACAGCCAATGCCTGACGGGCGACATCTTGCACTCGCGCCGCTGCGATTGCGGGGCCCAGTTGCGCCAGGCCATGGCTATGGTGGCGGCGGCGGGCCACGGCGCGGTCGTCTACTTGCGCCAGGAGGGGCGCGGCATCGGCCTCGTCCACAAGATCCGGGCCTACGCGCTGCAAGACGCCGGCTTGGACACCGTCGATGCCAACGTCGAACTCGGCTTCCAACCCGACGAGCGCGACTACGCGGTGGCCGCCCAGATCCTGCGCGACGTCGGCTTTGCCCGCCTGCGCCTGCTCACGAACAACCCCCACAAAATCGCAGCGCTGCAGCGGCTCGGCATCGACGTCGTCGCGCGCGAGCCCCTCGAGGTCGCGGCCACGCCCGACAACCAGCGCTACCTGCAGACCAAGCGCGACCGCATGGGCCACCTGCTCGCCCAACTCGACGTGGCCCAGACCGACCCCGCGCACCCGAAGACCTGACCCGTCGCCGAATACCGTCCCGCGCTCCGCAACCCGAGACCCAGCATCGAGGCCCCCGTGCACGTCCGGACGCTCATCCTCGGCGGCGGCCTGACCGGCCTGTCCGCGGCTTATCACCTCGACGATCAGGCGCGCCAGACGGGCGACGCGAGCCTCGGCAACTGGCTGCTGGTCGAAAAGGACACGCGCCTGGGCGGGCTCACGCGCACCGAAGACGTGCGCGGCTACAAGTTCGACCACACCGGCCACTGGCTCCACCTGCGCTACCCTGAGATGAAGGCGTTCGTCGACGAGGTGGCCGGCGATTTGATGATCCGCGTCGCGCGCAAGAGCCGCATCTGGTCGCATGGGAGCCTCACGCACTTCCCGTTCCAGCAGAACCTGCACGGCCTGCCGCTGCCGATCGTCCACGAGTGTCTGCAGGGCGTGATCGATGCGGCGCTGGCCCACGCGCGCGGCGGCCAACCGGCGCCGGCGCATTTTCTCGACTTCTGCCAGCAGACGTTCGGCGCCGGCATCACGCGCCATTTCATGGTGCCGTACAACACGAAGCTGTGGGGCTGCGCGCCCGAAGACATCACGGCCGACTGGTGCAGCCGCTTCTTGCCACGCCCAAAGCTCGAACAGGTGACTGCGGGCGCGCTCGGCCTCGTCGACGATCAGGCCGGCTACAACGCGACGTTCGTCTATCCGCGGCAAGGGGGCATCGAAGCGTTCGCGCGCCGCATCATCGACCGCTTGCCTGCGTTCAAGGTCCGGCTCGGCACGCAACCCGTGGTCATCGACCTCGCGGCGCACACGGCTGAACTGTCGGACGGCAGCGTGGTCGACTTCGAGCGCCTGGTATCGTCAGTGCCGCTGCCTGCCTTCTTGCGCGTGTGCCGCCACCTGCCCGCGGCGGTGGCCGAAGCGGGCCGCCAGTTGCGCTGCACGAGCCTGCGCTACCTCGTGTACGGCATCGCGCGCCCCGGCGTGCTCGACGACATCCAGTGGCTGTACGTGCCGGAGCCGAAGTACCCGTTCTACCGCATCGGCAGTTTCAGCAACGCCGTGCCGAGCCTCGCGCCGCCGGGGGGTGCATCGCTGTATGTCGAGGTCGCGAACAACGTCGCTGCGAGCGACGACGAGGTCAAGGGCTCGGTACGTGCGTTCCTGCGCGAGCGCGGCTGGCTGGGCGACGACCGCGAGGTCGAGGTCGAAGAAGTGCGTCACATTCGCTATGGCTACGTGGTGTTCGATCAGCCCTACTTCGGCGCGAAAGACACGATCCTCGCCCACCTCGCCGCCCAGCGCGTGCACAGCCTCGGCCGCTATGGCGCCTGGGTCTATTCGTCGATGGAGGACGCGATGTGGGACGGCTTCACCTACGCCCGCGACCTCGCCGCCGGCAAGCTCGCTGTCGATTCTCGCGTGGCGGTCTGAATCATGGCGGGAGCGCTGCAGGGCGTGCGCGTGCTCGATTTCACCGGGCTCGTGCCGGGGCCGTTCGCGACGATGCTGCTGGCCGACCTCGGCGCCGACGTCGTGCGTATCGACGGGCCCGACCGCCCAGACCTGCTGCGCTACCTCGCGCCGTTCGATCAGGACGGCGAGGGCACCGCGTGGCGCATGGCCAACCGCGGCAAGAAGTCGCTCCTGCTGGACCTCAAGGCGCCCGGCGCCGTCGATCTGGTCAAGCGCCTGGTGCGCGATGTGGACGTGGTCGTGGAGCAATTCCGCCCCGGCGTGATGGACCGTCTCGGCCTCGGCTACGACGCGCTGCGGGCCGTGAACCCGGGGCTCGTCTACTGCGCGATCACGGCGTGGGGCCAGACGGGACCCTGGCGCGACCGGCCCGGCCACGACAACGGCTTTCTGGCAACGGCGGGCCTCGCGGCGACACAGCATCCTGCGGGTCCGCATCCCATGGGTGCGCTCGTCGGCGACATCGCGGGCGGCACCTGGCCGGCGGTCGCGGGCATCCTCGCGGCGCTGCTGTACCGCGAACGCACCGGGCAGGGGCAGCTTGTCGATGTGGCGATGGGCGACGGCGCGCTGTTCCTGAACGCTGTGGCTGCTGCCGGTGCCTTGGCGGGAGCCGCCGCCGCGAGCCCGGCCCCCGGTGCCCTGACGGGAGGCGGCGTCTATGGCTACTACCGCACGCGCGACGGCGGCTGGCTGGCGGTCGGCGCGCTGGAGCCGAAGTTCTGGGCCATGGCGTGCGCCGCCTTCGACCGGCCCGACTGGATCGACCTCGACCCGACCGACGCCGTGGCCATCTGCGCCGTCCAGCAGGGGCTCGCCGACGTGATCGGCAGCCGCGATCTGGCGCACTGGCGGGCAATGTTCGCCGCGCTCCCCTGCTGCGTGGAGCCCGTGCTGAGTCCGGCCGAAGCCGTGCGCCACCCCGTCTACCGCGACCGGGCCCAGGTGGCCCACGTCGCCACGGCGGCAGGCGGGTTGCAGTGGCAGGTCGCCGCGCCCTTCCGGCTGTCGGCGACGCCCACGGTCATGGGTGAGGCAGCGCACAAGCCGGGCGCCGACACCGATGCCGTGCTCGCCGCCGCGGGATTCGACGCCGAGGAGATCGAACGACTGCGCGCGGCCGGTGTCGCGGCGTAGCGCGCGGCCGGTATCGCGGCGTAGCGCGCAATTGCAAACCAGGACCCCACCATGCCAGACCCCGCCGCGCCCCAACCCGTCGCTTTCGTCGCAGGCGCCACCGGTCTCGTCGGCCGCCACCTCGTCGAAGCGCTCGCCAGGCGGTCGGTCGCCGTCGTCGCCCACGTGCGGCCCGACTCGGCCCGCCTGTCGCAGTGGACCCAGCGTTTCGATGCGCTCGGGGCCACGGTCGATGCGACGCCCTGGCAACTCGCCGACGTGACGGCAAGCCTCGCGCGGCAGAGGGTGACACACGTGTTCTGCTGCATCGGTACGACAGCAGCGCGCGCCAAGCAGGCCGGGCACGCGGCGCTGGCCGAATACGAAGCGGTCGACTTTGGCCTGGCGCGGCTGCTGGCCGGTGCGTGTGCTGCCACCGGCGGGGTCGAACGCTTCGTGTACCTGTCGTCGATCGGGGCGTCTCCGGACGCGCGCGGGGCCTACCTGCAAGTGCGCTGGAAGGCGGAGCAGGCCGTGCGGAAGGCCGGCGTCGCGTTCACGATCGCGCGGCCGTCGTTCATCGTGGGCGAGCGCGACGACAGCCGGCCGGGCGAGAAGGTGGGAGCGGCGATTGCCGACGCTGGCCTCGATCTGCTGGGCGCGCTTGGCGGCGTGGGGCTGCGCGCGCGCTTCCACTCGCACGATCCGGCCAGCCTGGCCGAAGCGTTGGCGCGATTGGCGTTCGACCGGGCGGCGACGGGCCGGACGGTGGAGGCGGCGGGGTTGCGGGGGTAGCAACCTACCAGACGCGCCGCACGTGGATCGGATAGCTGGTCAGCACAGCATCGTGCGTCACCAGCACGGACGGCTCGTTGAGCGCCTCGGCGACCAGGAGGCGGTCGAATGGGTCATGGCGCTGAACTGCACGTCCACCGTCGGATCTTGCAGCATGGCGCGCACGTCGGCGGGCAACCGCTCAGGCTCAGCCAGCGCCCAGAGCAGGATGCGGGTTGCCGGCTTTCGCGATGACGCTCTCCTCGCCAGCCGCGGCGCGCTCGACGAGGCGCGACAGGTGTGTCTTCGCTTCGTGGATGTTGACGGCGTTTATGCCGCGGCTCCCAACTGGTTGAACTTCCTCTAGTTCAGTTGGTCGCTGCGTCAAGCACGATCAGGCCAGGAAGACGCCGGTCACCGCGTCGCAGGGCGCCGTTCCTGCCCCCACCGTTGCAACGCCACCAGCGCCCCGTCCGCCGCCACCCGCGCCGCCACCTTCTCCCGCTGCGTCGACTGCCGCCCGTAGCGTGCGCCGTCGTAGGCGTGGGCAAAATCGAGCACCGCGCGCCCGGCGTTGCCATCTTGCCCGATGACCCGCAGCGCCACCATCCGCCACGTCTGGTGGGGCTGCCGCGGAATGCCCAACTTGGCGAGTCGGCGCTCGAGCCGTCGCGTGCGCCGGGCCAGCGCGCGATCGAACTCCGGCACAGGCTGGCGCCGCCGCCACACTGCAACCCCCGCCACGAGCGCAAGCCCACCGAGGGCGCCCAATACCCAGGGCCACGGCACGGCCGGCAGCTTCTTCGACGAGTCGGGCGTGGGATCCGTTGCTGCAGACGACGACGCGAAAACGAGGCCCTTGAAGCCCGAGGCCGACTTCATCGCCTGCAACACGCTGTAGATTGAGCGCATCGCCTCGACCTGCCGCTCGAGGTCATACTCGACGACCCATTGGTACCAGACGAGCGCCGCGCTGTCGGCCAACTGACGCAGCGCGACGAACGAACTGTCTTCTGCGGGCGGCAACTGGCCCGCAGGCGGGGTCGGATCGAACGTACGCCAGCCGACGCGGGGAAAGAACACTTCGACCCAGGCGTGCGCGTCTGCCTGCCGCACCATGCGGTAGCCGCCGTACGGATTCAGCACGCCGCCCGCGAACCCGTGAACGGGCCGCGCCGCGTGGCCGAGTGCGCGCATCATCAGGGTCATCGAGGTCGAGAAGTACTCGCAATGGCCGCGCCGCTTGCCGAACAGGAAGTCCTCGAGCGGCCTGTCCGGGTCCTGGTCGCCCGCCAGCGAGTACTGCCAGCCGTTGCGCAGCGCGTTCTCGATGTTGATGGCCTGGTCGTAGAGCGTGGTGGCGCCACCGGCCAGCTTGAAGGCCAGCGCGGTAATGCGCGGGTCGAGCGCCGCCGGCAGGCCCGTCCAGCGCCGCGCGATACGCTCGGGCGGCTCGCCGGTCGAACCCTGCATGTCTGCGATGTCCGTCGTTTCGCGGATCGCCTCGACGACATCGACGCCGTAGTGGATGGCCGTGTCCGTCGGCCCAGTGCCCGCCGTCATCGTGAGCTTGCCCTCGGAGTGGAACACGTACGTGAGGTCGCCTCCTGTCGTCTGGGCCACCCGCCGGCGCCGACCGCGCAGGTAGTCGAAGCGAGCATCGAGGATTTCGACGCTGGCCACGCCGGGCGGAGCGAAAAGCACACGCGGACTGACGCCGAGAGGCTCCAGGTAGATGTCGATGCGGTACTGGCGCGAACGGCCGGGTTCGACCTCCTCGGCATTCCAAGGCTTGGAGTGCCCCATTTCGTTCGGCAGCGTGCGCGTGTCCGCGTCGGAGCGCTGCCAGCCGGTGCCCACGAAGTCGTCGAATGCAAGACCGCGTAGGCGCACGGGCCTTTCGATGCGGGCCGGGTCGCCGGGGAAACGCAGCCGCATCACCACCTCGGCCGAGGTCTTCAGCGCGCCGAAGCGCCCCAATTCGGCGTCGGTGCCAAAGCCGACCACGTTCTGCGTGCCGCGCGTCTGGGCGAAGAAAAAACCCATTCCCAGGCGTGGAAACAGAAAGAAAAACAACGCGGACGCAAACAGCACGACCAGCGCCAACGCCGAACTTGCGATGAGGAAGCGGGCGCCGATGAGTTGCCGGCTGCGCCACTGCAACACGCTGTCTGACGGGGCGGCGCTCGGCCAGTCGTCGAAAAGCTGGGCGGCGCGGCGACCGCGGCCGAACGGCCACCAGCGCGGCGGCGGGGGCGCGGGCGTGTGCTCCGGCCCGCTGCGCTGGTGGATTTCGAGTTCGCGCACGAGGTGGATCAGCGTAAGGCCCCAGATCGTGCCGACGGCATAGCCGAGGAAGCACACGGCAAAGGCGGGCCCCGGGTTCACGATCGCGGCGACCAGCAGCAAGATGAAGGACAGCGCCTGCAACTGCAGGTAGTGGAGCGACCAGCGCCGTTGGAAAAAGCGGCTCGCCGTCATCAGCAGCGCAAACTGGAGCGCGTGCAGAAGCCAGTTGCCGTCCCTCAGCGACCATGCGACGAGGCCGGCGAAGGTCGCCAGCAAAGCGAGGGTCCAGACCACCGCCGTCCATGGGCGCGGCACCGAGCCGTGGGCGTCGCGCACGAGGCTGGCCAGTGCGGCCGCGACGAACACGACGGGTGCCCACCCGCCCACCTCTCCGGATTGCCAGATCGGCACAAAGGCCAAGAACACGAGACTGTACGTGACCCCCACCAGCATCCGGCGCGGGTCGAGGCTGCGACCGACGCCGAACGGACCGACGCGCTCGGGTACGGTGGAATGAGAGGGCGTCGCGTTCACGCCGCCCTCCCAAGCGGCCGCTGGGTGCGGTCGATCGCCACGATCGCGCCGGAACCATCGAGGCGCACGCGCACGTCGGGTTCGCCGTCGGTCGCAACATCGGCGCGGCCCTCGAACGCGACGTCGAACCGCTCGCACGCGACCTGCAGAGGCAGCGACGTCCAGCGCAGCGGCAGGCCGTCGCCAACGGTGCGCGAGGCGGCATCGGCGGCGCGGCAGGCCGCAAGCCATCTGTCGTCGTCGAGAGGCCAATACGCCGGCGGCCGGCCATCGGCAGGCAGCAGGTCGGCGAGCAAGCGGCGGATGCGTTGCAACTGGTCCGTCCCGTCGGCGCCCGCGCGCCCCGCGGCGGTGGGTTCGGCCACGGGAGCCACCGCACCTTGCAGGGTCTGCAAACCCACGGCGAGGCCGTCGGCCAGCAGGGCCGCGCACAGGCCCGCGACGGTGGCGCACGCGGCGTCTAGGGTGCGCGGATCAACTTCCGGCGCTCCTGTGCTGCCGCGCGGCCGCTGCCCCGGAGGGGTCGGCGCGACATGGGCGAACCGCACGACGGCTGCGCGGGTGGCCTGGGCCTCCCATTCGCGCACGATGAGGCGATCGCGCCGCGCCGACACCTTCCAATGCACGTCGCGCGGCGGGTCGCCCGGCCGGGCATCGCGCAGGCCGCGGAACTCGTCACCGTGCCCAAGGCGCGGTTGTTGCAACTCGCCATCGCGGGCCGGCGCGCCCTGCCACGGCAGCGTGACGCGGGCGACGTTGGGCAGCGCGACGAACCACGCGGGCTCGATCCACAGCCGGGCCTTGCGGGCAAAACCGTAGGGATAGCCGGTCACGACCTGCAACGCCGCCGTCTGCACCGGGCCGCGGCGCAGCACACGCACCTGTGCAAACGCGTGGCCGCCTTCCTGTGGGGCGAGATGCAGCAGGTAGCCGTTGCGTACGTGCACGTCTTCGTCGTCGGACACCTCGCCGACCTCGATATGCAACGCGGGGCGCTGCTTGGCGTTCTTGACCTCGATGCGCAGCGGTGTCACCGCACCGACGTCGACCTCGCGCGGGTAGCGCCGGCGCACGCTGACGTGCTGCAGGTTCCGTTCCGACAGGATGCCGGACACCGCGATGACGCTGAACGTCAACGACAACACGAGATAGAGCAGGTTGTTGCCGGTGTTGACCGCGCCCGCACCGAGCAGCAAGGCGATCGCGATGATCCACTTGCCCTCGCGCGTCACGACCAACTTGCGCGGGAACAGGCGGTTCGAGCGGCCGAGCGAACGCCAGAACCCCAGCCGCGCGCGCTGGCGACGTCGCATCTGGTCGCGCCGCCAGCGCAGCAGCGCGGGTGCATCCTGGCTGGCGGGGGCGACAGAGAGAGACATCCTGGTCTCCAGGCGAGCCGGTGACGGCGCCGAGGACGCGTGCGGGGCAAGCCGACCCGCACCGAGACATGCGGAGTCTGGCGGACGCGGGTCCAACGTGCCAGCCGTGTCGTTCCACCCAAGGTCCACCACCGACTCCCATCCCCGGCCGTCGCCAGAAATGCCCGGCACCACGGCGTGTTGGACACGGCCCCCTTGCGCGACGGCAGCCGCCACCTATCCTTGCTTGGCCCGGGGTGTCCGGGTCGAGGCGCAGCCGTCGTGACGATGCAAGCATGGATCGAAGAAACGCTGGCACGCGCGCTGCCGGGTGCCGTCGTGCGCGTCACCGATACGACGGGCGGCGGGGACCACTTCGAAGTCGATGTCCTTGCAAGTCAATTCGTCGGCCTCGGCATGCTTGAACAGCACCGCCTCGTCTACGCCGCGCTCGGCGACAAGGTCGGCTACGAAATCCACGCGCTCGGCCTGCGCACCCGGGTGCCCTGAATCGACGTCGAGGGTCACCCGATGGCGGGGACCGCGACGCCCGTGCGAATTGCGAAGGCGAGGTGTCCATGTCCCGCGATGTCCAGGCCGAGATCGATCAACTCGTCAAGGCCAACCCGGTGGTCCTGTTCATGAAGGGCACGCCATCCTTTCCGATGTGCGGGTTCTCGGCGCAGACGTCGTCGATCCTGCAGGCATGCGGGGTGCCGTACGAGACGGTCAATGTGCTGGCTGACCCGGACCTGCGCGAAGGCGTCAAGCTCTACGGAAGTTGGCCCACGATTCCGCAGCTCTACGTTGGCGGCAAGCTGGTCGGCGGCTGCGACATCACCCGCGAACTGTACCAGCGCGGCGAACTCGAGCCGATGATCAAGGCGGCCGCGGCCCCGCCCGCGTAGGGGACGGACTCGGCTGCGTTCGCGTCGGTACTCGCCTGAGTGTGGCAGCGCAGCGCCGTGTCAGGGTGACTCGCTGAGGCCCGCGTCCTCGTCGGCTTCGCGGCCGGCACTGTCGTCGCGTGACGCCCTCGCCGCCTCTGGGCTCGCTTCCGCTGGGCTCGCTTCCGCTGGGCTCGCTTCCTGTGCAGCACCGGCTCCGTTTGGCGCTGCGCTGGGGCGAGCCGGCCGCGTCCGCCGCGTCTTGGGGCGTGCTGTCGGAAATGCTACAGGCGCCGCCTGTCCAGTTTCGGCGCGTTCCGGCCCTGCCGCTTCGGCGGGCGGGCGCTCGGCATCGGCCACGAGTTCGGCCGCCGCAACAGGCTCGGACCCCCGCGCGATGATGCTCGCAAGGTCGCGCGCCAGTTGGGCGTCGTCGGAGGCCTCCTCGGCGTCTGCAGCCACTTCGGCTGAAAACCGCCGCGCCTTGCTGCGAAACACGTCGCGACTGGCCGTCAGTGCGGCATCGAACCCGGCCACGATGCGCGCCTTGGCGGCCTTCATCAACGTCGCGCGCAGTTCGCCGTGCCCGCTCTGGCGCTGGAGCCACTGCCGCAATGCGAGCACGTCGGTCGTGTCGCCGAGGCTGCGCCCCAGGTCGCGCAAGGCATCGACGCGGGCCTGGGCCGCGTGGTTGGCCTGGCCGGGCGTCAGGAGTTCGAGTTGGTGGCGCACTTCCTTGACCCGCTTGCGCCAGTCGTGGATCAGCACATGGTGCGGCCGCTTCTTCGCAAGGTCGCGCGCCTTGCGAGCCCGGCGGTAGGCAAGGCGCAGGCCTTCGACCAGGTCGTCCCAACTGAGTTCGGGCGGCAGCCCTCCGTGCAGCGCCTCGGCGAGCGGCGCCAGACGCATCTCTGCCGCCCCGAGGACGCGCGCGGCCGTCCCCGTGGCATACGCCTGTTCCCGCTTCTGTTCGAGTGCTTCGAGCAGGATCGTCAGGCGCCGTTTCGGGCGCGGCTCGATGGCGCGCAGGGCGGCCGGCAACACTTCGGCGTCGCGCAGGCCGGAACTCGCACGGCCCAGCTCAGCGAGAGTACGGTCGAGTCCCTCGTAGGTCGCCTGCCCCAACGCACCGCGCACCAAGCGCACGATGGCCCGCGAGCGGCGCACGGCCCGGCGAAAGTCGTGGACGGCGTCGGCCGGCTCCAAAGGTGCGCGCGAAACGGCGTTCAAGGCGCCTTCGATTTCGCGGCGGAAGGCGGCGGCGACGGCATCGCGCAGGGGCAGGAGGGTGTCGAGGTGCAGGCCGCGGGGGCGATCTGGCGCGGGATCGGTCGAAGCGGGATCGGTCGAAGCAGGATCGGTCGAAACAGGGTCGATCGATGCGGGATCGCTCGCCCCAGAGTCGGCCAGTGCGGGGTCGGCCAGTGCGGGGTCGGCCAGTGCGGGGTCGCCAGTCCCGGCGGCAGCAGCACCGGCTTCGGCATCAGAAGGGGACAACGCGGGGCCGTCGAGGGCCATGAGTCACACGGCTGCCGGTTGCGGCAGGTCGCCAAGAGTCTACGCCGCGAGATGTGCCTTGGCGAGACGGCTCTTTGCCAGGGTCCGTGACCGCAATCATGCTGCCGGCGCCGCCTGCAGCCCTTGTCGCCGCCCTGCCCGCCCGAAAAACCACCAGAACGACAGCGACCCGGCCAGGTAGAACCCGACTGCCGCAAGAATGGGCGGGGTATAGCCCGACCGCTCGATCCAGCCGCCGCCGATCTGGGTCGAGACGAACCACGCGCCGTTCCACGCCAGGTGGCGCAGGGAATTCGTAACCGCCTGCTGGTCCGCCGGCACGAGTTGCAGCGCGAATGCCGACGAAATCGGTTGGTTCATGTTCATCAGCGCGGCCCGGCACCAGAACCCGACCAGCGCCCAGCCGAGCGTCGGCGCGAACGCCAACAGCAGGAAGAACGGGATCGACGCCAGTTCCGTCGTCACGACCGCCGCCACCGTGCCAACGCGGCGCGCCATCGCCGGCCCGACGAGGAACCCCAGCGTCATGAGCACCTGCGCCACGGCAAAGTGTGTGCCGATCGCTTCGGGCGTCTGGTGGTAACGGTCGCGAAAGTACAGGTTCAGGAACGGCACGATGAGCCCCGCGCCCAGCCCGATGAATGCCGCCGGGGCCAGCAGTCGCCCGACGAGCCCCCAGTCGCGCGCCTTCAGGTGGTCGCGCCAGCCGGTCTGCGGGGTTGCGCCCACAACCGGGTCGGCCTGGCTCGAAATCGCACCCAGCACCGGCACTGCCAGGAGCGCCGTCGCCGCGGCCGCCGCGATGCCCATCTGCATGCCGGCGCGCTCCGAACCCAGCGTCTCGGTGCCCAGCCTTGCCAGCCAACCGACGCCGGCGGCGGCCAGCAGCATCGACAGGGTCTCGACGGCGTGGGCGTAGCCGAACAGGTCGGGCCGGTCTGCGGGCGCGGCCGTCCGCATGAAAAACGGCGCCGCAGCGACCCAGTGCACCGTAAACGTGGCGCCGCACAGCAGCGACGCCGTCCACAGCAACGCCGGCTGCGGCCACGCGACCTGGGCGCCGAGGCTGAGCGCAAACCCGGTGGCCGACCACGCGAACGCACGCCCTGCCGGCACGCGGTCGACCCACATCGCGGCCGGGATCGCAGTCGCCATCGCGCCGAACGACGTCAGCGCCAGCAAGGTGCCGATCGCCTCTTCGCGCAGGCCGAGCGCGCGGTACCACAGGTTCATGTGAACCCACAGCGCGCCGTGACCGACGCCCATGAGCGCCGACCCGAGCAGGTAGAGCCGGGCGTCGCGCGACAGCCGGCGCAGGCGCCCGCCGAGGGATGGTTCGATCGAGGGCTTCATGGGAGATGCCTATGCGGACTCCCGCACACGCAATGAACATTATACCAAATCCCGCTGAATCGGATCGGTGCTGGAAAGAAGTCCAACGCGCCATCGCCCGGCGCGACCCAGACCACCTCAAACCATCCCCACAGCCCCCAACTGCCAGCGCACCTTCGCTACCGTCAGCGGCACAATCGGCCCCGCCACCCCACCCTCTTTGCGCAGCGCGCGCACCGCCTCTTTGAGCGTCGCCCCGGAGCCCGTGTAATCGTCCAGCAACAACACCGCCTGCGTCGCCAACAACGTGCCGCGCTCCCCCGCCATCGTTTCGTGCACATTCTCGCGACGCTGGTCGTTGTTCAACAGCGTGCCCTGGCGCGCCACCGGCACCTGCCGCCACGCCAGCGCCTGCTGCCACCACGGCACCTGCGCACAGGCCGCCACCCACGCCGCGGTGTGCGCGCGCTGCGTCCACGTCTGCGAAGGAACACACACCACGGCGCCAAACGCGTGCTGGCTGCACAAGAGTGCCACGCGGGTGGCCAACGCCTGCTGAACCTCGGGGGCCAACGCCGACTGGTCGACCAAAGAGCGCTGGCGCATGAACGCGACAAACCCGGCGGCGCGTTGCACGCTGTCAAACACCGCCAGCCCATCGGCCAACAGCGGCCGCTGCGAACCCGCGATGGACACCGGCCGCGCTTGCAACCAGGTGCTGGCGGTGGCGTGGGCGGGCGGCGACTGCACCGCGTCGGTCTGCGCGGCTACACACTGACTGCAGCGGTTGCACGGCCCGGCGTCCCCGTCGCCCAGCGCCTGACGCAGCGTCTGCATGAGGCAACTGACCGCGCCGCGACCGTAGCGCAACATCGCCTGCAGTTCGCGCGTGCGCACCTCGAGTTGGCGCTGGTAGCGGCCGAGGTCCGGCCCGCGCTTCACCTGGGTGCGCTGGTACACCTGTTTGCGCTGGACCAGCACTTTTTCAGCCAGCCCTTGTTCTTCCAGTTCGGCCAGAATGACCGCCACCTTGGTCGGGTGCAAGCCGGTGCGCACCTTGACCGCCGTCAGCCCGGGCCACTCACCCGCCGGGTCGGGCTGCAGCGTCGCCAACACGCCGTCAAACTCCTCGGCGGTCGGCTGCGCGGAGCGGATGAAGTGCTCTTGGATGCGCGCGTCGCCGGGGTCGAACAGCAAGACGCCGCGCGCAGGCAGTCCGTCGCGGCCGGCGCGGCCGACTTCCTGATAGTAGGCGGTGATGGATCCCGGCACATCGACGTGAACGATGAAGCGCACGTCGGGCTTGTCGATGCCCATGCCCAGCGCATTCGTCGCGGCGATGGCCTGAAAAGCCCCGGCGAGAAACTTGGCCTGCAAGTCACGCTTGCGCTCGGGTGCAAACCCCGCGTGGTAGGCGGCGACGTGGAGCCCGCGGTGCGAGAGCCAATCGGCCACCAACTCAGTGTTTTCGCGCGTCGCGCAGTACAAGATGCCGCTGCCTTGCCACTGTTGCAACTGCCCGGCGAGCCAATCGAGTTTCTCGGCGTGGCCGCGCACCCGCACCACCGCCAGCGCCAGGTTGGGCCGGTCCATGCCCGAGCGCAGTATGTGGACTGGCTTGCCCAGCCCTTCAGTCAGTTGCGCGGCGATGTCGGCTTCGGTGCGCGCATCGGCCGTCGCAGTCAGGCCCAACACGCGCAACTGCGGCCGCCGCTCGGCAAACGCCCGCACGGCGCGCACAATCTGGCGATAGCTCGGGCGAAAGTCGTGGCCCCAAGTCGAGATGCAGTGCGCCTCGTCCACCACCAGCAGGTCTACCGCCAGCCGGGCCAGCAGCGCCTGGGTGTGCAGGTTGTCCAGTTGCTCGGGTGCCACGAACAGGATCTTGAGCGTGCCGGCGAGCGCGGCGTCGCGGGCGCTGTCGTTCTCCGCGTCGGTCTGGTCGGTATTGAGGCTGGCGGCGGCGATGCCAAAGCGGTGCTTGAGGTGCCCCAACTGGTCGCGCATCAGCGCCAGCAGCGGCGAGATGACGAGCGTCATGCCCGGCAGCAGCGCCGCCGGCAGTTGGTACAGCAGCGACTTGCCGTGACCGGTCGGCTGGATGCACAGCACGCGACCACCGTGGAAGAGCGCCGCGATGGCCTCGCCTTGGCCAGGGCGAAAACCTGCGAAGCCAAAGCGGTCGCGCAGGACGGCCAGGATCTCGGGCTCGGTGGGCGGAGTCATGGACAGTTGCCGGTGCAAGGAGTGTAGGTCATCGAAGGCCATCCCGACCACCACCGCGTGACGCCGGCGTCCGGCCAGGGCCTGGCGCATCCCCCTCAGTCTACACCGCACACCCCAGCAGCCCCGCATTCAGCGGCAGCGTTCCCGGTCTGCTCGCCTGCGCGCGCCACCCGCTGCACTGGAGGCGTCAGAGCGGATTGGCGAGGTCGTACAGCCGCAGCACTTTCACGGCGTGGCCCCACTGCTGGGTGCCGGGCAGGCGCACTTCGGCGCGCAGCACGATCCACTTGCCGCAATACGGCCCCGGCACGTTTTCGTCGAAGGCCACCGGCGTCGGCGGCAGCAGCAGCGACGCCGTGGTCCAGGTGCCCGGCTGGCTCGGGTCGGCAAACGCGATCGGCTTGCGCGCGAGTTCGGTGGCGACGTTCTTGCAGTCGAGGTAGCTGTTGGCGCCCACTTCGAGCGTCGCCTTGGCGCCCTGAAAGCCCGGCAGCGTCGTGCGCAGCGCCGTCCACACGTGGATGCCGCCCTGAACACCGTGCACGATCGGTGCCCACTGCCCATCCTGGTACGGCACGAACGCGCCGGTCTTCGGATGGACCGCACCGAGTTCGACCGTCAACGTGGGCGGCGGCGTCGGGCCCTTGGGCCACAGCAGGCCGGGGTCGAAGGTGCATTGCTTGGGGTCGGGGACGGGCCCGGCGCCCGTCACCTTCGACTGCGCGGTGGGCTCGCACGCGGTGAAGCAGGCCTTCGGCGCGGCGCCCGCTACGTCCGGGCACGGCGGGCCCCACGCGGTGTGGGCGTAGACGGCGGTGCGTGGCGCGGGTCCGGTGGCGTCGGCACCTGCGGCGTTGTCAGCAAGCCCGTTGTTGTCGGCAAGGCCCGTGTTGTCAGCCAGTTCGCCGGCATCTGCCGGTGCGCTCGCATCGGCCCCGGAGCGCGCGCTGTCGGCCCCCTTGGCAGCAGGTGCGGCATCGGCCCGGTCGACGGCCTCGAGTTCCCCACAGGATGCCAGCGCGGCCGTCCACGCCACCCACGCCACCCACGGAGTCCCTGTGGTCGCGACGCACGGGGCCCACGCGCCGTGGCCCGGCGCAGGAGGTCGCCCGCGCATCATTGCTCCACCGCGACAGCCGCTGCGCCAAAGCGCTCCGCCGGCAATGGCGGCCCCACGCGCTGCCAACTGCCCGTCGGCGTGGCGAGCCGGTACACGCCATCGGACGCCAGCGCGTACAGCCCATCATGGGCCGCGATCGGCTGCACGTACGGCATCGGTTCGGCCGCCGTCCACTTGCCGTCGCGCAGCCGCCACGGCGCGCACACCTCTGCCAGGGTGCCGTCGGGGCGCGCCACGGGCTGTGGGCATTGCGGGCACAGGGGTCCCTCGGCCTGCGGGCTTGGCAACACGAACACGTCGTCGTGCCCTGGGAAAGCGAACACGGCGCGCGGCTGGTTCTCCGGGCATGGCCAGCCGAGTTCGTCCTTGAGCCATGCGCTGCCGTCCGGCGCCAACGTCCACGTCGCGTGGGCCGCAAACACGGTCGGCGCCCCGTCGCGCACGATCGGGTCCCAGCGCGGCCAGCGCAGCTTGGGATTGTTGACTTCGAACCCGGGCGGCGGCGGCGCGGCGCCGGGCGCGACCGAGCCAGTGGCCAGATCGATGCGGTGCAGCACCTCGGGCAGGGCAGGCACTACGATCGTCTTGGCGCGCTGGCCGCCGACGACCCACAGCGTGTCGCCGTCTTGCGCGAACCCGGCATCGACGCGCGGGTGCAGCCACTGAAACGGGGTGTCCCACGTGCCACTGCGCAGGTCGAGCCGCCGCACGCCGCGACAGCCGACTTCGGTCTTGAGCTGGGTCGGCGTGATGATCGACTCGGCACACGTCGGGAAGAACACGTCCCAGAACTCCGCCGTCGAGGCGTCGCCTCCGGTTTCGCCGCCGAGTACATAGAGCCACGGCCCGCGCGCGGCGACCACCGGCTGGATGCGAAACTCCGGCAGCCACGCGACCGCCTTGTCCCACTGGCGGTCAAGGGTGCGGAACCGCTGCACGCGCACGGCCTCGGCCGCAGCGCTCGACGGCGGCGGAAACTGCGGCGACTCTCCGCCGACCACGTACAGCACCGTCTGCGGCACCGCGCGCAACGTCGCCAGCCCGCACTTGCCGCCGCTCAGCCGGCACACGGCCGTACACGTGCCCAGCCCGGCGCGCCGCACGCTGCCGGCAACCGGGCCAGGCTGGCAGACCGATGCCGGCCCGACTTCCCACCGGCACGCCGCGCTGACATCGACGCCGCCCACGGTGGCCGTCAGCGTCACCTCGCCGGGCGGCGGCACGAGCGCTGTCGGGCTCGCGGCCAACTCCAGCCAGGCTGGGCTGCACGTGGGCGTCGCTTCGAGGGCGGCCGGGGCGGCATCGGGTGCGCGCCCGGCGTCGAGTACCGCACCGGCGAGATCCGTGGCAACCGCTGTGTCCGCAGCCGCACAGCCGCAGTCTGGCACCACCGCAGCGGGCGCAGCCGCGTCGGGTGCTTCTGGCCCCGCGCACGCGACGACCCCAACGGCCAGAACCACACCTGACCAGCGACCCAGCGGCAGCGCGCGCAACCGAGAAACCGCTCGCAGCGCCGCCGCGTTCGCCCATCGACCGCTTGACTCGCCCACGCCGGTCAGCAATCGCAGCCTGGAATCTTTGTATGGGAGCACTGTCCGTTGGCCGGGTTGCAGGCGTCGAGGGTGCACGGGTTGCCGTCGTCGCAACTGACCTTGCCGCCGGTGCACTGGCCGTTCTGACACGCATCGCAGGTCGCGGGCGGATTGGCCGGCGTCATGTCGATGTTCACGTCACCCTTGCCGCCCCACACCTTGCCACTCTCGGCATGGCGCTCGTACACCAGCCACGACGAGGCGCCCAGCACCATCGAGAAGTAGTTCGCGCCGAGCCCCAACTGGAACGGGAACATGCTGTCCGCCGGTGCCTGCCCGATCGCGGCCCACTCCTTTGGATTGCCGACGCGAACCATGGTGGCTTGCCCCGGGATCATGTCGAAGTACTTCCAGGTATCGGTCACCGCCTTGGGCACCGTCTTGATGACACCATACTTCGGCCCGCCCGAGCCCTGGCCCGCAGGACCCTGGCCGCGGTACGCAAACCAGAAGTCGAACTTCCACTCGTCGCCGACGCAGCAGCCGCCGCCGGCATCGAACACGGTCGCCGTGCCGTACATGTGGCCCTTGCCGGCCAGCACATCGAAGCGCGCATCTTGGTTGAACACCATGCGCTCCGTGCCGGCGCCAGAGAAGCCTGGGAGCCAGAAGCCGTGCCCACCCGAGCCCGTCGCGCCCGACAGTTCGTACGACGCGCTCACGCCGGGCTTCAAGCAGACGCCTGTGCACGGATTGCCGTCGTTGCAAGGCTGGCCCGACAGCGGCTTGGCGAGGCACTGGCCCGAGCCCGGGTCGCACGAGTCAGCGCTGCACACGTTGTCGTCGTTGCACGTCTTGAGCGCCCCGGGCTTGCACGCACCGGCCTGGCACACGTCGCCGACCGTGCAGCCGTTGCCGTCGCTGCACGGCACCTTGGCCGTCCATTGCGCCTGCAAGCGGTACAGCAGGCCGGCCGGATTCGTGTACGCCGTACCCCACCACTGCGCCCAGTTCTTGACCGTACACACCAACTTGTTCGCACCCGGCTGCAGTGCCGTGCCCAGCGCCCAGGTGTCCTTCGACGACTCGAAGTAGTTGAACTCGGTGGCATCCTCTCCGACCTTGACGCCGTTGAGCGTGCACACGTAGCTGTTGTCGGCGGCGACGACAAGCGTGCCCTGAAGGCCCTCGGCGGCCGGCGACACGTTGAACGAGCGCTCGAACGTCACCACTGCATCGACCGCCGGGTTCGACACCAGCACTTCGCTCCAGATCCAGGTGGCACCCGGCACTTGCGCCGTCCAGCTCTTGTGGAAGCTCCACGTCGCCACGCTCGGCTTGCCACCTGCGCTCGTGGCCGCGTCGCTGACGATGTCGATGCTGCCCGCCCCTGCCGTCAGGCCCTCGTGCGTGCAGCCGCTGGCCTTGTCGCAGCCATCGACCGTGCACGGATTGCCGTCGTCGCAGTTCACCTTGCCGCCGTTGCACTGTCCGCCCTGGCAGGTGTCGTTGGCGGTACACGGGTTGCCGTCTACGCACGCCGCGCCGTTCTTGTCGGCGTGCTGGCAGCCGGCGTTGGCATCGCAGGTGTCGGCGGTGCACGCGTTGCCGTCGTCGCACGCCGGTGCCGACCCGCCCTTGCACGCGCCGCCGCCGCAAGAATCGCCCTGAGTGCACGCGTTGCCGTCGTCGCACGCGCCGCCGATCGGTACCGCGCCACAGCCCGTGTCGGCCGTGCACGCATCCGCCGTACACGGATTGCCGTCGTTGCACACGACCGCCGCGCCGGCCACGCACTTCGACCACAGGCAGACATCGGCTCCCGTACACGCGTTGCCGTCCGAGCAGGCCGCGCCGTCTTTCGGCTTGTGCCAGCAGCCGCCCTGCTTGTCGCAGCCGTCGGTCGTGCACGCGTTCTTGTCGTCGCACGACGCGGGGAACTTGCCACCGCACGCCCCGCCCTGGCAGGTGTCGTCCGCCGTGCATGCGTCGTCGTCGGAGCACGGCTTGCCGTCGCTGTTCTTGTTCGTGCAGCCGGCCTTGGCATCGCAGGCGTCGGCCGTGCACGGGTTGCCGTCGTCGCACTCGGCCGCGCCACCTGGCTTGCACGCGCTGGCGTGGCAGGAGTCGCCGACCGTGCAAGCGGTGCCGTCGCTGCACGGCGCGCCATCGGCAGGCACGAACTTGCAGCCGCCCTTGACCTCGCAACTGTCTGTCGTGCAAGGGTTGCCGTCGCTGCACGCCATCGGCGTCTTGCCCGTGCACTGGCCAGCCTTGCACGCGTCTTCCGTAGTGCAGGCGTTGTTGTCGTTGCACGCCTTGCCGTCGAGGTGCGTGATCACGCAGCCCTTCTTCGGCTCGCATGCCTCGCCGGTGCACGCGTTGCCGTCGTCGCAGTCGATCTTGCCGGCGGCGACGCACGACCCTGCCTTGCAGAGATCACCACTCGTACACGCGTTCTTGTCGTTGCACGGCTTGCCATCGGCCGACACCGCGAAGCAGCCCTTCTTGGCGTCGCAGGCATCCGTCGTGCACGGATTGCCGTCGTGGCAGTCGGTCGCCCCACCACCTACGCAAGCGCCGCCGTTGCACACATCGGCCGGCGTGCACGCGTTGCCGTCGTTGCACGGCTTGCCGTCGAGTGGAACAAACACGCATCCCTTGGCGGGGTTGCACGTGTCGGCCGTGCACGCGCTGCCGTCGTCGCACGCAGTGGCGCTGCCCGCCTTGCACTTGCCCGCGGCGCACGCGTCCTGTTGGGTGCATGCGTCGCCGTCTTCGCACGCCGACCCGCTCAGCCCCTCGTGCATGCAACCGAGCGCCGCCAGGCACGAATCCTGGCTGCACGGGTTGCCGTCGTCGCAATTGACCAGCGCGCCGCCGCCGCACGCGCCGCCTTGACACGTTTCGCCGCTCGTGCACTGTGACGAATCGTCGCACTTGCCGTCGAGGGGGGCGTGCAGGCAGCCCTGCTTGAAGTCGCAGGAATCCTTCGTGCACGGGCTGCCGTCGTCGCAGACCGCCGAAGCACCGGGCACGCACTGGCCTTTGCCGCACGCGTCGCCCTGGGTGCACGCATTGCCGTCGTCGCAGGCGCCGGCCTTGGCCGTGTGGGTGCAGCCCGTCAGCTTGTTGCACGCATCGACCGTGCACGCGTTCTGGTCGTCGCAACTCGTGGGCGTGCCGCCTTTGCAGGCCGCGCCTACGCACGCCTCACCGCTGGTGCAGACGTCGCCATCTTCGCACGGGACGCCCGCGCCCGACTCCGGCGCGTCGACGGGAGCGTGCTGGCACCCCGCGCTGTCGTCACAACTGTCGACGGTGCAGGGATTCTGGTCGTCGCACCCGGTCGGCTCCTTGCCCTTGCACTTCTTGCCGAAGCACTCGTCGCCGGCCGTGCACGCGTTGCCGTCGTCGCAGGGTACGTGCGGCAAGGCGCCCTGGTTCTGGCAGCCGATGCCATGGGTGCACTTGTCCTTGGTGCATGGCTCACCGTCATCGCACGCCTTGTCGTCGGCGGGGCCGCCCTGGCAATACGCGCCCTTGCACGCGTCGCCAGTCGTGCACACCAGGCCGTCGTCGCAACTCGCCGCGTCTTGCGGGGCGTTCGAGCAAGTGCCCGTCTTCGCATCGCAGGCATCGACCGTGCAGCCGTTCTTGTCGTCGCACGACTTCTTGCTGCCGGGCGCGCACGTGCCCTCCTTGCAGGTGTCGCAGTCATCGGGAATGTTGAGCTTCTCAAGGTCGACGTTGACGTCGCCGTGGCCCTGGATCACGCCGTCGGGCGTCGTCTTGACGTAGTCGAACCACGCCGAAGACCCGAACGCCATCGTCTTGCCGTTGGCACCCTTGCCGATCTGGAAGGGGAACACGGAGCCGGCCGGCTTCTGCGTCATCGCCACCGCGCCGCCGCCGCCCACCTTCTGCAGCGTCGCCTTGCCTGGAATCATATCGAAATAGTGCCATGTGTCGGTGATCGACTTCGGCACGACCCACCCGTCGTCGAGCTTCGGCCCGCCCGACCCCACGCCGGCCGCGCCCTGGCCACGGTACTGGAGCCCGATCGACAGATCCCATGCCTCACCGAGCGTCTGCGGGCCGCCCGTCACGTGGTACGACGTCACGCGGCCGTGCAGGTGTGCGGTACCGTCGGCGTTCCAGTCGAGCCGGGCGCCGGGCGCAATGTCGAAGCGTGCGATGTGCTTGTCGATGCCGTCGTAGAATCCGGGCAGCCACAGCGCGTTGCAGCCGACCCATTTCTCCTCCGGGCAGTTCGCGGCGACCGTAGCCGCGTACATCGACTGCACGCCCGCGGGCAGCGAGCAGCCCGTGCACGCGTTGCCGTCGTCGCACGTCGCGCCCGCCAACAGCTTGTACTGGCAGCCCTTGGCCGGATCGCACGAGTCCAAGGTGCAAGCGTCTGCGTCGGCGCAGGCGGGCGGCGCGCCTGCCACGCACGCGCCGGCCTGGCAACTCTCGGCTCCGTTGCAGGCATTGCCATCGGAACACGGCGAGCCCTCATCGACCTGGCCGTCGCAATCGTCGTCTTTGCCATTGCAGACTTCGGCCGCACCGACGCAACTGCCACCCTTGGGGCCGCATGCCTTCGCGAAGCCGGACTTCGTGCACACTTGGCCGTTCTTGCAGTCCTTGTCGGTCTTGCAGGTCGTGCCGCTGCCGCCGCCAGACGACATGCCGCCGCCCTGGCCCGCGCCTTCGGTCGCCATGGCAGCGCCCTTGCCGCCTGCACCGTTGGCCGCCATGCCCGCGGCATTGCCACCGCCTGCGCTGCCGTCGCCCTTGCCGGCGGCGCCGTTGCCACCGCCAGCTGCCTTGTCCAACCCGTCGTCGGTCATCTGCGCGCAGCCCGACAGTGTTGCCAGCTGTAGCACCGCCAACAGCAGCGCCGCCAACGGCAGCGTTGCCCATCGCAGCGTTGCCCATCGCAGCGTTGCCCATCGCAGCGTTGCCCATCGCAGCGTTGCCAACTGCCGCGCGGCGGTCGTCCAGATCGAGGGCGACGTCTGGGTGGCTTTGCGGAGTTTCTGTGTTCCTGTCATCGCGTCCCCCGGCCATAAGGGCTTGCAGTGCATCTGAACCGCCACGATGCAGCCTAGGCTGGCCGCGGCGACTACTCGTCCAAAGGTAGAATTGCAGAGCACGCCGCCAAGTCAACCGAAAAAAATACCAACGGGTGCGATCGCTTAGCTGCGGCGGGGTGGAGACTCCCCACGTGGTTGTTCCGCGTGTGGCCGGGACACCAACTCGGCCGGCGGTGCTTGGAGACGGATTGTCGGCGCTTCCGCGTTGCGGCACGCTGCGTCGGCCCGGACCGCCCCGGTCTGCGGGAGTTTGCCATGCGGTTGTATGTCCTGCGCCACGGCATCGCGATCGAGCGCGAGGACCCGGAGTGCCCGGTCGATCCTGAGCGCCCGCTGACGCCAGAAGGGGTCGAGCGCACGCGCATGGCGCTGCACGGTCTGGTGACGCTGGGCACGCGCGTCGACTGCATCCACACGAGCCCATATTTGCGCGCGCAGCAGACAGCGGAACTGGCCGGCGAGGCGTTGTCGGTGCCAAAGATGCAGATTGAGACGGTCGCCTGGCTGGCACCCGAGACCCCGGCCGAAGAGACGGCGGCGGCCATTCGGGCGCTCGAAGTAGCCAGCACGCTCGTCGTCGGCCATGCGCCGCTACTGGACGACCTGGTGGCCGCGTTGCTGGCCGTGCCGGAGCCCGTCACGCGGCTCAAGAAAGCGGGCTGCGCCGTTCTCGAATGGAAGTTCACGTCGAATCGGGCGCGCCTGCTGGGGGTCTACGAGCCCAAGGCGTTGCGCGCGCTCGGCCGACCGAAGTAGCGCTGGCTCACTGCGCCACAGATCACCCCACCTGCGCCACAGATCACGCCACGGAGCCGAACGCAGCGCCGCGCACGGCGAGCACGCCCTCGGGGTCGAACGCGCGCCCGAGCCCTTGCAGCAGCACCTTGGCGCCAGGGGTCGTGCGGTCCTGCACCGAGCGGCGCAGGCGGGCACCGGGCCCGATCGGCAAGCCGCCCGCCTCGACCAGCGAGCCGCCGCGCACGATCAACGGGTGCACGTCGGGCCGCTGGTCGCCGAGGTCGAGGCTGACGCGCAGGTAGTCGGGGCCCGCCGCCCATGTCCGGTGCGGCGGAGTCTCTGCCTCAGCGAACAGGGCATCGGAGACATCGAGCAGTGCTGGCATGTCCGTCCACGCCACCTTGAGGTCGAGGCGGGCGGGCTGCGCTGCGATCGCCGGCCGCGGCCACTCGCCCGGTACGTGGCCCAGGCGCACGCGGCGGTCTTCGGCGCGAAACGGGCGCAGATCGACGCCGTGCGACTTGAAAAGCGCGGTGGCGCGACCGCCCGCGATCTTCACGTCGGCTTCGTCACGCCACGAGACCGCACGCAGGTGAACGGACACCCCGACGTCGGACTCGCGCACCAGCACGGTGTCGACCACGCGCTCTGACAGGGCCGCGCGGGCAGCTGACAGCGCGGCGAGCAACGCAGGACGGCCACTCCACAGTTCCGCGCCGCCCCATGCCGCAAACGGCGCGCGCTGCAGCCGCACCGTGCACTCGATGAGCACGGCCATGCGCCCTTCGCTCGCGACGAGCAGGCCGAGCGGGTCGGCGGCACCGCCGCGCAGCCCTGGCGGCAGGCCGAGCAGGTCTGCACCTCCGAGCCGCAGCGTTCGACCGCCGCCGGTGACGACCAGCGCCGACACGAGGTCTTCGCTGAACGCGCCCTCGCCGATGCCGATCTCGCCCGGGTCACCGGCCGCCAGCACGGCGCCCACCGTTTCGCCCGTCAGCACCGCCGGCACGCCGCGCAGGCACAGGCGCGCCTGCCGTGCAGCGCGATCGACCAGTGCGACGTCAACGCCCGCTCCCACCGTGACCACCCGGCGGCCGATGTCGATCGATGGCGGGCGTTGCAGGCCGGTCGTGTCGAGCACGAGCACGTCTTTCAGGTCGTCGGGAAACAACGCGGGCAGCCGGCTGCGTACCTCGACCGGCACACGGCGCAGGCGCCCGGTCTTGAGCACGTGCTCGACCTGCTCCGCTGAGTTGGGCCGCACCACTGCGAGCGGTCCGTCACGTGCCGCCGGATCGAACCCCGCCAAGCGCCGCGCCGCCTCACCCAGCGCCACCCGCTCGCGCCCGAGCCGGTCGATGAGGTCAGCCTGGGCGGCGGAGACGAGCGATCCGCGGGGGTCCACCATGAGTGGGGAGCCTAGACCCCGTCCGGTCGTTTGAAAAGCCGGCGGCGTGCTTCCGGAATGCCGCGCCGTCGCTGCGCTCAACCCGCTGCGGGCGCGTTGATCCGGCCGCCAGGTCCGACAGCGCCGCAGCCACCGGACGCCTCGACCAGGCGCCCGCGCGAACTGCCGACCCCGGCGACGGTCGCGATCAGCGTCGCGAACACGAGCGCGAGGACGACGTTTGTCATGGACTCGCCCAGCCAGATCAATACGATAGGGGGTTGGCGCTCGAGCGGCAGGCCTCGACGTACTTGAAGGTCGAGATGAAGCCCGTGATCATACCGAGCAGGCCCGAGAACAGCGTCGCCAATCCGGTGCCGACGATGAGGGGCAACACGTGGGGCGCTGGCCGCACCGCGTGGCGCACGGCCAGACCCAGCGCGAGCGTCGGGCACATGCCCCAGCCGCCCTTGAGGAAGAACTGATGAATCGACACGACGACCTCCCGGCGCTCAGGTGGGCACCCGATCCGGTGAGACGCGCCACGCGCCGCGGTGGTCCTTCTCTGGCGTCGATTCTGTGCGCGCTCGTCACGGTCGCGGCGACGGCGTGCGGTACCGACGCCCCCGTCAGCGGGGCGACGGCGGACGCAGCCGCAGCGGACTCCCATGGGCCCGATGGCTCGCTCGACTCGGTTGCGGTCGGCATCGACGCCAAGCCGACCAACCCGGGCACTCCTGGCACGGCGACCGATGCCGACGTCGCAGCCGGGCTGGACACCACGGTGCGCCCGCCGCCCGACGTCTCTGTGCCCGTGCCCACCGCATTGACCCTGGAGCCGGCCGCGCTCGCCATGCCGTTGGGCGCCGCCGCGCAGGTGCAAGCGATGCTCGCGTGGACCGACGGCACGACCGAAGACGTCACCACGCTTGCCAACTGGAGCATCGACCTGGCCAACGTCGCGACCGCCACCCACGGCTTCGTCACCGCGCTCGCGCCAGGCCAGGCGACGCTGACGGCCGTTCACCTGGGGCTGCAGGCCAAGCTCGCGATCACGGTGGGCCAGAGCGCGGTCAAGGCGCTGGCGATCGCGCCAGCCGCGCTGAACCTGAACGTGGGCGGCAAGGCCCAATTCGCCGCCTTGGCCTCGCTCGAAGACGGCTCTGTGCAGGATGCGACGGCGCTCGCCGTGTGGACGACCGCGTCGCCCGAAGTCGCGACGATCGCCCAAGGTGCGGTCGTCGGCGTGGCGGCCGGTTCGACGAGCGTCACGGCGAGCCTCGGTGCCGTCAAGGCGTCGGCCAGCGTCACCGTGCTGCCTGCGCCGGTGGTCTCGATCGCGGTGGGCCCGGTTTCGCCAACGCTCGCTGTTGGCATGAAGCTCGCCCTGCAGGCCATCGCCACCTACGAAGACGGCAAGGTCGCCGACGTCACGGGGGCGGCGCTGTGGAACGCGTCGGACCCCGGCGTGCTCGCGATCGTGCAAGGGGGAGTCCAGGCGGGCCTGGCGACGGCGCTGGCGGCGGGGTCGAGCCTGGCGACGGCGAGCTTCGGCGGCCAGACCGGCACGACGGCAGTGACGGTGCTGCCCATTCACTTGACGAGCCTCGCCGTCGAGCCAGCCTCGCTGCAATTGCCCGCCGGCACGTCGGCCGCGCTCGTCGCCAAGGGCACGTGGAGCGACAAGTCGGTGTCGGATCTGACGCAATCCGTCGCGTGGACGTCGTCGTCGCCGGCGGTGGCCACAGTCGCGAACGCTCCCGGCAAGAAAGGCAAGGTCGATGCGGTCCATGCGGGCACGGCGACGGTCACGGCGACGTTTGCGGGCAAGGCCGCCGGCGTGGCCATTACGGTTACGGCGGCGACGCTGACGAAGCTCGCAATCGCGCCCCAGAACCCAGCGCTGCCCAAGGCGACGACGCTGCCGTTGCAGGCGCTCGGCTTTTTCTCCGACGGCGCCTCGAAAGACGTGACGGCCGACGTCGTGTGGCAGGTCGCCGACGCCAAGGTCGTCGCCGTCTCGAACGCTGGCGCCAGCAAGGGCGTGATCACCGCGCTCGAACCTGGGCAATCGGCCGTCTCGGCGGCGATCGGCAGCGTGGCAGCGACGACGACGGTGACGGTGACGCCGGCAACGCTGACCCAGGTGCAGATCGAGCCGAACCCGCTCGAACTCGCCGTCGGCCAGAAGCACAAGTGCAAGCTCGTCGGCACCTACACGGACGCGGCCACCGCCGACCTGACCGCGCTCGCGGTGTGGACAGCGTCGAACGACAAGGTCATCTCGGTGTCCAACGTCGGCGGCGCGGCCGGCATCGTGTCGACACTCGGGCCCGGATCGGCGACGCTGACCGCGACGGTCCAAGGCAAGACGGCGAGCGCGACGGTCAAGGTGACGGCGCCGGCACTCGTGGACGTGGTCGTGACGCCGCCTCACCCGGAGCGCCACGCGGGCCAACAGGTCCAGTTCGCGGCGACGGCCATCTACACGAACAACACGACGCTGAACGTGACACAGCAGGCGATCTGGAGCAGCACGGATCCTACCATTGCCGACGCGACCGGGACCGGCAACCAGACCGGCCTGTTCAAGGCGACCGGAGTCGGCAAGGCGGACATCGCAGCGGCGTGGGGTGGCAAGATCGGCAAGACGAGCTTTACGGTGTCGGGCGCCGTGCTGGTCGACGTGCAGTTGACGCCGGTGGTGTTCGCGATGCCGGCGGGCATCGTGCAGTTCTTCCAGGCCGTCGCGCTGTGGAGCGACAACACGAGCCAGAACGTGACGTGGCAGGCCGATTGGGTCAGCGGCAATCAGGCCGTCGCCGCCGTGCAGAACACGCCCATCTTCGCGCGCGGTCGGGTGACGGCGATCCAGCCCGGCCAGGCCGAGTTGAAGGCGACCTACCAGGGCATGACCGGCAAGGCGCTCGTCACCGTGACGCCGGCGCTGCTGGCGGGCATCCATCTGTTCCCGGCGGTGGCGACGGCCGCGCAAGGCATGTACCGCGCGTTTTCGGCCCAGGCGCTCTACACCGACAACACCTCGCTCGACGTGACGTTTCAGGCCACCTGGCTGTCGAGCGACCCCAAGGTGGTGCTCGTCAGCAACGCGTTCGGCGGCGTGGCGGGCTACAAGGGACTGGCCAAGGCGGTCGGTCCCGGCACCGCAAAGATCACCGCAAACTACCAGGGCCTGTTGGGCGCGGCGACGTTCAGCGTGACGCCCGCGACCCTGGAATCCATCCAGATTTCGCCGGGCACGGCCACGGTGTCGAAAGGCGTTCCGGTAAAATTCGACGTGCTCGCGGTGTGGTCTGACGGCCAGGCCCAGGACGTGAGTTGGGCGACGACGTTCACATCGACCGATCCGAGCGTGGCGGCGGTCTCCGATGCGTTTGGTTCCGCCGGCTGGTCGCAGACGCTGAAGCCGGGCACGGTGACCATCCAGGGCGTGTACGCGGGGCTGATCGCCAAGGCCAAGCTGACGGTGACGGACGCCGTGGTGTCGTCGATCCAGGTGACGCCGACACAGCCGAAGGTGGCCAAGGGCACGTGGTTCGGCCTGCAGGCCGTCGCGCTGATGACGGACGGCACCTCGCAGCAGGTGACCTGGGGCGCGACCTGGCAGTCGTCGAATCCGGCCGTGGCCGCCGTCGATGGCGTCGGCTTCGGCAAGGGCCTCGTGCAGGCCGTGGCAGCGGGCACGACGACGGTGTCGGCGGCGTGGGGCGGCAAGTCGGGCACGACGACTGTGACGGTGACCGCGGCCGCACTGAGCGAAGTGCAGGTGACGCCGTTCCTGCTGACGCTGCCGCTGGGCTATTCGCGGCCGTTCCAGGCGACGGCGCTTTATTCGGACGACACGACCGAAGACCTGACGCAACTCGCGACGTGGACGACCTCGGCACCAGCGTTGGGCACCGTGTCGTCCGCGTGGCCGACCAAGGGCGCGTTCACGCCAGTCAGCGCCGGCAAGGTGCTGGTGCAGGCGACGTGGGGCGGCAAGACGGGTGCGGCGACCGTGACGGTGACCGACGCGAAGCTGGCGTCGCTAGCAGTCCAGCCCGCGCAGTCGAGCGCGACCGTGGGCAAGATTGTGGCGTTCACCGCGGCCGGCAGCTTTGCCGACGGCCTGCTGCTCGACGTGACCCAGGACGTCACCTGGCTGTCGGCCGCGCCCACCGTATGCCAGGTCTCGAATGCGCTCGACGGCAAGGGCAAGGCGCAGGCGCTCGGGCCGGGCAACTGCGAAATCAAGGCCGTCAAGGGCCCGATCAGCGCCAAGGCCGTTCTGAGCGTGCCCGCGCCGTAGCGCCTGGTTCCGCTACGAAGGTGGCTTGGCGTGCAGGGCGAACATCCCGCCCTGTTTGTCCATGAGTTGGGCGATGCGGTCGCCGCCTGGCACGTGCTTCGGCCCGCTCACCACCGTGCCGCCCGCCTGCTGGGCCGCCTCGATCGCCGCTGCCAGATCATCGACGTGGACGTAGTACAGCCACGCCGACCTCAGCATCTCGGCCGGGCGCTTCATTATGCCACCGATGGGCGCGCCGGAAGCGGGCGCGAACAGGCGGTAGGGTCCCAACGGGCCCATGTCCATCTCGTCGATCTTCTGCCAGCCAAACAGCGTGCTGTAGAACGACCACGCCGCCTCGAGATCCGACGTGTACAACTCATGCCACGACATGCCGCCGTGGGGTGTCAGTTGCGCTGGCGCCGCCATGTCGGTCTGGGCCGACTGGCACACGGCGAACATGCCGCCGGTCGGATCGGCCAACACGGAGAAACGACCGGCGCCAGCAATGTCGGTCGGCGGCACGAGCGACTGGGCCCCCAACTCGACGGCGCGGGCCGCAGCGGCATCGGCGCTCGCGACATTGACGTAGCCGAGCCAGTGCGTGGGCGCTCCCATCTTCACGGCTGCTTCCGGCAGTTGCATGAGGCCGCCGAAGGGCTCGCCGCCATTGGCCCACATCGTGTAGTCCGTGGGGCCGTCAAACTTCTGCGTCGTCCAGCCGGTGATCGGAGGGTAGAATGCCATCGACCCGGCCGGATCGCTCGACATCAGTTGGTACCAAGTGAAGTAGCTGCGGGCTGCGCTCATCGGTCCGTCTCCTCCGGAAAAATCCGCCGGGAGGGTGGACGCGCGTGCCACGCTTGGCAAGGGTGTGCCCGGTCGGGTCAGTGCGGGAGCGCCGGCTGCCACGCCGCCAGTTGCGCCTTGGCGCGCGTCTTGCGGCCCGGCTTCTCGATCGCCAGGTAGACACCGGGCAGCTTCGCGCTCACCGGCAGGACACCGTGCCAGCCCGCGGGCAGTTCGGGCGGCATCCACTCGAACACCCGGCGCGCGTCGGCAGGCGAGAGGTTGACGCAGCCGTGCGACTTCGCGATGCCGAACTGGTCGTGCCAGTACGCGCCATGCAGCGCCTGGCCGGCCTTGAAGTGCATGACGTACGGCACTTCTTCGGCGTAGTAGTCGTCCCACGGCTTGCCGCGCATCGAACTGTGGATCGTCTTGGCGTAGATGCGGAACACGCCATCGGTCGTGCGCGTCGAGCGTCGGTCGCCCTTGCCGGCGGAAATCAGCGTCGCAAATACGAGGTCGTCGCCCTCGTAGGTCGTCAGCACCTGCTGGCCGAGGTCGATGTGGAGCCAGCGCTCGCCCGCCTTGACCTCCTTGGGGCGCCGCTGGCGCTGCGCGATCCGAACGAAGTCCTTGGACAGCCACGTACCTGCCGGAGTGCCCGCGACGAACACCTTGGCGCCCTTGACGGCCAGCACTTCGGGCCGGTCGTAGCGTTGGAACAGGATCGGCTCGGCTTTTTTCGGCAGGCCCTTCAACTTCAGCTTGCGGCGCACGAATGCGACGCGGTCCGGCGGGTTGACGAAGCCCTCGAACTTCGACGGCTTGAACATCGGCACGTCCTTCAAGCGCATGTAGCCACCATCGGGGCGCTGCAGCCAGCCCTGCGTGTAGAGCGCCTCGTCGGGCACGAAAGCCAGGCGAAATTCGGCCTTCTCCTTGCGCAGCACCTTCGAGCGCGCGTCGGGCCGCGCGAAAACGGGCGTCTTCGGGCGCGGCACCTTGCCATAGACGTAGCGCGCGGCGGACGATTCGCCCAGCGCTTGGGGCGCCACCGGCAGCGGGCGCAGGCTGGCAAGCTTGACGGCCCCCTGCCACGGCGCGAGCAGCGCCCATGCCTTGGGAGCGGCACAGTCGGGGAGGCATGCCGTCACCGTGACCGTGTCGCCGAACCGCAGTACGCCCTGCAGGTTCGACGGCACGCGCGGCTTGACGCGGATGTACACGGTGTCGAGGCCGACCCAGGCGCCGAACGGCGCTGCAGGCCACATGGGCTTGCCGGCCAGTGCTGCGCCGGCGGTGGCCGACACAGGTCCAACATCTGGCACCGGCGACTCGGCTGGCGCGCTGTCTGCGGTTCCGGGATCACCAGCGCTGGGGCTGGCGTTCGCGGCAATCGTCGCAGGCGCCGCCGTGCCCGGGACCTCGACGGCCCAGGCCAGCGGCAGCGCCGAGAACACGCTCGCCACGATCGCGGCGCTCCGCACGAACCGGAGCGGCCGGGCGGCGCGGCGCGGCGCGGCGGGACTTGTCGGGTGCGGTGCTTCCTGCATCCAGCGGGGCATGGCGGTGCGGACCTTGGCGCGACACTGCGCGCCTCCTCCTTGATCAACGTAGGACAGGCGCCGAGAGAATCAAAAAAACTTCCGATTGTCGCCAAAATGCACGATTGCAAGAGGGGTCGTGGCGTCAAAATTCACAACGCGCCGCGAAAACACAATATTGTTTAGTTGCAGTACTTTATGTTGCGACCGAATCGACCTGCCGGGCGGGATTGCCGAGGCAGGACGTGCCTGCGACCACGAACATCCCATCGATGGGCGCAGAGCGAAGTGGGTGGCTGTTCGAAATATTGCTTTTAATGGCATGGTGTTGTGTTCGCTAGTGGCGAATCTGCCCGAATCTTGATCACGCACTCGATCAAGGAGGATTTCGTAGTCAGATCAATCCGTCATGCAGATGTCGGTTCGCGTGGATCGAAGCAAGCGGTCCGGTGGACGGGCCCCGCACTGCCGGCGCCGTGCCGACCGGAGCCATTGCCAGTCGCGCCTGCGCCAAGGTAAGAATCACCTCAGGGGGAGGCTGCGGCCTCGTCGGGGGGAGCGTCCGGATGTCGTGGTTCGACTCGCCCGCGCAGTTCGGCCGACCGATGCCGCCGCCTGCCAGCGCGCGTCCGACGCGGGCCCAATTCGTCACCGGTCGCGTCCCCGCTGGTTCACCATTCTGCCTGTGGTGGCCGCCGTGCCCGGGCGCCGTCGGATTCCACGTTTTTCGCAGCGCCGTCGTGCGCCGGCTGGGAGCCCGCCGCATCGCCCAACTGTGGGCGGGAGGCCTGGCCGACGCGGTGCAGCATTTCGTGGTCGGCGAACAGGTCGGCGTCGTGCTCGACGACTTCGAGGTCCGCGGCGCCACCGTGATGGGCTACTGGGTGCTCGCGCAACGGGCCGACGGCACGCTCGCGCCGGTGTCCGATCTGCAGGTGGGGCCACCCGACTCGCGGCTGCGCGGGCGCCGCCATGTCGTGCTGCAGCCTGGCGTCCCCGTCCCCGCTATCGAGGCCGGGTTGCTCGCCGCGAGCCAACCACCGCCCGTGCGCCGCGACCTGCGCCCCGCCGGATTGTTGCGCTACACGGCACCCGCCACGTTCCAACTGGCGGACTCCTTCGCCGGGCCCATCGACCACTACACGGTGTGGCTCGGCACCGCGGAGCCGCCGCTGCTGGCGCAGGATGCCATGTGGGACGACGAGGCGGTCGATGACAACCCGCTCGCCCGCTTCACTCTGGGGCCCGACGCGCGCGGTTTTCGCGACGACCTGAACGCGCCGGGCGATGCGGCGTGCGTTGCGGTGATGGCGGTGTGGCGCGACGGCCGGGTGGTGCAACTGGGCGTCGAGGTCGGCGCGGCGGCGCCAGGCGTGGTGGGGTTGGGGTAGTGGGAGTGCGTGCGCTGCCAGGTTGTGGGGATGCCACAGGCGTCACGGCTGCAGGACTGCGACGAGTTCGATGTCAGTCCGCTGGAAGTCGTCGCCCTTGCACAGGAGCGGCTGGCCAGTCGCCTTGGCCAGAGCATAGCTGAAACAGTCTCCGTAGTTCAGCGCGGCGGCATGGCGGCCCTTGCCATAGCGCAGGAAGCCGTCGCGGGCGATGCGCGCGTGGTCGGCGGTGACGGGAATGATCTCCAGGCAAGCTTCGGCCAGAAACCGGTCGAGTTCGGTCACGCCCCGCACGCCGTCCAGGCGGGCCGCCACGATGCTGGTCTCGACCAGCGTACCCGCCGACATCCACCGGATCGGCGCCATCTGCAAGGCGTGTCGAAAGACAGCCGCCTCGGGTTCGCGCAACAGGACAGCGAATACCGCCGAGGTATCGACGATCACGTCGGCAAGCCGCTGTCGTCGTAGCCAACGATTTCATCGAGCGTCCGTCCGTCCCCACGTGCATGCCGATGGAAGCGCTTCGCAATGTCGTCCAGGCGGTCGGCCATTGGGCGCCTGTCCTGCTCCGCCCGCTTGCGCGCCAACCGCTCGCTCAGCGATACGACGACGGCCTCCGTCAACGTCTCGCCCGTAAGCGCACGGAGTTCGCGGGCCATGCGATCTGCGGCGTCGCTCTTGATGCTCAGGGCCACGGGAGCCTCGTCTAGCAATCCATCGTAATTCTATACGACGCCGACAGGCGGGGCAACGGGGCACGCGGGTCAGGGGCGCGGACGGATGCGCTACACATTGAACCGAAGTCTCGCCGCCTAGTGATTCCCTGCACTTGCGGTCATCTTCCCCGTTTCATCCCCTTCGCGGTCGCCCGGTCGTCGGGCTTCGGTCGGGGTCGGCCCGCAGGCCCCTAAACATTAAACCGATGTTTCAGATGCTTGTGATTTCATGTAGTTACAGGTGGTTTCCCCGTTTTGTCCCCGTTGCGGTCGTTCACGCTGCCGGCCGCTCCCACATCGCCTCAACCCGCTTCAACACCGACGGTTGCTGGTGGATCAGCGCCAAGATCGCGACCAATGGCTCGC
>SHZF01000036.1 GCA_009692425.1 Myxococcales bacterium | reverse complement strand
GCCGATCACATCGCGGAACAAGAGCGAGCCGACCCGGTAGTTCTTGTGGAACTTGAACCCCTGGATCTTGTCGTTGGCCTGCCCCGCTGCCGTGTCGAGGCTGCACGTGCCGTCGCCGAGCACGCCGAAGCAGCCAGTGTCGTCGCCGCTCGCGAACCCGGTGTCGATCATGATGCCGAAGCCCTCGTTCTGCCAGGCGGCTTTGATGGCTCCCCCGAACATCTGGATGTCCTTTGCTTTCGGGGCCTGGCCGCCGATCGTGCCCGCGTCTTCGATCTTGCCGAACAGGCCCGCGAACTCCGCCTCGATGAGCAGGCGGCGCGAAAAGGCGAGGCGGCGTTCGTAGCGCAACCACAAATCCGATGCGGCCGCCCAGGCGTTGCGCGGCATCAGCTGTACATCCTTGGCGGTGTCGATGTCGAACGTGTTGGCCGGCTTCGTGCCCTGCACGTCGAGGTCCTGCCAGCGGTAGATGCTGTACACACCCCAATCGAAGCCAGGTCGGCCCTCGTCGAGCAGGCGCGACTTGCGCGCTTCGATTTCCTGCGGCGTGAGCGGCCGCTGGAACAACACGAGGCCGAACTGGTTGACGTCGTCGCCGTCGGTAAAGTCGCGCACCTGCCCATCGACGCGCGACTTGTCGTAGCCGAGCACGCCCGCCGACGCATAGTCCCACAGCAGCGTGACGTACGCTGGGCCCACCTTGGTCAGGAACGCCAATCGATCCACATAGCTGCCGAAGTCGGCGTCCTGCCCACCGCCCTCGTGGGGCAACCGCGGCCCGCCGTAGTATTCCGTGGGGCGCGCGCCGTCCCAGCCATCGCCGCCGCCGCCGTTGGCGAAAATGCCGAGGCCCCACTGCGACGCTTGCCGGCCGACGCGGAGGATACCGAGCAGGGTCTTCCACTCGCCGTATGCTTCCTTGACGGCGATCGAGCCCGGCTTCGTGCTGGTGGCGAAGGCGACGAGCGGCACATCGGGCCGTTTGACCGCGCCCGCGTAGTCGGGATCGCCGCCGAGCACGTAGTTGTCGAGCACATCGAGGGTCGCCGCGATGCGGATCGTGTCGGCAAGGTGCAGCGTGGGCTGATAGCGGAAGCGGATCGACGCGGCGGCCAGGCTGTTCTCGCCGCGCGCCTTGCCGACGCGGTCGGCGAACGGGTTGTTTTCGTTGTTGGCGGGCCACAGCGACAGCGGTGGCTTGATGGCCGACGTCGTCACGATCTGGCCCTCGAACAACTCGCGCTTGACGGCCTGGCCGAGGTGGCCGTTCGAGATCAGGTCGGGGCGGAAGCGAAAGTAGCCGTGGTGTTCGACGAAGGGGTAGGTGGGAGCGGCCGGGGCCGGCGGGGCATCCCATGCGGGCCGCTGCGGCGACGCGGTGCCGCCCGGGTCGAGTTCGTCGAGCAGCGACTTCTGGCCACCTGGTTCAGCCGCCGGCGCCGCAGCAGGGGTCGTCGCGCTCGGGTCGGCCGGGGCTGCGGTGACCGGGGCGGCGTCCACCGCGGGCTTTTCGCCGGCCTCGATGTCGAGCAGTGTGGGCGGCTCGGCGCCCGCGACGGACGGGCTTGCCGTCAACGCCGCCAGCAACAGGGCCGCCGTGCTGCGTTGGATGATGCCGTGGGAATGCGCCAAGATCGTCCTCCCGTCCACGCCGCAGGTGCCGCGCAGAGGCGGCGCATTTCACGACGAGTCGCGGCGTCCGTCAACGCCGACCCCAGCGAACCGGAGGCCGCCGATGAGAGCGCCGCTCGTATACCTCGACCACAACGCTGCGGCGCCGTTGCTCCCGGCCGTACGCGCCGCGCTGTCTGAGGCGTTGGATGCCGGACTCGGCAACCCGTCGTCGGTGCACTGGGCAGGTCAGCGCGCCCGCGCCGCCGTGGAGCGTGCGCGCGAACAGGTGGCGGCGGCGATCGGTGCCCGGCCTGAGGAGATCGTGTTCACGAGCGGCGCCACGGAGGCCAACGCGCTGGCGTGGCACGGCGTGGCAGCGGACGCCGCCGTTCTCACGAGCCGGGTCGAGCATCCGTCGGTGATGGCGCTGGCCCGCCGCCGCCGCGAATCCGGCTGTGTGGTCCGCTGGGCCGGGGCCGACACCCATGGCGCGCCCGTGGCGCCACAGTCGCTGGATGCGCAAGGCCCCGTGGCCTTCCTCAGTGTGATCGCGGCCAACAATGAACTCGGAGTCTTGACCGATCTGGCCGCATGGCGCGCGCTCGCCGCTGCCTGGGGTGCCCGGCTCCACATCGACGCGACGCAAGCGCTCGGTCGTGTGCAGGTCGATGTGCGGGCATGGGGTGCCGCGACGGCGGCGTTCTCGGCAGCGAAGGTGGGAGGACCGGCTGGCACCGGCGCGCTGTATGTCCGCACGGGCGTCCCGCTGGAGCCGTTGATCATCGGTCACCAGGAAGGGGGCCGGCGCGGTGGCAGTGAAAACGTTCTCGGCATGGTGGGCTTCGGCGCCGCGTGTGCCCATGCCGCAGACCGGCTCGCTGCGGCGGCAAGCGTGCGCCAACTGCGCGATCGGCTCTGGGCAGGCCTGCGCGCAGCGGTGCCCGGCTGCGATCGCAATGGGGCAGCCCCGCCAGTCGTCGAAACCGGACAGACGCTCAACGTGTCGTTTGCCGACGTTGACGGTAGCCGCCTGCAGCGCGCCCTGGACGTCGAAGGCGTGTGTGTCGCCACCGGCGCGGCGTGCGCTTCGGGGACCGTGGAGCCGTCGCATGTCTTGCTGGCGCTGCCGGGAGTCGGCGCCGATGTCGCCCGGCGGGCACGCAGCGCGATTCGCCTTTCGCTCGGGCTGGAGACGACGCCGGCGGAAGTGGAGCGGGCGGTCGAGGTCATTGCGTTGGTCGTGAAGCGGATGCGGGCGCAGGGCTGAGATTCGGGGCGCAGTTCCGATGGACGTGGGCGTCAGTGCCCGCTAGCATGCCTACACCGCGACCGCCTGCCGTGTACACCGCTCCGGCAATCTGCGGAGGGTTCGACTGCGGCAAACCGCCGCGGGCCCAAGATCGAAAGCTGGAGTCCCGATGGCCAGTACTCCCAACGCCGTAAGCCGCGTGCGCGCCGCGATGCGCCTGCCCACCGGCGCGCGCGTCGCCGTCGCCATGAGCGGGGGCGTCGATTCGAGCACCGTCGCCGCCCTGCTGCACGAGGCGGATTACGAGGTCATCGGACTGACCGCACGGCTCTACGACGTCGATGCGGCCGAGGCCGAGGGTGCCCGCAAGGCAGGAACTTGTTGTGCGCCGCAGGACGCCCGCGACGCCCGCCACGTGGCAGGCCAACTCGGCATCCGTCACTACGCGATCGACGAGCGTGCGACGTTTGCTGCCACCGTCGTGGCGCCCTTCCTTGCGGCGTGGCAGGCCGGAGCGACGCCGAACCCGTGCGTCGAGTGCAACCGCCACCTGAAATTCGATCGGCTCGTGCGGGAGGCCCACGCGCTGGGCGCCGCCGCGCTGGCGACCGGCCACTATGCCCGCCTGGAGCCGGACCACGACGGCCACATCGCGCTGCGGCGTGCGGACGACGCGGCGAAGGACCAATCGTACTTCTTGTGGACGCTGCCGGCGGATGCCGCGGCATTCCTGCGCTTTCCGCTCGGGGCGTGGACCAAGCCGGAGGTGCGCCAACACGCCGAGCGGCTGGGAGTCCCGGTTGCGGCCAAGGCCGATTCGATGGACGTCTGCTTCGTCGGCGCGAGCACGGCGGCCCAGTGGGTCGCGAAGCACGGCGGCGCGCCTGCGGGGGCAATCGTGGCGCTCGACGGCACCCGACTCGGCCGGCACGACAACCTCGCGGCGTTTACCATCGGCCAGCGGCGCGGCCTGCCGATCCCGACAGATGGGCCCGCCGCCGCCGCGCGCTACGTCGTGGCCAAGCACGCCGACGGCACGGTCGTCGTCGGTCCTCTCGACGCGCTGCGGGTCGGCCGCATCGATCTGGCGGGCTGCCGTTGGCTGGGACCCGTGCCGGCACCCGGCGCCAAGCTGTCGGTGCAGGTGCGCCATCGCGGCCGGCCCGTCGACGTCGTGTTGGATGGGGTCGATGCCCGGGTCGCAACCGCCCAGGTGACGGTCCTGGGGGACTTGCAGGCCGTAGCGGCTGGGCAGAGCGCCGTCCTGTTCTGCGGCGACCGCGTCGTCGGCGGTGGCATCGTCAAAGACAGCCAGCGCGCGCACGCCTGCGCTCCCGCCGAAGCGCCCTCCCCGATGCTTGCGCGGTCACCGTGGCGGGCCGGTCATGGCTGACACCGACGCCGCCCTGCCGCAACCGATTCGTCGCCCCTCGCGGCCGTCGCGACCGGCGATCCCGATGTTCGACCCGGTCGTCGCGATGTCTGCGCTTTGCGATCGCATCGGGCATCGGTTTGCGGATTCGAACCACCTCGTCACGGCGCTGACGCACCCGTCGTGGCGCAACGAGCACAATCCGGGCGGCCCCGACAACCAGCGGCTGGAGTTCCTCGGCGATGCCGTGCTCGGCATGATCGTGACGCTCGAACTGATCCAACGTCTGCCCGACCGCAAGGAAGGCGAACTCACCGTGATCAAGTCGCAGCTCGTGCGCGAGTCGAGCCTGGCGGCGTTGGCTGAAAAGCTCCACGTCGGGCCCGCGTTGCGGCTCGGACGTGGCGAGCACTACACCGGCGGGCGCACGCGGCCGTCCGTACTCGCCGACGCACTCGAAGCGGTGGTGGGCGCCGTGTTTCTCGACGCCGGCTACGAGGTGACCCGGACCGTCGTCGTGCGCGCGCTCTCCGGCCAACTCACCGACGTCATTGCGCAGCTCGAAGCGGCGAGCGGACAGGCCGGGTTGTCGGTCGGCACGGCGAACTGGAAGACCGCGGTCCAAGAACTCCTGCAGCGGCTCGGCCACCTGCCGCCAACCTACCTGCTGCTTGCCGAAGACGGACCGGTCCATGCGCGCCGCTTCCGGGTCCGCGCCGCCACGCGCCTGCACGAGGCGACGCACGAGGCGGACGGCGAAGGGCCATCGAAAAAGGTCGCCGAGAACGACGCGGCGGCGGGCCTGTTCCAGACGTTGCTGGCGGCGACCGCGCAACTGCGGTAGAATCTCGGTGCCGCACGCGCTGCGTTCGTGTGGTCGCCGCTGCGCCAAGGAGCCTGAGATGCCCGCCACCCTGCTGCCTGCCCTGCCCGTCGCCCATGCGATGCTGGGGATGCCGGAATTGCTCGTCATCCTGGCGATCGTCGTCATCCTTTTCGGTGCCACGAAGCTGCCGCAACTCGGCAAGGGCATCGGCGAGGCGCTCGGCAACTTCAAGAAGGCCCAGCGCGAGACGGAACGCGATTCGCTCCGCCACGAGGTCGATGCGACGCCGCGGGTCGATACGCAGCCGCGCGAAACTCGCTTGGAGAAGGACGCGTCGAAGGGGTAGCGGCGCGAACCGTCGATTCCGCCAGGATCCACCAACCAGCCTTCCCCGAACGCCGAATTCGGGCGCAGTTCTAGGCGCCTAGGAGTTTGGTGGTGAGGGCGTACACCGGGTACGTCGAACCGCCAACCGACGACGGCAACGACGAAATGCGCCAAAGGCGGCGGATCGGGGTGCCGCCGTGCCGATTGACGACCGGCCGCCATCACCCGTACACTGCGCGGCCCTTGCCTCCCGCGCGGAAGCGAGCCGGTAGCTCAGTCGGCAGAGCAGCAGACTTTTAATCTGTTGGTCGAGGGTTCGATTCCCTCCCGGCTCACCCGGCCGGCGGGTCGCACGCCCCGCGCCGGACGCAGCACCGTCCCCATCGTCTAGTCCGGCCCAGGACACCGGCCTTTCACGCCGTTAACGCGGGTTCAAATCCCGCTGGGGACGCCAAGCTTACTTCGCCGACGGGATCATCAGTGGTGATGACCACCGGCGCCGTGCACGTGCCCGTGCGCCAACTCGTTGGCGGTTGCCACCCTGACATCGACGATCTTGACGCGAAAGTGCAGCGTCTCGCCGGCGAGCGGGTGGTTCAAGTCCAGTTCGACTTCGTCGCCGTTCGCGCTTTTGACGATGCCCATCAGCGTCTCGCCTGCCTCGTTCTCAAGTTCCAGCGGGATGCCGATCTCGAGTTGCAGGTCGTCTGGGAGTGCCTCGCGCGGAATCGTGGCCGTCTTGTCTTCGTCGCGGGCGCCGTACCCGGTGTCGGGCGGCACGGCAACCACCAGCTCGGCGCCGGACGCCAGGCCTTGGAGCGCCACCTCAAGGCCCGGCACGATGTTCTCGTGGCCGACCAAGAAGGCGAATTTGCCGCCCTCAGACGAGTCGATGACTTCGTCGTCCGTCAGGCGCAGTTCAAAGTCCATCGTGACGACGGTGTTGGCGGCGATCTTCAAGGGCTGGCTCCGATTGGGATGAAACCGCCGACCCGGCCGGCGCAGGACCGACGGGCGTTGGCGGAGGGCGCGCAGTGTAGCGATGCGCGACCGACGCCGAAAGGGGGGCGGCTCATCCTGACAACATCTCGATTATTTTATGAAATCCGCTGCCGAGCGCGGCAACAACTTCTCGGCGCCGTACGTCATCGTCATCACGCCGCGCACCGCCTTGAACTTGTCGCCGACCTTGGGCCGCGCGACGTCGGTGGTCCACTTGAAAAACGTGTCGTCGATGCGCAGCCCGCCTTCGAGTTCAATCTCGCCGAAGTCGTCGGGTTCGTCGGCATTCGCGCTCAACACGACGACCTCCTGCACCTGGACCAACACGGAGCGGTAGGGCAAGCCGCTCGGCGTTTCAGCCAGCGTCGTGACCTGCAACTTCAGCGGCGCTGGCTCGGCCGCAGTGCCCTCGACCGTCACCTTGGCGTTGGCCAGCGTGCGCAAGCCAAATGCATCGAACACGGTGCCGACGATCGTCACGCGCTGGCCCACCTTTGGCAGGGTCTGGCCCGAGGTCAGCGTCGCCTTGATGCCGGCACCCGCCGCACCGGGATCGAGTTGCGCCCACAGCGCGCCGGGCGCTTTGGCGAGCACGGCCGTCACGACCAACCCCTTCAAAGTCACGAGTTCTCCGTCAACGTATTTTGCAGCAGGGTCGGTAAGTTGCGTCACGTCGAGCGCCAAGGATGGGCACGGGCTGTCGCCTGGATTGGCTCCCTTGGGGCAGGCATCGCAGACGTCGCCCTTCGCGTCCTTGTCTGTGTCGGCCTGGGTTGCGTTGGCGGTGCCGGGGCAATTGTCGGCGGCGTTCTCGATGCCGTCGCCGTCAAGGTCCTTCGGCCCTGGCTTCGGGCACACCGCTGCGGGCCCGGCGACGATCGGGCACGCATCGCAGGCGTCGCCCGCACCGTCGGCGTCGAGGTCGCCCTGGTCGGGGTCCCACACCTTCGGACACACATCGGTGGCGTCGGGCTTCGTGTCGCCATCGGCGTCGCCCGCTGCCGGCTCCGTCGCGTTGGCGCCGCCGACGTCACACTTGATCATCGCGTCCGCCTCGGCGCCGCAAAAATACAAAGGAAACAAGTCGTAACCGTACGCCATGTCCGCCGTCGGGCCGTCCTTCGCCTTGGCCGCCGCCAGCGTCGACTCCAGGTGCGCCTTCACGTCGGCCAGCGACTGATCTCCCTTGTCGATGCCTTCGGACTTGACGCACAGCCGCTTTTTCGCGCCACAGACAACCAGATCGTCGCAGCCCGGCGGCTCGATGCCCGTCAACAGGACCGCATCGCCGTACTGCACCTTGCCGCCGATGAGGACGAGTTGCACGGTCTCGGGGCGCGCCGCGAGCACCGTGTCGAAGGGCTGGGCGCGGTTGCCAGCGAAGACGGCGATGTCGGCGAGGTAGCCGGTGCCGAGGCGTCCCAGCCAATCGCTCGCGCCGACCGCGGCGGCAGCCTCGACCGTGGCCATCTTGAGGAGCGTCTCTGGGGTGAGCGCGCCGTTGAACCGCTTGTCAGACAACTGCTTGGCGCAGCGCATCTCATCGAGCATGTTGACGGAGCCCGACGGTGTCCAATCGGGGCCGAGCGCCACGCCGATGCCGAGGTTCAGCGCCTGCGGCACGCGCGTTGTCGCCCCGTAGAGGTCGAGATTCGACTGCGGCGACCAGATCAGCCGTACGCCGGCCTGGCGCACTTCGGCCAACTGCGGGCCCATCAGCCCGGTGGCGTGGATGAGCGCGACGCCGGGCAGGGCGAGCCCGAGCTTGGCGAGGCCATCCCACTCGTCGCGGCTGGCGTTGTCGATGCCTTCGCCCACGTGGACCACGACGGCCTGGGACGAACCGGTCGACAGCCCCTTGATCCAGAACTGGACCGTCTTGTCGGTCGCACCCGTGATCTTCGTGACCTGCGTGTCGATGTGGTACCCCACGATGCCGCTCGCCACCCCGTTGTCGTCGAGATCGCGCACCCAACCGGCGATACAGGCGCCCCCCGACGTGCCCTGCATCGACGTGGTGCCACCGACCAGCGCCCGCAATTCTGCCCACTTCATCGTCTCGCACTTCGCTTTCGAGAACGTGGCGGCTTGGGACTTCTTGAAGTCCTTGTAGGTCGTGTCCGCCTGCCACTCATAGCGGTTTTTGTAGCGTTTCAGGTGCTTCCAGCGCGGCAGGTGGTTGTAGTTCGCGTGGTCGTGCGGGTTGATGAGGCCGGGCGTAATCACGCCGTCGGTGCACACGATCGTCGCCTTGTCGGCGTCGGGTGCGCCGGAGCAGTCGGGGCCGACGCACACGATCTTGCCCGTCTTCGACGACGTCATCACTTCGCCGTCGGGCAGTACGGTCGTGCCGGTCCAGATCGTCCCGCGCAGGCGCAACAACGTCGGGTCGCCCGAGCGGGCCGCGCAACCGGGCGACGACGGACCGGTCGTGGGGGCGTCGGAACCGTTGCGTGCGCCAGAGTCTCCCGATGCGCCGTCGCCCGTCGCGCCGCCATCGGTCTTTGGCGCTGCATGGCCCTGACTCGCCGGCGGAGGGGCGCACGCGGCCAGAGCCGTGGCCAGCGTCAGGGCTTTCAGCAGCGGAAAGGGGAGTGCAGTTGCGCCCAAGAGTGGCCTCCATCGTGTGCCCGGTTCGCGTTGCCGTGGCCGCAGTCGCAGCGCGCCGGCCGATCGGGCCAGCACTCCGGAATCCCGCTGGATTCCTTGTCGCCCCGGCGGGGGCCGGTACAGTAGCATAAAGGGGCCTCGTGCGCCCCGCCACGGCAAATGAACCGGTCGAAACTCTCGCCCGCAGATCCAGCGCTCCCCAGCGCCGATGAGGCGCCCGTGCCGGGCCGGCGCCTGGGACTTTGCCTGTGCGGGGGCGGCGCGACGGGTGCGGCCTACGAAATTGGTGCACTGGCCGCGCTCGAAGCGGCGATCCCGGGATTTTCCGTCGCACAATTCGATGTCGTTGTCGGCAGTTCTGCCGGTTCGCTGGTCGCAGCACTGGTCGCCGGCGGAATTTCGATCACGCAGCTTTACCAGGCGGTGACGACGGGTGACGCTTTTTTTCGCCTGGATCGGGCCGACGTATACCAGCCGGACTGGCCCGAGCTCGTGGGCCACGGGCGCACAATCCCCCGCGTACTCATACAGTTGGGGTTGCGCCTGATGCGTGAGCCGGGCCCAGCACGCGGGGTGCACACACGTGCTCGTGATCAACCCCGTCGTGCCGTGGAACCTGGAGCGCCGCCTGCGCGAGCGCGGCCCCGACGATGCCGACATCGAGGCGGCCACGTTGTCGCGCATCCGCTCCCGCGGGATGGTGGCCATCTGGAACCAGAGCTTTCGCATGGCCAACAACGTAAAGCTCCACCTTGGGTTGCGGCGATTCCGGGCCGACCGTCCGGACCTCGGCCTTGCGCTACTCGAGCCCGACGAGCGCGATGAGACCCTTTTCGAGACCAGCCCCAAGAACACCGACGCGCGCGCACGGATCGCGCGCCACGCGTACGCTACGACCTTCGACAGGATGCAGGCAGGCGACGAAGCCGTGCGCGCCGTGTGTCTCGGATTGGGCCACGCCCACCTCCTGGACGGCGTGCGCCGCCGGGCACCGGCCCATGGCGCAGGTTGATCTGGCAACCCGGCGCGCTTTTCGCGATACTGTCGCCATCGGTTCTGCGCCCCGGTTCCACGCAGCACCTCCGCCCCTCCGCGCCGCGAGGCTTCACGATGCGTATCGCTCGTTGTTCCAGGTTCATTGTCGCCACTTCTTTTGCCGTGTTTGCCCTGCTGGGCGCTGTCGCGTGCGCGGAGGATCCCGTCAAGGCCAATACTTCGACCGGCGGCGAGGATGCGGGCGAAGACCCCGACTCCGGCCCGCGCGGTGACGCAACCGCCCGCGCCGAGACCAGTGGAGACGGTGGGTCGCCGCGCACCGGCGACGTGAAGGCCGATGCTGCAACGGGCGACGGCACGGCGGCGCCCGCAGATGGCGTCGTCGATACCGATGGCACGGCGGGCCCAGACGCGGTGACGCCGGGGGCAGATGTGTCCGGCACGGTGGACGGCGGAGTGACGGTCGACGCCACGGCCGACGTTGCGCCGCTCAGCACGCTCGAGCTGCCGGCGTGCGCGGGCCCCAAGACGTTGTCGGACAAGCAGCGCTGCGCCAACTGCAAGAGCAAGTGCACCGAATTTGCCGTGTGCGGCGTGTCGCCGACTGGCAAGATGACCCAATACGCCAACGATTGCGTAGCGGTCTGTGAGGGCGGCAAGAGCTTGCTGCCCAAAGCCTGCCCGTCGTGCGCCGAGTGCAAGCCGACCGACGTGCCCGACCCGCTTGGCTTTTGTGCGACGTTGGCCACGGGCGTCGAGGTCACCGTCAAGATGGAGTGCGAGATCAAGTGCGTCGATGCGAAGAAGACGGCCGACGGCAAGCCCGTCTACTACAAGGGTCCGTGCAAGCAGTCGTGCTCCAAGCCGACAACTCAGGGCGGCGGAGGATGCAACCTGCTGAAATTACAGCCTGTGTGCGCGGCGGGCCAGAAGACGTACACGAACGACTGCGCCATGCAGAACTGCGAGAAGCCGGGCTGCTTCCCGGTCGGCGACCAGGTCAAGAGCGACGCGTGCGCGCCGGCCAAGATGATCAAGGAATGTGACGGCGCGTGCTTCGACGTGGCCAAGACGCCCATCTGCAAGCCGGACTGCGACCCCGTGTGCGGCATCTTGAAGAGCGGCAAAGGGCAGTCGTTTCGCAATGCTTGCACGGCGGGCGCGGCGGAAGCCACGGTAGGCGTTTGCGACGGCATCAGCGCGACCAAGAACGACGTGTGCTCGTCGTCGCTGTACAAGGCCAAGGGCTGCTGCCCGGACGTCGACTACAGCGTAGTCAACCAGGTGTGCGCTTCGAAGTCCGATGGCAAGGGCGGCAGCCAGTGGGTCACGTTCCGGAACAACGACGAGTACAAGTGCTTGACGGCGGGCGTCACCGGTTGGGTCACCGAGTACAAGGGGCCGTGCCTCTGTTCCTGCACGAACACCGAGAAGTTCGTGTGCGGCGACGACGGTCAGACGTACGTGAACAAGTGCCAGGCCGAATGCTACAACCCGAACGGCAAGTTCGGCTGGAAGGACGGCCCGTGCTAGGCTTGAGACAAGGCGTTCTGAGCTCGAAAAAGACTGCCTGAGCTCGAGAAAGACTGCCTGAACTCAATCAGGGCGTGCTGGCTTTCGGCTCGGCCTCGGGTTCGCGCTCCTCGAACACATCGGCCCGGTCTTCGCGTTCTGCCATCTCATCCCACGGCAGATCGCGCCACACGCGGGCCGCCTCCGCGCCGCGGGCTTTGCGCAAGTTGGCGTAGGCCCGCACCGCACGCTCGACGGTCGGCGTAAAGGTAGCAGCCGCGAGATCGGCGAGGCGACCGGCCAGGCCCGGGGCGCTGCCCATGGTTCCGGCGCCGATCACGATGCGTCCGCGCCGGCGCTGGGCGAGCAACCAGACAGACGATCGGTCCGGTCGGTCCGCCGCGTTGCACAGGACGGCGCGCGCCTCACACGCGGCGTACACGGCACCATCGACTTCTGCGTGACCTGTCGCCGTCAGGACGAAAACGGCACCTTCGACGTCCCCTCCGACAAAGCAGCGCTCGTGCCACGCCACCTCGCCGGCCGCGTGCCAGGCGTGGACGGCGGCCGTGGCTTCCGGCGCAACGACCGTGACCCGCGCTCCGCACGCGAGCAACCGCACGAGTTTCTGCTCGGCCACGCGACCGCCGCCGACAACGAGCACGGGACGGCCGGTCAGCACGAGTGCGGCGCACAGGACTTCAGGCACGGCTGTGACATCCATCGGCACCTGCTGGCGGCTACAGAAAGGCACTGGCCGATGGGCTCGGCAGTCCCAACGCCGCGACCTCGCCGAGCACTGCCACACACGGTGCAGGCGGAGCATCGGCGGCGGGCGCTGCGGCAAGCGTCGTGCGGTACACCCGCTGTTGCGGCCAACCCGCCCAACTGATCAGCGCGACCGCCGTATCGGGCGGCCAACCGCGGCGGCACAACTCCGCCGCCCACACGGGCAGGGTCGCGGCGCCCATCAGTACGATCAGGGTCAGGCGCGGGTGCCACGCAGGCAAGGCGGGCAGGTCGCCATCGTCGCGCGGGTGGGCGGAGACGACGGCGAACGCATCGGCAAGACCCCGATATGTCAGGGGAATGCCACCGAGCAGCGGTGCCGCCGTCGCGCTCGAAACTCCCGGCACGACCTCGCACGGCACGCCGGCCGCACGAAGGGCCAGCACCTCCTCAAAACCGCGCCCCAAGACGAACGGGTCGCCTCCCTTGAGGCGGACGACGCGCTGGCCCGACCGCGCCCGTTCGCACAGCAGCGCGCAGATCGCGTCCTGGCCGATGCCGTGGTTGCCTGCGCGCTTGCCGGCGTCGATGCACTCGGCGTCCAGCCCGGCGAGCAGCGCGCCCTCCACCAGCGCGTCGTGCACGACGACGTCTGCCTGTTGCAGCAGGCGCCACCCGCGCACGGTCACAAGGTCTGCTGCACCGGGGCCCGCACCGATCAGGTGCACGGTGGTCGGTGCAGGCGGGCGATCGATTTCGGCGGGGTCAGGCGGCGACATGGGCTTGGCAGCCTACCACGCCGGTCGAAAACTTGCCGCGCGCCCGCTCCGATGCACGCTGGCGTCGGGCGCCGTGACGTCGCCGACCTGTCCGAGCCCGCGCCGATGGCCGAAACCGCCCCCGCCACGCCTTCGCTGCTGCACCCGCGCTCGTGGTCCGGCTGGCTTGCGCGCCCGGCCATCGACGGGCTCGACGGGCTCGGGGCCGTGGTGTTGTTCGCCGCACGGGCCTTGTGGGCGTCGGTGCAGCGACCCTGGCGTTACGGCAATTACATCACAACGATGGAATTCGTCGGTGTCGGCTCCGCAGGCATCGTGCTGCTGACGGGCCTGTTCACCGGCGCGGTGTTCGCCATCCAGACCGCGGTCGCCTTCGACATCTTCAATGCCAAGAGCCTGATCGGCGGTTCGGTCGCGCTCGCCCTCATTCTCGAACTGGCGCCGACGATGGGCGCGCTCATGGTCGCCGGGCGCGTGGGCTCAGCCATGTGCACGGAACTGGGCACGATGCGCGTGACGGAGCAGATCGACGCGTTGGAGACGATGGCGGTCGATCCCGTCCACTACCTCGTCGCCCCGCGCCTCGTCGCCTGCATCGCGATGATGCCGATGTTGGCTGCGGGGTTTTGCGCGATCGGCCTGGTGGGCGCGTATCTGGTCGCGACCCGCGTGCTGGGCGTCGATGAAGCGGCTTTCTTTTCACGCATCTATCTGTGGGTAAGTCCCGCCGACATCCTATGCCTGTTCGTCAAGGCGACCACGTTTGGCGCGGTGATCGGCGCGATCGCGAGCTACAAAGGTTTTCACGCGACCGGCGGCAGCCGCGGCGTCGGACTGGCGACCACGAGCACGGTCGTGACGAGTTCGGTGTTCATCTTTCTGTCCGACTATGTCATCACGACGCTGTGGATGGTGTGGTTCCCGAAAGGCAAGGCCTGAGCGTCGACCGGCGCGTTGCCGGCTTGCAGCGCGAACTCGACGGCGTGCAGCCCGGCGACGCACTGGAGGCGGCGCATCGGCACGCGATGGCGACCCTGCTCGCGACGAGCCGGACCCCGTTTGCGCGGGACCACTTCGTGCCGGGCCACTTCACCGCCTCGGCATTCATCGTGGCACCCGACGGCAGCCGCCTGCTCCTGATCTGGCATGGCAAGCTCCTGCGCTGGCTCCAGCCCGGTGGGCACGTGGAGCCGGGCGACGTGGACGTGCATGCGGCGGCACGGCGCGAAGTGGAAGAAGAAACCGGACTCCACTCTGCCGATCTGGCCCCTGAGGGTCGCCTGCTCGACCTCGACATCCACAGGATTCCTGCCCGCCGCGCGGAACCGGATCACCTCCACTACGACGTGCGCTACGTGTTCCAGGCGCGGACGCTGGCAGTGCGGGCGGCCTCGGACGCGCAGGCCGCCCGCTGGGTGGCATGGGACGACGTGGCCGGCCTCGAAGCCGACGAGTCGGTGCGGCGGGCAGTGCGCAAGCTGCGCTGAGGCGACAAGACGTCGTTGGAAAAATACGCCCGCCGAAAAACAAACTGGCCGCCGGACTTTCGTCACGGCGGCCAGAGGGTTTGGAGAGAGAGGAGGGGTGGAAGGGATGCGGGCGGGAAGGTCAAGCAATCGGGTGATTGTCGGTGGGCCACTCCCTATCGATGGGCCGTCGACCAAGGCTCGGACCGCGCCGCGCACCAGTGGGATGCCGGCAACTGGCGTTGCCGACGGTTTGTGAGGACGTGTTGGAAAGGGTTCATGGAAGTCATAGGGATTCTGCTCGCTCCACATGGAAGAACATGCATGAGCCGTGCCAATCATTCCACAAAAACACATCCACCTGATAGCATTGGATTTTGTTGGGAATCCCCGGCGCGCCCTTCACGCCTCTTCACGAGGATTCGTCCCCAGCCCGGCCGATTGTCTCAGATAGGGACGCAGCGCAGCCCACCCAGCGCGACTGCCTCACTTTGAGGCATCGGGCGCCGCGAGGACGCTATACGGCAGACGTGGACGCCTTTGCGCCGCCCGCGGCCAGCGCCGCCTGCGCCGCAGCCAACCGGGCGACGGGGACGCGGTAAGGGGAGCACGACACGTAGTCCAGTCCGGCCGCATGGCAGAACGCGATGCTGTCGGGGTCGCCGCCGTGCTCGCCGCAGATGCCGAGGTGGAGGTTGGGTCGCACCGCACGTCCCTCGACGCACGCCATCTGGATCAAGCGGCCCACACCGTCGCGGTCGATCGACACGAACGGGTTCACCGCCAGTACCTTGTCGGCGACGTACTGCGCCAGGAATCCCCCTTCGGCATCGTCGCGGCTGTAGCCCCAGGTCATCTGCGTCAGGTCGTTCGTACCAAAACTGAAGAATTCCGCGATCCCGGCGATCGCCCCGGCCGTCAGCGCGGCGCGCGGCACCTCAATCATCGTGCCGACCTGGAACGAGACGTTCGGTTGCAGTTCTGCGGTGATGCGATCGATCATGGCCTTCATGCGCCGCAGTTCCTCGACGTGGCCGACGAGCGGAATCATGATCTCGGGGCGTACAGGAATTCCCTGCATGTGGAGATTTTCCGCAGCGGTGATCAGCGCCCGCACCTGCATCTCGTAGACCTCTGGCATCACGAGGCCGAGTCGGACGCCGCGCAGCCCGAGCATCGGGTTCACTTCGGCAAGTTGGCGCACGGCGGCGAGCAGTTTCTCCTCGCGCGGCGCGGCGCGTCCCTCGGCACGGGCCACGGCCACGGCCACGGCCAGGTCTTCTGCGGCCGGCAGGAATTCGTGCAGCGGCGGGTCGAGCAGGCGGATCGTGACCGGGTGCGGCGCCATCGCGCGCAAGATGCCGTCGAAGTCGTCGCGTTGCATGGGGAAGAGCTCGTCGAGCGCGGCTTGCCGGTCAACCTGCGTGTCGGCCAGGATCATGCGCTGCACGACGGCCATGCGCTCCGGATGGTGCCCACCTTGGCCGAACATGTGCTCGGTGCGGCACAGCCCGATGCCCTCGGCGCCGAACGCGCGGGCCTTCTCGGCGTCCGGCGGGTTGTCGGCGTTGGCGCGCACCTTCAAGCGGCGGAATTCATCAGCCCATCCCAGCAACTCTGCGAAATCGCCGGACATCGAGGCATCGACGAGCGGCGCGCGACCGACCACGATGCGTCCATCTCCGCCATCGATCGTCAGCCATTGCCCGGCGGCGATGGTGCGAGCGCCGACGTGCAGTTGCCCGGCGTCGAAGTCGATGTGCAGATCGGCACACCCCACCACGCACGGCTTGCCCATGCCGCGCGCCACGATCGCCGCGTGGCAGGTGGTGCCGCCGCGTGTGGTCACGAAGCCGGTCGACGCCACCATGCCGTGGATGTCGTCGGGCGTCGTCTCGGGCCGCACCAACAGGACCTGGCCGCCGGCCGCGTGCAGGCGCACCGCCTCGTCGGGGTCGAAGCAGAGCTGGCCCTGGGCCGCGCCGGGACTCGCCGGTTGGCCGCGCGCGATCACGTCGAGGGCGGCGGCGGGATCGATGCGCGGGTGCATCGCTTTCTGGAGGTCCTCGGGTGTCACGCGCAACACCGCCTGGGCTTTGTCGATCTTGCCCTCGCGCACGAAGTCGGCCGCGATGCGGATCGCGGCACCGGGCGCGCGCTTGCCCGTGCGGCACTGAAGCATCCACAGTTTGCCGCGCTCGACCGTGAACTCGATGTCCTGCATGTCGCCGAAATGTGCCTCCAGGCGCTCGCTCGTCGCGTAGAGTTCCGCAAAGGCATCGGGCAGTTCGGCCTGCATCTGTGCGATCGGATGCGGCGTGCGGATGCCGGCCACGACGTCTTCGCCCTGCGCGTTGAGCAGGTACTCGCCGTGGACGGTCTTTTCGCCCGTGGACGGGTCGCGGGTGAAGACGACGCCGGTCGCCGACGTCTGCCCCATGTTGCCAAACACCATCGATTGCACGTTGACCGCGGTGCCCATGTCGTCGGCGATCTTGTGGACGCGGCGGTAGACCTTGGCACGCGGATTGTCCCACGAACCGAACACGGCACGCAGGGCGGCTTCGAGCTGGGCGCGGGGCTCCTGCGGAAACGCCTGGCCGGCCTCTGCCACGATCAACGCCTGATACGCGGCGACGAGTTCCTGCAAGTCGGCGGGTGCCAGGTCGGTGTCTGCCTGGACCCCGAGGCGGGCCTTGAACCCCGCCAGCACGTGCTCGAACTCGTGATGCGCCACGCCGAGCACGACGCTGCCGAACATCTGCAAGAAGCGGCGGTAGCAGTCCCACGCAAAGCGGGCGTCGCCGGTGTCGCGCGCATGGGCCAGCACGGTCGCATCGTTGAGGCCGAGGTTCAGCACGGTGTCCATCATGCCGGGCATCGACACGGCGGCGCCCGAACGCACCGAGACCAACAGCGGCCGCTCGGCCGCACCGAAACGGCGCCCGACGAGGCCTTCGACCACCGCCAGCGCCGTCTCGACCTGCTCGTTCAGTCCCTCGGGGAAGGTGCCGCCGCCGCGCCCATACGCCAGGCAGGTCGCCGCCGTGATCGTGAAGCCGGGTGGCACCGGCAGGCCGATCCGGGTCATCTCCGCAAGATTTGCGCCCTTTCCGCCGAGCAGCGTCCGCATCGCCGCGCGGCCCTCGGTGAACAGGTAGACGTGCTGGGTCATGGAGGCCTCCGCTGCGAGGCGCGGAGGATCGCGCGCGGTCGCGGGCGTGTCCAGTCGCCGGCGAACGGCGTGAGCGAGGGAGGCGATCCAGTTTGCTGTTGTGCCGGTTTACCCCAGAGGACACACTTCGCTTCAGTTCTCCCCACCCGCCGCGACGCTGAGGTGATCCTGGCCAGGCCTCCCGTCGCGCCCCATCAGACGTCCGCGGCATGGGCAGCGTCGCCGTTGCGCGGGCCCGATGCTCAGACGCGGGCCGGAGCCATCCTGTACGGGTGTGCCACCGTGACGGGCATCGCGCTGTGCCTGTCGCCCCTGGCGGCATCGTTCGATCGGACGGCGGGTTTTGCCCTGACGGCGGGGTTCGCGGTCCTGACGGCCAGCCTGGTCGGGCTGCGCGGGCGCACGCCGGCGTGGTTGTATCCACTCTACCTCGGGTACGCGGTGCTCGCGATCACGCTGGCCAACGTGGCGTTCGCCGGCGCGTCGATGCCCTTGCTGCCCTACTACTTCTGGTGCGTCGTGTACGCCGCGTGCTTCCTGCGGGTGCCCCACGTCGTCGTACACTTGCTGAGCGTCGCGGTCGGCGTGGGCGCGAGCCTGTACCTGGGCGACGTCGGCGATGAGCGCTCGGTGCGGTGGGGCATGCACGTCGCGGCGCTCGCACTGGTCGGCGCCGTCGTGTATCGCTTGCGGGCTGAGGTCGACCTGCTGGTCGGCAGGTTGCACGGGCAGGCGACCACGGACTCGCTCACGGGCGTGGGCAATCGCCGCAGCTTCGACCGCGCGCTCGGAGACGAGATCGACGTCGCGCGGACCCGCCGCTCCCCGCTGGCGTTGGTGATCGGCGATCTCGACCGCTTCAAGGTCATCAACGACCAGCACGGCCATGTGGTCGGCGACGCCGTCTTGCGGCGCGTGGCCGGCGTGCTCCACGAACGCGTCTGTGCGGCAGGCGCCGTGTTTCGGGTCGGCGGAGAGGAGTTCGCCATCCTATTGCCAGGTGCCGACGAGGCCGCGGCCCGTACGGTGGCCGAGACGGTGCGCGGCGCGGTGGAGGCCAGCGTCGCGAACGCAGAGCACGTCAAGGTGACGGTCAGCTTTGGCGTCACCGTCTTGCCGGCGAGCGCGGGCAGCACCGACGACGTCGCGCTCGCCATGTACGCGGCAGCCGATCAGGCGCTGTACGACGCCAAGCACGCCGGCCGCAACCGGGTCATGAGCACGGGCAAGTTCCACGCCGTCCAGTCGAAGACGCTGGAGCCCTCGTCGACCACCTGAACGCTGCCAGGAATTTCGCCTGTGGCGCGCACGCCCAGCATCCACCGGCCAACCTTCCCCGGACGACGAATTCGGATGTAGTTCTAGGCGAGTAGAAGGTTCGCGGTGAACGCGCCCAAAAGGGTACGTCGAACCGCCAACCGACGACGGCAACGACGAAATACGCCGAAGGTGACGGATCGGGGACGCACCGGTTGCTTGTCCCGCCCCGCCCCGCAGCATACCATGCGGGGCGCTGTGGGCGCTGGAGGCCGCATCGTGGAACCGCACCGTGAGTCGGCAAGTATCGGGCCTCGCCGCATGTCGTGGGGCGCCGCGGTTCTCGGCTCGGCAACGGCGGCGTGCGTCGCTGCGGTAGTCGGATGCACCGCAGAGCCCGTTGCTGGCGACCCCGATACCGTGGCCACCTTTGCCTTCGACGGCAGCGGCGACCTCGGCCTGGCGTGCCCAGGTCAGGCCGGCTGCGCGTGCGGCAGCGACTCAGCCTGCAAGTCGGGGGCGTGCGCCGCGGCACCGGGCGGCAAGGTCTGCGCGAACTCGTGCAATGCGGGCGATGCGTGCGCGGCAGGTTTCGCGTGCAACCAGGTGGTCCTCACGGATGCGACCGGCCAGCCGATCGGCATCGCCAAGGTGTGCCTGCCCAAGGACAATCCGAACTGCCGACCGTGTGCGAATGCGGCGGATTGCGCTGGCCTCGGCCCGACCGGTGGCTGCGTCGACGTCGAGGGCAACGAGGGGCGCGGTGGCTTCTTCTGCGCGGCGGCGTGCAAGGAGACGGCGCAATGCGCGGCGGGCCACATTTGTGCGCCCGTTCTCGCGGTCGATGGCACGAAGCAGGGCCACTGTGTGCCGGAGAGCCGCGTCTGCACGTGCAGTGCCGCGGCCATTGCGGCGGCGGCGGCGACACCCTGTTTCGTCGGCCTGGCCCCCCTGCCGGGCACGCGGGCGGCCCCGCAGTGTGGCGGAGCGCGGAGTTGTTCGGCGGCGGGCTTGTCGACGTGCTCCGCCAAGCCGGCGGGCGCCGAACTGTGCAACGGCATCGACGACGATTGTGACGGCGCCATCGACGAAACAAAGGAATCCGATGGCAAGCCGACGGCCGCGGCCTGCGCGGACGACGTGACGTGTACCGCCGACGGTTGCGGCGGTGCGCTCGGAGCGGTGGGGTGTACCCATGTGCCGAATGCGGCGGCGTGCGACGACGGCAACCCGTGCACGCTCGGCGACCAGTGCGCCAACCTCGCGTGCCTCGGCCAGGCCAAGCCCTGTGACGACGGCAACCCCTGCACCGACGACGCGTGCGACACGGTCAAGGCCGGTTGCGTGGCGAAGCCGAACAGCGCGCCGTGCAACGACGGGGAACCCTGCACGGCAGCCGACGTGTGTGCAGGCGCCCAATGCGGCGGGGTGCCGAAGGACTGCGACGACGGCGCAGCCTGCACGACCGATACCTGCAAGAAGGCGGTGGGCTGCGACCACGGGTTCGCCGAGCAGGCCTGCGACGACGGCAACCTGTGCACGAAGGACGACGAGTGCCATCTCGGCCAGTGCGTCGGCGACAAGGCCGACTGCGACGACGGCTCGCCGTGCACGACGGACGCGTGCGACGGCAAGAAGGGCTGCGTCGCGGTGGCGGTGGTGGACCCGAATTGCGGCAAGGCGAGCCTGCCGCTGGTGGTCCCGATGGCGTGTGGCGCGACCCAGAATGCGCTGTGGTCGTTGCAGCACGACGGCGGCCCTCTGGCAGGCTCCAAGGCGGCGCCGGCCGTGCGCTGGAAGGTGGACAAGACGCCCGTCGACCTCGCCGCGGCGCCGACGCAGTGCGCGCTCAACCTCAACAACGGCAAGGACCTCGTGTGCGGCGCCGCCCAGACGCAGGTGCTGGCGACCGCGACGAGCCCGCAATTCGACGCGACGGACGTAGCCAGCAAGACGCCAATCTGGTTGGTGTTCGAGCATGCTGGCAAGTGGCCGGCGGCCTCGGTGAAGGCACACGTGGAAACGTCGAAAGACGCCGGCGCGTCGTGGCAGGTCGCGCTCGTCGTGGCGCCCCCGGGCTCGAAAGCGGCGCCGGCGCCCAATGCGAATTGGGAGCCAGTCAAAGTGGCGCTCGCCGTGGCCGGCAAGGCTTTTCGCGTGCGCCTCCGGTTCGCTAGTGTGGCGTGTGATCTGGTGGGCGCGAGCGGCTGGTTCGTGCGCAATGTCGCCACGTACGCCGATGCGTGCGCGAGCGGGGCGGCGGGCTGCCACGCCCTGGCCACGTGCAGCCTCGGGACGAACCTCGCAGCGACGTGCACCTGCAAGGCCGGCTGGAGCGGCGATGGCAAGGTGTGTGCCGACGTCGACGAGTGCCAGCAGAAGCCGAGCCCGTGCGGGGCGCTTTTGTGCACGAACCTACCCGGCTCCTTCAAGTGCGGCTGCGGCGTCGGTTTCGAAGCGAGCGGCGGCCAGTGCCAGGACACCGACGAGTGCAAGGCCAGCGTGCCGCCATGCCACCCGAGCGCCCTGTGCACGAATGCGGTGGGCAACTTCTCGTGCGCCTGCAAAGGCGGTTGGAGCGGCGACGGCAAGTTGTGCACGGACGTCGACGAGTGCAAGACCGGCGACTCGAGTTGCAGCCCCCAGGCCACGTGCACGAACACGATCGGCGGCTTCACGTGCCTGTGCAAGCCTGGCTACGTCGGCGACGGCAAGACGTGCGGCGATGTCGATGAGTGCAAGACGGGCAACGGCGGCTGCCATGCGGACGCGGTGTGCACGAACACGCCGGGCGGGAACACTTGCGCGTGCAAGCCGGGCTACAGTGGCGAAGGCAAGGCCTGCGCCGACGTCGATGAATGCAAGACCAGCAACGGCGGCTGCCACTTCACCGCAATCTGTACGAACACGCCGGGCGCCAACACGTGTGCGTGCAAGCCCGGGTACGCGGGCAACGGCAAGGCGTGCACCTCGCAGTCGGCGCCGTCGTGCGCGGCAGTCAAGGCGGCGGTCGATCCGAATGCGCAGAGCGGCAAGTACACGATCGATATCGACGGCCCCATCGGCGCGAAGCCGGCGGTGGTGGCGTACTGCGACATGGCAACGCCCGGCGGCCCCTACACGTGGCTACGCTACGAAGGCACGGCGCTCGAAGGCAAGCAGGAGCCTTACGCCGCCGCGTGTGCCCAGTTCGGCATGGAGGTGGTGGTGCCGCGCTCCCAGGCCCACGCCAACGCGATCCGGGCCTGGAACGGTGGCGCGGTGCCGAACCTCGTGAACGTCTTCCCCAAGACGAATGGCGCAACCGGCCTGAACAACTGGCAAGGCATCTGCAAGGGCGTACCCTGCACGTTCTGGCTGAGTTCGACGAACAACGCGAACTGCGAGGCGTTCGAGCCGAACGGCGACAACAGCACCGCCTACCGCCTGTATTCGTATGCGACGAACAAGTGCGACTATGGCCAGTGGAACGATCAGGTGAACAGCGTGCTCGTGACCGGATGGGTGATCTGTTCAACGAATGACAAGTAGCTGATGGGCGGCGGCGCCAGCAACGGGAAAGGAGCTAGGATGGCAGTGACATGGACGGCGCCGGCACTGCGATGGTGCGCCCTGATCCTCCAATGGCGCGGCGAGAAGTGGGGCGCGCGGCATGCGATGTTGTTTGGGCTGGCTGCGCTGGGCTGGGCGTGCTCCGACAGCGACACGCTGCCGGTCTTGTCGAGTGATGCAACGACGGTGAGCGATGCGAGCACGGGCGCGGAAACTGCGCCGGCCCAGGTCGATGCGGCGGCGCCCAAGGAAACAGTTGCGAGCGACGGCGACACGGCAGCCCCGGATGTCCCTCTGGCGGCCACGGGCCAGCCCTGCGACAAGCACGTGGACTGCGCGACGGGCATCTGCATCGTGGATAAGCACACGTGCGGCAACTGCCAGCCTGGCGAGTTGCAGTGCGTCGATGCCGCGACCGCGGCGGCGTGCGGCGCCGACGGCCTGTGGGTACCGCAAGCGTGCGGCGCTCAGGCGAAGTGCAAGGCCGGCAAGTGCGAGGCGCTGGCGTGTGCCCCGGGCGCGACGTCTTGCGATGGCGCCGTCGTCAAGCTGTGCGCGGCCGACGGCAGCGGTGCGGCTGCCGTGGTCGACTGTGCTGCCGCCGGTCAACAATGCGTGGCCGGCAAGTGCGCGCTCGTGGGCTGTAACGTGGGTGCGACGAAGTGCGAGGCGGGGCTGGTTGCCACGTGCGCAGACGGCAAGACCTGGACGCAGACGGCCTGCCCGGCGGGCGAGGCCTGCGACGGCGGCGGTTGCCTGCCCAAGGTGTGCGAGCCCGGTCAGGCCACGTGCCAAGGCGGCATCGCGCTCGCCTGCAACGCGACCGGCACGAAGCAGACCACGCTGGCGGACTGCGCCGCGCAGGGCAAGTTCTGCAACGCGGGTGCGTGCGCCGACAAGGCCTGCAGCGTCGGCCAAAAGGCGTGCGTCGATGGCAAGCCGGCCACGTGCAAGGCGAACGGTTCCGGTTGGGACACCATCGCTTGCGTCGATGCCGACCCGTGCACGGACGACACGTGCGACCCCAAGACGGTGCTGTGCGCGCACCCGAAGAAGGACTGCGACGACGCGAATCCGTGCACGTCGGACGGCTGCGCGAAGGCCTCGGGGAGTTGCACCCACGCCCAGTTGACCGGGCCGTGCGACGACGGCTCAGCGTGCACGAAGGGCGACCAGTGCAGTGCCGGCCAGTGCGTGGCCGACCCGTCGGGGACGGTCACCACGGTCGCGGGCTCGGGCCAGCCGGGCGGGATCGACGGCCCCGGAGACAAGGCGAGCTTCGTCGAGCCGGGCGGCATTGCCGTGGACGGCGCCGGGTTCGCGTTCGTGACCGAGTTCGCCGGCCACCGCGTGCGGCGCATCGGACCGGACGGCGCCGTGACGCTGTGGGCCGGCAGCGGCACGCCGGGCCACGCCGACGGCCTGGGCACGCAGGCGAAGTTCAACCAACCGCGCGGCATCGCGCTCGACAAAGGCGGCGGGCTTTTCGTGGCGGAGTGGCAGGGGCAGCGCGTGCGCAAGATCGATGCGGTCGGCCAGGTGACATCGGTGGCGGGCGACGGCGTGCCGGGGTTCGCAGACGGGCCGGCGGGCAAGGCGCGCTTCCAGAATCCGACGGGCGTCGCGGTAGACGCCGCGGGCACCGTGTACATCGCCGACTTTGGCAACCAGCGCATCCGCAAGCTGCAGGCGGGTGTCGTCTCGACGGTAGCCGGCAGCGGACTCAAGGGGTGGAAGGATGGCCCGGCCGCACAGGCCGTGCTCGACGGGCCGATGGGCCTGGCGATGGACCCCGGCGGCACGCTCTGGTTTAGCGAGTCGACGGGCCACCGCGTGCGGCGCCTCGGGCCGGAAGGGCAGGTCGTGACGGTGGCCGGCAGTTCGTTCGGGTACGTCGATGGCCCCGGCCCGAAGGCGAAGCTGTCGGCGCCGCACGGCATCGCGTGGTCGTCGGTCGGCGGCGGCAGCCTGATCCTGACAGACCGCGACAACCATCGCGTGCGTCTCGTGCGCAAGGACGGTGTGGTCTCTACCCTGGGTGGCGAGTACACCGGGTGGGTGGACGGCAATGCGAAAAGTGCCGCCTTCGTGGGCCCGCAGGCGATCGCGATCGAAGCCGGCGGCAGCCTGCTGGTGGCCGACACGGGCAACCACCGTGTGCGCCGCCTGACTCCGAACGCGGTGACGTGCTGGGACGGCAAGCTGTGCACTCAGGACGTGTGCGACGCCAAGGCCGCGACCTGCAACTTCCCGCCTATCGCACCGGGCGGCCCGTGCACAGACTGGAACGCCTGCACGACGGCAGACGTCTGCAGCAGCGCGGGAGCGTGCCTCGGCTCGACAGCGTCCTGTGACGACGCGAACGCCTGCACGGTCGACTACTGCGCGGGCGCGACCGGAGCGTGCGAGCACGGCGAACTGGATGCGGCCTGTGACGACGGCACCGCGTGCACCGCAGACGAGAACTGCGTGTCCGGCCAGTGTGAAGTGGGCGCACAGGGCGACGTGGCGACGGCCGCGGGTTCCGGCATGCCCGGCAGCCAGGATGGCCCCGGGAACCTCGCCAGCTTCCTCTTGCCGCGTGACGCCGCGTGGGGACCGGACGGGTCCATCTTCGTGGCGGACTGGCAGGGGCACCGCGTCCGCAAGGTCACATTCGACGGCAAGGGTGGCGGCGACACGAAAGTGACGACGTGGGCCGGCACCGGGGCGCCGGGCGGCCTCGATGGGCCGGGAGCCTTTGCCCAGTTCAACGGCCCCGCAGGTGTCGTGGTCGCCAAGGACGGCACCGTCTACGTGGCGGAGTCGCAGGGCCACCGGATCCGCCGAATCACGCCGCAGGGCATGGTGTCGACCCTGGCAGGTGACGGATTTTCTGGCTTTCAGGACGGCAGCGGCACCGGTGCGCGCTTCAACGGGCCCACCGACCTCGTGCTCGATGGCAAGGCAGTACTCTACGTCGCGGACCAGTTCAACAACCGCATCCGCAAGGTGATGGTGACCGGACAGACCACGACGGTGGCCGGCAGCGCGAAGGGGTGGAAGGACGCGGTCGGCGCGCTGGCACAACTCAATGGACCTCAAGGTCTTGCGATGGACGACAAGGGCGGCCTGTGGTTCGCCGACACGGGCAACCACCGCGTGCGCCGACTGGCACCCGACGGCATGGTGACGACGGTCGCGGGCACCTATGCGGGCATGGCCGACGGCCCCGCGGCGGTGGCGAAATTCAACAATCCCGCAGATGTCGCGTGGTCGCCCGCGGGCTTCGTGATCGTGGCGGACAAGGACAACCATCGCCTGCGCGGCGTCAAGCCCGACGGCACCGTGTGGACGATCGCGGGCACCGGCCAGTACGCGTGGGGCGATGGCCCGGCAAACAAGGCGATGTTCAGCGCGCCACAGGGCGTGGCGTTCGACAGCGCGGGCAGCCTCGCGGTGGCAGACACGTCGAACCACCGCATCCGGCGGGTGACGTGGAACGCCATGGCCTGCAACGATTTCGACAGCTGCACGGCCGACACGTGCGACGGGGCGACGGGCAAGTGCAAGTTCACAGCCGTTGCGAACTGCGTGGCCACGCCTTGACCGCGATTCTCGTGCCTTACTTGCAGGCGTACACCACGATGTCGTCGCCGGCACTGACCAGGTTGCAGTTGTTCGCGCCGTTCTTCGGGTTCCAGGTGAACGACGCGCTGTGGAGCCAGATGTCGGGGCTCGAGTTCGCTTCCCACGACAGCAACGCCTGGTAGTTGTTGCACAGGCCGCCGTCGGCATCCGTATCGACGGCGGCACAGTTCACGGTCTTGCCCAGCTTGGGCGAGAAGTAGTTGCAGATCGCAAGGTACTCGGGCTGCCCCCACTTGACCGCTGGCTGGTATGGCGTGCAGCCCGCCGGGGGCTGGTTGCCGTTGGTCGTCTGGACCACCGCGCGCAAACACACGCTGTTGTAGAGATACCCGTTCGCGCACGGAATCTTGCAGGCGTCGCAGCCGTCCGTCGTGACATCATTGCCGTCGTCGCACGGCTCGCCGGGGTCGATGATCTTGTCGCCGCACGCCGGCTTGAGGCAGGTCGTCCGGCACTTGCCCGGCGCGTCGGAGTTGGCGGCACCATCGTCACACGCCTCGGGCGCCTCGACCACGCCGTTGCCGCACTCGCGGAAGACGGCCGCCGTCCACTTGCCGCCGCGGCAGACCTTCAGGTCGGTCGAGCCCGTTTCGAGGTAGGCAAAGCCGAGCCTGTCGGGCGTACACGCGAACGGCGCCGCCGCGCCGATGGGGAAGCGGAAGGCTCCCGGCAGCACCGCGCCCAACACCGCCACATCGCCCTTGACCTCGACGTTCTGCGCCGACACGGCCTGGGTCGTGACCTTCCACGCGACGAGTTGGCCGTCGTCCTTGTTGTTGAAGAACTTTGAGTCGATGACCTCGAGCCGCCACTTGCCCTTCGGATTCTTGCCGATCCAGCCGCCGAGATCGCCGCTCACGGGCATGCTCGGTTGCGGATAGGTCGTGTCGAGCACGCCGCCGTTGCCGCTTTTGTCGTGGAGCACGTACGTTTTGAGGTTCGGGTCATACAGCTTGACGGTCAAGCCAGAAATGTCTGAATTCAACACCTTGACGCTCACGGTGAGCGACTGCACGGTGCCGACGTCGGGCACGTCGAGTTCGTCGGTGGCACCCAGCGGACTGTTGTCGGGGATGGGCGCGGCCGGTGTCTTCGCGCTCGCCACGACGAACACGTTGGTCAGCGCGCCGTTCGAAACCGCGGCGAGCCCGTCGGGCGGCAGCGTCACCTTGACCTCGGGCACGGCACAGTCGAGCGCGCCGTCGGCCAGCAGTCCGCGCACGAACAGGCCTGAGCCGCACGCCTTGCCGAGCTGCGCCAGCGGGGGGATACCGTTCAGATCCGCAAACTTGCCGGTCTGCGCGACGCCGGGCAGGTCTGCGATCTTGGCATAGGGCTTGAGGTCGGGCGTGCCCTTGAGGTCCGTGTAGGAGCCGCTGGTGGCCACTGCCGCGAGTTCGACCGCCTTCGCATAGGGCCCGAGGTCCGCAAGCTTGGCGTAGGCGCTGAGATTGGGGCCACCGGTCAAGTCAGCAAACGCGCCGGTCTTGGCCACCTTGGCCAGTTCGCCCAGCTTGGCGTACGCAGTGAGGTCCGGGCCGCCGGTCAGGTCCGCGAAAAGGCCGCTGGTGGCGACCTTGGCCAGTTCGCCGGACTTCGTCAGGCCCGCGAGCACGCCGGGCTCCAGTTGGGCCGCGCCGACGCACGCACTGCACGCCAGTTGCGTGGCCACCAGCGCGCGCACGGCATAGGGCACAGCGTGGAGCGGAGCGCGCGGCAGTTCGGGTTCTGTCCCAATCGAGACGCCGACCCACGTGGCCTGCGCCGTAGTAAATGCTTGGAGGTCCAATGGTTTGACGACGCCGACAGTCATGTCGAACACGCCGCCCTGGACCTTCACGCCGGGCGACAGGTCGGAGTACAGTTCGGCGCCGCCCACCTGCTTGTCGTAGAAGCGCACGGTGAGGCCGTAGTCGCCGTCGGGCACGGGCGCGCCGCCGGACGTACGCAAGTACCCTTGCAGGCTCAGGGTTTTCGGCACGGCGACGGCCGTTGTGGGCAACAGCATGGCGAGCAGGAGGAGGGGCAGGACGGTGCGGCGCATGGCGGGGCCTCGCGGTGGCGGGCCGACAGTCTACCACGCCCGCGCTCATAGAACGACGACGGTCTCGCGACGGACCGCCGCACCCAGCCGTTGCACCCCGCCGCCGCCATGCCCTACGCTGGCGCCCCCATCGCCGCCCCGCCGAGGCTCCATGTCCAGCGCCGACCTCCTGCCCAAGACCTACGAGCCCGCCGCCGCCGAGGCGCACTGGCTGCGGCGCTGGGAAGAGCTCGGCCTGCACCGCTGGGACCCCGCCAGCCCCGCGGCCCGCGCCGGCAACGTGTTCAGCGTCGATACGCCGCCGCCGTACGTCAGCGCCGCGCACCTGCACGTCGGCCACGCCATGTCGTACAGCCAGGCGGAGTTCGTCGTGCGCTTCCAGCGCATGCGCGGCAAGGCCATTTTCTACCCGATGGGCTTCGACGACAACGGCCTGCCGACCGAGCGCTACGTCGAGCAGAAGCACAAGGTCAACAAGGCGAAGATCACGCGCGCCGAGTTCGTCGAGTTGTGCCTGCAGGAGACCCGCGCTGGTGCCAAGGTGTACGAAGACCTGTGGCGCGCGCTCGGGCTGAGCGTCGACTGGCGCATGACGTATTCGACCATCCAGCCGCGCGCGGTGCGGCATGCGCAGAAGTCCTTTCTCGACCTCGTGCGGCAGGGGCGGCTCGAGCGGCGCGAGGACCCGATCCTGTGGTGCCCGGCGTGCGCGACGGCGCTGGCCCAGGCCGACGTCGAGCCGGGCGAAGAGCAGGACCGACCGATGCACAGCGTGCGCTTCGACCTGGCGCCGGAGTCGCTGGTGGGTGCCGCGCCGACCGCAGCCGCCGTGATCGAGACGACGCGGCCTGAACTGGTGCCGGCCTGCGTGGCGCTGGCGTGCCACCCCGACGACAAGCGCTTTGCCGGTCTGGATGGGTTGCGCTTCCGGGTGCCGTTGACGCAACTGCGATTCGAGCGGTCCGACGCAACGAACGCCGACGGCAGCATCGGTGGCGCGGTGACCGAGGACTCGTATCGGACCGTGCCGCTCGTGCGCGACGCCAGTGTGGACCCCGACTTCGGCAGCGGCCTGATGATGGTGTGCACGTTCGGCGACTCCGAGGACATCGCGAAGTGGCGCACGCACAAGCTCGACACCGTGATCCTGCTCGACCGCCAGGGCCGCATGGTGACACCCCATCTGCCGGACCTCGACGGGAAGCGTGTGCATGTGCAAGCGAAGGGCTCGAACGTGTACAGCGAGGCGCGCGCGGCTGCGGTCGACCTGTTGCGCGCCCACGGCCACCTGCTCGGCGTCCGCGCCAACGTCAGCCGGGCCAGCCTGCACGAGCGGTGTTCTACGCCGGTGGAAATCCAGGTGGCGCCCCAGTGGTTCATCCGCCTGCTCGACCTGAAGGAGGAACTGCTGCAGCGCGGCCGCGAACTGCGCTGGTTCCCCGACTTCATGCGCGACCGCTACGAGCACTGGGTCGAGAACCTTCGGTGGGACTGGAACATCAGCCGCCAGCGCTTCTACGGCGTGCCGTTTCCGCTGTGGTTCTGCGATGCTTGCAATGCGCCGGCTTTTGCCGACGAAGCAAGCCTGCCGATCGATCCGCTGATGACACCGTGCCCGCTGGCGCATTGCGCGGCGTGCGGAGGTGCGTCGTTCCGGCCCGAGCCCGATGTGATGGATACGTGGATGACGTCATCGCTGACGCCCCTGCTCAACGCGAACTGGGCCGCGTGGGACGACGTGCAGGGCCCCGCCACCCCGGAACGCGATCGGGCACGGCCGGCGATCTACCCGATGGGTGTGCGCGTGCAGGCGTTCGAGATCATCCGCACTTGGCTTTTCTACTCGGTCGCGAAATCGCACCTGCACACGGACGGATTGCCGTGGCGCGACGTGATGATCTCGGGCTGGGGCCTGGACCGCACTGGCAAGAAGATGTCGAAGCGGGCCGGGAATTTCGTCGACCCGGCAGAAATCATTGCAAAGTACTCGGCCGATGCACTGCGTTACTGGGCCGCCGGCGCGACGTTGGGCCACGACCTGCGCTGGAACGAGGAGGACGTCAAAGGGGGCAAGCGCCTGCTGACGAAGCTGTGGAATTCCTCGCGGTTCGCGCTGATGTACCTCGATGGCTGGCAGCCCGGCAGTGTGGCCGAGGCCCCGACGCCGGCCGATCGCTGGATACGCAGCCGGCTGGTGGCGGTGGTGCACGAGGCGACGCAGGCTTTCGAGGAGTACGAGTACAGCAAGGCTTTGCGCGCCGTCGAACAGTTCTTCTGGGCCGACTGGTGCGACGCCTACCTCGAGATGGTGAAAGACCGCTTCCGATCGGCCGCGGACGGCGCTGTGGTCGCGTTCACCGCGGGGGAGGTCGAGGCCGCGCGGGTGACGCTGCGCGACGGCACCTGGACGTTGCTGCGGTTGTTCGCGCCCGTCGTGCCCTTCCTGACCGAGGAGCTCTACGACAAGGCGGTGCGGCCGCTGCTTGGCCCGGACGCGCCGGTGAGCGTGCATGTGGCGGCGTGGCCGGAGTCGGCCCAGACCGGCGTCGTCGATGTGTTCGGCGGCATGAGGGACCTCGAAGGCGAAGCGCTCGGCGTCCGGCTCGGCGAACTCGTGACGGCGGCGCGCGCGGCAAAGACGGCCCAGCAGTTGGGTGGCGGGCGCGTGCTCGATGCAGTAGTGGTGTCAGGCGCAGGCTGGGAGGCGTACGCCGCGGTCGAACGCGACTTTCTCGCCACGGTGCGCGGACGCACGTTGCGACACGATGTGGTAGACGACGGCATCGCGGTCGGCACGTCGGGGTTGCGGGTGCGCGTCGAAGTTGCCGCCTAGTCACAAGGCACGCAACGGGCAACCCGCCGCTACGCCATCCCGCGCACCGCCCGCCGCACCTCGACCGCCAACCGCTCGCGCCGGTAGGCCGCGTCGTACGGCACGTTCGGCAGCGGGTGGCAGCGCGCAAAGGCGAAGTCGCCGAGTTCCAACGCCAGCGCCTCATCGACCGGTCGACCCGCGAACCGCCCGAGGTCGAGCACCCGTGGCCGGGGTCCGAGCACGCCGACCGCGAGTTGCCCGCCGGCAAGCGTCGCCGTTCCCGTCGCGCTGGCCAGATCGAGTCCCGTTGTTGCGAGGTCGAGCCGCAGTGCCACCGACACGAGCGGGAAATCGATCGACGCCCGTGCTGCCCACTTCCGGTAGGCATGGCGCGCCGTCGCGGGCTGGCGCGGCACCCGCACCCGCACGAGCACCTCGCCATCTTCGAGCCGCACATGCTGCAGGCCGTCCGTGTCGTAGAGGTCCGCGACCGCCACCGACCGACTCGCCCCGTGGGGCCCGAGCACATCGATCGCGGCACCGTGCACGATCAGGACCGGTGCGGTGTCCGACGAGAGCGCGGCCACACAGCCCTGCCCGCCCGGCACGACGTGGCACTCCGTCCCGTGCGATTTCAGGCAACCGCCAAGCGCCTCGCGCCACAGTTCGGACTGGTTGATGTAGCGGCAGCGCGTGTCGAGGCACAGGTTGCCGCCGAGCGTGCCCATGTTGCGCAGTTGCGGGCTGGCCACGCGCCCCGCGGCAAACGCAAGCACCGGCGCGTGGGCAAGCACGTCCGGGTCCGCGGCGAGGTCGGCGAGCCGGGTGGCGGCACCGATGCAGAGTTCGCCCGTCGCGGCATCGACGGTGATCCCATGGAGTTCGGCAAGTGCGCGCAGGGAAACGAGGTGCTCGGCATCGACCATGTGCAGCTTCAGGTTGGGCAGCAAGTCGGTGCCGCCGGCAACCCAGCGCGCGCCGGGGCCAAGCTGTTCGCGCAGGGCGAGTGCGTCGGCCAGGTTGGCGGGTTGGTGCACGTCGAGGGCAGGCAGTCGCAGCATCGGCGGCAGCATAGGCGAACGCCCCGGGGCTGGAAACTGCGCTTGTGTGGGGGACGTCGGCCGCGTACCTTCTCGCGCCATGCGAACTGCCCAGCCTGCGCCCGCCCAGCCCCGCCCGCCCCGCGCGCCGCGCCTGTTGTTTCCTTGCGCGCTCGCCGCTGCTGCGGTCGCCAGCCTCGCGGCGTGCGCCGAGGAGACGCCAGCGCCGACCGATACCGTCGCTGCCGCGCCGGACGTCGCGAGCGTGCCCGATGTGCCCAAAGCGCCCCCGCAGCCGGGCGACCCGGTCGGTATCGACCTCGCGCTGCACATCGGCGACACCCAGCACAAGGGCGCATACGTGCGGCGCATCGAGGCAGGTGCGGACCTGATCGGCGGTCCCGCAGCCCAGGGCAAGCTCGGCGACTTCGCAATCGGCAACGGCTCCGTGCGCTACGTGATCCAGGGCGACGACCGCCACATCGGCCCGTGCCCGTGGGGCGGCACCGTGCTCGACGCCGACATCGTGCGACCCGCCGGCATGGAGGGGCAGGACGCGCTCGGCGAACAGTGCTTGTTTTTCCACCTCGGCCGCACGCTGCGGCCCGTGCGCTTCGACATCCTGCGTTCGGGCAAGGACGGCGGCGCCGCCGTGCTGGCCGTGACGGGCGAAGACACGGTCGACGACTTCATCCACCTCCAAGGCCTGATCGCGGGCTTCGTGGGAGGCGAGATCGACCTGCCGGTCGACGCCGACGAAGACCTGCCGCTGACGATCACGCGCTACTTCGTGCTGCGCCCGGATTCGCCCGTGATGACGGTGCTGACGGCCTTTCGCAACGACGGCAGCGCACCGGTCGTCACCGAGGTCGGCGAACTGATCGACTCGGGCGGCGCGGTGCAGTTCTACAACCCGCTCTCGTCGCTGAAGGGCTTCGGCTACGGCGGGCTGGCGGCAGAACCGATGGAGTTTATTGCATTTCGCGGCGAGCAGTCGAGCCACATGCTGTCGCCCGCTCCCATCGCAGGCGGGCCGGGCGGGTCGTACCTCGCAATCAGCGGCGTCGCGGGCACGCTGTTCGGTACGACGGACCCGATGGGCCTGCTTTTGTCCAGCAAGGAGGAGTTCGCAAAGAAGTCGGGGGCTTTCCGGGTGGCGCCCGGGCAGATCGCGACAACGCGCCACGAGGTCGTCGTCGGCAGCGGCGACCTGTCGACGTTGACGGGTCCGTTGTGGCAGGCGCGTGGGGTGCCGACCGGCAAGGTCACTGGCCGCGCGGTCGATGTGGATGGCAAGGGCATCGCCGGTGTGCGGCTGTCTGCGCTCGATGGGGCCAAGCGGGCGCGCACCCAGTTCGTCACCGACAAGGACGGCCACTTCGGCGGCGCCGTTCCTCCTGGAACGTATTCGTTTTCGGCGGATGCGCCCGGCCGCCAGCAAGTCACGGTGCCGAGCATCGAGGTGCCGGCGGGCAAGTCGGTGGCCGCCAAGGACGCAGTGTTTTCGCGCGAAGGCCACCTGTTGCTGACGGTGGTGGGAGCGGCAGGCGAACCCCTGCCCGCGAAGGTCACCGTGAAATGCGTCGGCCCGTGCCCCGACACCCCGGAATCGCAGCACCGCGACATCACGTTCGACAAGAAGGCCACTGATATCGCGACCATCGAATTCGTTCCGCCGTCCGGCAAGCTGGACGTTCGGTTGGCTCCCGGCACGTACCGGGTCTCCGTCGCCCGCGGCCCGACGTACTCGCTGTGGCCCCAGGATGCGGCGGCCACGGGCGGCCAGGTGGTGGTGGTGCCGGACTCCGCGACCGCTATTGGCGGAGCGACGCCGCAGACCAGCGTCAACGTGGCTGCGACGCTGTACAAGGTGATCGACACGGCAGGCTGGCTGTCGGGCGACTTCCACGTGCACGCCATCAACTCGCCCGACGCGCCGGTGCCCAACCTCGACCGCATCCTGTCGTTCCTGGGCGAGGGCGTCGATGTGGTCGTCAGCACCGATCATGACTTCATCACGGACTTCGCGCCGGTGATCGCGCTGGCGGGCGGAGGCAGTCTCTTGGCGTCGATCCCGGGGGTCGAGTTGACCACCTTCGACTACGGCCACTTCAATGGCTTTCCGCTGCCGGTGCAGGTCTCGGACGTCAATGGCGGTGCGCCGGACTGGGGCGGTGGCGCGGGCCCCAACCTGACGCCAGACCAGATCGCCAAGGTGCTGCTGGGCGGCGACCCCGACCGCGTGGCGCAGATCAATCACCCCGACGGCGGCTACCTCAAGGTGGTCGAGTTCGATGCGCTGACGGGCAAGACGTTCGCCGACCCGACCGCGTTCCGGATGCCGCCCGTGCCCGGCGGATTCAAGCCCGGCATGGACACGGGGTTGTTCTCGACCAGCTTCACCGCTATCGAATTGCTCAACGGCTACGGCACCGATCGGTTCTCCATCAACGGCGCCTGGTGGATGACGCTGCTGTCGCGCGGCATCCGCTGGACCGGCACGGCAGTCTCCGACACGCACAGTTGGACGTCGTCGCAATCGGGCGGGCCGCGCACCTGGGTGCGGATGACGGCGCCTGCGACGGTGACGGGCTTCGATGGGCGGCTGTTCGCGCGGGACGTCAACGCGGGCCGCGCCGTCGGGACGAACGGGCCGTTCGTGCGGGTCAAGGTGGCGGCCCCCGGCGTGGCCACGGCCCTCGTCGGCGACACGCTGAAGCTGCCGGCGGGAGCCACAGCGGTGACAATCGAGGTCGAGGTTCAGGCTCCCGAATGGATGCCGTTCGGCGCCGTCGAGTTGCTGCGCGATGTCACGACGACGGTGCCGAAACCGGGCGAGGCGAACAAGACACCGCCCAAGCCGCGCCAGCGCACCGATTTCGTGCTCGAACCAGCCAGCGACCTCAAGCCGGGCGTCGAGCCGGGGGCCAAGCGCTGGGTCAAGGTCGTGACGTTCGTCGAGGAAGTCAAAGCCGACGCATGGTTCGTCGTGACGGTTCATGGCAAGTCGAAGCTGCCGGTGGCGTTGGTGTCGGAGCGCAGCGCGGAGCCGTTTGCGTTCACCAATCCGATCTACGTCGATCAGGATGGCGGCGGCTACGACAAGACGGCACTGCCGCGCGTGCCGAAGGCCGTGCCGCCGCCGCCCTCGCCGCCCCCGCCGCCGCCCCCGCATGGCGCGGTTCCCAGTGGGGCGTGGCAGCGTCGAGGCTTCGGCCTGCCCGTGTTTGCCTCGCTGCGCGCGGCATGGCCGCACCTGCGCGCTGAATTCGAGAAGCACGAACTCGAGCACTGACCGGCTGGCCAGACGCGGCGGCGGGCGCAGCGGCAATTGATCAAGGAATTGCGAAGAGGGCGACCTTATGCGTGACTCATCGAACCTGCGCAACCGCATCCTGGCCGCGCTGGGGTTTGCCATTCCCGCGTGCGCCGCACCTCCGCCGGCGACCCCGGCCGCAGCGATGGACGCCGCCGCCACTGAGACGGCCGCGCAGGCCGATGCAGCAGGGAGCGCCGAAACGGCCGCGAGCGCAGACACGGGACCGGGCACCGATGCCGCGACGGGCACAGACGCCCCCACCATCGACACCCCAGGGCGTGCCGATGTCGCCGTGCGCGCCGATGCGCCCGGGCCAGTCGATGCCTCCGTCCCCGTCGATGCGGCAGCGACCAGCGATGCGAAGGACGCCGGTCCGGCACCCCTTGATGCTGCCGCGAACGCCAAGCCCGATGCGCTTGTCGATGCAGTGAGCCCGGCGGATGCCGGCCCGGCCGACGTGGCGAGCGTGGATGCGAGCGCCGCTGACGGTGCCGGCCTGTGCACGTTCGGCCAGGCCACGCAGGTCTGCTACAGCGCCGAACAGTTGAAGGCCAACATCGAGAACCCACCCTTCGGCGGCGACGGCACGCCCAAGAAGTACGACGGCCCACTGCCGCCCGACGGCTGCCCGCACGTCGAGTTCGTCAAGAACAGTTGCTGCAACGCAGCCGTCGGCCAACCTCTGCTGCAAGGCGACAAGTGCTGCTACTGGTACTGCACGGGTGCCTGCTGCGGCCGGCCCCTGGTCGTCGATGGTGAAACTCGCGTCGCCGCGCTGGTCGCGTCCGCAGACTGGCTTGGCGTGCACGCGGCGCAAATGCCGATGCCAGTGCAAGAGCCCACGCTGACGTCGGCGCAAGTCGCTGCGCTTGCCGACGCGTGGCGGCGGGATGGGCTGGACGAGCACGCGGCCATCGCGAGTTTTCAGCGCTTCGGACTGGAACTCGCGGCGTGCGGCGCTCCCGCCGATCTCGTGCGGGCGGCGGCGACCGCGGTGCGCGACGAAGTGGGCCACGCAGAACTGTGCTTCGGCGTCGCGCAACGCCTCGATGGGCGGGCGCTCGGCCCGGGCGCGCTGGACCTGCGCGGGATGACCGTGCGCGACCTTGCCGAAGCAGCCGCAGCGGCGGTGCGCGAAGGTTGCGTGGGCGAGACGCTGGCGGCGGCCCAGGCAGCCGCGACGGCCCGCACGACACGAGACGCGGGTTTGCGTGCAGCGCTGCGGGCCGTCGCCGAGGACGAGGCGAACCACGCAGAATTGGCTTGGCGCTTCGTGGCGTGGGCATGGCGCCAGGGCGAGCCCGCGGTCCAGTCGGCTGTGCGCACGGCGTTTGCCGACGCCACACGCGAGCCGCCGTACGACCCCGGGCGCGACACCGGGCTGGCCGGGGTGCCGGACAGCGCGCGCATGGCATGGGGGCGTTTGCCGGCAGGTGGCGCGGATCGGATTGCTGCGGCCGTGTTGGCCGAAGTGGTGCGGCCGTGTGCGGCGCGACTGCTGGCGGGTGAAGCCGCAACGACCCCCGACGCGCCTGCGCTGCTGCCCAAGGTGCGCCCTCAAGACTTGGCGGATGTGGCCTGATCGCTGCTGTGTGGACCACGTCGCGCGCCGCGCCGCCGCAACCACCACAGCCCGCCCACCAGCGCGATGACGGCGCCGCCCACCAGCGCCAGCCGACCGGGACCCCGCAGCCGCTCGACAGCCTCCGGGCCACCGGGATGGTCCCACGCCGGCGGCAGTTCGCCCCGCCGCAGCGCGTCGAGTTCCTTGCGCACGCGCTCGGTCTTGTCCCGAAAGTGGATGGCGCCGTCGTGTTCGCTCATGCGGATGTAGCGCTCGAGGTCGTCGGCCGCGGCATGCGGGTCGCGCGCCCGCCGCACCTGCGAGCGCACGTAGTACACGTCGGGGTCGGCGGGGCCAATGCGCACGGCCTCGGCTGAAAACCGCTCTGCTTCAGTAGCATTGCCCAGCCAGTGGTGCGCCATCGCCAGGTAGATGGGCACGCGCGCCTCGTGCGGCAGGTCGCGCGCCAGGGTGGTCAAATCGGCGATGGCGTCATCGAAGCGCTGCTCGTAGAACTTGGCGACCGCCAACAAGAAGCGCGCCACGATGTCGCCTCCCACGGCCCGCACGCGCAGCCCTTCGACCACGCGGGCATAGTCCTTGCCGTCGGTGGTGCCCGTGCGTGCCGCGCCGCCCATCCGGTTGAACACGCCCGACAGGTGCCCGAGCGTCCCGGGGCGCTGGGGGTCGAGCCGGTACAGCCGCTCGTAACTGCGCATGGCGTCTTCGAAGGCGCCCGCGCGAAAGGCGACCGACGCGGCCATCGTGAGAGCGCCCGGGTCGTCCGGGCTGCGCTGCACGGCGCGCTCGGCCCAGCGGCGCTCGCCATTGAGATCGCCGAGCCGACCCGCCAATGCGGCGCGGGCGGCGAGCGTGCCCGCGTCAGCCCCGGCGCCATCGCCCAGCATCTCGTCGCGCAGGCGAGCCGCGGCAGACCAGTCGCGGCGCGCTTCGGCGAGCGTCGCCAGCGCGTCGAGCCCGCAGCGGGTGGGGCTCGCGCGCGTGGTCGCGACGCACGTGGCCAGCGTGGCCCGCGCGCCGGCTTCGTCCCCCAGCGCGTACTGCACGGCGGCCCGCACGCGCCCGTCGCTTACATCTGCCCGCGGAGCCGCAGCCGCAAGCCGCTGCTGTGCCGCGTGGAGGTAGTCGCGTGCGCCGGTCGAATCCGCGCGGCTCTCCAAGCGTACGGCGAGTTCCCAGGCGAGGTGGGGGTCTGTGCGTTCGGGGGGCCAAGCTTGTCGGAGCGTGGCAAGCACCACGGCAGCGCGCGAGTCGTCGCCGGCCGCCCACGCGGCATCAAAAGTCGCGAGGCCCGGCAGGTCGATGGGCGCTGCGGAGCCCCGTGACCCGGCCGCGGTCCCCTGGGCACCCGCTGCGACACCGGGGTCCGCACCTGCGACGAGCCAACGAAAGGAGGCTCCGCGCGCATTCGCCAACGCCAGCACCGCCGCCGCATGGCCGAGCGGGTCCGGCGCCGCGGGGTCCGCCAACGCAAACGGCAGCGTCGATTCGCTGGCACCCGCCGCGAGCGCGACCTCGATCGGCGCCGCCGTCGCGCCGGGGCGGAGTTGGACGACGACGCGGTCCCGCTCGACGCGCACGCCCAGGAATTCCATCCCTGCGGGCTGGTCGGCGGCACCCGGCGGGAACATGCGTTCTAGCACCGGCGCCATGTCGGGCGGCACGACCCGCACGGTCTGCGCGATGGCGCTGCCCGGAGCCACGCCTGCGGCCAGCACGAGCCCCACCACGATTGACCCGCATCGACCACGCATCACTGGCTCCCCGTTGGGGTCGCAGGCATCGGTCGATGTGCATTCGCCGCCGCTGCCCGCTGGGCCCGCAGCCCGGCCAGAATCTTGGCCGGCGTAACCGGCAGCTCGTCGATGCGCACGCCGACCGCATCGAAAATCGCGTTGCATAGCGCCGGGATCGCCGAATGGAGCGGCCCCTCGCCGGCCTCCTTGGCGCCGTGCGGGCCGCGCGGGTCGGGATGCTCGACGATCAGCGCATGGAATTCGCCCACATCGAGCGCGGTCGGCATGCGGTAATCGAGCAGGCTCGAGGCCATCAGCAAGCCGTCGCGGCCCGGCCCGGGGTCACGGCGGCGGCCATCGTCGCGCAGCCCGGACGGCATGGCTTCGTGGTGCTCCAGGAGGGCTTCGGCGAGGCCCATGTACACACTGCCCTCGATCTGGCCTTCGACGAGCACCGGCGAGAGCGCCTTGCCGCAGTCGTGCGCGCACCAGCAGTGCAGCACGCGCACGTCGCCGGTTTCTTCGTCCACCTCGACTTCGACGACATGGGCCGTAAACGAGTACGCGGGGCTGGCACCGATCGTACCGCCACGGTAGTCGCCGTGCACGTCTTGCCGCGGGGTGTCGTACGAGCCGACGCTGCCGAGCGTGCCGAACTTCGCCTCGGCCCATTGGAACGCCTGTTGAATCGAGACGTGCACGGCGGGGTCGTCGAGCCGTTGGGCGCGGCGGTCGCACAGGACGATGTCGCGGGCCGCGCACTGCCACTTTTCGGCGACGGCCGCCTTGACCTTGCCGGAGAGGTCGCGCGCGGCCACCAGCGCGGCGTTGCCGGCCATCAGCGTGATGCGACTGCTGTAGGCGCCCAGGTCGACGGGGGTCAGGTCGGTGTCGGCGGCGAGCACGCGCACGTCGTCGAGCGCCACCCCCAACTCGTCGGCCACCAGCGTGGCGAGCATGGTCGTCGAGCCTTGGCCGATGTCCGACGTCCCGGCAAACACGCGCACGCGGCCCGATCGGTCCAGGCACAACTGGACACCCGATTGCGGCAGGTCGCTCGGGTAGATGCAGTAGTTCGTGCCGCTGATGTACGTCGAGCCGGCCACGCCAAGCCCGCGCCCGCGCGGCAGGTGGCCCCGGCGGGCGCGCCAGCCCGAGGCCTCTTCCACCTTGTCGAGGCATTCGAGGAAACCGTTGGAACCGACGTGGAAACCGTTGATGGTGCGGCTGTCGGCGCCGATGAAATTGCGGCGGCGCAGTTCGATCGGGTCGATGGCCAGGGCGCGCGCAGCCTTGTCGAGTTGCACCTCGATGGCAAAGCGGGGCTGCACAGAGCCGTGCCCGCGCTTGGGTCCGCACGCAGGTTTGTTCGTGTAGACCCGCGTCGAATCGAACCGGTACGCGCCGAACACGTACGGCGACGCCAGCAGCTGGCCTGAATAGTACGTCGTGACGAGCCCGAACGAACTGTACGCACCGCCATCGAGCACGGACTTCGCATCGACCGCGAGGATGCGACCGTCTGCGGCGAAACCCGTGCGGTAGTGCATGTCGAACGGATGGCGGCCGCGGTGCGCAAGGAACACCTCTTCGCGCGTGTACAGCAATTTCACCGGCCGCCCGGTGCGGATGGCCAGCAGGGCGGCCGCGAACTCGAGGTCGAACGGCTCCGACTTGCCGCCGAACGCGCCGCCGACAGCCGGCTGGATCACGCGAATCCGATGCGCGGGCAGGCCGAGCACCTTGGCGAGTTCGCGGTGCAGGTAGTGCGGCACTTGGGTCGACGACCAAACGGTGAGCAGGCCGGCGGCGTCCTGCCAGCCGATCGCGCAGTGTGGCTCCAGCGGGGCGTGCGTCGAGCCGTGGAATCCGTAGTGACCTTCGACCACCAGCGCCGCGTCGCGCAGGCCGGCATCGACGTCGCCGAAGTCGAGGTGGACGTGCTTCGTGACGTTGCCGTGCTTGTTCGCCTCATGGATGCGCAGCGGGCTCGCGAGCGCAGCGGCGGGTGTCGTCAGGGCCGGCAGCACTTCCCACTGCACATGCACCAACTGGCACGCGGCGGCCGCGACCTCCTCGCTGACGGCAGCGACGGCGGCCACCGCATCGCCCACGAAGCGCGCCTTGTCCGCGGCCAAGGCCTGCTCGTCGGGCGTCCACGGGATCACGCCATAGCGCTCCGGCATGTCAGCGCCGGTGATAACGGCGTGTACGCCTTCCAAGGCCTCCGCGCGGCTCGTGTCGATCCGCACGATGCGGGCGTGGGCGTACGGCGAGCGCACGAGCTTGGCGTGGAGCATGCGCGGCAACGACAGGTCGTCGGTGTACTTTGTCGCGCCGACCATCGCGTCAATGGCGTCGATCTTGCCGTGGCGGCCGCCGACGATTCTGCCGGGAGTTCCGCCGACGGTCTGGCCGGCTGATCCGCCGACGCCGGCGCTCACGGGGCCACCGCGCGCTGGCTGTCCGGTGCATCCGCGCCAACGGGTGCATCGCTCTCCTCCCGGCGGGCCAGCAGTTCGCGGGCGACCGCTTCGACGGCGTCGATGATCTTCGTGTAGCCGGTGCACCGACACAGGTTGCCGCCGAGGACGCGCGCGATGGTGGCGCGGTCGAACGTCGGGTCGTCGGCCAGCGCCAACACGTCGAGCCAGGCCGACGCCGACATCAGCATCCCCGGCGTGCAAAAGCCGCACTGGGCGGCGCCCAGGCGGGCGAAGGCGTCTTGCAGCGGGTGGGCCTCGCCGCCGACGCCGAGGCCCTCGACGGTCTCGACGGCGCGGCCCTCGGCTTCGACCGCCAACGTCAAGCACGACAGCACCGGGTCACCGTCGAGTCGCACCGTACAGGTGCCGCAGTCGCCCTTGTCGCAGCCCTGCTTGGTGCCGGTCAGGCCAACGGTGTAGCGGACGAGTTCGAGCAGCGTCCAGTGGACCGGCACGGCGACGGCGGTCGGCTCGCCGTTCAGGTGGAAGCGCACGATGGCGATGCGGCGGGCCCGCGTCGCATCGAGCGGGGCACCATCGCGATTGCCGTGGTGCGGCGCGCCAGGCATCACTTCGGCTTGGTGTCCTTGGCGGGAGCTGTCTTGGGTGTCGCGGCCTTGGTCTTGCCCTTCGACGTGGGCAATGCCTGCAGCGGCGGAATCAGGGCGGGCCGCACGCCGAACTCGAACGTGTACGACACGGCGCCGAACGCGAGGTCGGTCTTCTGGGCGATGGGGCGCGGCTTGTCGCCCTTCTTGACGGCGCTGCCGGCGACCAGGGTGCCGTACTTCGAGCCGAGGTCTTCGAGAAAGGCACGGCCGTCGGCGTACGTCAGCCGCGCGTGTTGGGGCGACACGGTGCGATCGGCCAGCACGGCGTCGGCGGCAGGGCTGGAACCGACGACGATCGATGGCTTGGAGAGCTCGATGCCCACGCCGTTGGCGGCGATCAGGCGGCCCCACACCGTCTTTTCGGGCGCGACGGGGGCTCCCTTTGCGAGCGCAATGGGCGCTCCCGTGGCCGCAGTGGCCAGGGTCACCGAGAGGACGAGTGCCAAGAGCAGGAGCGGCGCGCGCACGGGAACCTCGACGGGCGGCCAGATCGGGCAGGGGGTGCCGGACCGGCGCGTGGGCACAGGATCGGGCCGCTCCGGGTGCGGGTCAAGCCTGCGTGACCGCCATGCCGCCAGACCGCCATGCTCCACCGGACAACCTTCCCCCCTCATCACCACAGCACCACGACGACGACGCCCGCCACGGCGATGCCCGCGCCCACCCAGCGCCGCAGTGGCACGACCTCGCCGCCCACCGTGCGAGCCAGCACGAGCAGGAACACCGTGGCCATCTGGTTGAGCAGCGCCGCGCGCGAGGCGAGCGTCCACTTGAAGGCCCCAAGCCACAACAACATCGAAACGTACGTCGACAACACCGCCGCCGGCACTGCAATGCGCCACATCGGCTGCGGCTTCAAGATGGCCAGCGAGTCGCGCAGCGAGCCCGTCGCAGCCTGCCACACGAGCAGGCACGCCAGTGCCACGACCAGCCGTACGGTCGTCGCCTCGACGAGGTCGCTGCGCTCGAGCGCGGGCTTGGCCATCACGACTCCGATCGCGGTGGCGACGACACCCGCCAGCGCCAGCAGCACGCCGCCGAAATCGACGCGAGCGCTAGGCGGCAAGGTGGTCGCCCGCTCCGGCCACGACACGACGCCGAGCCCGCACACGACGAGCGCCCCGCCCGCCAGCAAGCTGCCACGCAGGGGTTCACCCAGCACCAGCACGCTCAGCAGCACGACGGTCGGCGAATAGGCGCAGTCGACGACGGCGGCGACAGAACCGCCGATGCGCTGCAGGCCCGCGAGAAACAGCGTGTCGCCCAATGCGATGCCGAGAAGCGCCGAGCCCACCAGCCGCGCCCAGTCCGCGTCGGAACGCCCACGGTCGAGACCCTGCCCCATCAGGGCGAGCGTGATCAGGAGCAAGACGATCGCGACGAGGTTCTTCAGCACGTTCAGCGCGCGCGGATCGATCGTGCCCACGCGACGGAAAAGCACCACCGAGGTGGCCCAGCACGCGGCACACGCGATGGCCATCGCCTCGCCGGCGCCGGGGGCCAAGAAGTACGCCTACTCGGACGCGGGCAGGGGTGCAGTGGCGGCCTTGGCTGCCCCGTCGGCCTGCCGCAGCCCCTTGGCGGCGGCACGAGCGCGCAGCACCTCGATCACGCCCGGCAGGATCGACACGATGATGATGGCCAGGATCACGTACTGGAAGTTGCGCTTCACGGCCGGCACCTGGCCGAAAAGATGCCCCGCTGCGGTGAACGAGGCGACCCACAGGATGGCGCCGGCCACGTTGTACATCGAGAACTTGCGGTAGCCCATCGCACCGATGCCGGCGACGAAGGGCGCGAACGTGCGGATGATCGGCACGAAGCGCGCAAAGATGATCGTCTTGCCGCCGTGCTTTTCGTAGAAGGCGTGGGTGCGTTCGACGTGCTTCTTGTTCAGCAACAGCGAGTCGTCGCGCTGGAAGACCCGCGGCCCCAGCCGGCGGCCGATCGCGTAGTTCGCGGCGTCGCCGAGGATGGCCGCGACGATCAGCAGGGCCATCGTCGACCACAGTTCGAGGGGCGAACCGGGCAGTGCAGTCAGCGCGCCAACGGCGAACAGCAGCGAATCGCCGGGCAGGAACGGCGTAACGACGAGGCCCGTCTCAGCAAACACGATGCCGAACAACACTGCGTAGAGCCAGCCACCAAACTGGTTGGCCCACTGCACGATATGCTGATCGAGGTGCAGGAAAACATCGAAAAACCAGTGCAGGAACGACATGCAAGCCTCGCGCGCGGGCGCGCACCCTAACCTGCGCCCCGGCGGCGGCGCAACCATCACAACAACGGCTGCAGCTCTCCGTCCTGGCCCACGTGCAGCGTGCCGGGCTCGGCCGACCACGCGCCGCCGCCAAACCGCGCGCGACTCCACGGGTCGAGCGCGACGCACAGCGAGGGAGAAAACCTACGCGCAAACAGTGACATGCGGCGTACGTCATCAACCCGCATCCGCTTCGATGCGTGGGGCAGCGCCACCACGCCAGGCAGCACACCCAAGCCAAGATCGAGCACTTCGGCGTTGCCAGGGCCTTCCGGCGGGCGGTCGTGGAAAAGCACCACGCGGTCGGTCAACACCATTGCCCCGGCCGACCAGCCGACGACGACCTTGGTGCGCAGCGTCTCGGTGAGTTCAAGCAGGCGCATTCGATTCAACAGCGTCGACACGTGCCCGCCCGCGACGGCAACCGCCTCACACTCCCCGAGCACGGCGAGCACTTCGGCGCGCTCCTTGCGCACGGCGGGGCGCTCGAGTGGCCGGGCCGCAGCTTCGAAGGCGGTGTGCGCCTGCACAATCCGCTCCAGGTGCCAGGCGTCGAGGCTGCGCACGTACCCGATGGCGTCCTCGATTTCGGGCTGCAGCAGTTCGGCGGGCTCGTGGCGGTCCATCAGGGCGCGCACGGCGTCGAGCGCGTGGTCGAGCCGCAGTGCATACAGTTCGCGCAGCTGGCGCAGCCGGTCCTGGCGGGCGCGGTGGATCGTGAACAACTCCGGGTCGGCCTCGAACACATCGTCGACCCGCTTGTGCAGCCGCAAGTTGACGGTGCGGTGGCCGAGGGCCGCGCGCAGTTCGTCGTCTTCGGCCTCGCGCTCCTGCCAACCCGCCGTGATCGTGGCGATGCGCCCCGTGACGCCATGGCGCCGCAGTTCGTCGGGGACGGTGATGGCCTTGCGTTGCGGCCCGAGCATGACGCCGACGGGCATGGCGTGCTACCTGGCCTTGACGCGGTCGGCGAGTTCGTGGCGCTGGCCGCCCGCGCGGGCCACGACGGCGGTTGCGCCGGGCGTCTCGTCTTCCTCTGGCGTCTCGTCTTCCTCTGGCGTCTCGTCTTCCTCTGGCGTTTCATCTTCGTCGGGCGTCGCGTCGAGCCCCGGCGGTGGATGCGCGACGCGGCTCTCCAGGTCGTAACGCGCACCGTGGGTGAGCACGTGCAGCTTGATGCCGATCAGGTTCACAGGCGTGCCCGGCTCGGCCGTTGCCATGCCCGAGTGCTCCAGCCGGTTGACGTCGATGACCGTGATGCCGCCGTGGCCAACGATCTCAATGCGGTTGTTGGCGTCGATGAAGGCGGCCGTATTCTCGTCGAGGCCGAGGCCGTGCACGAACGGGTTGTACGCGATCGCGGCCAGCAGCCGGCCCAGCCGATCGCGCTCGCGAAAATGCTGGTCGACGATGATCCGGTTGGTCAGGCCGAGGCCCGGTGCCAGCACGACTTCGCCAGCCCGCGGTGTCGAACCAGTCTTGCCGCCGGCGATCATGTGTTCGCTGACGAACGCCGCGCCGGCAGACGTACCGGCCACGTGGACCCCGCGCGCGTTCCGGCGCCGCAGGATCTGGGCAACTTCGGTACCACCGAGAATGGTCGACAGCCGCAACTGGTTGCCACCGGTCAGGAAAATGCCGTCAGACTCCGCCAGCCAGTCGAGCCAGCCGCGCCGCTCCGTGTCGGCGCGGTTGCGAAACGGCAGTTCCTTGACGTGGCGCGCGCCGAGGCGATGGAACACCTCTTCGTACTTCTTCCCCGTGGCCGAAAGCTCGCTTGCGGTCGGGATCACCGCGATGCGTGCCGCAGAGCCGCCGCACAGGTCGAGGAACCGGCGCAGGATGACGCGGTCCGCCACCTTGTCCTCGGCTCCTCCGATGGGAATGATGTATCCCCGCGGTCTGTCAGGCAATTCTGGAGATGGGCACATGCAGCAGGCAAGCCAGTCCGACGCGGCGCGCGTTCGGCAGTGGACCACGCCGGGCACCCGGTTGCAAGGTCGCCGCGCGCCCCGCTACGCTGCGGGGCCGCACGAGGGAAGGAAAATGGCCGACCGCAGTGATCGCAGGTTCTGCCCCCATTGCGGCCGCCGCACGCTCGCATCGGCCTGCCCGGACGACGCAGCGCAGACGGTCGCCCTCGTCAGATTCGACCCGCGGGTACTGTTGCGTCCCGGCGATGTCGTCAGTGGGCGCTACGAAATCATCGACACGATCGGCAAGGGCGGCTACGGCAGCATCTTCGGTGCGCGCCATACGGCGACGGGCCAGGAAATCGCGCTCAAGGTGATGCGCTCGGACTTCGACGGCGAGTCGGACCAGCAGGTGCGGCGTTTTTTCCGCGAGGCGCGCGTGACGGCCGCGCTGCAGCACCCAAACACGGTGCGCGTCTTCGATGTCGGCCAGACGCCTGGGGGCGCGTTCTACATCGCGATGGAGCGCCTGCACGGGCCGTCGCTCGAAGCCGTGCTGCAGGAGCGTCTCGAGGCCGGCAACGTGATGACGGAAGCGGAGACCATCGACGTGATTGCGCCCGTGTTGCGCAGCTTGCAGGAGGCCCACGCGCACGGTCTGGTGCACCGCGACATGAAGCCGGCGAACATCGTGCTGGCCGACTTCGGCGATGGCGACCGTACCGTCAAGGTCGTCGATTTCGGCGTGGCGTGGACGGGTGGCTCTGCGCTCACGACGACGGGGATGGCCGTAGGCACACCGGCCTACATGAGCCCCGAGCAGTGCGAGGCCCGCGACGTCGATGGCCGCAGCGACCTGTATTCGCTGGCCATCGTCATGTACCGGTGCCTGGCCGGCGACGTGCCGTTTCCGTTCGACAATTCGGTCGCGATCATGCAGGCCCACCTCGACAGTCCGGTGCCCGATGTGCGCAGGGCCGCCCGCACCCCGGTCAACGATGCCGTGGTGGCCACGCTCACACGTGCGCTGCAGAAGGACCCGGAGGATCGCTGGCAAGATGCCCGCTCGATGCGCGAAGCTCTCGAGCGTGGGCGGGTGCGCCGACCGGCGTGGACGCCCCCGGACGTCGAGCACCCGCGCCGCGCGTCGCCTCCGCCTGCCGCTCGCCAGCGGCCCGCGCCGCGCCACACCGATGCAGCCAAGGCGGCCGCGCTGCCAGCAGGTGTGCCGCTCGACCTGCCCGACGCGTTGCCCGACGCGGCATCGGTGCTGCCCCAACGGGTCGGCGCGGCAGTGCTCGGCGTGGACCCGCGTGCCGGACTCGATGTGCACAGCCGCCCACCGAAGCAGACGATCGTGATGGGTGGCGGGGGTGTCTTGGACCTTGCCAACCAGTTGCGCGCGGCGCTCGATGACAAGGGCACTCCCTGACAAAGTCGCTGCGAGGCGCCCCAGGCCCCGTGCGGCGGGACGCTCAGAACTTGCACACTCC
>SHZF01000035.1 GCA_009692425.1 Myxococcales bacterium | reverse complement strand
CGACCGAAAGCACCCGTTTGCGCTGTTGCATCACGCCCTTGCCAAAGCGCGCCGTGAACCAGAACGTGCTGCCTTTGCCCAATTCGCTGGTCACACCGACATCGCCGCCCATCAATTCCGCCAACTTTTTGGAAATGGCGAGCCCTAGGCCCGTGCCGCCAAACTTGCGCGTAATCGAAGCATCCGCCTGCGCAAAGCTCTGGAACAGCCGCCCCGCCTGTTCGGGTGAAAGGCCGATGCCCGTGTCACGTACCGCGCAATACAGCACAACTTCTTTGTCCGTTTCTTCGTGCACGCGAACGGCAATGTTGACTTCACCGTGTTCCGTAAATTTAACCGCGTTGTTGCTGTAGTTAATGAGAATTTGCCCCAAACGCAGCGGGTCGCCAATCAGTTGGAGCGGCACGTTTTCGTCCAGATTGAACACCAGTTCCAGCCCTTTGGCCGCAGTCTTGTCGGCAATTAGATTGGCGACATTGCTCATCACGTTTTCCATTTCAAACTCAGCATGTTCCATTGTCAGCTTGCCGGCTTCAATTTTGGAAAAATCCAAAATATCATTGATGATGCCCAGCAGGTGCTGGCTAGAATCTTTGATTTTCTTTAGGTAATGGCGCTGTCGCGGTGTCAACTCGGTTTTTAGCGCCAAGTACGACATGCCAATAATGGCGTTCATCGGCGTGCGAATCTCATGGCTCATGCTCGACAAGAACTCCGACTTGGCCAAACTCGCGTGCTCGGCGCTCAACATGGCTGCTGTACAAGCCACACGGCTCTGCTCCAAAATCACGTCGAGTCGTTTGCGCTCCGTGATGTCGCGCGCAGCCGCAAACACGCCCTGCAACTCGCCTTGGTTATTATAAAACGTCGAGGCATTGTACGACACGTCGGTCTGCGTGCCGTCTTTGGCAATGGCCGTCAATTCGTAGTTGATAAGCCGTTTTGTCTCCAGCACTAGGGCAATACCCGCTTGCGCGCGTTCGGGCTCCGTGAAGTAAATCTTGAACGGCTGACCGATGAGCGCCTGGCGGTCGCAGCCGGTCAGCGCCTGCATTTGCGTGTTGACATCGGTCATGACACCCGCGACGTCGGTCGTCATCAAGGCGTCGATATTGGATTCAATCAGCGACCGCGTGTAGAACTGCTGGTCGCGCAACGCTTCCTGCGCCGCATATTGCTCCTTCAAGGTCAGCGCAAGCCTTTCCTCACTCTGCTGCAACGTGACATTGGCCATGGCCAGTTGCGCATTGGCCAGTTGCTGTGTGGCGAGCATCTGCTGGGTCTGTTGATGTTCACGGTCCTTCAGGTTCTGCTGGGTCTGGCGGCGGATCAGCATGGCAAATGCGCCCGCAAACACAAGTGTCAGCATGCAAGCCGTCACATCTAGCACAAACACGTTACGCAAACTGGACTCAAACGTCGTCTCGTATACTTCGCGGGCCGCCACTTCCACCTTGCGGAAAGCCACGATTTCAGCGCGAATGTCATCCATAATGCGCTTGCCTTCGCCGCTGCTGATCTTCGACACCACCGTAGCGTTGTCGTGCTTGCGCACCAATTCAATGACCTGCGCCATTTGAGCGAGTTTGGCCGCCACCAGCGCTTCGATGTTCGCCATATGCTTTTTTGCGTCGGGGAGTTGCGTCAACTTTTGCAGTTCAGCCACCTCGCCTGGGACCAGATCGCGCACATTGTTGTACGGCTCAAGAAATAGCTCGTCGCGTGTGATCACAAAACCGCGCGTGCCGGTCTCCATGTCTTTCAGCGACGACAACAGCCCGTCGACGCGCGTGATGATGCCGAAGACGTGCTTGCGCGATGAAGCCGCGTCGTCGATGCGGGCAAACCCCCAAAGTGTAGGCACCACGATCGACGCCACGAGCGCGATGGCAGCCAAGGACCAAGCGACGGTTTTATAAGTAACTTTCATGTGTACGGCTCCTTTCTGGCGTTGCCTACGTTCGGTCGGTGCTCCAGTTCTGGCCTTTTCGACCGGGCGCGTTGGATTGCATGGAGTGAATTTAGCGGACGCCAGAATCTGGCTTGGAAATTTGGCGGACACCAGCGGTGCGCAACACTTCATAGGCTTGCACGGGCTCAGCAAAGCCTTTGACCGCGATGAACTGAACCGTTCCAAGCGGCACGTCATGGACTACCGCATGGGTGCTGGCGGACACCAGGATGCGGCCCGGCAACGCGTTGGCCTGTAGCCGCGCCGCCAAGTTCACCGAACTGCCAACGGCCGTATATTCCAACTTGTGCGGGCTGCCAAAGCTGCCAACGGTGCAATCACCGGTCACAATGCCCATGCGCACTTGGAACGGTTCAGCAATGCCGTGGCCATGCCACGCCGCGGACATGAGTTCGATGACGTCTTGCATCTCCACGGCCATCGCGATGCACGCGCGGGCATCGGCGCTCGCGCCTCTGCTGTCGGGGTCGCCGAAGAATACCATGATGGCATCGCCAATGTACTTGTCTAGCGTTCCGCCGTGCTTGGCCACGATTTCGGCCATCGCGCTGAAATATCCGTTGAGCAGGTCGGTCAACGCTTCCGGCGCCAGTTTTTCGACACGGCTCGTAAAGCCGACAATGTCGGAAAAAAACACCGTTAGGAGCCTGCGGCGATTTTGCACGGTCGCGTTCATAATGCCCGTCTGCAGTGCTTTAGACAACTGCGGGGACAAATAATTTAAATACTTTGAGTTCAACTCAAACAGCTTGCGCCGCGACTGGCGCAAATCGAGGTGAACCTGAACCCGATGGCGGACCTTGGGCACACTGACGGGCGTGCTGATAAAGTCGGCGGCGCCGAGGGCAAAGCCGCGCTCCTCGTCGACGGGGTCAGACAGAGCTGACACAAAAATGACAGGAATGTCTGAAGTTTGCGCGTCGGCTTTGAGGTGACGGCAGACTTCAAAGCCGTCCATTTCGTCCATCATGATGTCAAGCAAGACCAACGCGGGCGGATTGTCGCTGCGGCAGATGCGCAACGCGTGTTGGCCAGAAGTCGCTGCGCGCACGCGGTAGCGATCCGCCAGCGCATCCGCCAAGATGGCGATGTTGTCCGGCGAGTCATCGACGACCAAAATGGTTAAATGTTCGGTCGACATGGGCTGACTTCGGTACGGCTGCAGCAGCGAATTTGCTCAGCTGTTGTGGAGATTCCCTTTCCGCGTTGAGGACCCAATGCCGAAGGTCGGCAGGGCCTCGCGAGTTTAGCGCGTGCTGAAAAGTCTGACAACGTTTTTTGGAACGTAGATACGCATTGCCCCAGCCTTGAATGCGAGGTGCAAACTGGGGGTCCAGGTCATGCGGCCTGCGGTGTAGTCGACGTTGCCGTTGTTGCGGCCCCAGCCTGCCAGCGCCGAGCACCATCCCGACTTGAATCCGTTGAAAAGACCCGGATTGGTTACGTCAGCGTCCGACCGGATGTTGAAGCCGTAGAACTGGGGCCCCGTACCATCTGGGCCGTTGCCGGTACCGCAACCGGGCCGCCAGTCGAGCGACTTGAAGTTGCCGACCAGCAGCACGGTGGTCTGTTTCGTCGCGCCGCTGGTGAACACCGTGTGCAGGCTAGTGAATGTCTCGTCCATGCGCCACGCCAGCTTCTTCGACGCATCGTTCAGGCCCACCAGCGTCCAGCCGCCGCCGTCGGTGACCATGTCGCAGTAGACCTCGAACGCCTTGATGCCGCCCGGACCGTCGGGGTCGATCCAGTACGCGCCGCTCTTGGTGCCGGTCGATTTCTTCAAGATGTCCGCTCAATTGGCACCGGGGCTGCTGACCGTGCCGACCTGGACCAGTGCCGAAAGCGCGCGCAGATCCTTGCCGTTGCAGACGTAGAGCACCGTGTCCTTCTTGTCGATGAACGCCCAGCCGAGGTGGGCGGCGTCGCAGGGGAACGCGGGGCCGGCGGTGATCGGGAAGGCGAAACTGCCGATCTTGGGCGCGGTGATGGCTTTGTCCTGGCGGTGGACGGTGATGACCGCGTCCTTGGCGAGTTGGGCGGCGGTGACGGCCTTGTCGGCCAGCATCTTGCCTGTCACACAGCCGGTGCACTGCAGCTTCTTGGCGTACTCGGCGGACAGCGCGTAGGGCACCGACCACAAACGCACCCGGGACAACTCTGGATCGCCATCGATGCTGACGCCCTGCCAGAGCTCAGCGTTGTCGGCAAACAGCGGCACCGTCAGCGGATTCTTGGCGTTGGTGCCCAATTGCGTGCTGAACATGCCGCCGGCGACGTTGATGCCGACCATGGCTTCCTGCCAGAGCGACTCGGAGGACATCTGGTTCGGGTACAGCGAAAACACGAGGCCGTACTTGCCGTCCGGCGCCGCGCCCGCGGTCAGCGCCAGGGTCACCGCCCACGCTGTCCTCCAAGGAACGTAGACACGCAATGCCCCATCGCCCTGCCGTCCCTCCGCCTAGCTTTGGCGCCGGACCCTCCAGAGCCGCCCACGACAGCGACTCCAACTCGTCGGTCCCGTCCCATTGCGCGCCAGGTTCGTTGTCTGGCGGGTCGAAGGCGTCGGGCGGTCCGCGAATCGCCACGATGTCGTCGGCGTCGGGCCACAGCCAGAGGTGACGCAAGAATCGCTCGATTTACGCCTTGTCTTGGACTGCCGCGACGACCTCGACCGGCTTGCCCACCTTGAGGAACCGCCGCACGGTGTCCCGGGTGCCCGCCGACTCGGCCAGCGGCTTGTCGATGAACGCCAGCACGGCGTCGGCCATTCCTGCAATGCGGGCGTTGCGAAGCGGGCCGGCAGCCCGGCCGAATTGGTCCCACTCGGCACGCACCACCGTGCACGGCAGCCCGAACTCGCGCGCCACCTCCTCTGCCAGCGCGTCGGCGCCCGCCGCGCCACCTGAGACGATCGACGTGACGGGGTGCGCCTCCAAGTACGCCGCGAGGCGCTCGAAGAGGAGGGCGCGGTTGCAGAACGTGCGCGACCCGACGACGGCGAGCTTCATGACGCATTCCAATGGCGACCGGAGCAACACGTCCCGCACATGGCTGCTTCTACTGCGAGCAGGGGCCCAGGGTGTGGTGACGGCAACGTGGCTGCTCCGCGACAGAGAACGCAAGACACGCAATGCCCCATCGCCCTGCCGTCCCACCGCCTGGCTGCGGCTCCGGAGCCGCCCGTGAGCCGCCCGAGGTCGAGTCTGCGGCCGCCAAAAGCCCTCGTCAACACACGTTTGCGTCTTGTCGAGCGGATCGCGGCCGCCCAGCCGAGCCACTGCGCCCGAACATCACCGGCGGATTCGGTCAGGCGGGCCTCACGCCGCCCACGACAGCGACTCCAGTTCGTCGATCCCGTCCCATTGCGCGCCGGGTTCGTTGTCTGGCGCGGCGAAGTCGTCGGGCGGTCCGCGAATCGCCACGATGTCGTGGGCGTCGGGCCACAGCCCGAGGTGAGGCAAGCGGCGTTCGATATGCGCCTTGTCGTGGACTGCGGCGATGACCTCGCGGGCGACTTCACCTGCGCCGCCACCGCGGCGGGCAAGGCGCTGTGCTGGGGGCTGAACGACAACGGCCAGTGCAACGTGCCGGCCGTGCGCTACAACCCCGCGCCGCCCGGATAGCCGTAGCTCACGTCGTCGTCGTACCCGTACACGAACAGGGCGACTTTCTTGCTGCCCACGAGCGTGTGGGTGCCGGCTCCGATCGGCAGACGCGCGACCTGCCACATCGTGTCGGGCACGGGCACGAACGCAGCGGCGCCCAAAGACGACCCGTCGAGCTTGACCGCCGTGGCTTGCGGCGCAATGACCGTGATGTAGTTGAGCGCATACTTGTCGGGCACGAGGAAGAGGTACTCGTCGAGGTACTGGCTGGTGGCGATGTTCAGGATGAGCGACGGGTCGCCGATGGGCCCGCACGACTTGGTGGCGCCGGTGCCCTCGCAGGTGGCGAGGAAGCCGTATTGGCTCTTGCACATCGCGCTGTTGGTACAGGTGGCGTTCGCAGATGTCATGGTCGAGAACGAACTCGCCATATACTGCGCGAGCATGACCGGCTTGTCGGCCTCGAGCAGGAAGTCCTTGGTGGTCTGGAATTGGAAAAACGCGCCTTGGTTCAGTGTCGGTAGGGTGATGCCGATGTCGGGCGTCAGCTTGACTTGGGTGCCGTTCTCGGCCGCGACGATGCGCCAGGCGTCCTGCTCCTTGCCGCGCGGCGACAGGCGGGCGCCGACATAGGTCTTGCCCCAGGCCTTGACCGGAAACAGCTGTTCTTCCAGGTGGTCGGCGCAGCAACTGGGCGGACAGTCGGAGTCCTTGGTGCAGGGAATGGTGCCGCTGGTGACCGCGCAGACCTTGGGCGGCGTGCCCAGCGGGTTGTTGATGCAGTTGCCGATCTCGGGCGAAATCGACGCTTCCGAGCCGCCGAACACCGCGACCGGCTTGTTCGCCTTGACCCAGGAACCCGTTAGGTCGGCCTTATCCTTGTTGGATTCGATGTTCAGGACCTGTCCTTGCTGCAGGCTGAAGGTCTGCTTGGCGCCCACGGTCAGCGCCGGCACGCCTGGGCCCGCCAGCGTCGGCGCCGCCGCAATCACCTGGACCGTGGTCGTGCCCGGCGTCGCCGCCACGACCGTGAAGTAGCTGCGGTGGTTGCCCAACTGGGCGTGGCTGGCCACCCAGTATTCCTCGCCGAGTGCGCCCGTCGGCAACAACAAGCTTGCGTCGTTGCTGAAGACGCCGACGTTCTGCAGCGGGTTGAACTGGTAGGCGACGATGGGCTGGGTGGCGTGAATGCGGAACACGCGGCTGTTCACGTCGCTCCCCTCTTGACTCTGGTTGGGGACGCCCCAAGCCGGGTCGGGCAGATTGATGACCTGCAGGCCTTTGGGCGGCACCGACCAGGTCTTGGAAGTCGCGGCCGCGGCGGCGGCACCCAGCGACACGGTCACCAGCGCCGGGGTCTGCGAAGTGTTCGACACGATGACCGCGAACTGGGCATTCTGGGCGTCGTAGACCTTGCCGCCGGATGCCTCGAAGGCATTGTCGAGATCGACGGCCCAGTAGTCGCAGCCGACGTTGGAGTTGTTCTTGATGTCCTCGCCGCAGGCCTGGGTGCATTGGCCGCCCACGCAGGTCAAGCCATTGGCCCCGCAGTCGAGGCCGGCGTCGAAGCCGCCACCGTCGGCCGCGCACGATTTCGCGACGCCGCCCACGCACACCTTGGTGCCCGGCACGCACACCAGGCATTGCTTGCCCTTGCAGGTGGCCTCGCCCTCGCAGGTCTTGACCAGCGAGGACGCGTCCCCCGTCGCATCGCACTTCCGCACTGCCAGCGAGGCCCCGCCGTCTGCCGGCGGTGCGCAGAACGTGGCGTTGGGTTCGCACGCCTTGCATTTTCCCTCGTTGCAGACCGGGGTCGCGGCCAAGCACTCCTGGCTGGTCGTCGATTTGCCGTCCGGGCTGCAGGTAGCCAGGAACGGTCCGTCGCACCAGGTGGCGCCGGGGACGCACGAGAAGACGGTGCACTTGTTCTGACCGCAATGACCGGTGGCGGCGCATTGGAAGTCGAACAGGCACTCCACGCACTGCTTGAGCGGAACGGCGCAATAAAGTAGCCCAATCATGTTCTTGCAGGCCGACGAGGTGGTGCACGCCGGTCCGGTGTAGGCATCCTCAGGGCCCGCTGCGGTATCGAGGTCAGATTCGGCGTCGGCCGCGACGTCGCCGACATCACCCTCGCTGGTGGCGGTGTCGGTGGCGTCGGTGGGGGTCGCCGGGGCCGCGGTGTCCTTGGCTTTTGCCGTGGCATCCACGTCAGCCTGCGGCGCAACCGGCGCACCCTGACTGGCGGGGGGATTCTGCAAGCACCCGACCAGCCCAGTGGCCAGCAGCGAGCCGAGAGCGCGGGCCAGTGTGGGTACCCCAGGTTGCATGGAGAGTTCCGCGTGCGTGCGTCGTCGCAGGTCGAGAACCTTACACGACGTGTCGCGTGCGGGCAACGAAGTCCCGGCGGCCGGCAGCCCGGACCGGCGCCAGCCCGCGCGCAGCAAGGACGGCCACTGCACCTTGCGCTTGTGTTCGGCACAGCAAGGACGGTCGCAGACGAATGGCCGGTCGATGGCGGGCCTGGCCAGGGCCGGGTCGTCGTAGGGGCAGGGCGCGCGGCGACAATGGCCCCAGCGCCGGTGGCGGGAGCGGTCCCAGTCGTCGATCAAACCGGTGTGGTTGTCGAGGACCCAGTAGAACAGACCGCCGATCGTCATCGGGTGCAGCCCGGTGCCGGCGTCGCGCGGCGGCGGCAGAGTGTGGGAGAAATGGGCGATGGCGAGCGGTGGCGAGTGGTGGGTTAAGTGGGCTCGATCCGGGGCTCCGTGCTAGCGGGTCGCGAGGCCATCGCACCACGTGCCGCGCGCCATTCCTCTGCCTTCACGGTTTGCCGCGATCGTCGTGTTCGTCACAATCCCGCAATCCGATGCTGCTGGGTTTGGATTGGATCTGTTTCCCGGCCCCGACGGGGCCCTCCTGCCCCGTCAAAATGGCCCTCCCCGCCGATCTCCTGTAAGAAACAGGTAGATCACCACCTTCGCGGGTCCAGCCGGCTTGCGCCGGTCCCGCCCTTCCTTCGCCACGGGAGCCTCTCGACCCCCGCGACTGGCAGCAACCCGACCACCTCCGGAGCGCGCGTCCGCTGGCAGTCACCGCGCATCGGTCCGCGCGGCACAGAATCCTCATGCAACATCCGTGCCAGATCACAACGCACTGAAAATACGCCAGACATCTTGCGTCCCAGCCGCCTCACCCCCCGTTTCAGGCTCAGTCTCCGTCTCGGCAGCTTCCCCGGGTGATACCAAAGCCCGCCGAATCGGATCGAGGGCTCCCGACAAACGCGGCGAGCGAGGCAAGGCGCGAAGGCGATAGAATAGCAGGAGGATTTCGAGCCTGAACAACGCATCCGCAGCCGTCGCGGGCGAGCGAGCACCGAGCCGAATTCAAGGGATTTGGTATGAGACCGCCATCGCGACACACAGCGGTCGCAGAGGCCGTCTGTGTTGGACCTCGGCAATCCCGGGGTCCACCGGCAAACCTGCCCGGTTCGCAGAATTCCGGTGCCGTTCTGAGGTGTTGTCGATCAATCCGCACATCGGCTAGGTCGAACCGCACACCGACGACGGCAACGACGAAATGTGCCGAAGGCGGCGAGTCGGGGTGTCGCACTCCCCTCGCGACGCCCCGCCGCTTGTGCTATCCACCCGCTCTGTGCACGGGTCGTTGCACCCGGCGCCCGCCCTACGCACCGAGGTCTCCCATGCCCGACGCCGCCGCCCCTGCCGCCGCTGAGATGTCCACCGCCGAGATGATCCGCCTGTGCAAGGAGCACACGCTCTACACCTGGTCCGCCGGCAACGCGGTCGATCCTCTGCCGATCGCGCGGGCCGGCGGTGTCTACATCTACACTCCTGAGGGCAAGCGCATCCTCGACTTCAACGCCCAGCTGATGTCTGTGCTGATCGGCCACCAGCACCCCAAGGTCATCGCGGCGATGAAGAAGCAGCTCGATGAACTGATCTTCGTCTACCCCCAGACGGCGACCTTGCCGCGCGCCCGCCTGGCCCGCCTGTTGGCGGAGGTCGTGCCGGGTATGCAATCGTTCTTCTTCACGTTGGGCGGCGCTGAGGCCAACGAGAACGCCATCAAACTTGCGCGCCAGTACACGGGCCGCCACAAGATCATCAGCCGCTACCGCAGCTACCACGGCGGCACGAACCTGACCATGCAACTGACGGGCGACCCGCGCCGCTGGTCGTCAGAGCCGGGCGCACCGGGCGTCGTGCGGGTGATGGACCCGACGCCCTACCAGTTCTCGTTCGGAACCACCGACGCCGAGCGCTGCGACAACCACTTGCGCTATCTTGAGGAGGTGATCGAGTACGAAAACCCGAAGGCCATCGCCGCGATGATCGTCGAGACCGTGACCGGCACAAACGGCGTGCTGGTGCCGCCCGCGGGCTGGTTCCCGAAGCTGCGCGCGCTGCTCGACAAGCACGGCATCCTGCTCATCTGCGACGAAGTGATGGCGGGCATGGGCCGCACGGGCAAGATGATGGCCTACGAGCACTTCGGCATCACGCCCGACCTCGTGACGATGGCCAAGGGGCTGACGTCGTCGTATTTTCCGCTCGGCGCGGTGGGAATGCGCAAGGAACTCCACGACTTCTTTCAGACCAATGTGTTCTGGGGCGGGCTGACCTACAACTCGCACCCGGTGGGCATGGCGACCGCTGAGGCGGTGATTCGCGTGATGATCGACGAAGGTATGATCGAAAATGCCGCGCGCTTGCAAGGGTTGATGCGTTCGGAGATGGACCGCCTGCAGGCGCGCCACCCGTCGGTTGCCGAGGGTCGCTGCATTGGCCTGTTCGGCATGATGGACGTGCGGCGCAACGCCAAGGGCGACCCGATCGCTCCCTACAACGGGAGCCATCCGGCAATGGGCAAGCTTGCGAAGTTCTTCAAGGACGAGGGCCTGTTCACGTTCGTGCGCTGGTCGTCGTTCACGTGCAACCCGCCGCTGTGCATCACGGACGAGCAACTGTTAGAGGGGTTCGCGATCATCGACCGCGGGCTGGACATCACGGACGCGGCGTTCGAGGGCTGAACATGGGCGCGGGCAATCGGCGCATCGGCGTCGGAGTTGAGTTCGGCTACGGTGCGGCGCTGACGGGCAAGCTGTACGTGGCGCCGAAAGGTGCCAGCCAAGGGGGCGTCAACACGTACGGCTACAGATTCCACGGCGGCGGGTTCGGCGACGTCGAATACCTGATGAACCTTGGGCACTTGCTCGACATCGGCGGTGCTGATGTGCCGTGGCACATCGGAGGCGGCGTCGTGTTCGGCATCGGCTAGGTCCGTGGCATTGGTGCGCGCGACGCGCAAGTCATTCTGGTGGAAAGTATTCATCGGATGCCGTATCCAGGCGGCCCGGTGTCCGACCGACGCCGTTGCGGTCGACCTGGCGCTGGGCCCAGTTGGCTCTACCGAACCGTGGGCAGAGGTCCAATACCACGCTGTCGATGCAACCGACGGCAAACCTGCCCGTCGCGCCGCCACCCGGACCATCGCCGGCGCCGATGTGGCCAAAGGTGCAGGCTTGCTGCTGCAAGTGGCGCTGCCCGGCACCGTGCGTGAGCGGGTCACCGCGGGCGACTGAAGCAAGCCGCAGTTGTTCGAACTGCGGGCCTGCGTCCACAGCAATGCCCCGGAAGCAGGGCTGGACGCCGCCGAATGACCTACCCCGCCACCAACTCCACCACCGCCCCATGCAACCGCCCATTCGACGCCAGCGTGCGCTGCCCAAACACGTCGTGTGGCCCCCCATCAAACCCCGTCAACCGCCCGCCCGCCGCCTCGACAATCGCCTGGCCCGCCGCGGTGTCCCACGGTTGCAGCCCCACCTCATAGAACGCGTCGAGGCGCCCCGCCGCGACCTCGCACAGGTCGATGCTCGCCGCGCCGGCCCGCCGCAAATCGCGGGCGCGCTCCAGCACCCGCCGAAACCACAGCGTGAGTTCATCGAGCCGTTGGCGCCGGTCGTACGGAAAGCCAGTGGCAATCAGTGCGTTCCCCAAGTCCGCCACGTCAGACACGCGGATCGGCCTGCCGTTGCACGTTGGCGGGATGCCCACACCGCCCACGAACACCTCGCGACGCGCCGGCGCGTGGACGACGCCGAGCACCGGCTGGCCGAAATGCAACAGGCCGATGCTGACCGCGAACGCGAGCTGGCCGTGGGCGAAGTTCGTCGTGCCATCGAGCGGATCGACCACCCAGCACCACGGCAGGCTGTGGACCTCGGCACCCAAGCGCTGGGCACCTGCGGGGCCGTCCGCCTCTTCGGCCAGCACGCGGTCGGTCGGGAACGCGCCTTGCAGTTCGGCCACCACCACCGCCTCACTCTCGCGATCGGCGATGGTGACGAGTTCGACCGGAGACTTCAGCTCAATGGCGACCGCGCGGCCGAAGTGGCGCATCAGCACGGCGCCCGCAACCTGGGCAGCGCGCAAGGCAATCGGTAGGCGGCTGTCGAGTTCGGCGTACACGGGCTGCGTCACGTTGGCTCCGGTGCAGGTTTGGCGTGGAAACCCAGGCTAGGGATGCGTGCACACGAAGTCGGTCGCCACGCATGCGGCCTTGTGGCAGCCAACGCAGCGCGCGGGATCCATGGCCTGGACCCCCGCGTTGGCATCCGTGCGCTGCCACTCCCACAGGCCTGCCGAGCTTTTGCGCATGGCGGTGAAGCCGACCCGGTGGGAGCACTTCGCGTCGTCGTACTCGACCTTGACCACCCGGCTGCCAACCGGCAGCGGATACTGTGCCGCGAGGTATGGCGTGGCCGCGACGGCGTCTGCCACCACGCGGATGTGGACGCCGTCGTGCTCGACCGAAAAGCGGCAACTGCGCACTTCTTGCCAGTCAGTCGCCGCGGCCACGGGGAACAGGGCGGCGGGCGCCAAGGCTGGCGCTGCGTCGCATCCGCCGACCAGCCCGCCAACCGACCCCGTCACGACGAGCGCGCGTACGGCAAACCCGGCAATGGACCGACAGTCTGGCAGTGAACACGCCGGTCGGCGCTCCGTCGTCATTGGCTACTCCGCGATCTTCGTCGGCAGCGTCGGTCCATAGTGGCCCAACTGCCCGCCGACGAAGGGAGGTGCCGAAATCTGCCCGCCGACTGCCCACACGCCGCCGTCCGGGTCCACGTAGACGCTGTGGTATTCGCGCGCGGCGAGTGGCGCCTCGGAGACCTCCTTCCACGTGCCGGCCTGCCGCCGCCAGATGGCACCGCCGATGCCCGCCGCAAACGCGTCGCCCGTGGCCGGCACCCACACGCCGTTGAGCTGCGGCAGTGCGGGCTTCTTGGGGATCGGCACAAACGCCGCCGCGCCGCTCGACTCCACCAGCGCGCCCGTGCCGAAGCCGCCGACCGCGACCGCCAGCGTGGCGTTGCCGTGGACCGTGAAAAGGGTGCGCTCGACGCCGGTGGAGAGCGCCTTCCACGTCTTGCCGTCCCAGCGCACCGCGTGGCCGCTGTTGCCGACCACGAACGCGTCGGTCTTGCTGCGCGCCCACACTTTGAACCAGCACGCGACCTTGTCCTGGGCGCCGGCGTCGACCCGCGACTCGACCGACCACGCCTTGCCGTCCCAGTGCCACAGCAAGGCGCCGCTCTCGCCGCTGCAGCCCGCCACGCCCCCGACCGCCCACACGTCGTCAGGTGCCAGCGGGAAGATGCCGAACAACTGGTCCCCACTCGGCGTTGCCGGCTTCTCGAATGCGCCGGTGCTGCGCCGGTAGCGCAGGATGAGTCCCTTCGACCCCGCCATCCACACGTCGTCGCCCAGGCCGGTCACCCACCACAAGGTGCCCGAGCCGCCCGGGTGCAGCCGCTGCCAGCCTTTGCCGTCGTAGTGCAGCACCGTCGGCTCGCCGGTCGGGTCGACCTTGCCGGCTGCGTCCTTTTTCCATGTCTCTCCCACCAACCAGACGTCGGCCGCGGACGTGCCCCACACGGAGAAAAGGGCGCCGGGCAACTCCTCGAATGTCATCGCCCACGATTTCGGACTCGGCGTCTCGGTCGGGCACGCCGCCAGAATGCAGGCCAACGCGACGGCAGCGCCCCAGCGCAACCACGACGACGGGCAGGGCAGGTTCACGGCGTTCCTCCTACCTCAGATTCCCAGGACGCGCTCACGGGCGGCGCCGGCGGGCCACGGCGTGGCGATAGGTCGCAAGGTAGCGCGCCGCAGATGTGTCCCACGAGAAGTCGCGGGTCATGCCGTTGTGCTGGAGGCGAGCCCAGTCCGCCGGCCGTGTGCAGAACATCTTGAGCGCTTCGTTGCACGCCCACGCCAGCCCGCCGGCGTCGGCGTGGCGAAAGCTGAAGCCGGTCGCCGTGCCCGCGGCCAGCGTTTCGTTCGTAGCGTGGACGACGGTGTCGTGCAAACCCCCGACATCACGCACGATCGGCACCGCGCCGTAGCGCATCGCATACATCTGGGCCAGCCCACACGGCTCGTAGCGGCTCGGCACCAAGACCGCGTCGGCGCCGGCGTTGAGGATGTGGGCCAGCCGTGGGCTGTGCTCCAGTTGCACCCGCACGTGGTGGGGGAACTGGCGCTCGCGCTCCTGGAACCACTCCTGCAACGCCTTTTCGCCCGTGCCGAGCAGCAGGACGCGCACCCCGCGGGCAGCGAGCCACGGCACCAGTTCGGCGACGAGGTCGAGGCCCTTCTGGTGCACGATGCGGCTCACGATGCCGAACACCGGGCGCGGGTCGGCCGGGTCCATGCGGGCGAATTCCAGCATCTGGCGGCGGCATTCGGCACGGCCCGTCAGGTCGGTGGCGTCGTAGCGCCCGGCGATGAGCGGGTCGGTCTTGGGATTCCAGACGCTGCCGTCGACGCCGTTCAGAATGCCGATCAGCTTGTCTGAGTTGGCCCGCAGCAGACCGTCGAGGTGTTCGCCGAACTCCGACGTCTGGATTTCGGCGGCGTAGCGTGGGCTCACCGTCGTGACCACGTCAGCGCAGACGATGCCGCCCTTGAGGAACGACACGTAGCCGTGGAACTCCATCCGCTCGAAGTGAAGCCACTCCGGCCCAAGGCCGGCGACGTGCAGTTCGCTGGCAGCAAACGCCCCGGGGTAGCCGAGGTTGTGGATCGTGAGCACGCTCGCAGTGTGCGGTTGCAGGTGTGCGTAGGGACCGCTCAGGTAGACCGGCAGCAGCGCGGCGTGCCAGTCGTGGGCGTGGATCACGTCGAGCGCACCGCCCAGCGCGCGCGGGGCACAATCGAGCACGCCGCGGCAGAACGTCGCAAAGCGCGCTGGGTCATCGGAATGACCGTAGATGCCTTCGCGGTCGAACAGGTGCGGAAAATCAACGGCATACACGGGCGGTGCGCTGGCCGGTCCTGGAGCGCCGTCGATGCGCAGCAATCGGCCTTCCAACCAGTGGGGGCCGACTGGAACGCGGGTGCCGATGCCGGTATCGACCAGACGGGCCCCGCGTTCGTAGACCTTGGCGCGCAGCGAGCGGTAGCACGGCAGGAACGTGGCGATATCGCAGCCGGCGGCCGCCAAGGCACCGGGCAGGGCGGCCGCGACCTCGCCGAGGCCTCCCGTAGAGGCCCATGGCGACACCTCGCTCGCCGCGAACGCGACCCGTAGCCGTTCTGCCATCATGACTCCCGTCGAACGCCAGCTAGACCGCCCGCACCGCGTCGTTGCTGTGGCGCTGCACGCTGACGAATGACTCCGGCCGCGCCTTCAAGATGTCCGACACCGCCGGGTCCTGCTGGAGCATGAACACCATGTCTTCGGGCACCTCGATCGGCCCTTCGGCGGGCACGTGCGTCCCCTTCGGCAGCACGATCATGCCGCGTGGCGACACGAACGGGAAGCGCTGGCGGTCCTGGTCCGGGTGGTAGCCGATCGTCGTGCCGTCCGCGATGCTGACGTTGTGGTCGGCCAGCACATTGCGCAGCCAGCACGAGCGGCCCACGCGAATCTGCCCGAGCATCACGCTGTTCTCGATGCTCGCGAAACGATGGAAGTAACAATCTGTCCCGGCCACGACGTTGAGCAGCACCGCGCCCGAGACGATGGTCCCTTCGCACACCAGGGAGTCGATGACCTGGCCGTACTCGCGCTGCTTGCCGGCGAGCACGAACTTCGCCGGCGGCAGGTTGTACATCGCCGTGCGGATCGGCCACTTGCGGTTGTAGAGGTTGAACGCCGGCAGCACCGCGCGCAGGTCCATATTCGCGTCGAAGAAGGAATCGATGGTGCCCACGTCGCGCCAGTACGGTTCGGCGTCGACCGACTCGCCGGGCACGCGGTTCGTGCTGAAATCGTAGATGAAGACCTTGAAGCCCTCGCGCACCATCCGGGGGATGATGTCCTTGCCGAAGTCGTGGGTCGACGTCGGGTCTTCGCTGTCGCGGATCAGCAGTTCTTCGAGAACCTTGCGCTTGAAAAAGTAGTTGCCCATCGAAACCAGGCAGGTGTCGGGCCGGCCGGGGATGGTGCGCGCCTCAGCGGGGCTCGGCTTTTCCTGGAAGCCGGTGATGCGGCCCGTCGTGTCGACCTCGATGACGCCAAACGCCGACGCTTCTTCCTTCGTGGCGGGGTAGGCCGCGATGGTCAGGTCGGCGTCGAGTTCCGCATGGCAGGCCTCCATCTGGTCGACGGCGATCTTGTAGATGTGGTCGCCGCCGAAGACGGCTACGTGCTCGGCGTGGTCGTCCTGGATGAGGTTCAGGTTCTGGTAGACGCTGTCCGCCGTGCCGACGTACCAGTGCTCGCCGCGCCGCATCTGCGCCGGCACCGGGTCGATGTACTGGTCGAGCCCGCCGCCGAGGTGCCAATTGCGGTTCAGGTGCGTGATCAGCGACGACGACATGTACTGGGTCAGCACCTTGATGCGGTGGTAGCCCGAGTTGATGAAATTCGACAGCACGAAGTCGATGATGCGGTAGCGGCCCCCGAACGGTACCGCGGGCTTGGCACGGTAGGAGGTCAAGGGCGTCAAGCGCGTGCCCTTGCCGCCGGCCATGATCATCGCAAGGGTTCGGGCCATCGGCGCCTCCGGCAAGCAGGGCCGGAGTGTGCACGACGGCACGGTTGCGCTCAAGCGGCCCGGATCCACCGCTTTGGGCAGGGAGCAGCCTGAAGCACGCTGAACCAAGGCAACCGCTGGAACTGGTCTGGACCGACCAGGCCGTGCGCGACCTCGACGCCAGCGCGGATTACATCGGCGTGGACGATTCCGTTGCGGTAGTACAATGGGTCGACCAGTTCCCCCTGAGACATCGGCGCGACGCTGTACACGTGGTACTGCAAGCGCCGGTTTCGCCTTGATGTCAGCGCAGATGCGCCCTTGTCGCCGGATCAGGGGCGCACCGCCCCGCTGTACACCCCGCCGCCTGCGGCCTATTCTCGCCGCCCCATGCTGCGCACCGCCGCCCACATCCTCCGCGCCGCTCACACCCTCCGCGCCGCCCGCTGCCTCTGCTTGGCAGCCATCGCCGCGTGCCCCGCCACCGCGCACGCCGAAGTCCCGGCCGGCCCGTTCGCCGGCACTTCCGTCGCCCTGCGCCATTCCGCGTCGGCCGTCACCTTTGCCAAGGACGCCGAACCGACCTGGAATCCGACCTGGGTGGGCGCCGTCGCCGCCACCTTGCACTATGCGCTGGGCCCGCACTGGTTCGGGCGTGCCGGTGGCGGCGTGGCCCGCGAGATCACCGACGCCGACTGGACCACCGCGCGCGGCGAATGGACGCTGACCGACACCACCATCGCGTTCGGCGGCCGGCCGTGGCACAGCGAGGCGCTGGGGGTCGATGTGCGGCTCGATGGCCAATTCGCCCTGCCGACCAGCAAGGCCTCGATCGCCCGCACGCTGCGGTTCGCGCCGTCGCTGGGGCTGCAGGTGGCGTGGGAACATGGCCCGTTCGAGGTCGGCGTCGCGGCGCGGGCGGTGGCCCCCTTGTACCGCTACACCACCGCCAGCACCGCGACTCCGTGGGTGAGCGCATGCGCCGTCGACCTCCCAGGCTGCGGCCGCTACAGCCACACGGGCGTGCGCAACCCAGTGTGGCGCTTCCAGAACGCCCTGAGCCTGGGGTGGGCACCGGTTGATTCGCTCGCACTGTCCGCGTCCGCCGGCGCGGTCCACGACGTGCTGCCGCCGCTCGCCACCGCACACACGGACGCGGGCGACGTGGTGCCGCCCGACCCTTCCGACCCGAACCTCCGCGTGACGGCCCTGTACACCGTAGCGCTTGCGTGGACGGCCGCGCCGGCGCTGACCGTCAGCCTCGGTGCCGAGACCGCCTCGAACGCGCTGCGCCCCGATTCGACTCCGCAGGCTCCCTTCTTCAATCGCTACACGGCGCTCTACCTCGAAATGAGCGTGCGCCCAGACAAACTGTGGCGCTGATCGCCACGCAACAGGAATCGCCATGATGCCCACGCCCCGTTTCGTGTCCGTGTTGCTGGGTGTGGCGCTGGCCGCGTGCGCCGAGGAGCGCGAGCCGATCCAGCGGGTGCAGCCCAACGCCATCGAAAAGTCGCGCTTCAACGGCACCTGGTACTACGGCCGCACCGTTACGGACATGCCGGCGTCCACCGGCTTCACCTTCGTCGGCAATTCGTCGACCGTCGACAAGGTCGTCTTCGACCTGCAGGAGTCGATGCTCTACGTGCGGCGCGCCACGGAACTCATCAAGGCGGCCGACACCAAGGGCGGGGCGAACGGCGCGTACCAGGGCGAGGTGGTGGGCGCCTTCCGCATCCAGTCGCACTTCGACATCCGCCGCTCCTACAATCCAACGACGGGTGAGGAACTCAATGTGCTCGAAGAGAATTCCTTCGACCGCCCGTGGTACAAGCGCACCCACGTCCGCATCGATTGGTCCAACAATCTGGTGCACAACAATGACCTCGACTTCGAGAAGCAGTCGATCGAATCGGTGCCGTACTACGTCCAAGAGTTCGACGCCCACGGCCGCCGCCACCCCGACGCGCCGAAGTTCGAGCCCGACGGCAGCTACTTCGACATCACCAGCCGCATCCACGCGCGCTCGGGCACCACGCAGCTGGAAGGCTACGGCGAGGTCGCACTGTGCTTGTTGGACGAACTGACCGAGTGCGGCCCCGGCGAGTACGCCATCCGCCACAGCTTCTGGAAGCTCGACGCCAAGCGCCAGTACGTCGGCCGCCCGTACAAGGGCGCGGAGACGGAGCTGTTCGGCTTCTTCTGGGCCGATCGCCTCGCCTACGACAAGCAGGACGGCGTCAAGCAGCAGTACAAGGAGCGCTGGATGGCGCGCCACAACCTGTGGCTCGACTGGAAGGACAAGGACGGCAAGGCGATCCCGGAAGCCAAACGGACCCCGCGGCCGATCGTGTACCACGTCAACGGCGACTTTCCCCAGGACCTCAAGCCGGTGGCCAAGGCGGTGGCGGGGCAGTGGAACAAGGTGTTCAAGGAGGTGGTGGCGGCGACCGGCAATCCATTCGCGGGCGACATGTTCGTGCTGTGCGAGAACAACCCCGTGAAGAAGGGCGACCCCAAGCCGTGCGGCACGGAGGGCAACGCACCGCGCATCGGCGATATCCGCTACAGTTTCATGGCGTACGTGCCGCAGTACATGACGTATGGCCTGTTGGGACTCGGGCCCAGCAACAAGGACCCGGACACGGGCGAAATTCTGTCGGGCATGGCGTATGTCTACCACCACAACAACACGGCGGCGTTTCGTACGCAAGAGTTGGTCGAACTGCTCAATGGTACGAGAAAATCGACCGATTTCATCGACGGCGTCGACCTGACCGACTGGCGCCAGCAAGTCGCGACAGGGCAGGGGCGCTTTCAGAAGCTGGGGCTCGATGGCGCGACGCACATGGTTGAAGCGATTGCGAATTCAGACGCCGCTCAGGCCTGGCAGGGTCGCCAGCACAAGATGACGCCACAGGATCAGGCTGCCATCGCCGAAGTCGGGCTCGACCAGTGGCTGCAGCCGCACTGGGAGGAGATGTGGCAGGCCGGCATCGGGCGGGCGCCGGCCGTGCGCGGCGATGCCCGGCTGGCGAAGATTGCGGGCACGGCGCTCGAGAAGCTGCTGCTGTCGCCCGAACACAAGCTGATGGCGGGGCTGCGGCCCGACGCGCCCGTGGACAAGAAAGCCATCGCCGCGGGCTCACCAGCCCAGCCGGCGTGGAAGGCGAACCTCAAGGATCGCCAGCGGATGCGCGAGCAGTTGGCCAGCGGCGACGACTGCAAGTTCTTGCCCGAGATGGCTGACGATGCGCTGGCCGGCGTGGCCAAGGAACTGGCGGGCAAGGACACCAAAGACGTCTACAAAACCATCCGCGATGCCATCTACAGCGCGGTTCTCGCCCACGAGGTCGGTCACTCGCTCGGGCTGATGCACAACTTCGGCGGCTCAGACGACGCAGTGAACTACTTCGACGACTACTGGAAGATTCGCGCGGCGCCCGAGAACGGCGACGGTGGCAAGGTCGGGCCGCGCCTCACGGACCCGATCACGCCGCGCGAATTGGACCAGAAAATCTACAACTACGCGTACTCGAGCGTGATGGACTACGCCGGCCGCTACACCATCGACGGCGCCGGCGTGGGCAAGTACGACCGCGCGGCCATGCTGTGGGGCTACGCCGACAAGGTCGAGGTGTGGAAGGACGCGGGCAGCGACGCGGGCGTATGGCGCAAGTGGTTCAACACAAACGGCGAAATCCTCGACCTGCTGATCACGGGCCCGACGGCTACCCACTACACGGCGCTGTGGACCAAGATGAAGGAGAAGCTCTACGACGCCGGCAACCGCGAACTGATCGACGCGAGCAAACTCGTCAATCCCAAGACCGGCAAGCTCGACCAGATGACGGCTTTCCTCTCCGACGCGTGCAAGGAGAACCCCAGCGCCAAGGACTGCAAGCGGGCGACGCGGGTGCCCTACATCTACTGTTCGCATGGCCGCTCGGACCTGTCGGACCACTGCCTGACGCGCGACTACGGGGCCGACAGCCAGGAGCGGATGGAGCACTTTCTGCAGGAGTGGGACACCTGGTACGTCACGCGCGCCTTTCCGCGCGGTCAGATCGGCGCGTCGAACCAGCAGTATGCAAGCCGCTGGTATTCACGGCTGTACCACCGCATCAAGCAGTGGAACGACATCTATGGCCTGTACAACCAACTGCTGCCGCGGTTTTTTGATGCCGCCGACCTGCACGACTTCCTGCTCGACACGACTGGCGGCTGGGGTGGCAAGACGTGGGCGATCCAGAATGCGTTCAACTACCTGGTGCAGACGCTGCTGATGCCCGACATCGGTTTCTCGGGCCTGTACACGCAGACGGACCGGCCCGACGGCAGCAAGCTGTACCAGGAGAGCCCATTCGGGTTCGGGGACTTCAAGCTGACCGTGGCGAATGCGCGCTACTACTCGACGAACTGGAGCGGGGCCGGTGCGGGTGGCGCCATCGAATGCGGGTTCTTTTTCTGGGAGTGCCTGCAGCGCATCGGCTTCTACGTCGACAAGGTGATGGCGATGGAGGCGATGAGCGACGCCGAGACGCACTACGTGGCGCGCGCCAACCCGATCGACGTGCGCGACTGGCAAGTGGGGTACTACTCGACGTTCAGCGACAGCATCCGGCGCATCGGTGCGGCGATCGCGGCCGGCGACTGGAGCCGGGTGGGGCCGTACCTCGATCCGAAGACGAAGCAGTTGGCGTTCCCGAACTACGCTGGGCCCTTGACCGAGGTGCACGCAAACGCAGTGAACCCGGCGGCGGACTTCACGATTCAGTTGTACTTCACGCTGTTGGGGCTGGCGCGCTTCCAAACCACGTTTGACCGCCAGTACGTCGACGAGGCGCAGGTGTTCGTGATCGGCAGCGGCAAGGCACCTGCCGTAGCGCCAGACAAGCTGGTCACGTTCACTGACCCGTGGACGGGGCTGCGCTATGGCGCGCTCGACATTGCCGGGCGGGTGGGCAGCGGGGAAGCGATGGTCGCCCAAGCCAACCTGTTGCGCTCGCGTTCGGCGCAGTGCGACCCGGGCGCGACGGTGGACCTGCCGGGCCAGACGACGACGACGGCGGACGACTGCGGCAAGGGCGGCAAGGTGGACCCAGGCGCGGCGCCGGCATTGAAGAGTTATCTGCAGTTGATCAAGGCGGTCGGCGAGATGACGGCGGTGATGGAGTATGGGAACCCGATGAATCCGTAGGGTGTCGGGCGTGCTGCGGTTCGACGCTGCACTACCACCCGCACGACGCCAACGACTGCCAAGAGCGGGCCGCTGGAGCCGGCGGCGTGCTGCCGCAACGCCCGGCAGTGGGCACGGGTGGGTCAGTTTCAGAGCGATGACCGGATCAGTTTGTCAGCGATGCGCACACTGGCGATGGCCCTGGAGGTTGGCGTTTTTGCGAGCGGCCTGCCGCGGAGCAGACCCTAGGTTGTCAAGCGCCAGCCCCTGCGCCTATCCTCCCGCGCGATGCACCTCGTCTTCCTCGTCACCGCCGCGCTCGGCTGCACCCTGCTGGTCGTGCAGATCGTGCTCCAGTTGATCGGCTCCGGCCACGCCGACCTGCCCCACGACGGCGGGGCCGAACTCCACGTCGGCGACCACGCGGGAGACTCGTCCACGGCCTTTGCGTCGATCCTGTCGCTGAAGTCCTTGACGGCGTTCTGCGCGTTCTTCGGGTTGGGCGGACTGGCGGCGGAAGAGGCCAACATCGCGTCGGACGCCCTGCGCGCCGTGTTGGCGACCCTGTGCGGGGTGGCCGCGATGGCCGCCGTCGTCGTGATGATGCGCGGCATTGCCAGGCTCCAGGTCTCCGGTACCCTCGACGTGGGCCGCGCGGTCGGCCTGCCGGCGACGGTCTACCTGCGCGTGCCCGGGGCGATGGCGGGCACCGGCAAGATCACGGTCAGCATCGAGGGACGCGAGGCGGAACTGCTCGCCATGACATCCGGTCCCGAGATACCGACTGGGGCGCGTGTGCACGTCAGAAAACGTATTGATGCACAGACTTTTGAAGTCGAACGCAATCCTTGACCTGACATTTTTCGATCGCGAGGCTGCCCCACCATGAATGCCATCGTCTTGCTCGTCATCTTCGCGACTCTGCTCGGTTTTTCGTTCCTGCTGCTGGTGACGACGCGCTACCGGCGCTGCCCGTCGAACCAGATTCTCGTCGTGTACGGCAAGGTCGGCGGCGGCCAGTCGTCGAAGTGTCTGCACGGCGGCGGCGCCTTCATCTGGCCGCTCATCCAGAACTACGCGTATCTGTCGCTGGAGCCGGTGCAGATCGAGATTCCGCTGTCCGGCGCGCTGTCGGCCGAGAACATCCGCGTCAACGTGCCGTCGAACTTCACGGTCGCCATCGGGGTCGAGCCCGAACTGATGAACGCCGCCGCCGTGCGTCTTTTGGGGCTCAACCGCCAGCAGATTGTCGAGCAAGCCCGCGACATCATCTTCGGCCAACTGCGCCAGGTCATCGCCGGGCTCAAGATCGAGAACATCAACAAGGACCGCGACACCTTTCGCGAGAGCATCAAGGAGGGCCTCGAGCCGGAGTTGCGCAAGATCGGCCTCGTGCTGATCAACGTGAACATTACGGATATCACGGATGAATCCGGCTACATTGAGGCCATCGGGCGCAAGGCGGCGTCCGAAGCCGTGCAGCAGGCCGTCATCGACGTGGCCGAGCAGCAGAAGCGCGGCGCGATCGGTGTCGCCGAGGCCGAGCGCGAGCGCGCCGTGAGCGTGTCGATGGCCGAGCGCGACCGCCAGATCGGCGTGACGAAGGCCCAACAGGAGCAGGCCATCGAAGTCGCCAACCTGGAGCGCGACCGGGTGGTCGGCGAACAGAAGGCCGCCAACGAGCGCGAGTCGTCAGTCAAGGAAGCCGAACGCGAAAAGCGTGTACGCGTCGCCAATGCCGATGCCCATGCGGTCGAAGGCGAGAACCAGGCGCGGGCGCGCGTCGTCGCCACGAATGCCGACCTGCAGGTGAAGGAAGCGGAGGCGCGCCAGCGGGCGGAAACGAAAAGGCGCGAGGCCGAAGCCGCCGTCTTGCAGGCTCAGTACGCCGCGGAGACGCTGGCGGCCCTCGAGTTCATGAAGAAGCGCGAGGCCGAGCAGCGGGCCGACGTCGAAGCGACAGCCAAGGCGGAGAAAGCGAAGACGGTCGTCGATGCCGAGGCGGCCGCCGAACGGGTGCGCATCGATGCCGAGGCCCAGGCGGGCGCTACCTATGCGCGGCTGAGTGCGCAGGCACGCGGCGAGGCGGAGATCCTCCAGCGCAAGGCGGAGGCGCTCAGGTCGCTCGTCGAAGCCGCAGGTGGAGCCGACAAGGCTTTCCAGTTGATGATGCTCGAACACGTGGATCATCTGGCAGATACAGCATCGAGCGCCATTCAGAACATCAAGTTCGACAAGATCGTGGTGTGGGAGGGCGGTCGCGGCGACGGCAAGGGCTCGACCTCGGAATTCCTACGCAGCCTCGCCGGTGCGCTGCCGCCCGTCATGCACATGGTCAAGGACATCGGCGGCATCGACCTGCCCGAAGCATTGGGCCGCATCCGGGCCGACGACGGCGGGCCTAAGCGGAACGACGAGCCGACGCCGCCCGCCAGGCCGTCGCCGCCAAAGAACACCCGGGGCTGATCAGCGGACCAGCAGTGCGCTCGGTCGTTCGCGAACCAGGCCGGACGGCGTGCCGTGCAGGCCGGGTGCCTCAAGAGGTGACACCGGGTCCTCGTCGACCGCCGGCTCCGCCATCGCTTCGAGAGACACGCCCTCCGTCCCCGCGCTTGGGGGTTGCGCCCGGGTCACGCGGGCTCCCCGGATGTTGCGCGCGTCGCGGTTGGCGGCGATGTGGACGTCCAGGGTACTGCCACCCGGTCCGGCACCCAAGCTCACGAAGTCGTCGACGCTCCAGTCGAGGCGCGCCACGTAGCTGCGAAACGGCGTGGCGATCCGCAGTGTGCTGGCCGCCTGTTGGCCTGCCGTCGCAGCCGGGTCCGGGGCACTGCAACTCGTCAGCACGATCTTCAGCCCGTCCCAGTCGCCGCCGACTCTCGAGCGAAAGTAGATGCGATGGTCGCCGCCGGCCCCGCGCACGACGGGACCCAGTTCGTCCCCCGCCGTCATCGGGTCGTCCACCACCAACCCGCCCGGCGGTGGCTCGAAAGCCAAGGGGGCCACCGTGTCGAATTCGCCGCAGTCGAGCGACACCCACCCGTCCCACCGAGTCGGGCCCGGCAGATGCGGCGCGCCGCCATTGTGTCCCCAGCGCACGGTCACGGTGACACTACTCGCGTCGTCGCGTTGGGCGCCGGGGACTGGGCGCACGGGGACCTCGACCGCGAGGCCCGGCTCTGGCGCCTCGGCGCGCTCCCACAAGTCGCCGGTGCCCACCACCACGGCGGCTCCGGCACTCACGGTAGTTGCAAGCACGACCGACAGGCTGGCGGGCCGGCGGGCGACGCGGGCGAGGGTCTGCAATCGGTTCGACGCGGCCACGACAGCCTCCCCGATCACGGTAGCCGCCGCGCACAGCCGGTGCAAGGCACTGGGTTTCCCAGGGTCCATCAGCAAACCTTTCCCGAACGCCGAATTGGGATGCAGTTCTAGGCGCCTAGGAGGTCGACGGTGAAGCCGTACACCGGGTACGCCGAGCCGCCAACCGACGACGGCAACGACGAAATGCGCCGAAGGCAGCAGATCGGGGGTTCCCGTTGCGTTCAAGGGCGCGGGCGGGCAAGGTTGGCGCTGCCCGGTGGCACGACACGCGGGAGGCTACGCACGCTCATGGCCCGGCCCTTCACGCGTCACACCGTCGTCAGGTTCGTCGCGCCGTGGGCGTGTGTGCTGGGCTGGCTATTCTGCGGGCGCCCGGTGGTGGCCCAGGTTGTTGCGGGCCCCGCATTCGACGCGACCGACCGCCCCTCCCTGTCTCTGGGCGATTCGGAGCACGGCGCCTTGGTCAGCGGCGTCGACCTGCCACGGCGCGCTCCGGGGCTGTGGCGGTTGTCTGTCGTGTCGCAGCGGGGCACCGGGTGGGCCACGCGCGATCTGGTCGAACTGCTTGTGCGGTTGTCGGCGGGACTGCAACGCAACCCAGACCACGCGGGCACGGCGGTGCGCATCGGCAATCTCTCGCTGCAGGAGGGCGGCGAGATGAGGTGGAGCCATTCTCATCGATCCGGCCGCGATGCAGACATCTTGTTGTACCTGACGGATCTGAATGGAAAGCCACTATCTCCCGATGAATTCGTATCCGTAGACTCGTCGGGCCGCGGTCGCTGGAAGCGAACGCCGGTCGTGTTCGATGTCGCGCGCAGTTGGGACCTCGTGCGCGCCCTGCTCACCGACTCGCACGTGCAGGTGCAACACATGTACCTGGCGGAGCCGTTGCGGCAGCAGTTGCTGTCGCGGGCCCGCGCCATCGGTGAACCGGAGTGGATCGTCCAGCGCGCCCGCATGGTCCTGCACGAACCCGGTCACGCCGGCCGCCACGATGACCACCTGCACCTTCGCATCTACTGCAGCCGCGCCGATCGCCTCGCCGGATGCAGCGACGATGACCCGCGCTGGCCGTGGGTGCAGGGGTGGGACCATGAGGTGCGGGCCGAGGTCCAGCGTACAGTCGCGCAGTTGGGCGAGCCCTCCGTCGAGCGACGTGGCGCCGCGGTGGAGAAGCTGAAGTGGTTTCAGGGAGAGAGCCGGGCCGCCGTCGAGGCGCTGGCGTGGACCGCCGCGCGCGACGAGCCGGGGCTGCGTTCCCGTGCGCGTGACGCGCTGGCATTCATGGCCTCTCCGATGGCGTGGCCGTTGCTGATGGACCAGGCGCGTGCGGCGCCCGAAGCGCAGGTCGTGCGCGATCTGACGGTGACGGCGCTGCAGGTCGCGCGCCCGGAGCACGCGGCCGAGGTGCTCGCCCTGTTGGGTCCAGACGTCGGGGAACTGGGCACCTCGCTCGACGCGGACGCGCGTTCGGAATTGCGCACGGCGGCGGCACGCGCGGTGCGACCGTGGCTGCTCGAAGAAAGTGCGGAGTCGCTCGTCGATGTGCTCGACGACGCGAGCCCGCCGGCCCGACGCGCGGCGCTGCAGACCTTGGAACACCTGGCCAATCGCGGGTTCGCCGATGCCGACGCCGCCCGGTCCTGGCTGGCACGCGATGGGGGTCGCGGGCGCTGGCAGTGGATGGTGCGCGGCTTTGCGCTGCGCGGGCTGCACGCCCTCGACCGACCGGAGCAGGCAGTGCCGCGGCTGGTGGCCCAGTTGACCGCACGACAACCGTGGCTGGCGGCCAACGCCGAGGCGATGCTGCGCCACCTTCTCGGGCGTGGGCCGGACGCCCTCGACGCGACCGCCCTGCGCAAGCACCGGGCCTGGGCGCGCTGGTGGGACGTGCACCGGCGCCAATTCGTGTGGAATGACGACGCCGACGACCCCGTCACCACCACCGACCCGGTGGCGGCGGAGGTCGACCCGGCTGGGGCAGCCAGTGGGCCTGCCGCGGCAGGGCAGCAACCGTAGCGCTGCCCCTGCTTGCCAGGACCGCTCCGAAGCGTCGCCATACTATTTGCCAGGACCGCTCCGAAGCGTCGCCATCTATTTGCCAGGACCGCTCCGAAGCGTCGCGATGGCGGTAGGGGCCATCACCTGGTCGATCGGCGGCTCCGGCATGAACCCGCGGGGGAGGATGGCGAGGGTTCTGTCGGTGACGTCGCACACTTCCTGGTCCAGTTCCATGTCGAGGCCCGGCTCTTCGAGAGCAGCCAGGGCTGTTATCGCACTGTCCCGACGCCGTCGCACGAGGCTCGCCCTCTCCTCCTCGGTGCGCGGTGTTTCGCGCTCCAATGCCAGCATCACGTGGGCCAAGCGTTCCGTCGTGCGCCGCAGTTGGCGAATGCCCGCGACCGCAACCTGGCGCTGGAAGCGCAGCGCGAGTGGACTCTGCGACGCCAGCAGCTTTTCGAACATGTCGCGCATGAGCAGCAGGGCTTCGACATCGCGCCGCACGAGCACCGAGGCGCCACGCGGCGCGCCATCGACGAGCGCCAGTTGGCCCACGATTTCGCCGGGCCCCATCTTGGCCAGCGACATCGTGCGCCCTTCGACCTCACGCAGCACCTCGACCTCGCCCGCCAGCAGCAGGAACGCGCAGTACGCGGGCTTGCCCTGCTCGCAAAGGTACGTGCCGACGGCAAACTGCCGGGTTGGCCCGACGGTCGTGAGCAACTCCAGATCGTCCGGCGCGAAGCCATGGCGGGCAGGCAACAGGTGGAGTCCGGAACTTGCCATGCCTTACCCCCCGGTGATCTTCGCCCACAGCCGCGACATCACGCTGTCGGGACGCGCGCCGATCGCATCGTCAGGCAGCCGGATGGGCTGCGACGGGGCGCGCCCGCCCTGGGCACTGGCTCGCACGATGCTCTCAAGTTGCTCGTTCGCTGCGCGAATCCGCTTCGTCAGCGCGTGCGTGATGGCCGATACCAGGCGCGAAGTGGCGGCCGGGCTGCGGCACATCAACAACACCAGATCGGTGTCCGTCAGCTCGAAGCACAGGCACTCCGAAGCGGCGAGCACGGTCGCCGAGCGCGGTGCTGGATCGAGCAGGGCCATCTCGCCCGCGAAGTCCCCGCGCTTCAGGCTGCCGAGTGGCGCCACTTCGCCCCGCGGGTCCTGCCACTGCAGGCGGAGGATGCCGTCCGCCAGGATCGCCATCGAGGTGCCCCTGTCGCCCTGCCGATACAGGACCTCGCCCGCACGCAGGAACTTCGGTTGCAACAGGTCGGCGAGAACCTGCAGGTCGGCCTCGGGCAGCGAACCCAACGGCTTGATCAGGTGCAACACCGGAAGGACACGCGCGTCGGCCATCGGCTTCATCTCGCGGGCGGTACGGCCCGCAAGGTAGCGCGAGGCATCTGCCCGGCGCAAGGCACAGTTGGCCAGGATCCACCACCGACTCCCATCGCCGGCCGCCGAATTCGGATGCAGATCAAGCCCGAGCAAGGAATCGGCCTGAAGACGTACACCCGGTACTTCGAACGCCGATTCCGCAGCGACAACGAAGAGCTGTGCCGAAGGTGGCGGATCGGGGTTGACCAGGCTGGGCGCGCCTGCCCAAGATGGGCACTCAGGGACGCAGCTTGGCGGCAAGGGGAGCGGTGGAGGTGGCGCACGCTACGGCAGACCTCGGCGGCTTGCCGGACACCATCGAGCGGCTGGTGCGGGCGACATTGACCCCGCCCGCGCGGCGCGGCCACTCCATCGAATCCGTGCATGCAGGCGCGGTGGCCGACTTGTCCGAAGCGTTCACCTCGGTGCGCTCGGGTCTGCCGCCCGGCTACCTGTCGCAGCCGCGCTGGCGGGCTGCGTACCTGCTGTATTTCGTGCCGACAGGCGTTGCGACCTTGCTGTCGGTCCTGGAGCGCGCCGGAGAGTTGGCTCGCCTGCACAGCCAGTTGCGCCTGCGGGTGCTCGATCTCGGTGCCGGGCCCTTGACGGCGTCGCTGGCGCTGGCCCTCGCACTCCCGCAGGCCCACGCCCTCGACATCGTGGCCGTCGATGGCTGTCGCGCGGCACTCGACGACGGCGTCGCACTGCTGCGGACCCTGCGGCCCCAAGCCCAGGTCCGGACGCTCGTCGGCAACCTGCGCGACGGTCGCCTGCTGCGCGATCTGGGCGCGTTCGACGTCATCGTCTGCCTGAACACGCTGAACGAGTGGGATCAAGGCGGCCGCAAGGCCGTGAGCGTCGGTGCGTGGGCCGAGACGCTGGTGCGCCACCACCTCTGTCCCGACGGCCGCCTCGTGTTGGTGGAGCCGGCGACGCGCCGAGCCTCGCACACCCTGCTCGACGTGCGCGCCCACCTGCTGGCGGGTGCGGTCGGTCGCGCGACGAGCCCTTGCTTCACGCAGGGTCTGTGCCCGCTGCACCAACCCTCGATGCGCGACTGGTGCCACGCCGAGGCGCCGTGGCAGCGGCCGCCCCAGGTCGTGGCGCTCGACCGCGCGATCGGCCACGCGCGCCGCACGCTGAAATCTTCGCACCTCATCGTGGCGCCAGGGGCCGCCCCGCTCCCGGCGACCACGGCGCTGGCGGAGCCCGCGGCGCTTTCTGCAACCGCGGCGCTGTCCTATCGGGTGATCGGCGGCCTCATGCGCGACGGAGAGGTGGCGCGGCGCTACCTGTGTGGGCCCGTAGGAAGGACGACCGCAGAAATGCGCGGGGCGGCGGTCGATCCCGTCGCCGCGGCCGTCGCGAATGCCTGGCGCGGCGAAGGCGTGCGGGTGCCCGGCACGCCCGTGGTCCGCATCGACGAATCGATCCTCGCGGTGGGCCCCGTCGATCGCCTGCAGGACGCGGGCCAACGAACTCCTCGCGCGGCCCCACGAAGCAACCCGCACACGCGGCCCCGGAGGCCCCGCCGGTCATGACGACGTCGGCCGGCGACTTGCGTCGCATGGCTGCGGCGGCGACGGGCGGGGTCGTCTTCGGTTGCCTCGCATTGGCGTCGTTCGCGTGCGCACGTCGCCCACCGGACCCGACCGCCATCCCCAGCGTCCCCGCGCGGAGCCGAGCCATGCCGCCGTCGTCCACTCCGAATGCGACTCATCCCGGGTCCGCGCCGCACCCCGCCGACGTCGCTGCCGCGCTGGCCGCAGCGCTCGCCGTGTTGCCAGCCACCTACGCACCGCGCACCCGCCACTACAACGGCACGGAACACCCGTCCACGGCCGGCGACACGCATCCGAATCCGTACGCGCCTGCCGGCAGTCACCCCGTGTTCACGAACCGCCTGTTGCTCGAAAATAGCCCGTACCTGCGGCAACATGCGCACAATCCGGTCGATTGGCGGCCATGGGGCAAAGCGGCGTTCGACGAGGCGCGCCGCTTGGGTCGACCGATCTTCTTGAGCATCGGCTACTCGACCTGCCACTGGTGCCACGTGATGGAGCACGAGAGCTTCGAGGACCTCGAAGTTGCCACAGAGCTCAACCGCCGGTATGTGCCGGTCAAGGTCGATCGCGAAGAGCGGCCCGACGTCGATGCCGTACACATGGCAGCCGTGCAGGCGATGACCGGCTCGGGCGGTTGGCCGATGTCGGTGTGGCTCGCGCCGGACCCGGAGGCACCCGATGGCGTCCGCGGGTTGCCCTACTTTGCCGGCACCTATTTTCCCGCGCGCGATGGCGGGCGCGGCGCGCGCATGGGCTTCCTGACGTTGTTGCGGCGCCTTGCCGAGGCCCACGGCAGCGACCCGGCCAAGGTGCTCGAACAGGGCCGCTCCGTCGCCGTTGCCATTGCCGCCCACCTCGGCGCCGATGCACCCGGGGACCCGCCAGGCGTCGAGGCCGTCGACGCCGCAGTCGCAGAAGTGCTGGCGACCTACGACAGCGCCAACGGGGGGCGGCGCTGGGCACCGAAATTCCCGTCGCAGGTTCCGCTGTCCCTGTTGGTGCGTCACCACCTGCGCACCGGCGAGGCGGCGTCGCTGCACGCAGCGCGCCACACGCTGGAACGCATGGCCATGGGCGGGCTCTACGACCACGTCGGCGGTGGCTTTCACCGCTACAGCACCGATGCACGCTGGTTCGCGCCTCATTTCGAGAAGATGTTGTACGATCAGGCCCTGATCGTTATGGGCGCGCTCGACGTCCTCGCCGTAGCGAGCGACCGCTTGCTCGACCATGCGGTGCGCGGCACGCTGGACGGCCTGCTGCGCGACATGCGCCACGCCGACGGCGGCTTCTTCTCGGCGACGGACGCCGACAGCGAAGGCCGCGAAGGGCTCTTTTTCCTCTGGACTGCCGGCGAACTGACTTCGACGCTGGGCGACGACGACGGCGCACTCGTGCAGCGCGCCTTCGGAGCGACACCGCGCGGCAACTTCGAGGGCAGCAACATCCTGCACCTGCAGGCCCCGCTGGCTGAACTGGCACTTCGCGAGGGAGGAGACGAGGCAAGACTGGCGCAGCGCTTGTGGAGCGCCCTCGATCGCCTCCACGCCGTGCGCCGGGGCAGGGTGCCGCCCTTGCGCGACGACAAAGTGCTGCTCGCCTGGAACGGACTGGCGATCGCTGCTCTGGCCCGGGCCGGCTCGCAGCTAGGCGAGCCGCGCTGGCTCGAATCGGCGGAACAGGCAGCAGATTTCGTCTTGCGGCAGATGCGCACACCAGGGGGGCGCCTGCTGCGGACCTGGCTCGACGGCACCGGCAAGGGCCACGGCGGGCTCGACGACCACGCGTTCCTGGTGCAGGCCCTGCTCGACCTGTTCGAGGCCACGCAGCAGGGGCGGTGGCTTCAGGCGGCGATCGAGGTCCACGCCGTGCAGGACGCCCACTTCGCAGACTCGCGCGGCGGCTATTTTGCGACCCCCGACGATGCCGAGGTGCTGCTGGCGCGCGAGAAACCTGATCGCGACGGCGCGGAACCGTCGGGCAACTCGGTGGCGGCGTTCAATCTCGTGCGGCTGCACGCGCTCACGGCGGTGGACGCGTACCGGGTCCGTCTCGACGGCCTGTTGCGAGCGTTTGGTGGCCGCCTGCGCGACCATCCAGGGGCGCTGAGCGAAATGCTGCTTGCAGTCGAGGCGCGCGCCGGGCCGATGCGTGAAGTCGTCCTGGTGCGACCGCAAGGCAGCTCGGCCGCAGTCCTGGCGCCGTGGCGGTCCGCATTGCGGGGCGCGTTCGTGCCGCACAAGGTGGTCCTGGAAATCGAGGCGGGCAGTGCCGCGGCCAAGGTACTCGAGGAGATGGCTCCAATCGTCGCCGGCAAGGACGCGCGCGGCGGCAAGCCGACGGCCTACGTGTGCCGGGCCGGCGTGTGCCAACTGCCGGTGACGGAGCCCGCCGCAATGCTCGGGCAACTGCGCGATCGGCCGCGCTGACGTTGCCACCTCGGCACTCCATCACGGATCTCGCGCACGCACGACGGTCACACCGAAGTCCACCGTGCCCCGCTCGTCGAACATTCGCAGCCGCAACCGGGGGCCCGCGATGTCGAGGTGCGCGAACCCCATCGTGTCGGCGGCAAACAGCGATCGGGCGCCGGCGCTCATCGGCCGCACCTGCGCGCCCGCCCCGGACACGGCGTACACCACGCCGCACGCGGGCCGCAGCACCTGCCGATCGTGATCGTGGCCGGCAAGGTACAAATCGACGTGGCCGCACAACACCCGGTCGAGCCATGCCGCGAGCGAAGCGTCTGCATCTCCGTGCTGGCCTGCCGACCAGCGCGGGTGGTGGCCGAACGCGATGACCCAGGGCTCTCGCGCGGCTTGGCTGGCGGCCAGGACCTGGAGCGCCCACGCCTCTTGCGCCGCGTCGGGCACCTCGGTGTCGAGCGCCACGAAGCGCACCCCGCCTGCGAGGAACGTGTAGTACTTCGCGGGCATCCGGAAGCGCCCGTCGGAACGCCGCGCGGCATAGGTCACCCAGGCGTCTTCGTTGCCGTAGTGATCGTGGTTGCCGAGCGCAAGCCAGATCGGGAAGGGCAGGGCAGCGTAAGGCTCCTCCAGGTGGGTCCGGAGCAGCGGATCGTCGGGCGTCGCGATGCCGGCCGGGTAGATGATGTCGCCGGTGTGCAGCCCGAAATCGCACCCCAACGCGCGGCACTGGGCGGCAACCACCGCGGCGATCGCGTATTGATCGGCGCTGCCAGTGCCAGAATCACCCCAAACGACCGCGCGGGCACGAACGATCGCCTGCGGGACGTCAGCATCGGTGAGCAGGGGCGCTCCCGGCTGGCCGCGGTCTGCGCGCAGGGTGGCTGAACTGGGCGCAGCGGTTGGCGATGGCTGTCCGGGTAGCGCCGCTGCGGCATGGATGGCCGCAGCGGTGACGCGCTCGGCGTGACCGGTCGCGCTGTGCACCGGATTGCCGTCGTCGGCGTGGGGTGCGGGTGGCCGGGCGCACGCGGCGCAGGCAACAACCACCCACACGGCGGACAAGCCTAATAAGGGGCGACCACCGCCGTGCGTTGCGGCAGCGTGCCGCGGCATGGATGCGGAAAGGGGCGCAGTCCGAGCCGGTTCCATCGCCGGCGCGCGCTACTTCGGCTCGGGCTTTTCGGGGAGGACGGCACCAGTGCGCGCCGCCGAGTGCAGGCTGTCCGCTTTGTCCTGCATGCTGACGAGCTTGCGGTACAGTTGGTGGAACGCTGAACGTTCGATGAACTTCATCAGATGGTTGCGCCCGCGGAATTCCTGCGTGGTCGCCGTGTCGATGATGTCCTTGAGGATGCGAATCTCTTCGCGAGTAAACGAGTTGCTGACGCGGATGACGGACTGCTTCGACATCTTGGGCTTGGCCTCGAGGCGGGTTCGACGGGTCGGCCGAAGCCGTTGGGGGGGGCGTGGAGTGTGCACGCTTGCGGAGCGGATGCCAAGCCCTGCGATTTCGCGTCGAGGTGGCGCGGGTCCGTTGAGATCGGCGCGGGTGTGCCGTAGCGTCTCGCCGTGGACGCCGGCCGTGCGCCCGGCCGCCAGGACGCCTGCCATGCCCCACATCGTCGATCTGCGCTCCGATACCGTGACCCGCCCTACCGCGGCCATGCGCGCCGTTATGGCGGCGGCACCGGTGGGCGACGACGTTTTCGATGACGATCCATCGGTTCACTTCTTGCAGGACAAAGTTGCTGAACTCCTAGGCAAGGAGTCCGCCTTGTTCGTTCCCTCCGGCACGATGGCGAACCAACTCGCGGTGCGCGCGCACTGCCGCCCAGGCGACGAGGCCGTGCTGCACGCGCGCAGCCACGTGTTCAACTACGAGGGTGGCGCGGCAGCCGCCCTGTCCGGGGTCACGCTGCGGCCGATCGACAGCATGGACGGCAGCCTGGGCGCGGCGGCCGTCGCGGCCGCGTTGCACCTCGGCGACGACCCACACCTTGCCCCGACGCGTCTGATCGCCTACGAAAATACCCACAACGGCTGCGGCGGTGTCGTGCTCGACCCCGTGGACGTCGACGCCGTGTGCGCCCTCGCCCGCCGTCACGGGCTGGGCCTGCACCTCGACGGCGCGCGGCTGTACAACGCCGCCATCGCCAGCGGCACGTCGATCGCAGCGCTTGCCGCGCCCTTCGATACCGTCAGCCTGTGCCTCTCGAAGGGCCTCGGGGCACCGGTGGGCAGCTTGTTGGCAGGCGACCGCGGGCGCATCGCGCACGCCCGGCGCTGGCGCAAGGCCATGGGTGGTGGAATGCGTCAGGCCGGAATCCTCGCAGCTGCCGGGACCTACGCCCTCGACCATCATGTCGAACGACTCGCGGACGATCATGCTCGGGCACGGCGGTTTGCCGCATCGATCGCGACCATCGACGGGCTCCGTGTCGATGTTGGGCAAGTGCAGACCAACCTTGTGTATTTCGACGTCGATCCTGCGTCTCCTGCCGTCCGGCGCTGGAGCGCTGATGTCGGTGCGATGCGGGTCGTCTTGGCCGCCCGCTTGCGGGAGCGCGGAGTGTGGATCGCGGGCACGGCCGCGCGCCTGCGTGCGGTTTTTCACCTGGACGTCGACGACGGCGGGCTCGAACGGGCCCTGGCAGCGCTTCGCGACGCGGTCGGGTGACGCACGCCGACCGAGGCTCGCACCCTGGTGATCGCAGGGTTGGGCCAGCAGGCTTGGCCAGGCTTTACGTTGGACGCGTGCGACCGTACCCTGCGTCGCGCGTGGACCCAACCCAGCCCCCGTTGTCACTGCAACCCCTCGCCGTCATCGACATCGGCTCCAACTCGATCTGCCTGCTCGTCCTGCTGCCGCTGGCCGACGGGGGCTTTCACACGATCCAGAAAGACAAGGATGTCGCAAGATTGCGCGAGCATCTCGGGGCCGACGGCGTCCTGGCCGTTGCAGGCGTCGATCGCGCCGTGGCGGCGTTGCAGCGCTTCCGATTGCTCATCGATCGGTATGCGGTGCCCTATCGCGCCGTCGCCACGGCGTCGCTGCGAGACGCGTCGAACCGCACCGCGATCGTCGCACGCTTCCGGGACGAGGCGGGCATCGACGTCGATGTCGTCGACGGGGACCTGGAAGCGCGTTTGGCCCACCTCGGAGTGTTGCGCGGGCTCGGGCGCCTCGACGGCGAAGTCATGTGCGCCGATGTGGGCGGGGGCTCAACCGAACTCGTCTTGTCCCACTCCGGCACCGTGCGCGCCACGGCCAGCGTCGCGCTTGGCGCGGTTGGCATCACGCGCGACTGGCTGGGCAGCGACCCGGTTCAGGCTGACGCCATCGAGCGCGCGCGCGCGCACATCTCGCTGTCCCTTGCTCCCATGCTGGTGCCCTTTCGTGCCGAAGCTCATTTGCGCGGGGTGGCGACGTCGGGCACGGCCCAGCGACTTGCCCGCATTGCGCTGACCGCTGCGGGAACGACGCGCGACGACGTGCACGGCCTCCGCCTCGACGCCGCCGCGCTTGACCACGTGACGGGCCTCCTCGCAGCCGCCCCGACCCAGGAAGAGCGCCTGCGCGTGCCTGGTATGGACCCAAGCCGCGCAGACATCCTGCTGGGTGGCGCCCTGATTTTCGAGGGCCTGACGCGCGGCCTCGGCCTGGGCGCCTGGACCGTGTCGATGGCTGGCTTGCGCACCGGCATTGCAGCGGATCTGCAAGCCCGGCTGTCTCGTGGCGACTTGGAAGTGGCGGGATTGACCGGTTTGATCGTCGATTGATCCGCTACGGAGTCGTCTTCAGACGCGACCGTAGACCTCGGCCAGGCTGCGGAAACGGGCCGCGTGCTGCTCGGTGAGTTGCCCGTCGCGCAACCGCCACGACCAGTTGCCCGCCGTCACCCCGGGTACGTTGAGCCGTGCCTCGGAGCCAAGGTCCAGCACGTCCTGGGCCGGCACGATTGCGGTGTGTGCGCACGACGCCAAGGCAGCGCGGATCAGGTCCCAGGCGACGTCGGTGCCGGGCACGCCGAGATACTTGCGCAGGTGGTCGTGGGCCGCCGGCGTCGCGAGCCACCAGCCGCGCGCGGTGTCGTTGTCGTGCGTGCCCGTGTAGACGGCGAAGTCGCGACCGTGGTGATGCGGCAGGAACGGGTGGTCGCGCGCGCCACCGAACGCAAACTGCAGCACCTTCATGCCCGGCAGCCCCTGGCCCTCGCGCAGGGCAACGACGGCCGCATCGATGTCGCCCAGGTCTTCGGCGATGAGGGGCAGGGCGCCGAACGAGCGGCGCAGGGCTGCGAACAATGCCGCGCCCGGTCCGGGCTGCCACTGCCCGCCCCGCGCATCCGCGGACCCGGCAGGCACCGACCAGTAGGCAGAAAACCCGCGAAAATGGTCGAGTCGCACCAGGTCGGCGTGGGCCAGCGCCCGCTTCAGCCGCAGCGTCCACCAGCGAAAACCGTCGCGCTGCATGGCATTCCAGTCGTAGAGCGGATTGCCCCAGAGTTGCCCCGTGGCACTGAAGTAGTCGGGCGGCACGCCGGCGACGGCGGTAGGACGCCGCTGGTCGTCGAGTTGGAACAGGTGCGGTGCGCACCACACATCGACACTATCGACGTCGACGTAGATCGGCACGTCGCCGATCACCCGGACGCCCCGCTCGGCGGCGTACGCCCGCAGGCGTGCCCATTGGTGCGAGAAGAAGACCTGGATGGCGACCTCGCGCGCGACCTCTGCGTGCAGTGTCTGGCGTGAGTGGGCGACCGCCGCCGGGTCCCGGTCGCGCAGTTCGCGGGGCCAGGTCCACCAGCACGCGTCGCCGGACCGGCGCTTGAGCACGGCAAACAAGCCCGCATCGACGGCCCAAGTGGCGTGGACCAGTGCCCGCTGCAGGTCGTCGAACATCGGGTGGTGCGGGCTCGCCAACAGGCGGTCGGCGGCGCGTGCCAGCAGTGGGCCTTTCCAGACGCAGGTCGCACTACCGTCGGCGCGGTTCGCGTCGTGCGGGGGCGGCACGCAGTCGGCGCGGTCCAGCAACCCTTCGGACGCGAGACCTTCGAGGTCGATGAGCCACGGACTCCCGCACAGGGCAGACGCCGACAGGTACGGCGAACCCGATCCCGCGGGCGGCACCATCGGCAGCACCTGCCACAGCCGACAGCCCGCCGCGTGGAGCCAATCGACGAAGGCATAGGCCGACCGTCCGAAGTCGCCGCTCGGCCCCGGCCCGGGCAGGCTGGTCGGATGCAGCAGCACCCCGGCGGCGCGCGGAAACAGTTCCGCCTGGCGCACCCGTGTCGACGACGGCGTAAGGGTCACGGCATCCTCCGCGCCATCGGCACGCGGCGCCCGCCGCCAAACGCCTTGCGGGTGACGCGCAGCACGGGGGCGGCCTGGCGGCGTTTGTATTCGGCCCGCTCGACGAGGCGCACCACCCGGTGCACCGTCGCGGCATCGAAGCCGGCGGCGATGATCGCGGCAGGCGCCTGCAATTCGACGACGTGGCGCTCCAGGATGGCGTCGAGGACCGGGTAGGGCGGCAGGCTGTCGGCGTCCTTTTGGTCCGGAGCCAATTCCGCGCTCGGCGGCTTCGTCAAGGTCGCGACCGGGATGACCTCGCGGCCGTTTGTGTTGTAACTGCGGGCCACGTCGTACACGAGCCCTTTCGGCAGGTCGCCGATCACGGCCAGGCCACCGTTCATGTCGCCGTAGAGCGTGCAGTAGCCGACGGCGAGTTCGCTCTTGTTGCCTGTGGTCAACAAGATGGCACCCGTCGCATTCGACATTGCCATCAGGATGGTGCCGCGGATGCGCGCCTGCAGGTTCTGGTCGGTGACGTCCCACGGCGTGCGCGGCGTATCGCACGACAACGGAGCCACGGCCTGCCGGACCGCGTCGAACGTGGCGTCGATCCGCACCACCGGACACGCGATGCCGAGCCGATCCGCCAAGGCGAGCGCATCCGTCACGCTGCCCGGGCTGCTGACGGGCCCCGGCATCGCAATGCCCACCACGTGGGCGGGCCCCAACGCCTCGACCGCCAACGCAGCCGTCAGCGCCGAATCGATCCCGCCGGACAAGCCAATGATCGCTTTCTGGAATCCGCACTTGCGCAGGTAGTCGCGGATCCCGAGCACCAGCGCCGCGCGCGCCTCGACGGCCGGCTCTTGCGCGAACCCGGGCGGCACCCCTTGTGCGATCGCAACACCCGGCCGGACGGCGCCTGGCAACACCACGCGCAGGTCTGCCTCCACGAACGCCGCCGCAGCCCCAAGCACCCGTCCCGTGCCGTCGATCGCGAACGACCGGCCGTCAAACAGCAGCGAGTCGTTGCCGCCGACGAGGTTGCAGTATGCGATCGGCAGGCCGGTGCGCGCCGTCAGGCCCCGCAGCAGACGCAGCCTGCGCTCGGCCTTGCCGAGGTCGAACGGCGAAGCGGACAGGTTCAGGATGCAGTCTGCGCCCGCCGCAGCCAGGTCGCCGCAGGGGTCGGCATCGTAGCGCGCCGGGCCATCGTCGACGTGGCTCCACAGGTCTTCGCAGATCGTGATTCCGATCCGTCGCCCATGCAGGTCGAACGTGCGCACGGTGTCGGCGCCACCGGGCTCGAACCAGCGGTCCTCGTCAAAGACGTCGTAGGTCGGCAGCAGTCGCTTGTACACGGTCCCGACGTGGCGGCCGTCATGGCACACGATCGCGGCGTTCCATGCCGGCCGCCGGCCACCAGGCAGTTCCACCGGCAACGCCGCACCGGCAACCACCGTGAGCCCGTTGCGCGACGCGTGCGCCAACGCCGGGATGCGCCGCACCGCCTCGGCCAACACGTCGTCGCGCTCCAACAAGTCCAGAGGCGGGTAGCCGGTCAACGCGAGTTCCGGCACCACGACGACTTGATCCCCGTCTACGCGAGCCCGCTCACACGCCCGCTCGATAGCGGCGAGGTTGCCGTCGAAATCGACGACGGTGGTATTGATCTGGCAAAGCCGCACCCGCATGACGGGGATGCTTTCGGATCGCTCTTGATGTGTCCAGCCCGGGCAGCAACGCAAACCGGTCAAACCGGCGCGGAGTGCACATTCAACGTCTGATAATGAGTATTATGTAAACTTTTACAAACTACGACCCCTTGACTCCGCAGCCCGGAGCGCGATCCTCCGCGCGGCGTCGGGAGCGGGTCATGCAACTTCAGCACACGATCCTTACCGCGTCCCTCCCGAATATCCGTGTCGATGTCGAGGCCGCGCGGCTCAACCTGGGCGGTCGTGTTTGGAACCTGCGCGTGTGGTGCGCCCATGCCGACGTTTGGTTCGACGTGCGCGCCGGAACCCTGCGGACGGTTGCGCTCGCTGCGCTGGCGGATCGGCTTGCCTGCGTCGGCGGTCCCGACGTCCGCTCGCCGTGGCGCACGTGGGTCGATGTCGAGGGCTGGATTGGCAGCGTGGCGGTGGATGAAGGCGCGCTGGTGCTGTCCGTCGGGACGCCACGTTTTGCCAGCGAGTCCATGGTGCTCGGCGCCTTGGGGCCAGACGCGGGAGCCCTAGCTGGCTTGGTGGCGGCCTGGCAGCAAGCCGCGCTCGGTAGCGCGCCGCGCGAGATTGCGACGGTGGTCGCCAGGCACGGCCTCTTCGCCGTGTTGGACCCGACCGAACCGGACCACGCCCGCGTTCTCGCGACCAGTGCGCGCATCGCAAGTGCCCTGGCGCTCGGCCTTGCGCGTCACCGGCATCGCCTCGCGGAGCGCGTGGCGCAATGGGGCCTGGAATTGCAGGGCCGTCATGCGGTACTGCGCGTCCACGCGCTGCGGTTCGTGGCGGCGCTCCCGGCACTCGACCACGACCGACACGGCGGCGAAGTCGTGCTGCTGCTGCGCGAAACGCTGCGCCGGATGCTGGCTGACTCCGCCGTGGCACGGCGCGATCGCGTGACTGGCGAGTGGGGGGCGCTGCCGAATGCCCTCGAATTCGCAGCACGGCTTGCCGACAGCGGGTCCCGACTCCTTCCCCTGGCGTGGGTTGCCGGCCTGACGCGCGCCGCAGTTCGCAGGTTGGCGCGCCAGTTCCTAGCGGGCGAGACGATGGCGGAGGCGGGCGCGGCGTTGCAGGGGCTGTGGGCGACGGGGCGCGATGCGACGCTCGACCCGCTGGGCGAACTCGTGGTCAGCGAAGACGAAGCTGATCGGTACACCGAGCGGGTGCTGGCCCTCGTCGATGGCCTGGGTGCCCGCCACGGCGGGAGCGACGCCCATGGCGCGAGCCGGCCCGCCTCGCGCAACGCCGCCGGTCTCGAGCGGGCGCATGTGTCCATCAAGGTCAGTGCCCTGTGCAGCGACTTCGACCCCGACGACCCGGACGGCGTCTGGGCCCGGGTCGGCCCGCGCCTGCTGCGTGTGTTGCGCCACGCCCGCCAGCACGGCGTCGGGATGACGCTCGACGCCGAACACTACCCGGCGCGCGACCTGAGCGTCGCGATGTTGCGTCGGGCGCTGGCCACGCCGGATCTGGGCGGTTGGGGCGGCGTCGGCATCGTGGTGCAGGCCTACCTGCGCGACGCGCCCGCCCATGTCGATGCCGTGGTGGCGTTTGCGCGGACCCGTGCCGTGCGCCTGCCCGTGCGGCTCGTCAAAGGCGCCTACTGGGATGCCGAAACGACCGAAGCGACCGCCCACGACCACCCGGCCCCGCAGTTTCTCGCCAAAGCGGAGACCGACGCGTTGTTCCAGGCACTCACCGTGCGACTCCTCGAGGCCGGCGACGCGATCCACCTGTGTGTTGCGAGCCACAACTTGCGCGACCATGCATTCGCCGAGGCAGCGCGCGCCGAACTGCATCCTGCGGCGCCACCCATCGAGCACCAGGTGTTGCACGCCACCTACGAGGCGCTGGCGACGGCGATGCACCGGCAGGGTTGGGCCGTGCGCTCCTACGTCCCCGTCGGCTCGCTACTGGTCGGAATGGCGTACCTCGTGCGCCGCATTCTCGAGAACAGCTCTCAGGCGGGAGTGCTGACCCAGGCGCGCCACGGCACCGACGTAGTGGCGGGTCGTGTGTCGCCCGCGCTGGCACTCACCTTGGAGCAGGAGCCGGCGCGCGACGGTCTCTGCCAGGTCAAGTTCCTGGGCGGGGCGTCGCACCGCGCTGACACGCCGGGGTTCTTCAACGTCGCGCCCGTGCGCCTCCACCTGGCGGAGCACCGGGCCGCGTTCGAAGCTGCGTTGGTCGCCGACGCCTTGCTCGTCAGCCTGCAAGCGGTGCCGCCGCCACGGCCGGGGCGCAGCGGGCCCGCGCTCGACATCCAATCGCCTTCGCAGCCTGAGCGCACGCTCGGCCGGCTGCGCACGTGCACGGCAGGCGATGTCGATCTGTTGATAGCGCGCGCCCAGGCTGCAGCGCCTGTGTGGAGCGCCGTGGCCGCCCCGGCGCGGGCAGCGGTGCTGGTGACGGCGGCCGAGCGGATGCGTGCCGACCGCCATGCGTGGGCGGCGCTCGTGCTGCGCGAGGCGGGCAAGGCGCGCGGCGAGGCGCTCGGCGACGTCGACGAGGCGATCGACTTCCTGCAGTTCTACGCCCGCGTGGCGATCGATCGTGCGGCAGGGCCGGTCGCCCTCTCGGCCACCGGCGTGGCTCCCGTCGGTGTGGTGGCCGTGATCGCGCCGTGGAACTTTCCGCTCGCGATCCCGACCGGCATGGTGGCGGGCGCGCTCGTCACCGGCAACGCGGTCGTGCTGAAGTCGGCAGAACAGACGCCGCTGGTCGCCGAGTGCCTGGTGGCGTTGCTGCGCGCTGCGGGAATGCCGGACGACGCCATCCAGCACGCGCCCGGCGATGGGCCGTCGGTCGGCGCAGCGCTCGTGGCCCATCCCGGCATCGGTGGCGCCGTGTTCACCGGATCGATGGCGGTAGGTCGTCGCATCCACGCGGCGATCGGTGCGCGCCCGCACGGCCCGTGGCTGCGGCGCGCGGTGACGGAGATGGGCGGCAAGAACGCTGCGCTCGTCACGGCGACGGCCGATCTCGACGAGGCAGTCAGCGCGTGTTTGCGTTCGGCCTTCGGTCACGCGGGCCAGAAGTGTTCAGCACTGTCCCGCGTCCTCGTCGACGTTCGCGTGGCGGAACCCTTCGTGGCACGGTTTGCGCGCGCCGCTGCCGACTTGCGCGTCGGCCCAGCAGAACGACCCGGCGTACGCGTCAACCCGGTCATTACCTCCGACGACCGCGACCGCCTGCGGACCGCGGCGCGGCGGGTATCCGACGAAGCGGCGGCGTGCGGTGGCCGGGTCGTCGTCGATCGGGCGGTCGTTGACGCGCGAGGCAGCGGCGCCCTGGGATGGCAAGTCGGCCCCGTCGTTGCGGTCGTCTCCGTCGCCGAAGCGCTGCGCCCCGGCAGCCTTGCCGAAACAGAGCTTTTCGGCCCCATCGTCCACGTGATTCCAGTCGTCGGCATCGAGGAGGCCCTCGCCTTGGTCCGCGCCGGTGCGTACTCGCTGACGGGCGGCGTCTTTGCCCAGTCTGACGACGAGGTCGCCGCCGTCGTGGCCGCACTGCCGGCGGGCAATTGTTATGTCAACCGCCCCTTGACCGGCGCGCGCGTGGCCGTCGAGCCGTTCGGTGGCTACGGGATGTCGGGCACGGGCCCCAAGGCCGGTGGCCCCGACTACCTCGACGCATTCTGCCGTTCTGCGACCGTGCCCGCGGCTCGGCCCCTCGCTGCTGCCGCGCTCTCCGTGCTGGCCGAATTGCCCGGGCCGCCCGAACCTCGCGAGGTGGCCGAGTCCGCGTACCCGGCGCCCGTCGCTTCCCTGCCCCACGCCCGCGCCCTGCAGCGCGCCCTGGCCACCCTGCCCGTTTGCGCGATCGACCTCGACTTGCGTGCCGTTGCGGACACGATGGTACGCCACTGCGCGCGCCACATCGACGGATTGCGCGCCGCCGGCGAACCGACGCACCCGATCCCGGGCCAGCGCACATACACGCTGTGGAACCTGCCGCGCGGGCTCACTGTCGTCCTGGCTGGCCGCAGCTTCGTGACTCCACAGGCCCTGGCCCATGCGTTGGGCGCAGCGGCGGCGGGCTGTCCCGTGCGCATCGTGGCGTTGGCACCGGTTGCCGGCGAGGCATGGCGGGCATTCGACGCCGCGTGGGCCGACCTCGACACGCCACCGTGGCAGGTGGTCGACGTGGCGGCCGCAGGGCCACTGCGCGCCCTGCTGCTCGACCCGGCGCTCGCAACGGTGGTGCTCGACGGCCCTGCCGACGTATGGAGCATCGCCCTGCCCTGGTGCGTCGCGCAGCCGCCCGGTTGCCGCCACCTGCGGGCCGTGCACGCCGACGGTTCGTTGCCGGGCGTGCCGGATTGGGACGGCATCCTGAAGGCACACCTGCACGCGCGCACGGTCGCGGTGAACACGATGCGGCATGGGGCGCCTTTGGGCGGCAATGGCTAGACGTCGAGGAGCCACTGGTGCGGACGCGCCCAGGCGTTGACCGCCAACCTCCTGAACGCAGAGAACTGCATCCGAATTCGGCGTTCGGGAAAGGTTGGCTGGTGGATGCTGATGCACCTGCTGAAGTGGCGCGAGCAGCCAGACCTGCGCGGCCGCTCGTGGCAGGCGACCATCGATGTGCAGCGCAACAGCTTGCTGAATCTGCTCAAGGACAGTGCAACAGCTTGCTGAATCTGCTCAAGGACAGTCCCAGCCTGCACCGCGAACTGGGCCTCGGCCTGGAAGAGGACTACGCCGACGCCGTGCGGTTTGCGGTCATCGAGACGGGCCGTCTGCGTCAGGATTTTCCGCGCACCTGCCCCTGGACGGCCGACGACGCCCTGAGCGGCGTAGACGACGGCTGAGCCGGCGTCGCCCCACCCGCCGTCTGCTGCTACACGTCCCGCGCCAACCCACGCAACACATACTGCAAGATCCCGCCATGGCGGTGGTACTCGACCTCGACGGGCGTGTCGATCCGGCACGTCACGTCGAACAGGGTCACCTTGCCCGATGTCGCCCCACCCGCCGTCTGCTGCGCGGTCGCCCGCACCGTCAGCGTCATGCCCGGCCGCACGCCGGCCGCGATGCCCGTCACGTCGAAGACTTCCGTACCGTCGAGGCCAAGCGACTGGGCACTGACACCCGGCCCGAACTGCAGCGGCAGGATGCCCATGCCGACCAGATTCGAGCGGTGGATGCGCTCATAGCTCTGGGCAACCACCGCCTTGACGCCCAACAGCATCGGCCCTTTCGCCGCCCAGTCGCGGGACGACCCCGACCCGTACTCCTGGCCGGCCAGGATCACGAGCGGCACGGCGTCCTTCTGGTAGCGCAGCGATGCGTCAAAGATGGCCATGACCTCGCCTGACGGTTGGTGGGCGGTCCACCAGCCCTCCCGGCCGGGCACCAGCGCGTTGCGCAGCCGCACGTTGGCGAACGTGCCGCGCATCATCACCTCGTGGTTGCCGCGCCGGGCGCCGTAGCTGTTGAAATCGGCGGCCGCGACGCCGTTGGCCAGCAGGTATGCCCCTGCCGGGCTGTCCTTCGCGATGTTGCCGGCGGGCGAAATGTGGTCCGTCGTCACTGAATCGCCCAGCACGGCGAGGACGCGCGCGCCGACGAGGTCACCCGGCGTGGTGGGCTCGGACGCGAGGTTGTCGAAAAACGGCGGGTGCTTGACGTAGGTCGAATCCGGCATCCACGCAAAGGTCGCGCCGACCGGCACCGGCAACTCCTGCCACGCCCGATCGCCCAGAAACGCGTCGCCATACTCGCTGCGAAACATCTCGGCCGACAGCGACCGCTCGATGGCGTTGTCGATCTGGGCCTGCGTCGGCCACAGTTCCTTCAGGTACACCGGGGCGCCCGCCGTGTCATGGCCGAGCGGTTGCGTCTGCATGTCGTGGTTCGCATCGCCCGCCAGCGCATAGGCGACGACGAGCGGCGGCGACGCCAGGTAGTTCGCACGCACCAAGGGATGCACCCGGCCTTCGAAATTGCGGTTGCCCGACAGCACAGACGCCGCCACCAGCTTGCCCTGCTCGATGGCGGCCGCGACCGCCTCGGGCAACGGCCCCGAGTTGCCGATGCACGTCGTGCAGCCGTAGCCCACCACATGGAAATTCAACGCTTCGAGCGCATCGAGCAGCCCCGCCGCGCGCAGATATTGCGTCACGACCTTTGACCCGGGCGCCAGGCTCGTCTTGACCCACGGCTTGACGCGCAGGCCGCGGGCCACGGCGTTGCGCGCCAGCAGGCCGGCCGCCATCAGCACCGAAGGATTCGACGTGTTCGTGCACGAGGTGATGGCGGCGATGACGACGGAGCCGTGGTGCAGGTCCACCTGGGTACCGGCCCCGGCGGGCACGTCGCCCGACAGCGTCACGCTGGCGTGGGCGTCGATCGCGGCACCCGGTTTGAGCAGGCCCGGCAGTTCCCTGCGAAACGAGGCCGCCATGTCGGTCAGCGGCACGCGGTCTTGGGGACGCTTCGGGCCAGCGAGGCTCGGCACGATGGTGGCGAGGTCGAGTTCGAGCACGTCGGAGTACGCCGGGTCGGGCGACGCATCGGTGCGGAACAGGCCTTGGGCTTTGGTGTACGCCTCGACCAACTCCACGAGCGCGTCAGGCCTCCCCGAGAAGCGCAGGAATTCGAGGGTGCGCGCGTCCACGGGAAAGAACCCGATCGTGGCGCCATACTCTGGCACCATGTTCGCCAGCGTCGCGCGGTCGGGCAGGCTCAACGACCCCAAGCCGGGGCCGAAGTACTCGACGAACTTGCCGACGACGCCGCGCTTGCGCAGCAATTGGGTGGCCGTCAGCACGAGGTCGGTGGCCGTCACCCCTTCTGTCAGCCGCCCGCTGACGCGCACGCCGACTACTTCGGGGAGCAGCATCGTGATCGGCTGGCCGAGCATCGCCGCTTCGGCCTCGATGCCGCCGACGCCCCAGCCGACGACGCCGAGCCCGTTGACCATCGGCGTGTGCGAGTCGGTGCCGACGCACGTGTCAGGGTAGGCCAGCGTCTCGCCGGTCGTCGGGTCCGTGCGCGTGAAGACGGTCGACGCCAAGAACTCCAGGTTGACCTGGTGGACGATGCCCGTGTCGGGCGGCACCACGCGAAAATCGCGGAATGCGCTCTGCCCCCAGCGCAGCAGTTGGTAGCGCTCCCGGTTGCGGTCGAATTCGAGTGCGGCGTTCTGGGCGAATGCCTCGGGCGTACCGTAGTGGTCCACCATCACGGAGTGATCGATGACGAGGTCGACAGGCTGCAGCGGATTGATCTTCGAGGGATCGCCGCCCATCTTGACCATTGCGTCGCGCATCGCCGCCAGATCAACGACGGCGGGCACACCCGTGAAGTCCTGCAGGATGACGCGGGCGACGCGAAAGGCGATCTCGAGTTCGGGATGTTGCGCGGGGTTCCAACTGGCGACGGCCTCGATGTCGGCACGCGAGACGGACGTCTCGTCTTCGTGGCGCAACAGGTTCTCGAGCAGCACGCGCGTGCTGTACGGCAGGCGATCCAGGTTGGCAAAGCCGTTCGCGGCGAGGGCCGGCAGTGACCAATAAGTGACCGCGCGGCCATTGGGCAGTTGCAAGGTGCGGCGGGTGCGGAACGAGTCCAGTGACATGGGGCCTCGCGGGGCAAGGGGGCGGCGGAAGTTGGGGCGCGGCGGCGGGAGTGCGGGCCGCGCGGGAGGCCCAAGATTGTAGGGCGAACCGGCGACGGCGGGAAGATCGGCAGCGGGCGTGGACAGGGCGATCGCAAGAACCGCAAACCCACCAAATGGTTGACAGATAATGATTTGTGCGATCTGGTACATCCCGCCGGGGCGTGATCCGGCGACGAGAAGGTGCCGGGTCATGAGCGGATATCAGCGACTCTTCGAGCTTTTCTCCACCGTCCGCGATCCTCGCAGCCGGCGCGGGCGCGAACACATCCTCGCCGAGGTGCTGTTCATCACC
>SHZF01000105.1 GCA_009692425.1 Myxococcales bacterium | reverse complement strand
AGCCGCCGACTGGCCCACAGGCTCGAGGCACGCAATACTCTGCGCCGCGCCCAGAACGGCGCTCGTGCGTACAATGAATGCCGTCTCAAGGTCCGTGGCCCTGGTGGTTGCCTGCCTCAGTGCGGCGTGTGGAGAGGACCCCGTCGGCGCGATAGACGCAGACCTGGCGACGGCCGGCGCTGCCCAAGATGGCACCGGCGCCGCGGCAGGCTCCGCTGGCGACATGGAAACAGCAGCAGCCCCGTGCCCCGCCACACCGTGCCCCGCCGACCAGTGGTGCAACGCCGGTGGCTGCAACGTGCGCCCCACCGAATCAGAAGCCGCCAAGGCCCGCGCGTCGTGCGGTTTCGGCCCGGGCGCGCGTGTCGAGGAGACCGTGGGCCGCGAGCACCCGACCGGCAAGGCGATCCCGATCGACACTTTCGTGCTCGTGATGATGGAAAACCGCAGCTTTGACCATTACTTCGGCGCGGGCAAGGCGTTCGGCCTCGACGTCAACGGCCACCCGCCGGGCGCCTCGAATCCGAATGACAAGGGCGAGGCGGTGCCGGTCTACCACGAGGTCACCGCCTGCATCCACGACGTCGCCCACAACTGGAATGCCGCGCACCGCCAATACAACGGTGGCAAGAACGACGGCTTCTGGCTCACGAACCACAGCGCCAAGGCCGACGGCTCCCGCGCGCTGGGCTATTTCGATGGCAGTGACCTCACGTTCTATTACGGTGTCGCCAAGGCGTTCGGCTTGTCCGACTCGCACCACAGCTCGCTGCTCGGGCCGACTTGGGTGAACCGCATGTTCTACGTCGCGGGCACGTCGTGGGGTCTCGTCGCCAACAACGTGCCGCCGCCGGCGGTGATGGCGGCGAACCAGCAAAAGCACATCCTGGCGCAGCTCGATGCCGCTGGCGTCGATTGGCGCATCTACCAGAGCGCCGGCACCGTGTTCCTGCTCTTCGCCGAGTGGCTCGGCAAGCCGGAGAGCATGGAGAGACTGCGAACGATCGAGCAGTTCCACCAGGACGCGGCCGCGGGCAAGTTGCCAGCCGTCAGCTTCGTAGAACCGGACTACCTCGCAGGCGGCGCTGCACGCAACGACGAGCACCCACCAGCGACACCCTGGCAGGGCGAGCAGTTCGTGCACAGTGTCCTGACTTCGCTGATGAAGTCTCCGCAATGGCCCAACGCGGCCTACATCCAGACGTACGACGAGCATGGCGGCTTCTACGACCACGCCCCTCCGCCGCCGACGTGCCCGCCCGACGGCTACGCACCGCGCATCGGCCCGCAGGACGAGCCCGGCAAGTTCGACCGCATGGGGTTCCGCGTGCCGCTCCTGGTCGCTTCGCCGTGGTCCAAGCCAGACTACGTGAGCCACGTCGCAACGGACAACACGGCGCCGCTGCGACTCGTGCAGGCGCGCTTCGGTTTGCCGGCCCTGACGGCGCGCGACGCCAACATGTGGCCGCTGTTTGATTTTTTCGACTTCTCAAAGCGTTCTTTCGCCACGCCCCCGCCGTTGCCCGCGCCGAAGCCGATGACGGCGGAGATTGCCGCGTGCCGAAAGAAGTTTCCGTAGCTATTCCAAGCACAGCCGCTTGGCCAGGGTCGCCGTCGCAGCGACCAGTTCGGATCGCGCCGCGGCGGCCGACTGCGCCAGCCCCCACTGGTTGAGCGCGCGCACGAGGTTGTGTTCGGCGCGGCTGGCAAAGCGGGTGGCGTCCCAGCCGAAGTAGTTCTCGTTGAGCGCGTCGGCTGCAAAGCGCATCGAAAGTTCCAGTGCGATGTGTTCGGCCGCGGCGGGCAAGGCGGCGAGTTCGGCGCGCGTGAGCCAGGCGGCGGCGGCGGCGGCGTAGCCATCGAGTGCGGCAAGCCCGACAGCTACGTCGAAGCGCGGCGCTGGGTCGTCTTCGCGCCCGGGATTGCACCAGGAGCGCAGGGCGTCGCCCAGTTCGATGTCAAGGGTGCCCCACGCCATCGTGTCGAGGTCGAGCACCGCCGTCGCGGCCCCGTCGCCGTCGAAAAGCAGGTTCGAGACCTTGAGGTCGCCGTGAACGATGCGCGGCGGCAAGTGCGGCAGCGGACCCCACGCCAGCCAGGCCCGGTCGAGGCCGACCGTGAGAGCCGCGACATCGCCATGGAAGCGGTGGCTGGGGTGCCGGGCCAGCGCCTGGTGCAGTCGGCTGCGGTGCAATTCCGTGTCGTGGGCCCCGGGTCGCTCGAATGCAAACGTGTGGGCGACACCATGCAGAGCACCGTGAAAGCGGGCGCACAATTCCGCGGCGGTGCGGGCGACGGCTGGCGACGGCACGCTGTGCAGCGTCCGCCCCGGCAACCGCGTCAGCAGCCGCCAGATTCCTTCGACCGGCGTCAGGCCCGTGACGAAGGGTCGCCCGTCGCGCGCCGCGACGATGCTAGGCACGCGCACTCCCGCGGCGTGCAGGTGCGGCACGAGCGCGGCGATGTCGAGGTTGACCTCGCCCCGAAAGATCGGGTGCAGGCGCTGGAGCACATGGTCGCTGCCGACGGCGAACGTGGCGTTGATCAGGCCTCCGCTCATCGGCACGACCGCGGGCGTGGGGCCGGCGCGGTCGAACACGGGGTAGCACGCGAGGATGGGGCTCAGGTCAGGCATCGGTTCGGATCGGTGCGCCCGCTGCGTGGCGGTTCAGGGGACCCCTGCGCAAGCGCCCGGCAATCCTACACGGCCGCGACCAGACGTCGCTTTTTTGCCGGGCGCGGGTCGAACTGCTCGCTTCTTCACGCCGTGCGCGCCTGCTGGTATCTTGTGCGCCATGCTGGGTCCCCTGCAACCTCCTCGCATGCCGCCTGCGTTGACGCGCGCCCTCGCCGGGGCGGTGCTGCTCGCCGGGTTCGGTTGGACCTTGCCGGCGGCGGCCGAGACCACGCTCGACCCTGCGACGCTGCGCCGGGCCGAGGCGATGGCGACAGAAGCGAAAATCTTCTTCAGGCAAGGCCAGTTCGGCGATGCGTCCGAGCGCTACATGGAGGCCTTCAACCTCGTCGGCAAGCCCGCGCTGCTGTTCAACGCGGCGCGCGCCAGGGAGGAGGAGAAGAATCCGACCAAGGCCCTGGCCTTGTTCAAGTATTATGTGTCGCTGCCCGAGGTGCCCGCCGACGGCAAGGTGGACGCCAGCGCGCGCATCCAACGGCTGGAGGACGAAGTCCGCAAGGCGGCACCACCCATCGTCGTACCGGCGCCTCCGCAACCGGACCCACCGCACACGGTGCCCGCACACATCGCCGTACCCATGCCTGTGCCGTCGCCCGCCGGACCGCCGCCGCAGCTGCGTTTGTGGACGCGCTTTCACACGTGGACGTTTGCCACTGCGGGCGTGCTCGCGGGCCTTGGCGGCGGCACGTACTGGCTCGCTGCAAGCGAATCCGCCCGCGCCCAGGACATCTTTGCGAGCCTGAAGACGCCGGACGACAAGGAGCGCTACCTCGCCCGCGCCGCCGACGCCCGCTCGTGGCAGCGCGTGGCGATCGGCGCATCCTCGGTCGGCGTGGCGTTCGCAGCTTGGGCGGCGGTCGACTGGTGGCTGGGGCTCGCGCCTGCGGGGTCCGTTGGCGTGTCCGCGCCCCGGCTGTGGCTCGCGCCCCGGCTGTGGCTTGCGCCCACTGCGTGCGACGCTTTGATCCAGACCGGCATTGCATTCTGAGCCGGCCGGCCCGGAGGCCCCATGCTGTGCGTCGTGCTGTCGAGTTGCCCCCCCGATCGCGCCGACCTCATCGCGCGTGCTCTCGTGCAGTCCCGTGTCGCCGCGTGCGTCAGCCAGGTGCGCGGCGCCGTCAGCACGTACCGGTGGGAAGGCGCCGTCTGCCAGGAGCCTGAGACCCTGCTGCTGATCAAGACCCCGAACGAACGGCTTGCCGCGTGCACGGCCGCGTTGCGCGAGTTGCATCCCTACCGCGTGCCCGAGATCGTGGTGCTGAAAGCCGATGATGTGGCCGCAAGCTACCTGGCGTGGGCGCGGGCAGAGTGTGACGTGGCAGAGGCCGACGCCTGACGGGTGCCCGGCACAGTCCGCAGCCGCTCGGAGTCTGTGAAGCTCGAGGATTCACAAGCTTTCAGGTTTCTGGCGCCGGCAGCAGCCACGCTGTGAGATCGAGCCCGGAAATGGTGAACTGGACCTCGCGCAACCCGTCGCGTTCGTCCTGCGGCACGCGCGCCAACGCCTCGGCGCTGATGAGCACCTCGTCCCTTTGCGCCATGTCCTCGCCCAACTTGCATGCGACGTTGACGGCATCGCCGAAATAGTCCTGCCCGTCGCAGAGCAGGATGCGCCCCCACGCGATGCCGATGCTCACATGGATGTCCTTGTCGTACGGCGTCAAGGCATTCATGGCGTCGAAGCCCGTGCGAATGGCACGCGCGGCCCGCAGTGCGTCGCGACACTGTGCAAACGCGGCGTAGAGGTTGTCGGCCTCGAACTTGACGACCTCGCCGCAGTGTTGGTGGACGAGCGGTTCCGTCACTGTGTGCATGCGCCGCACCATCGACAGGTAGTGCACGATGCCCCAGCGCCGCACGACGCGCGAAAACCCCGACATGTCGAGCACGAGGACCGCGCGCTCCTGGCCCCAGCGCTCCCACAGTTCCGCTTCGACGGCATCGGCATCGGGGCCCGCCGGCGCGGCGTTGTAGCGGTCGAGCAGGGCGTAGAAGTTGTCGAGTCCCATTGCGGTCTCCGGCTCTGCCCTTCAGAGGACGCTAGACGGGTCAGCGGCGCAGGAAGGTGGGCACGGGCGCGTGGCGTTCGTCCGGAGCCTTCTTGCGCAGATTCAACGTCAGCCGCGCGGGATTGTACACCAGCAGGTTGTGCGTCGTCGGCGTCGTGATGATGAACTGGGCGCGCGTCACCTGCAGAAAGCGGGCCACCTCGTCGATGCGCTCCACCGACAAGTGCGCGAAGGGTTCGTCGAGGATGAAGAAGCCGGCCACGTCCCCACCCTCCTCCATCGTCAGCGCCATCAGCAACATGAGGCTCGCCACCACCGACTGGCCGCCCGACAGCTTGGGGTCGTCGACCGCGACGGGCTTCTTGCCGTCGAAGCCGATGCGGACCTCGAGACCGGCCCTGCCCAACAGATCGTCCGAGTCGTCGCGCAGCAATTCCGCGCCGGGCACGCGCACCTGCACCTCGACCCGGCACAGTTCGCCCAGCCGGATCACGTTGCCGCGGTAGCGCTTGATCGTCTCGTGCACGACGCGCTTGTACGCCACCCGCGCCGCCTGAAGTTCCTCGCCACCGCGCTGCATGTCCTTGCGCTGGGTCGACAGGGCACGCTCGTGCGCGTCGAGTTCTTCGGCGGCGCGCTGCCACAGGTGCACGGCGCGCACGTCGCGACACCCTTCCCAACGCTGGATTCGTTCGCGCAGCAGGTTGAGCCGCTCGATGAGCGTGACTTCGGCCTCGAGCAGTTCCTGGGCCGCCGGTGTCTGCAGATCGGGCGGCACGCTGCCTTTCAGTTCGGCCAGTTCCGCGTCGATGCGCGTGCGCCGCGCGCTGGCGTTGGCGACTTGGTGGCGCGCCCGGTCGCGCTCCACCAGCGCCTCCCGGTTGCGGTACTCCAGCAGGCTGAGCCGCCGTTCCTTGTCGAGCACCTGACCGTTGTCGGCGTCGATACCGGCGAGCAGGTTCATCAGACCGTCGGTCGCGTCCTTGCGCTGTAGGCCGAGTTCGCCGATGCGCGCGGCCAGCAAGGCCGGCTCGCCGATGCGCTGCAACAGCTTGGCGCGCACGCGGTCCTGCAGCAGGCGCTCATCAATTTCCTTCAGGCGCCGCTCGATCGGCAACACGCTCGCCTCGACCCGATCGCGCTGGTGGCGGGCGTCGGCGAGTTCCCCCTCGACCTGCGCTTTGCGGTGGCCCCCTGCGCCCGTGCCGCAGTAGAGGTCTGTGGTGCCGACGAAGATGCCGCCGCGCGCGTCCTGCCGGTAGCCGTCGGGCGTGATGCTGGTCTGGCGGCCGAGACCGTGGCCTTCTTCGACGCTGTCGACACGCTGGACCGCGTTCAGCATCGCGAGCACGGCTTCGGGCACGCGCCGGTCCGACAGTTCGACGACCTCGAGCAGCGAGCCGATGCGCGCCGAAACGCGGCCCGGTGGCGAGAACGCCTCGACATAGCAGCGATACTTCGCGCGCTGGGCCAGCTTGCGCCCTTGCAGGCTGTGCTCCGGCGGCACCAGGATCGTGAAGCGCTCGCGCCCCATCACCGACTCGACCGCCACCTGCCAGCGCGGGTCCGCGATCTCGATCATGTCGCACACCAGGGCGTACTCGATGCGCTCGCGTTCGAGTTCGCGCGTCATCTGCTGCACCCAATCGGGCGGCGGCCGCTTGCGGTTGCCGGTCAGCCCCTCGAGTTCGCCTCGCAGCGCCGCCACGCGCGCCACCAGCGTCTGCAGTTCGCGCCGGCTGCCGCCCATAGCCTCCTGCAGCCGGCTGCGCTCGTCGTCGAGGGCAGTTGCGTCGGCCGCGCCAGTCTGGAGCGCGCGCACCGCGTCGTCGATCGTCGCGCCGACAGGGGCGGCTTCGAGCAGTTCGCCTTCCCAGCGCTTGAGGTCGCGCCATTGGCCGTCGAGCCGCTCCTTCTCGTCGAGCTTACGCTGGTAGCCCCCGCGCTTGGACTCGATGGCGGCGCGCAGGCTGGCCGTCTCCCGCCGCAGGCCCTGGGCCTCGTCTTCAAACCCGGAGAGCACGCCCTCGGCACTTTTCAGCACCGCGCCAGCGCGGTCGAGTTCGCGCAGTTGATCGTCATAGTCGGCTTGCAAGGCCTTGAGGCGTGCCGCCGGCAGCCGCACGTCGCGCAACTCGCGCTCGGTCTCGCCCATGCGCTGCCATTCGCGGTACTGGTCGGCATCGCGCCGCAACATGTCGACATGGAGCGCCATGACTTCGAGGCGTTTGCCGTACTCCTCGAGTTCGCGCTGGCCAGCGAGGTAGGTCGCGCGAGCTTCGGCGTAGCGCTCCAGCACTTGCTTGTCGCCCTGGAGTTCGAGCACGTATTCCAGCAACTGTTCGGGCGTGCGCTGCGCCAACCGGTGGGTTTCGCCTTGCTCGAGAGCAAGCACTTTCAACAGCGTGCGCGGCACCTGGGCCTCTTCGAGCGCACGGCTGTACTCCTCAGGCCGCAGCGGGTGCGCCGCCGTCCTCAGCGTCTCGGTCGACGCATCGCCGCCGAGGATGTGGTAGCGCCGCTGCCACTGCCCTTGCTTGCGCTCCAGCACACACGCGAGCGTGACCTCCTCGTCGAACAGCCCGCGCGCCGAAAACGGCCGCTTGCCAGTGCCGCGCTTGAGCGGATTCGTGACGACCGCCTTCACGATCGCCACCCCCGTGTCGTCGCGCAGGTATTGGGGCATCTTGCGCGAGGTCGAGAGCTTGCGCGCGTTCAGCAGCACGCGCAGGGCGTCGAGCAGCGTCGTCTTGCCCGAACCGTTGGGCCCCGCGACGAGCACCACCTGTTCGTCGAGCGGCAGGCGGATGTGGGACCAAAAGTCCCAGTGCATGAGTTCGAGCCACTTGAACGTGAACATGGTTCTGCCGTGCCGGGCTACGCGGCTTCTGCGCCGTCGTCGCCATCGAGGTCTTCGATCTGGAGGTCTTCGGCGTCGGTGGACGGCTCGCGGTCCGCTCCTTCACCCGGTGTGCCGACATCGCCACCCCGCTCGATCACGTCCCACAGCACCGAGTCGCGCAGCTTCTGCGCCATCTGCACGCCGTCGACGAGCAAATCGAGCAGCGGTCCCTCGCGCAGGTGACCCTGGCGGTCTTCCCGAACGAAGCCGGCAGCCTTCAACTGTCCGAGAAACCTGGCGAATGCCGTCTTGCCAAACTTGCGACCGAACTCCGCATACAAGGCGTCGCGCTCCACGCTGATCGAAGCGGCGGGCGGCGGCGGTGGTGCAGGGGCCGAGGCGGCGGCGTCCCCCTCGGGGAGCGGACCGGCCGCGCCACGGGCAACCCGCACCTGGCGATCCAGGGCATCGTCGGCCGCCTGTGTGCGCTTGGGCAGCACGAGCTTGGCCCACAGCACGACGAGCAAGGCGACGGCCCCGCGCGGCATCCGGGTGTTCGTGGCCCAGTCGAAGGCGATGTCGCTCTCGACTTCTCGCTTGAGCCGCACGGCAAAGAAATCCGACGTAAACGACTCGACGAGTTCGAGGCCCACGCCGGCCAGTCGCCGCGCAACGGCGCCGCGCAAGTCGTCGTCGAGCAAGAGGTCGCGGTACGCCCGCTTGGGCAGCCAGCGTTCGATCAGCAGTCGGCTGCAGATTTCTTCGGCTCTCTCTTCGGCCTGTGCGTTCGAGACTTGGGCGTTGCCCGGATCGGCCGGGCGTCCGTCGGGCATCCCGGCGGTCCGTACGGGGTCCGCGGCGCGCGCGTGCAGCAGCGCCGTCGTGCGGGACTCCAGCCCTGCCAGGGACGCCCTGCCGTCGAGAGAACCCGTGGAACGCAGCGGGTTCAACCCGGTCGGGCGGAGGTCGGGCGGCGGAGCGGGCCGGTCAGGCAGTTCCATCTGTCCTCCCGGTTGCAACGTTGCGGGGCCGGCCAACGGAATTCAGCGGAGGGATTCGACCACGGCAAGGGCGAGCGCGTCCACTTCGGCCGCCAGGTCGTCGGCCAATCGCTCCAGCCGCCCTTCGAGCGCAGCCTCGCGCGCTTGCCACCCGGCGCTGCTCGACTCCGATGCCTGCAGTCGGCCCGCCAGCGCGCGTAGCTCCTGGGCCTGGCGCAGCGTCTCTGCTTCCAGTTCCACGATGCGTCGTTCGCGCGCGGGGTCGATCGCAGACACTGCGGCCCCGGCATTCGCAGACACTGCAGCCCCGGCATTCGCAGACACTGCAGCCCCGGCATTCGCAGACACTGCGGCCCCGGCATTCGGCGACACGGCGGTCGGCGGCACAGTGGACGCGGGCGCAGCCGAACCCGGCCGCTCGCTTGCCAGAGCCTTGCGCGCTCCGGCGATCGTGAAGCCCTGCACATGCAGCAGGTGGCGGATGTGCTGCAGCCTCTCCACCGCCGCCCGCGTGTACAGGAACCGCCCCGTCGTCGACCGCTCGGGCCGTACCGACGAAAACTGCCCCTGCCAGAAGCGGACGACGTGCGTCTCGACGCCCAGCAAAGCCGCGACCTCGCCGATCCGGAACCAGACCTTGTCCGGGAGCGGCGCCAGGCCCTGACGTGGCGGGAAGGTCGCCATGGACTCTCGCTTTTCGGCAACCCGGCTTTCGGCAACCCGGAGCCGCGCGGCAAGACATCCGTCGCCTTGTGACGTGGTACTTGCGCCGTTTTTCCCTGCCGTTGCGGCAGAGCGGGAGCGCTTGGCGGTCGTGCGCCAATGCCGAATAAACCAACGGCACAAGATGCCGAAGGCGTCCGACGCCCAACGGGACTGCCAGAGTGGCGGCTAGCCGTTCAGCGTGTGCTTCAGAACCTGCGAAGGCTTGAACGTCAGCACACGCCGCGCCGTGATTTCGATCGGCTGCTTCGTCTGGGGGTTGCGCCCCATGCGCGCCTTCTTCTCGCGGACGACGAAGTTGCCAAACCCGGAGATCTTGACCTTCTCCTGCCGCGACAGCGTCTCCTTGAGCGTCTCGAACACGATTTCGACCAAGTCGGCCGCCTCGCGCTTCGAGTAGCCGCCCAACTTGTCGTACACCTTCTCGATGATGTCAGCCTTGGTCATGACGTTCTTCCTGTCGGTTCCGGAACACGGTCCGGGTTGAGGTTGTCAGTTGATGGATTCGCCCGGGTTCCCCGCAGTTCAGGCCCGGGCGCCCTTGGCTCGCACTTCTGCGAACACGGCCTTGAACGCATCCATGTCGTGGAGCGCGAGATCAGCCAGTGCCTTGCGATCGAGCCCCACGCCCGACCGCGTCAGCCAGCCCGCAAACTCGGAGTACTTCGACCCCAGCGCGCGCACGGCGGCGTTGATGCGCACGATCCACAGCGAGCGGTACTCGCGCTTCTTGCGGCGCCGCTCCTTGAACGCGATCTTGAGGCCACGGAACACCTGTTCCCGCGCCGTGCGGAACAAGCGCGAGCGCGCATTGCGCATGCCCTTGGCCATCTTGAGGATGCGCTTGTGGCGGCGGCGCAGTTTGAATCCACGTTTCACGCGAGGCATTGCAGTCTCTCCTGGCTGGTCGCTGGCGGCCGCAGTCGGTGCTGCAGCCTGTCGTCACCCTGGCGGTCCCGGGGCTATGCGTATGGAATCTGACGCTTCACGAAATGGAGCAGCGCGTCCGGCACAGTGCCCTGCTTGCGCAGGTGGCGCTTGCGCTTCGTCGACTTGTTCACCAGCAAGTGCCGGTGGTTCACTTTGCCGCACTTGATGCGGCCACTCCCGGTGACTTTGAAGCGCTTGGCGGCAGCGCGGCGGGTTTTGATCTTCGGCATCTGACGGCTCCCCTTTGGCTGCTAGTTCGTTCTCGATGCAGACCCGCGAGTCTGCACGGTGCTAGTTCGTTCTCGATGCAGACCCGCGGGTC
>SHZF01000034.1 GCA_009692425.1 Myxococcales bacterium | reverse complement strand
TGATCGTGTTCGACACCGGCTTCAAGGACAACGCCAACGACGGGCAGATCAACAAGTGGACGATCAGCATCCAGACGCTGTCGAACAAGAAGATCGCGATCGCGGGCGACCTGATCGTGTCGGGCCAGTTGAGCACCGGCTCGGGCGGCCTCAAGGTGAACATGGACGCCACGGCGTGCGCGAAGGACAAGGTCGGCACGCTGCGCTTCGAGCCGACCTGGGGCCTGCAGACGTGCGACCTGCAGTACGACAACAAGGGCGTCGCCGTGTACGTGTGGGTGGCTGCCTTGCCGCGCAAGCCGATGTTCTCGGGCGGCTGCAAGTACCATCCGGCGGGCCAAGACGGGTGGGCGCGCTATTGCCTGGACGGCACGGACTTCAACACGGCGCAGGACTACTTCGACATCAGCCCGAGCGACGGCGTGATCACGATCAAGATCGCCGGGTTCTACCGCATCAACCACTACAACATGGCCCACGGCTGCGGCTCGAAGCACCTCAGCGTGAAACTGAACGGCGTGCAGCGCGCCTACTTTCACAACAACGACACCGACAATGCCGGGGCGTGGTCGACCCAGTACGCCGACCTGACGTGGCCGTTGCGCAAGGGCGACACGATCTACATCGACGCGCATGCGAACGGCTGCAACGCGCACCGCTGGCACCATTGGGACCTCGGCACCGCGCACAGCCGCCTGCAGGTCGAATTCGTCGGCCGCTGGGCCGAAAACTCCACGCTCACGTTCTAGCTCAGGCTGCGGGTCCGCAGGCTCCGCAAGGATGCAGTCATGATTCGAATCTCTCTTCGGTGGCGCGCTCTGGTTGCGACGGGCGTGGCCATGTTCACGACACTCCTTGCGCCCGCTCCCGCCGCAGCCGTCGTGCCCGCCACCACGCTCGTCGAGGGCGTGCTGACGTCGGTGGGCGGCGGGCCGGCCGCGGATGGCTCGTATTCGATCCTGTTCTCGCTCTACAAGGACGAAACGGGCGGCAGCCCGGCCTTTACCGAGGGCCCGGTGACGATCGGCGTCAAGAACGGCGTGTTTTCGTATGCGCTGGGCTCCAAGACGAAGCTGGAGCCGGGCCTGCTGGGTGCGCTCGGCGGCGGCTGGCTCGCGCTCAAGGTCGAGCAGGACGCCGAACTGGCGCGGCGCCCGCTGCACGCGGTGGCCTACGCGGTGCGCGCGAGCGTGGCCGAGGCCCTCGAGTGCTCCGGTTGCATCGGCGACAAGCAGATCGACGCGAACCTGCTCGCCAAGTACGCCAAGCTCGACCAGCTCGCCCTGGTGGCGATGTCGGGCGACTACAAGGATCTCAAGGGGTCGCCGCCTGCGCCCGACCTGAGCGCGTATCCGAAGAAGACCGACCTCAAGCCGGTGGCCACAACGGGTGAATACAAGGACCTGACCGGTGGCCCGGACCTGTCTGCCTACAAGAAGTTCGCGGACCTGCCGGCAGTCGCGCAGACCGGCAAGTTCCCCGACCTCACCGCGATCCCGAAGTTTGCCGAGCTCGGCCAGGCATGCGGCACGGCGCTGGTCATGCAGGGCATCAAGGCCGACGGCTCGTACGACTGCGTAGCGAACATGGACTTGGCCGCGCTCCCGGCGGACGGCATCGACGAGATTTCGAACAAGCTGATCTTCAACCAGTTCGTCGATTCGTTCGATGGCAAGACGAATGTCCCGATCAAGGACAACTTCCCGACCGGCGTGACGGACGAGATCGATTTCCCGGACATCGGCGTGTCGCAGAAGCTGTCGGTCGCGATCGACGTCGCCAACTCGGACGTCTCGACGGTGGCCGTGACGCTGGTCGATCCGAAGGGCGGCAAGTTTGAACTGTGGAAGGGCGATGGCAGCGGCGGCCAGGGCGGCAAGATCATCAAGGTCTACCCCGACCCCGACAAGACCGTGTCAGGCGATCTGACGAAGTGGTTTGGCCAGAATCCCCAGGGCAAGTGGAAGCTGATCGTGTTCGACGCCGGCTTCAAGGACAACGGCATCGACGGCCAGCTCAACAAGTGGACGATCAGCATCCAGACGCTATCGAACAAGAAAATCCGCATAGCCGGTGACCTGTACGTTGACAACAACACCACGATGTCCGGCAACCTGGTGGTCAACGGTACACTCACCGTGAACGGCGACTATTTGCTCAGGCCGGCAACGTTCCGCCTAGCCCAGTTCCACACCTACCAGCATGCGGCAACCAGTTGGTTCATGGGCAACAACTCCGCGATGTACGGCGGCATCAGTCCATCTGTCTGGACGGACGGCAACGCCCATGCGGGCGCGATCTCGGCGGACAAGGAAGTGCAGCGCACGCTGTTCACCGAGAAGCGCTGGGCTGGCAAGAACGCGCTGGTCTGCTCGGAACTCTACAACATGCACTCTTCGACCAACGGTTTTGTGTGCGCGGCCCTCTTCCGGGTCAGGAACTTGACAGCCGGCAACCTCACGTGGACAGCGCATTTCTACTACACGGCCTTCGACGGTTGGAGCGAACAGGCCTCGGTTGCGGTCAACGGCTCCAACATCTGGACCGCTGGCAACACGAGCAATACCTCGGTGGGCCTGGTCATTCCGGCCAACCGGGTCAGCACGGTCATCTTCACGACGACCAGCACGGCTCCGTATACGTACCTGAGCAACCACCACGAGCGGGCGACGCTGCTCGGATTCCACAACAACTCGCTGGCCCTGCCGGCGGGGCTGCAGTTCATCGACGATCTTGACATCGCGACGGGCGGCTACGAAAAGTAGCAGACCGCAACGCGCGAGCACCGGACCACAGCGACGAGAGACTTTCGATACCGATGAGAGAGGGCACCATGTTCCTGTTCACGCACCTGCAGCGCGCGGCTTTGGCGGCTGCGCTCGTTCTCGTGGCCTCCGCTTGCGCCGAAGAAGTGCCGACCGAGGGCACCGCTTCGGCCAATGCCGGCGCGGACACGGCGCAAGTCCTCGACGGCGTGGCGACCGGGGAGGACACCGCCCCGCTGGACACTGCGCCCGGCGCCGATGCGGGTGCCGGTGACACGGCGCCGACCGCCGATGGCGCGACGACGCCCGAGACCCCGACCGGCGGTGACACTGGCGCGGACAGCGTCGATGCGGCACCGAAGGTCAACTGCACCGCGTCCGGCGGCGGACCAGCCGGGTGTCCATGCTCAGCGAACGAGCAGTGCACGCCGTCGCTGGCCTGCATCGACACGGCCAAGGGTCCGCGCTGCGCGAAGCTGGCGACCGAGGGCTGCTCGTCCGACGAAAAGCCGGTTCCGTTCGGCACGGGCGCCGACACGACGAACATCTGCGTGCCGAAGGCGCCGAAACTGTGCAATCCGTGCACGGAGAACCAAGCGTGCCAGAGTACGGGCTACTCCGATGCGAAGTGCATCGACGGTGGCGACAGCGGCTCGTTCTGCGGCGTGACCTGCGTGGCGAACGAAGACTGCCTCGCCGGCTACGAGTGCAAGCTCGTCAAGGACGTGACCGGCGCCGAGGGCAAGCAGTGCGTCGTCAAGGCCGGCGGCCAGTGCACGTGCAGCGAGTACGCGACGCAGCAGAAGTACTCGACGAAGTGCTCGAAGGCCGACGCGTCCGGCGGCAAGTGCCAGGGCAAGCGCACGTGTCTGCCAGCCGGCGACCCCGGTGCGCCGTCGAACGGCGGCTTGACGTCGTGCGTCGCCGAGGACCCCAAGACGGAGTCGTGCAACGGCATCGACGACGACTGTGACGGCGCCATCGACGAGGCGACGTGCGACGACAAGAACGTGTGTACGGATGACGTGTGCGACCCCAAGGCCGGCTGCAAGTACACGAACAAGGTCGCGCCCTGCGACAACGACGGCTCAGTGTGCACGAAGGACGACAAGTGCCAGGATGGCAAGTGCACGGCCGGCACCATCGTGGTGTGCGACGACAAGAACGCGTGTACGAAGGACTCGTGCGACAAGGTGAAGGGCTGCGTCTACGACGACGACAACGCGGCACCGTGTGATGCGGACCAGAACGAGTGCACGGTCAAGGACACCTGCAAGGACGGGGTGTGCAAGGCCGGCGGGAAGAAGGCGTGCGAGTCGGGCGACGACTGCATTGCGAGCTCGTGCATCCCAGACAACGGCAAGTGCTTGTACAAGGCCAAGGACGGCGATCCGTGCAACGACGGCAAGCCGTGCTCAATCAAGGACGAATGCGTCAAGGAGTCGGCATCGACTGCGACGTGTACGGGCACGAAGATGGACTGCGACGACAAGAACGCGTGCACGTCGGACTCGTGCGACAACATCAAGGGCGGCTGCGCGTACCAAAACATCGGCGGCGCGTGCACGGACAACGACTCGTGCACGGAGAACGACGTGTGCCTGGACGGTTCGTGCAAGGGCAAGGGCATCGACATCGCGAAAGTGTGCAATGACGACAATCCGTGCACCCAGGACAAGTGCAAGGCCGACGCGAAGTGCGTCAACCCGGTGCTCGATTCGGGCGCGTGCGAAGACGGCAACGTGTGTACGGCGGGCGACTCGTGCAAGAACGGCGTATGCACGGCCGGTGCCAACACGTGTGCGTGCACGAACGACTCGCAGTGCAATGACGACGGCAACCTGTGCAACGGGGTGCTGAAGTGCATCAAGAACAACTGCGAACTGGACCAGGCGAGCGTGGTAAAGTGCGCCGACAGCACGTCGTGCACGGCGATCCAGTGCGTGCCGGGCACGGGCAAGTGCCTGGCGGCCAAACTGCCCGACGGCTTGCCGTGCGACTTCGACAAGAGCGCGTGCACCCAGAACGACAAGTGTGCGGACGGCGGCTGCACGGTCGGCACGCTGCTGAAGTGCGACGACAGCAATCCCTGCACGACCGACACCTGCGACGCGACGAAGGGCTGCGACTACAAGAACAACACCGACCCCTGCGACGCGGACGGCAACGCGTGCACACAGCCCGACAAGTGCGACACCGGATCGTGCGCGGCCGGCAAGAAGAAGGTGTGCGACGACGGCGAGGCCTGCACGAAGGACGACTGCAACGTGAAGACTGCCGAGTGCAAGTACTTGGAGGTGCAGCAGTCGTGCGACGACGGCAATGCGTGCACGGAGGGCGACGCGTGCGGCCTCGAAGTCAAGCTGAACAAGTACACGTGCCTCGGCGGCAAGGGCCCGGACTGCAACGACAACAACCCGTGCACGCTCGACACGTGCGCGCTGGCGACCGGTTGCAAGAGCACGATCGACACGAAGATCAAGGTGGCGTGCTACACCGGCGACCCCAAGACCGCGAACAAGGGCGTGTGCAAGGGCGGCGCCCAGCAGTGCGACGCCCAGGGCACGCTCGGCGCCTGCACGGGCGACGTCAAGCCCGACCCGAAAGAGGGCTGCGACGGCATCGACAACACGTGCGACGGCACGACGGACGAGGGCTGCGCGCCGACCGGCTTCCACATGCGCTTCTCGAACGCCGTCGTGACGGGCGCGGGGCCGAAGTTCGCGGCCCGCGTCTCCGCCGGTGCGAGCAACGTGGCGGGCGCCGCCGACGGCAGTGGCACGTACTCGGCGTACTTCGGGTTCTACGCGTGGCTGAAGAAGGTCGCGGGTCTCTAGTACCCGTGATACCGACACCAGCGAGCGGCCGCTAGCGCTTGGACTCCGCACGTTCCACCGGGGGCCGTCAACGTGTACGCCCGGGCGGCGCGCGGTCGGGGGATGCTGGCGGCGCACCGGCCCGATTCCAGACCCTTTGCGGTTTCCATGCCGTGTGGGCGGCGCTGCGGGCGCGACCGGAGCGCGTGGTGCGCCTGTTCTACGCCCCCACGCACGGCCACGCGCTGGCTGACGTGGTGCGGGCGCTCGCCCAGCGCCGTGTGCCATTTCGTGGTGCCGGAGAGGAAGAACTCGCCCGCATCGCCGGCAGCCGGGCGCATCAGGGACTCGTCGCCGTGATGGAGGAGCCGCCCATCCCCGTGCTGACGGCGGAGAGCGTGCGCGGCTGGGCCAGGGCGCCGGGCCTGGCGCTGCTGCTCGACGGAGTTGAGAACCCGCACAATCTCGGAGCTTTGGCGCGCACGGCAGCGTTCCTCGGCGTGCGCGACTTCGCGGTCGTCGGGCCTGGGGCGGCGGCGCTGCGCAGTGGCGCGGTCTACCGTACCGCAGAAGGGGCGATGGAGAGCCTGGCCGCCTGGCGAGTCGATGCCGCAGAAGCCTGCATCCGGGCGTTCGGTGCGGCAGGCGGCGTCACGATCGCGCTCGACGTGGCGGGTGCGGCCGATCTGGGCGACGTCGAGGGCTGGGCGCAGCGCCGACCGTGCCTGCTCGTCGCCGGCAGCGAAGAGCACGGAGTGGCACCGGCAACGCTCGCGTTGTGTGCGCCGCGCGTCCGCATCGAAGGCACCGAGGCCGTGCAGTCGCTCAACGTTGCCGTAGCGACGGCGCTGGCCCTGTACGCGTTGCGCGGTCGCGGCGAGCCGATCAGCGCACCTGGGCATACTTGAAGCGAATCGGAGCCGTCCCCACTACGGCAGGTTCGGCGGCGGCAAACTGGATTTCGAACGTCGCCGTCGCCTTCAGCGTGAACGTCACCGGATGGAACAGGGCGCCAACCGCCTTGCGAACCAGAAAGCTGAACTCGGCAAGGTCGTCTTCGCGCGCCACCTGTTTCTCGGCCACCAACTTGAGCGCCGCCCGGGTCGCCCCACGCGTCGCCACCGCCGAGATGAGCCAGGGCACCCGATAGTCGAGCGCGGGGTCGGCTTTTTCGGCACTGCGCACCTCTTTGCTGATCTCGCCCACGAACGTGCGGCCACCGGCCTGCAGCACCGCGAAACCGAAGACGCGGTTGCCGCGCTCGGGCGGCAGCACGATCCAGTCGGCTACGATCGACGCCCCAGCCGCGAGGTGGTGCACCTGGACCAAGCGTTCGTAGATGCGGTGGGGCGCCGCGGTCGAGGCCTCGTGCACCACGAACCCCGTTGCGACGAGATCGACCGCGCGCTGGGAGTCCTTGGCGACGACGGTGACCCGGCCCACGGGAACAAGCAGTTCGCGCAAGATGAAGCCTGGGCCGCTGCGATCGACCAGCGCCAGGCTGGCAGCCTGGCTCTGCACTTGGACGTCGGCTTGCAGGCCGCCAAAGTCGAGACTCGCATGCAGTTGACCGTCGCGCACCTCGAGCAAGTGTTTGCCGGCGCGCAGGCCCAGCCGGTCCGTCATCACCGAATAGGCGCCGCGCTCGAAGGTTGAACTGGCGTACAGCGTGCCCTGGGGCGATTCCTGACGGAACTGGACGGACAGGGTTCCGTTCTTGAACGCGGCGTTGGCCAGGGAGAACCGCATCATGCAGTCGTGGCCCGCCGCCGAGCGTGCGCGCAAGGTGAGGTGCTCGACCGCGTCCGAGTCTTCCCGCACGGCCGCCTTGGACCATTGCAGCGGCGCGGCGGGAATTGTCGCGGCGTGTGCCGTAGGCGCCGGTAGCGTCGACAGGCAGGCAACCCACAGGGCGGCGGCGAGTCGACGCGGGCAATGACCAAGGGAGGCAACTGTGCACATCGGGACCATCAGGCAAGCGCCGGGCGCGGCGCGGGTGGTTGAAAAAAGTCGCCCCTCTGGGCGCGGAAGCGGAACGCGACAGGGTGCCGGTTCATTCGCGGTGGTTCAGCGGGCACGCAAGCCGATGAGGGCATCGAGGTAGGGCGCAGCCACGCGGCCCAACCAGGTGCCGTCGCGGTGGGCGCGCAACCACGCCAGATCAGGGGCACGCCCCAGCCGACGCGCCAGGACGGAATCGTAGAGGTGGGCGCCATGCGTCGCGTCGTTCAAGTCGGCGTCCAGCGGCTCGCGAGGGTCGTCGCGCACATAGGCCGCGCAGATTTCCGGCGGCAGCGGGTAGAACGCCGCCGGCTCCAACAGATCGAAATCCGCCCGGCCGACGTTCGACGTCGCGGCTTCGAGCAAGCGCGGCCCGAGTTCGTACAGTTGCAGGGCTCGCGCGAGCGGGAGGCGCGCGGCGCGGTCGAGCAGTTCGCCGATCAGGTCGTGGCCCGCGCGGCTCGCCAGCACCGCGTTGTTGCACGCAAGGTCGTAGTGGTGGGCCACGCGCGCATACCGGCGCGGGCCCGCTGGTGAGCGGCTGAGCCAGTCGCGCACGGCCAGCAACGCGGCCGCCCGGGCCCAGCGCAGGGGGTTCAGGCTGTGCACGACCGCGGCCGGCAGGCAGACCTGTTCGAGGCCGGCGAAACCAGGCGGGCGGCCCGGCGCGCACAGCACGCGCAGCGAACGGACGACGATCAGGTCCGTGTCGAGGTAGATGCCGCCGTGTCGCCACAACAGAGCAAGGCGGGCGAGGTCGGCGCGGGCGGCGGGTCGCTCCAGCCGGGCCCACAGGCGCGCGAGCGAGGCGTCGGTCGCCGACCCCAAGCCGGTCGCCAGCAGTTCGGTCGGAGCCCAGACATCGAGACGGACCCCGCGGGCCACCAGATCCCGCACGGCCGGGTCTTCTGCGAGCGCTGCCGTGTCCGTGTGCAGCCAGATCGCATCGAGTTGGGCCCGATCGAGCGCGCGCCGCAGTGCCAGCCAGGCGAGGTCGGGCAAGGCGCGGCCGAGCCAGACGAACCGGGCGACGGGAGGCAGGGCAAAATCGGCGGCGGGCGCGGCAGTCATGAGCCCGCGCAGGCTACCAAGCACAGCGCTGCCCGGCTACGCTACGGCCCCGCCGTCGACCGGAGTCAGTCGCGACGACGTTTGCCGTGCTGGTCGACGTGCACGCGCTGCACGTCGGTGTCTGGGGCCACGACGCCGTAACTGCTGATCAGGCTAGCGAAGTTCGGCGCGACCGTCGCGAATCTTGTCCATCAGCAGCATGATGGCGTCTTGGACCTGCTCCGGCCGGGGCGGGCAGCCTGGAATGTAGACGTCGACCGGCACGATGTGGTCGATGCCCGGCACCGTCGCGTAATTGTCGTAGAACCCACCCGTCGACGCGCACGCCCCGAACGCAACCACCCACTTCGGCTCGGCCATCTGGTCGTAGATGCGCTTGAGCGCGGGCGCGTTCTTGTGCGTCACGGTCCCGACGACCATGAGCAGGTCTGACTGGCGCGGCGTGAAGCGCGGCACCTCGCAGCCAAAACGCGCGAGGTCGTGCTGGGGCGAGTTGACCGCCATGAACTCCATGCCGCAACACGCCGTCACGAAAGGATACTGGAACAGGCTGAATTTGCGGCCCCAGTTCACGACCTCTTCGATGCGCGTCGTCAACACCGAGCCGGCCATCTCCTTGTCGGCGGCGTGCTCGTTGTTGAGGATGCCGAACTCGCTCTGGCGGAACATCAAGCCCATGAGTCGTATACTCCGCAGTTCTTTTCAGTACATCCGGCGTTGCTCTGCATGTCCGGAACCTGGTCTGCATGTCCGGAACCTGGTCTGCACATCCGAAACTGGGGCTGCACGGCCGCTGGCGTCGGTCGCGCCGCCGGAAATCGCCTGACCCAAGCATCGCACGGTGGCCCGCGCTCGTCCATGTGGGCTGGCGCGCGCTACGTCTGGATGGACTCATCCACGATCCACGCGCCCGGCATCAAGCCGAGCAGGACTCGCGGCGCCGGCGCGGCAAACTCGATGCGATCGTTCGTCACAGGGTGCGGCATCGCGATCCGCGAACAGTGCACGCCGATGTGGTTGGGCGGCAGCACGGTCGCATCGCGGTACTTGGCCGGCAGTTCGACAAGCGCGTGCAAGGGCACGTCCGTCATCGCGCGACTGTACAGGCGGTCGTTTACCACTGGATGCCCGACCGCCGCAAAATGGATCCGAATCTGGTGCGTGCGCGCCGTCTCCATCGTCACGAGCAACCGCGACAGGCCGCGCCCGCGCGCGATCAGGCGCCACTGCGTGACCGCTGGCCTCCCGCCGTTTTCCGGGGCAAGCACGTCGTGGCGCATACCGGTCGCGGTGCGCAGCGCGCCGATGTGCAGCGTGATGCGTCCGCGCCCACCGGGGATGTCGCCGTGCACCACCACGACGTACTGCCGCTTGCACAGGTTGGAGCGCCAGTTCCAACGCAGCGCCTTGGCCGCATCTTCCGACCGCGAAAACATGACGAGCCCCGTCGCCTCGGCGTCCAGCAGGCTGATCGGGAACAGCGTGCCGAACCCCAATTCCGCCAGGGTCAGCAACACCGAGCGGCGCTGGTGGCTGCCCGCCGGCACACACGGAAACCCGGCGCGCTTGTCGACCACGACGATCGCGTCGTCGGCAAACAGCACCGCGCAGATGTCCGAAGGCGCGACCGTGGGCTCAGGCCCCGAACGCCGCGACTTGGGCTTGCGCGGTTGCGTACCGCCGGGCCGAGTCGGTTTGATCGGGCGCGGCACCAGTCGTTCGCGCTGCGCGGGGTTCGCGTCGGTGGACTTGATCTGGCGCCTGGCCGGCGCGGGTGCAGCCTTGGGCGGTTCGTTGCGGGTCGGCGCCGCCGGAGCGTTGGCGCGCGGCGGTGGCGCGACGGGCCGTGGAGACGACACCTCGCGCGGACCCCGCGGGCGTGCCGGCGGCGCGACTGCCTCGACGATGCGCCGGCTCGGAGGGCGTCGGCCCGTTGCCGGAGTTGGCTCGTCTGGCGGTGGCGTGCGATCGCGCGGCGGCATCAACAGCCCTCGTCCACCGCACCATCGCAGTCGTTGTCTACCCCGTCTGCGCAGGTTTCGGTGCCCTCGACGTACAAGGGAATCGCCGCGTAATTGCACGTCTCCGCCGGCGGTGGACCGCCCGAGCAGGTGTAGACGACGTTGCCGCTCTCCGCCAGGCATATGCCCTTCTGCTTGCAACCCGTCTTGGCGTACAGGATGCCGGTGTCGGTCGCGCCGTTGCAGTCGTCGTCCTTGGCGTTGCAGACCTCGTTGGTCTTCTTGTTCAAGGAGTTGCACGTTGCCGTCGCCGTGTTCGCGCACGTCACGCTGCCGTTCTTGCATTCGCCGAGCCCACACTTCTCGCCGATCGCGAGCGGCGCGCCGCTTTCGGTGTAGGTGAACCCCTCATCGGTAGAGCCGTCGCAATCGTCGTCGGTGCCATTGCACGCCTCCGTCACCGACTTGCCCAAGCTGTCGCATGTGGTCTTTTCGACGTCCTTGCAGATGACCTTGCCGTTGGCGCACGGCCCGACGCCACACGCGGCGCCAACGACGAGGTCCGTCTGCCCCTGCTTGTAGGTAAAGCCCTCGTCCGTCGCGCCGTCGCAGTCGTCGTCCTTGTTGTTGCACGCCTCGCCGACCGCCTTGAAAAGCGTGTCGCATACGGCCGTCGCGATGTCCTTGCACCCGACCTTGCCGCTGGCGCAGATGCCGAACCCGCACGCGGCGCCCTGTGCGAGGTTCTTGCCGCTTTCGAGGTACGTGAAGTTCTCGTCCGTGGCTCCGTCACAGTTGTCGTCCTTGCCATTGCACGCCTCAGACGCGCCCTTGCCGAGCGAGTCGCACGTCGCCGACGCGGTGTCCTTGCAGACCACCTTGCCGTTCTTGCACTCGCCTAGCCCGCACACGGCGCCCATGGCGACCGGCTTGGCATTCTCGGTGTACGAAAACGGCTCATCGGTCGCGCCGTCGCAGTTGTCGTCTTTGCTGTTGCACGTCTCTGCGCCGGCGTTGACGCTCGATGTGCACGCTGCCAGCGCCGTCGTCTTGCAGAAGACCTTGCCGCCCGAGCACGCGCCCAGTCCGCACGACGCCCCAGGCGCGAGGTTCTTGCCCGCTTCGGCGTAGGTGAAGCCTTCGTCGGAGCCATCCTTGCAGTTGTCGTCGCCGCCGTTGCAGATTTCGAGCGCGAGTGGGTTGATCAGGTTGTCGAGATCGTCGCAGTCGCCGCCCTTGATCGACGTGAACTTGCCGACGGCGTCGGGCTCGCACAGGCACTTCGACGCTCCCGTGCCGTGCTTGTCGTTGTCGAAGTCCTTGAAGAACGCGGTGCACCCGAGCGAATTCTGCGGATCGATGTCGTTGTCGCAGTTGTTGTCGATCGTGTCGCACGCCTCGACCTTCTTCGGATTGATGGAGTTCTTGCCGTCATCGCAGTCGCCGCCGCCATTCGGGCAGATCGTCGGCTGGGCGACGACCACCATTTTCTTGTCGCAGAAGCCGTCGACGTCGTCGTCGCACCCTTCGTCGATGCCGCCCTTGCAGTCGTTGTCGATGTTGTCGCACACCTCGGTCACCAGCGGGTGGACCTGCTTGACGTCGTCGTTGCAGTCGCCGCCGCCGGACTTGCACGTGTTCGGTGCGCCGACCACTGTGAGCCCCGCGTCGCAGTAGTCGTCGTCGTCGTCGTCGCAGCCCTCGTCGACGGCCAGCTTGCAGTTGTCGTCGATGTCGTTGCACTTCTCGGCCGCGCCCGGACTGACGGCGTTGTTGCCGTCGTTGCAGTCGAGGTCGGCGCCCGTCTTCGATTTCGGGCACGTGGCCGACTTGATGAAGGCGATCTTGCTGTCGCAGTAGTCGTCGTCGTCCTTGTCGCAGCCCTCGTCGGCGCCGCCCGCGCAGTTCTGGTCGATGTCGTCGCACACCTCGGCCACGTCCGGATTGATGCTGTTGACGAGGTCGTTGCAGTCTTTCGCGCCCGGCGTCGTCTTCGGGCACACCTGCGGCGCGGCGCCGCCCGCGTTGAACTCGACCGTCATGTTCGCATCGCAGAACTTGTCCTTGTCGTCGTCGCAGCCCTCGTCGACCGCGTCTTTGCAGTTGTCGTCGATGTCGTTGCACGTCTCGAGCGCGCCCGGAAACACCTTGATCGCGCCGTCGTTGCAGTCCTTGACGGCCGGATCCGCGTTTTTCGGGCACACCTTGGGTGCCTTGCCGGCCACCAGCACGACGGTCATGTTCACGTCGCAGAAGCCGTCCTTGTCGTCGTCGCACTTCTCGTCGATGCCGTCGGAGCAGCCATCGTCGATGTCGTTGCACAGCTCGGGCGCGCCGGGGAACACGGCCTTGGCGTTGTCGTTGCAGTCGCCGCCGCCCTTGGCGCACACCTTCGGCGTGCCGACCACGGTCATGGCCAAGTCGCAGTAGTCGTCGCCGTCCTTGTTGCAGCCCTCGTCGACCACGCCATCGCAGTTGTCGTCCTTGTCATTGCAGGTCTCGGCCTTCTTCTTGTCGAGGCTCGAACACGTCGCCTGCTTCTTGTCGACCGTGCAGACGACCTTGCCGCCCGCGCACTCGCCCAGGCCGCAGGTATCGTTCACGACGAGCATCGTGCCCACGCCGCCGGTCGGCTTCTGCTCCCACTTGAAGTCCTCGTCGGTCTTGCCATCGCAGTCGTTGTCGATGCCGACGAAGCCGAGCACCGCATTCGTCTCGCACTGCTCCGGCGCGCCCGGGTTGACCTCCTTGTTGCCCTTCTGGCAGTCGCCGCCGCCGTTCTGGCACACCTTGGGGGTGCCGACTGTCGTCAGGGCCTTGTCGCAGTAGCCGTCGGTGTCGTCGTCGCACTTCTCGTCGACGGACAGGTTGCAGTCGTTGTCGAGGTCGTCGCACACGTTCTCCGGCTTGACCGCGGACGCCGTGCCGTTGGCGTCCGTCGAGCACGTCGACTGGTCGGACTTCGCGCACTCCACCTTGCCCTTGCCCTTGTTCAAGCCCAGCCCACACGCGCCGATGCCGTCGCACGCCTCGCCCCACTCGTCCGACTTGCCCGACTGCTCCTTGTACGGCCAGTCCTCGTCCGTCTTGCCGTCGCAGTCGTCGTCGAACGCATTGCACGCTGGCTCCTTGAGGCCCGTGCTGTCTGTGGTCTTCTTCGGTAGCGCGTCGCACGTCAACGCCTTCTTGTCGGCCGTGCAGACCGCCTTGCCGCCCTTGCACGCGCCGGTGCCGCACCCTTCGCCGATCTTCTTCGCCACCGCGTTGAAGTCGATGAAGTCGAAGTCCTCGTCCGCCTTGCCGTCGCAGTCGTTGTCCTTCGCATCGCACGTCAGTTCTTTGCCCGCCTCGTAGCCGTCGGCCTTGGCCTTGCTGTAGTCGCACTCCCACTTGCCCTTGGGGCAGATGTGCACGACGTTGGCCGCCACGCACACGCCGCCCTTGAGCAGGCAACCCGACACGACGACGTTCATCGATGCGTCGGCCAGTTCGTCGGTGCTGCCGTCGCAGTCGTCGTCGCTGGCGTTGCACAACTCTTCAAACGACTTCGGCGCCGTCGTGCAGGCCATCTTCGTCTTGTCCTGCGCCGCGCACACCACCTTGCCGTCCTTGCACGCGCCGGTGCCGCAGGTCGCGCCGATCGGCAGTGGCTTGTCGTCCCAGTCGGCCAGCGTGAAGTCGTCGTCGGTCTTGCCGTCGCAGTCGTTGTCCTTGCCGTCGCACGAGGCCTCGATGAGCTTGGCGCACGTCTGGCCGAGCCCGCTGCAGTGGCACCCCGACTCGCCCGGCTTGCAGGCGGTCTTGGCCTGAAACTCGATGTCCGCCACCAGGGCGTAGTCGCACACCCAGTAGCCCGTCACGCATACCGTCTTGATTGCGCCCAGCCCCGGCCCGCTGCACGCGCCGACCTGGCTGCAGGTTGAATCCGACACGGCCTGCAACTGCTCGTCGATGGCGCCGGAGCAGTTGTCGTCCTTGTTGTTGCAGGTCTCGGCGCTGTCCTGGTGCTTCGAGCCGTTGGGATCGGTGGAGCAGACCGCCTTGTCCTTTTCGGGCCGGCACTCGATCTGGCCCTTGCCGCACTCGCCCACTCCATCGCACGCCGTAGGCTTGCCGTCTTGCTGCAGGACCCCGAGCTTCTTTCCCTTTTCGTCGGTGTAGCTGAAATCCTCGTCGGTATTGCCGTCACAGTTGTCGTCGAGGTAGTTGCACTCGTCCTTCTTCGGCCGGTTGTCGCCCTGGCAGCCGACGCAGATGGCGGTCGCCTTGTCGAACTTCTTCATCAGGCAGTCCAACGGGTCGGGCTCGCTCACCTCGCCCTTGGGAAAGTGCTTGCACACCGCGATGCCCGTGAACTGGCCGTACTTGGCGTCTGCGCCCTTGCCGCACTCGCCGTCCTTGTCGCCGCACGCCGCGTCGTCGGCGTCTGGTGCGCCGTCGTCGACGATGCCGTCGCAGTCGTCGTCGATCGCGTTGCACAACTCTTTCGCCTCAGGGTGCACGGCCTTGTTGTCGTCGTTGCAGTCGCATTGCTGGCCAGACTTGCAGCCCGGGCTCCAGCCGTCGCCGTCCTTGTCGGTCACCGTCGCGCATGCCGGATCGCTGCCGACGCACGCCTGCACGACGCCATCGCCGCACTTCTCGGGCGCGCCCGGGTATTTGGCCGCGTTCGCATCGTCACAATCCGCAGGCGCCTTGACGCCATCGCCGTCCTTGTCGTTGGCATCGCAGGCGCTCGATTTGCCGTCGCAATTCCAGTCGCACTCCTCGGGCATCTTGCCCGCCTTGCAGCAGGGCTCGGGCGCACCCGGGAAGACTTCTGCGTGGAACTTCGCATGCTTGCCAGACTTGTTGAAGAACGTGCACGCCTTGTCTTCGGCATCGTTGTCGACCTTGTCGCCGTCGAGGTCGGCCGACTTCAGGCTACAACCGTCGTCGGGCACGCCCGTGCAGTCGTCGTCGAGCTTGTTGTCGCAGATTTCCTTGGGCAACATCTTCACAAACGTCGAACAACGCAGCGCAATCGACGCGCCATTCGCGCCGGCCGGGGCACACTCGATGACCGGGTTGTCGTCCTTGCAGATGCCCTTCGCGTCGGGGCAGGCGTCGCCCTTCTTCAACCCCGCCTGCTCCTTGCCGTCGAAGCCTTTGTAGGGCAATTCATCGATCTGGCCGTTGCAATCGTTGTCCTTGCCGTCGCACAACTCGATGCCGCCGGGCTTGACGGCCGGGTCCTTGTCGGCGCCCGTGCCGCACGCCGCCTCCTGGCAGTCGGGCACGCCATCCTTGTCCTCGTCCTTGCAGGCCTCGTCGCCACCCTTGCAGTCCTCGTCGATGCCGTTGCCGCACTGGGTGCACGGGTCTTCGAAGCCGAACGGGGACGCCGTCGCTCCCCGCTTGGCTCCGTCCTTGCCGGGCGTCGGATCGTCGTTGCAGTCGGTCGCCTCGTTCTTGTCCCTGCAGCAGCCCGCCTTGGCGCAATCTAGCACGCCGTCGCCGTCGGCGTCGCACACGGCCTGCTTGTCGATGGCGCGCAGCACGACGAGCACTTCGCCCGTCTGCGCCGTATCGACCACGCCGGCCCACGACGCCAGCACGGCACCCTTGTCGTCGAGGCCGCGCACGCGCACTTGCAACTTCTGCTTCGTCTTCGACGCCAGCTTGATGTGGAACGGCCGCGACACCAGCGCGTGGCCCTGCGGCAGGGCGAAGTTGAAGGCCGGGTCGTTGGGCTTCTCGGGGAGCTTGACGGGCACAGCAGCCCCTTCGAGGCTCTGCAGCGCCATGTCGAGTTTCGTCACGGTTCCAGCAGGGGTCGCTTCTGCCGTCACCGACAGGTACAGCGTGTCCCAATCCACCACCTCCGTGGCACACGCCGCCGTAGCGATCGCGGTCGCGACGGTCCAGGCGTGTAGGGAGCGGGCGCCGGCGGCGCTGCGGAGCATGCGAGCCTCCTTCGCCGAAACACGGCGTGGGCGCGGGAAGTATACGCGCGGCGCTTGGGGCTGGACAGGGGCCGGTCAGAACGCGGCGTCTCCAGGTCCCGCTGCAATTCGTCAGGACCCGCCAGACCCTACTCCAGCTGTCGCCGCCAGGTCGAACGCCCCGCGAAACACGGCCACCGCCGGCCCCGTCAGGGTTGCCATACCGTCGGCCTCGATCGCGACGTCGAGCCAGCCTCCCGGCAACCGCAGCCGCACCGGCGCGCTCGCGGCGGCGCGCCCCGTCCGTACGGCCGCCGCCACGGTCGCCACCGCGCCGGTGCCACAAGCGAGCGTCCAGCCACAGCCGCGCTCGAATACGTCGAGCTGCCATTGCGGTGCGCCCGCGGGCCCCGGCGCCAGCGCCGCTGCGAACGCGATGTTGGCCGAGTGCGGCAGCCACGGCAGCGCGGCGAGTCGCGGGGCCAGCGCCAGGCGCACGGCGGGGCCCACCACATCGAACGTCACGAGATGCGGGTTGCCGGTGCCCACCGCCGTCACCTGCAACGAAATGTCGCCGATCGAAATGCGCTCATCGATCACGGGCGCGGCCGTCGTGGTGGGGATCGCTGCCGGGTCGAAGGTCGGCCGGCCCATCGCGACGGCAACGGCCGCGACGGCTCCCGACCCTGCGCGCACGGCGGTACAGGCCAGGCGGCCCGCGTCCGTATCGACCGTGACGCCCGCAGCGCCGGCCAGGTAGAGGTCGAACAGGTGCTTGGCGAAGCAGCGCAGGCCGTTGCCGCACATCTCCGGCACCGAGCCGTCGGCGTTGACGACCGTCATGCGCGGCGCGTCGATGCTGCCCGTCCACACCAGCAAGCCGTCGGCGCCGATGCCGAAGTGGCGGTCGCACAGCGCGCGTCCCAATGGTCCCGCGAGTTCGAGGCCCTCGGCGTCGCCGACCCCTTCACGCGCATCGAGCACGACGAAGTCGTTGCCGAGGCCGTGGTACTTGTGAAAGGGCAGGCGCATCGCGTCGATCCGGGGCTCCCACGTGCAGACTGGGCTGCGGGGCTGCGACGGTACATGGCCGGCGGCTGCGGCTCAAGGTGCTCGATCGGCCCCGATCCACCACCGACTCCCATCCCCGGCCGCCAAATCTGGATGCAGATCAAGGCGGAGCAAGGAATCGCCGTCAAGACGTACACCCGGCACTTCGGACGCCGATTCCGCAGCGACAACGCAGAACTGCGCCGAAGGCGGCGGAGCGGGGTCGGCTCGGGGCGGAATCGGGTTGACGCGCGGCCGCACATCCCCGAACGTCGCGGGCCGGTTGGCTGACGTCCAGCACCCCCCCCCGCCAGCGCCCGCACGTGGCGAACCTATGCAGGAGTTCCATGCACGACCTTGTCATCCAGGCCGGCCGCGTCGTCGACGGCACGGGCGCGCCCGCCAGACCCGCCGACGTCGCGATTGCCGACGGCTGCATCGTCGCCATCGGCACCGACCTCGGCCCCGCCCGGCGCCACCTCGACGCGCAAGGCTGCCTCGTGACGCCGGGCTTCGTCGACATCCACACGCACTATGACGGCCAGGTGTCGTGGGACGCGGACCTGATGCCGTCGTCCGTCCACGGTGTCACGACGGCCGTGCTCGGCAACTGCGGCGTGGGCTTTGCGCCGGTGCGCGCTGCTGACCGCCAGCGCCTCATCGAGTTGATGGAAGGCGTCGAAGACATCCCAGGCAGCGCGCTCGCCGAGGGGATCGCTTGGCAGTGGGAGACGTTCCCCGAGTACATGGACGCGCTTGCCGCCGCCCCGCGCACGATCGACATCGCCGTCCAAGTGCCGCACGACGCGCTGCGGGTGTACGCCATGGGCCTGCGCGCCATTGCCGGAGAGCCTGCGACGCCGGCCGACATCTCCGCGATGCGCGACCACCTGCGCCAGTCGTTGCAAGCGGGCGCCGTCGGGTTTTCTACCGGTCGCACGGACAACCACCGCGCCAAGAGCGGTGCGACCACCCCGTCGGCCGCCGCCGCCGTCGAAGAACTGATCGGCCTGGCCCAGGCGTTCACGGGCCTCGGCCACGGCGTCCTGAGCGCTGTGTCCGATTTCGACATGGAGGCCGGCCCCGACCGCTTCGACGCCGAGTTCGACGTGCTGGAGCAAATGGCGGCCGCCGCGCCGGGCCACGCGACGTCGCTGTCCTTGTCGCAGCGCGACCTCGAGCCAGCGCAATGGCGGCGCATTCTCGTCCGCGCCGAAGCGGCGACGGCGCGCGGCGTCACGATGCGGGTCCAGGTCGCGCCGCGCGCGATCGGCGTGCTGTTGGGGTTGGAGACGACGTTCCACCCGTTCATGGGCTTCCCGAGCTACAAGGCGATCGCGCACCTGGGTTTGGCCGAGCGCGTGGCACGGCTGCGTGACCCGGCCGTGCGCGCCCAACTGCTGACCGAAAAGAGCGAGAAGCTCGCCGGCGACGGCAGCCCGATCCCGCCGCTGGCCGACCGCATGCTCGCTGTGCTCGACAAGCTGGCGTTCAAGCTGTTCCGGCTGGGCGAGGTGCCGAACTACGAGCCGACGTTGGCGGATTCGCTGGGTGCCAAGGCCCGCCAGCGCGGGGTCGGCGCGCTCGACGAAATCTACGATGCCATGCTCGAACAGGAAGGGCGCGCGCTGCTGTACTTCCCGATCTACAACTATCAGGACTTCTCGCTCGACAGCGTGCGCGAGATGCTCGTCCACCCGCTCGCACTGCCGGGCCTGAGCGACGGCGGGGCGCATGTCGGCACGATCTGCGATGCCAGTTTTCCGACTTTCCTGCTGCAGTGGTGGACGCGCGACCGGACCCACGGCCGCATCTCCATCGAGCGCGCAGTGCAGATGCTGAGCCACGACACGGCGCGCCACATGGGCTTTGCCGACCGCGGCGTGCTGCGGCCGGGCCTGCGCGCCGACATCAACGTGATCGATCACGGCGCCCTCGGCTTGCAGCGGCCGCGCCTCGTGGCGGACCTGCCCGCCGGCGGTCGGCGATTGCTGCAGGAGGCGACTGGCTATCGGGCGACGCTGGTTGCCGGCACGCCCATCGCCGAGAACGGGCAGTTGACCGGACAACGGCCGGGTAAGCTGGTGCGGTTGGGGCGCTGAGCGCTTGTGAATCCGTTCACAACCTCGGACGCCCCGCGCGGAACGAGCGTCGATCAGTCCGCCGTGAGCATCTTGGCCCACGCGCCGCCGTCGATCGGGCCCTCGCCTTCGTTGCGCGTGTTGCTCGTGGCCACCGCGGCGACCCGCTTGCCCGCCGCCTGGCCCTTGGCTGAGCCTGCCGCGACCAACTCCTCGCCCTTGTCGAGTTCGCGCTGCACGACCGACTTGAGCGCGAGGTAGCTGCCCCAGCCGACCTGGCGCACCCCGTTGACGAAGAAGCCCGGCGTGCCGGTGGCGCCCATCTTCTCAGCCCACGCCGCCTCTTCCTTGACCCGCTCGATCAGTTTCGGGTCCTGGCGGTCGCGGTCCCACTGCGCGAGGTCGAGGCCGATGTCTTGCGCAAACTGGCGCAGGCTTTGGTCGTCGAGGGCCTGATCCTTGAACAGCTTGTCGTGGTATTGCCAGAACTTGCCTTGGCGCTGGGCGGCCGCAGAGGCAGTCGCCGACGGCAGCGCGCGGCCGTGCATCTCGAGCGCGTTGTGGCGGAAGAAGACCTTGACCTTGCCCGGGAAATCGGCAGCCAACTGCTTGATCGGGTCGGCCGAGCGCCGGCACACCGGGCACTGGAAGTCCGAGTACACGTTGACGACCACGATGCCGTCTTTCGGGCCGAGGTACGGCGAGCCCGACTTCGGCGATACGCCCAGCTTGGCGACATCGACGCCCTTGCCCGCGCCCTCGTCGGATTGGGAGTCGAGCAAGGACGGCGTTTTGGGCGCTTCGGCCGCGGGGCTCGGGCTGGGCATGGCGGCAACGGCCTCCGGTGCGGGGCCGGGCGCTGCGGGGGCGGGCGCGGCCGACGACGTGACCGCGGAAGGCTCTACCGCCGCGCTCGGCGCGATCGCGGTGGCTGCCGTGGCCGGGCGCGCGTCCCAGCGGCCAATGAGAAAACCCGCGAACGCGAGCGCGACAGACAGGGCGATGACGTTGGACTTGTCCATGAGTTTTCCGTTGCGGTAGGGGTGTGGGCCAGACGGGCGGCGGCGTACAGAGCGGCTCCTCCGGCGGAATCGGGCGAGCGAACCCGGCGGTGGTCCGGTCGATTCCCGCGAGCGCCTCGTGCAGACGCTACTTCTGGACGTCGAGCTTGATCGGCACGATACGGAATTTCTCGAATGAATAGTCCAAGAATCCGTTGATGTTCAGCTTCTGTCCCTTCTGGAATAGCGCCTTGTTGCCACTGTCCTGCATGAAGATGCCGCCCATGCCCGAACCGATGAGCAGCGTCTGGTCAGCCTCGGTCTTGCCGACCGCGATGGCGTGGTACTTGCCGTCGGTGCCCTTGTCGGCCATCGGCTCGGCGACCACGACCCCTTCGAGGTGGACGAGCACGGACTCGAACGACTCCTTGTCCTCGTCCTTGCCCTTGTCGCCGATCAGATCGACATCGACGGTCGTCGCACTCGGCAGCCCGGTGCCCTGCGACTCGACCGTCACCGTGAGCGCCTCGATTTCGGTCAGGCAGTAGAACTCCTTGACCTCGCCGATGATCGTGAGCACGTCGCCCTGCTTGACGTCCTTGAGCCCGGTATCCTTCTTGGCGACGACGAGGATGCCGTTCCACGCGCCGCCGCCCGGCGCCTGCACGTAGACGTTGTCGAGCGTGCCCGACGTCCGCTTCGGCGACACGACGACCGCGCCTTTCAGGATCGTGCCCTTACTCGATGCGACGTTGAATATTCCCTTTGTATTCGGGCACTTCAGCGACGACTCGTGCTTCTGGAGGTCGCCGATCGTCTTTTCGCCGCCCAACGGTGCCCCAGCGCCATCGCCGGCCGGCGTCGCGCCATCGGCGGTTGTGGCGGCCACATCGCCGGTCTTCGCGGTGTCGGCTGCGCCGGCGCCGGTGTCGGCCGTGGCGCCCGTCTTGGTGTCCGCCGCACCGACCCCGCCGCCAGGCGTGCCGGTCTGGGCGCACGCGCTGACTGCGGCGGCGAGGAAACAGACGAGGGAGAACGTGCGACCCATGGCGACCTCGGGCCGGCCTGGGCCGCAGCATGCGGGTCAGGTTCGGCGGAACGCGGCACTTTACGGCTAGGGTGGCGACGCGTCAACGCCGGGGTGCACAGCCAAGCCGGATGGGCGTGGCTTTACAGTCCCGCTCTGCTAGGCTTTCGGCCCCATGCGCGTCCGCCGTCCGGTGCGCGGGTTTACCGATGCGATTGCTCTCCCGCTGCCTGTTTTGTGCGCTGGCCTTCTTCGCGGTGAACGCAGCTGCACAGCCTGCGCCCACCGCGAGCGCCGGGCCGGCGCCTGCCGTCGATCCGCCCCGTCCCAGCGATCCACTCCCAGCCCTCGATCCGCTGCCGCCCATCAACCTGGGCAACACTGCATCGCCCACACACGTGCCCGGCGATGTCGAACCTCTGCCGAGCGTGGCGACTCCCCCATTCGAGCCGGCGACGCCCACGACGGGTTCCACCACCGGGCCTGGCGCCCCGTCGGCCGCCGCGATTGCCGTCACCGCGCCCGCCGACCCCGAGCGCCGTGACGCCCGCGACGAGCGCATGGGCCTGCACGCCTGGGCCGTCGCGCGCCTGCTCGTTCCCAGGGTGTCGCCGATCGACGTCGGTGTCCTCGCCGGGGCCACAACGCCGGCCACAGCGCTGGCCACTGCGCGCCGGCCATGGGAAGGGCGCACGCGCCTGGGCGCCATCTGGAACGAGGCGGGTCGCGGCCCGGCCGTGAAAAGATCGACCGCCGTACTCGAACTGGACCTGTTGGCCGACGATTTCTCGGGCAACACCGGCATCGACGACGTAACCCACCCGCTCGCCCCGGCATTGCAATCGCGCGTCCGCCGCGGCTGGCTCGAGGCCGTCACGTCGGTCGGCCTGTTCGGCGCCGGGCGCACGCTCTCGACGTGGGGCCTGGGGCTCATCGCGCACGACGGCGAAGACGACGCCATGCAGTTCGGCGCGCGCCGCAGCGGCACGATCGTCGACCGCGTCCAGTACGCGATTGCGCCCGCGATGATCGCCGCGCCCAGCGACGCCGCCAACGCCCTGCCGCTTTTCGTCGCCTTGGCGCTCGACCGTGTAGTGCGCGACGACAGCGCCGACCTCGACGACGACGATCGCGCGCGCAACGCCTTGCTCGCCGTGCTGTACCGTTCGCGCAGTTTCGAAGCCGGCCTGTATGGCGTTCTGCGCGAGCACCGCGACGACCGTGGCCTGGGGCTCGATGCCAGGATCCTGGACGGCTACGTGCGCGCCCGCGTCGGGGCCGGCGGCGGCGAACTGGAGCTCGCGGCCGAAGCGGTCGGCATCGTGGGCACGACGACCTGGCTGCGCTCGGCGGCGCACACGGATGCCCTCGACGTCGAGCAATGGGGCGCGCTGGTGCGGGCCGACTGGAGCCGGCCGCTGCTCGACGAAAAACGCGGCCTGCGCGTCCGCCTCGAGGCCGGGGCGGCATCGGGCGATGACCGGCCGTTCGACGGCGCGCTGCGTCCGTTCCGCATGAGCGCGGACCACCGGCCGACCCTGCTGCTTTTCCCCGACGCGGTGCGGGCCCAGACGCTGCAGTCGATCCGCACGGTGACAGACCCGCGCTACTCCGGTCAGCCGCCCGTCGGTCTCGAACACCTCGATTCGCGCGGCGCCGTTACGAACGCGCTGTACGTCACGCCGGCCGTGCGCGTGCAACCGTGGCCCTACCTGGCCGTGCTCGTGGCGGCGACGTGGGCGCGCGCGGCGGTGCCGGTGGTCGACCCCTTTCGCAGTTCGCTTGTCGGAGGGGCGCCCGTGGCGTGGCGCGGCGCTGCGGACGCGACCGGCCTCGGCTTCGAACTCGACGCCGCGATCGAAGGGCGCGCGCCACTGCCCTTGCAGGTGTGGGCGATCTTTCGGCTCGACGGCGGCTACCTCCAGCCCGGCACCGCGTTCGACGCCGCCGACGGCAGCGCGGCCACCCCCGTTACCGGCTGGCTCGGCCAGTGTCGTCTCGAAAGGAGGTTCTGATGAACCGCCCGCTGCGCCCGGTGCCGCCCCGGTTGGCCGTGCTCCTGGTGGCCGTGTCCTTGTTGGCCCCGGCGTGCACAGACGACACCGCGCTCGGCATCGCGGTCGCCGTGCTGCCTGGCCAGGCGCCCGGCCCGCTCGTCGTGTGGGAGCCGCTGCACCAACCGGACCCCGAACTGCCGTTCCCCAACGACGCCGCGCTCCACCTGCGCGCCGACGGCACGACGCGGCTGAACCTGTCGACGCAAGCACCCACCGAAGCCGAGCAGCGCCAGCGCCGCCACACCAACGAGGTCGAAGGCTTTTCGGGCCTGACGCCGATCACGGTCAGCTTTGAGGGCCCGCTCGATCTCGCCACCGTGACCGACGACAGCGTCTTCGTCGTCAACATACAACCCGGCAGCCGGCGGTCGGGCGAAGTCGCGGCGCTCGACCTGGGCCGTGGCTGGTTTCCCCACGACGCGCAGCCCCACGCCTACTTTCCGCACGACCCGTACAAGGACTTCAACAGCTACGTGCTGCCGCCCGACAACCTGATCGACAGCGATGGCGACGGCAAACCCGACAAGTGGGTCTACCACTACGAGACCGCCACCAAAACGCTCGACGTGCGGCCGATCCTGCCGTTGGAAGCCGGCGCGCGCTACGCCATCGTCATCACCCGGAAGGTCAAGGGCTGGACGAAGGACGGCAAGTACGGCCCGGTGCGCTCGCCGTTTGCGTTCGTGAACCACGCCGCCCAGACCGAGGCCCTGCTGCGCGCGCTGCCCGTGCTGGCCAAGCGCAACGTCAAGGCCGACGACGTCGCGTTTGCCTGGACCCTGACCACGGGCGACCTTTCGCGCACCTTCCGGGCGCTGCGCGACGGACTCTACGGCAAGGGCGCGTTTGGCTGGCTGCTCAAGGAGTTTCCGCCGCGCCTGACCGACGTCTACGACACCGATGTCACGTTCGACGGCGACGGCTCGTACACGCCGCCGGGCGCCAAGCCCTTTCCGATCGTGGCGTGGGACCACCGCTATGTGCTGCAGGGCGCCTATATGAAGCACATGTTCGGCCTCATCGGCGGGTTTGCACCCGACGTGGGCCTGGGCGGCGCCTTCTCCAACGTCAGCCACGTCGTGTTCGGCGAGATCGAGGTGCCGAACCTGCGTGCCACACCCGACAACGTGTGGCAGCTCGACGTCAAGGCCGGCACGGTGGATGTCGACCCGGCGCAATTCCACGAAAAAGTGCCGTGGATGCTGGTCGTCCCCAAGACGACGGCCGCGCACAAGCCGCCGTTCCCGGTCGCCATCCACGCCCACGCGACCGGCTCGTCGCGGCTCGAAGGTGTGCTGTTGTGCGACCAATTGGCCCAGGCCGGCATCGCCACGTTCGCAATCGACGCCGTCGGTCACGGCCCGGTGCTGGCGGACCCGTTGAAATTCCTCGCCAACGCGCTGAAGACCGACACCGGCGGCGCGGTCTCGCTGCTGCGCGGGCTGCTGCCGAACCTGCTCTATGCCGACGCCGACAAGCGCTTTCCTGAGGACATGCCCGATGAAGTCTTCATCGAAAAGCTGCTCCAGCACGGGTTCTTGCAGCAGTTGGCCGTCAAAGGTCGCGCGGTCGATGACGACGGCGACTGTGAGATCAAGGGCGGCGAGGCCTACTTCGCCCCCGACGCCTTCCGTCTGCGCGACGCGATGCGCCAGACCACGCTCGACAACATCCGGGCGATTCAGGTGTTGCGCTCGTTCGATCCGGCCAAGGTGCCGAAGCCGCCGGCGGTGCCCCAACAGGCGACCAAGGCGCAGTTGATGCCGAGTTTTGTGGCCGGCGACTTCGACCTCGACGGCGTGCTCGACGTGGGCGGGCCCAAGGTGCCGTATTTCATGCTGGGGGTGTCGCTGGGCGGCATCCATACGGCGCTGGCCACGCCGCTGGAGCCCAACATCGTCGCCGCCGCACCGGTCGTGCCGGGAGCGGGGCTGGCCGACATCTTCATCCGCACGAAATTGCACAGCATCGTCGAGCGGCTGATGCACGTGATCGGCGGCGTGGCCGTGGTCGGCTGCCCGGGCAAGGACGGCAAGGTCGGGCTATCGTGGAACGACGATGCGGACAACTGCTCGAAGACGAAGCGCAACGTCTGGCGCGACCCGGAAACGGGCAAGTGCGGCCAGAATGCCCTGGCGGTGCCCACGGCGTTCGCCCAGGTCGATGTGCCCGAGGGCGCCACCGTCGTCGTCTACAACCTGCGCAATGGCCTGATCACGACCGCGCGGGCCAGCAAGGGCGGCGGCTTCCGGGCAGCCGTCGCCTCGGACAAGGGCGACACGATCCGCGTCGAAGTCCTCGGCTCCTCGGGCAAGGCGACGGCCATCGTCACGGTCAAGACACCCTACGAGGGGCTCGGGCGCCAGCGCAATACGCCGGAGTTTCGCCGTTTCGTCGTGCTCGCCGCGAACATCCTCGAAGGGGCCGACGCGATCACCGTTGCCGACCGCATGATCACGGCGCCGCTGCCCGATCACCCGGCGACCAACGTGCTCATGCTGCTGGGTGTAGTCGATCAGACGGTGCCGTTCGCGTCGGGGGTGTCGCTGGCGCGGGCGGTCGGGCTGTTCGGGCGCGATGCCGACCCGCAGGCGCCGACCGCCGGCTACCGCGAATGGACCGAGAAGGCGATTGCGGCGGGCCTCGTCGCCGGCAAGGACGGGCCCGTGCCGTTGCTCGACCCCACCAAGCCCGAGGGCGGGCCTGGCCTGTGCCGCACCGTGGCGTCGAACCCGGGCCATCCCGGGGTGTCGGCGCTGTGCCTGGCCGACGTGCACGGCCACCACGAATACATCGCCCAGACGCGCGCACCGAACTCGTTTCCGCCGATCCTGGCGAATCCCGACGGCAAGAGTCCGGCGCCGGTCGAGCCGCAGGCGGCGCTTGCCAAGGACGGCAAGCCTTTCCCGCAGGGCACCTACACGGACTACCACCGCAACCTCATCGTGACCTATTTCCACAGCCTGGGCCGGCGGTTGCCGCAGGACCCGTGCTGGGGCAGCGCAAAGTGCGTCGAAGAGCGCGGGCTGCGCGCCGAATGGGACCTGCCGTTGGGTGAGACGGCCGGCAAGTAGGGGTGCCTTGCCCCTGCATGCCGTGCGCGCTACGCTCGTTTGGTTGCCCACCCGTTGATCCGCTAGGTTCGCACTGATGTCGTCCGTCGAGGAAAACCGCTACTGCCCGTCCTGCGGCACCCGCACCGAAGCGGAATTCTGCCCGGCAGACGGCGTGCCGACCCTGATGCGCAAGAAGCTCGACGTCGATGCGACGGCCGTGCGCGAAGGCGACGTGATCGATGGCCGCTACCGGGTCACAGGCGTGCTCGGGCGTGGCGGCTTTGGTGCGGTCTATTCGGCCGAGCACACGGGCACGCAGCAAAAAGTCGCGCTCAAGATGATGCTCACGTCGAGCGACGGCGTGGACGAGCACGAAATCCGCCGCTTCTACCGCGAGGCCCAGGTCACCGCGAGCCTGCGCCACCAGAACACCGTGCGCGTGTTCGACGTCGGCCAGACCAAGGCCGGCGCGCTCTACATCGCGATGGAGCTGCTCAACGGTCCGACGCTCGAAGCCGTGCTGCGCGAGCGCTGGAAAGAGGGCATGGTGCTCACGGAGTCGGAGGCGCTCCGCATCGTGATCCCGGCGCTGAAAAGCCTGGCCGAGGCGCATTCGAACAAGCTCGTGCACCGCGACCTCAAGCCCGCGAACATCATGCTGGCTGAGATGGGCGACGACGAGCCGACGGTCAAAGTGCTCGATTTCGGCATCGCGCGCGCCCAAGACAGCTCGCTGACTGGTGCCGGCACCGCGCTGGGGACACCGGCGTACATGAGCCCGGAGCAGTGCCAGGGGGGCGAACTCGACGCGCGTTCGGACCTGTATTCGCTCGGCGTCATCCTGTACCGCTGCGTATGCGGGACGCCGCCGTTCAACGACCGCAATCCGCTGACGGTGATGTTCCACCACACGACGTCGCCGGCCGCAGACCTCAAGGGAGTCGCGAAGACGTCCGTGTCCGAGGGCCTGACGGAATGCGTACGCAAGGCGCTCGCCAAGAAGCGCGACGAACGGTTCGGCTCAGCGCGCGAGATGCGGTTGGCGCTCGAAGCCGTGGCCGCCGGCGAACCGCTCAGCAAGGTGATGGCGGCGGTGGCGGCGCCTGCGACCAGTTCCTACCTGACCGGCAAGCCGACCTCGTCCGTGCGCGTTGTGACGGGCACTCAACGCGCGCCCGGCGAACCTAGCGACGTCGACAGCGACACAATGATGTCGTTGGTCCCGACCGATGCCGGCCAAGCGTCCGAGCCGGTGCCGACCGGCAACCCCTCGAAGAAGACGCAAGTCGTCAATGTCGACCCGGGTGCGGGCGATAACGACGCGACGGGAGCCATCGATACGGTGCCCATGGCACCGCCGGCCGGAGTCAAGGCGGTCGCGACGGACGCCCCGGAGCCTGGGTTGCCGCCGGCTGCGGGCGCGGCGCCAGCGCCGATGTTGCCGGGTGTTTCTGCAGTCGCTACTGGACCGGTTCGCCCGGCCAAGGGCCGCTTGTGGATGGCCGCCGCGGCGGTCGCGGTGGCGTTTGGCATCGCGGCGGCCCTGCTCGCGGTCCGGACCCCTGCGCCACAGCCGACTGCCGATGGTCAGACGACCGCGGCCGTCGTTCCCGCCGCGCCCCCTCCTGCACCGACCGCGCCGTTGTCGGCGCTGAATGGCCCGGTCCCGGCTCCGGGGGGCCCTGCGACGGCTGCGGCCGCCGCGTTGCCCGCGCTGCCCGCGTTGCCCGCGTTGCCCGCGTTGCCCGCGTTGCCCGCCGCCGTTCCGCCCACCGCCCCCATCGGCGACCTTGGCTCCGGGCCAGCCAACACAGAGTCCGCGCCAGCCGTCGGAGTGCCGACCGGGGACACGGCCAAACCTGCCGCGAAAGCCGATCGAAAACCCCGCGGTGAGCGCAAGGAGGCCGCCGTTCGCAAAGCGACGCCGGCAAAGGCTGCGAACGATGCTCCGTACATTCCGGATTGAGCGGCGACCGCACGCAAGTGCTCGATTCCTCGCCAGCATGCTCGTCGCTGCGGTCGCCGTGCCGGCCATCGCCGCACCCAAGGCGACCCTGCGCGCCACGAAGGCCGACGAGGCCCTGCTGATGTCGAAGCAAGCCCTGGAGTTCTACCTCAAGGGCAAGCACGAACTCGCATCCGAACTCTACCAGAAGTCGTTCGCTCTCGACCCCAAGGCCGAGTACGCGTACGGCCAGGGCCGCGCCGACCACGAACTTGGCCGCCTCGAGTCGGCGTGTACGATGTACGAGAAGGCCATCACGTTTCTGTCAGAAGGCGACGCGCTGTATCTCAAGACGCAGAGCTGGCTCGAAAAGGCGCGCAAGCTCCTGGCCGACCGTGCGACCGCGCCCCCGCCCGTCGCGCCTCGGCCAGATCCGAAGCCACCAGATCCGAAGCCACCAGACCCGGAGCCCAAGCCTCGGGCCCCAGTCGCACCATCGCCTGCGCCTGCACTCGCAACGGTGGCGCAGCCCGCGCCGCCCGAGTCCACCTTGCGCATGCCCTTGGGCTGGGGGGCGACCGGGCTAGGTGGCGTCGCGATCGTGGCCGCTGCCGTCCTGCTTTCCGGCGCTTCGGCCGACCAGGCGGAACTCGACCGCAAGAAAGCGATCGTCGACGGAAAAGGCAAGATCACGGGCATCGCCTTCGACGAAGCACAGCAGATCGAAACGGAAACGAACCAGCGCATCGTGCGCGGTTGGGTGCTCGGCAGCACGGGTGCCGCGCTCGTCAGCGTGGGCGTCTGGCTGCTGGCGACGGTGCCGGCGCGCGCGGCCGTGGTGCCTGTGGTGGGTCCGAACCACATCGCGCTGGCATGGCGGTTCTAGCCGCGTCGGCCCGATTCGAAGCCCGCGCGGGCCGCTGATACCAAAGCCCGCCGAATCGGATCGAGGGCTCGCGAAGGAGAAGGAATAGTAGGAGGATTTCGAGCCTGAGCAACGCAGCCGTAGCCGTCGCGGGAAAGCGAGCACCGAGCCGAATTCAAGGGATTTGGTACTACTTCCGGCGCCGCCACCAGACCCACGCTGCCCAGGCCGCCGCCGCCGCGATGCCAGCGAGCGGTACCCACCAGGCCGGCCCTGCCGGCGCCTCGACTTGCGCGCCAGGCAGCGCCCGCAGCGACGCGGCGGCCCCCACAGGCCTTGGATAGAGCGCGCAGACGCCGGCCAGGTCGTCCGGCGTCAGCGTGCGCCGTTGCGTGGCGGGCGCTACGCCAAGAAACATGACCGCGTCGCGCGACCGCACGTGCCCCAGACCCAACGCGTGCCCGACTTCGTGCAGCAGCAGCGACTCGAGATCGATGCCGGCGAGTGCCGCCACGTTCACTTCGATGCGCGCGCCTTCCACGGCACCCGACCACCGGTCCACATCGACGACGGTGAACGCCCCGTCGCCGCTCTCGTGTTGCCAGGCGGTCGTCACGGCCACCAGTTCGATGTCCGCCTGGGCCGCGGCACTCGCACGCACCTGTAGCGTCGTGCAGGCTGGTTGGGTCCAGGTGCGCAGTGCCGTGGCAACTTCGCGGGTGCCACCGCCTGGAAGACCTGGGATCGGCACGGCGACCCGCCACGTCAGCTCGCGCCGCTCCCAGTGATGCGGGGCGCCGACGTCACTGCGCTCCTGCTCCCATGCGCGCGCGGGACTGCCGACCAGGCTCCCCAGCGCGAGACCAGCGCTCGCGGCCATGACTTTGCGGCAAAACGACGCGCGGCCCGGATGCAGGGCCTGCCGTCCGGGCCGCACGCGAGGATTCCTGATCTGGTCGCGCCCTACGCTTCGGGGTCCAGCGCCTCGCCGGCCGTCGCCTCGTCGATGTCGGAAGCGCCCGCATCCTTGAACTCGGCGTCGGCCTCGTCGTCCTTGTCCTGGCCGTTTTCGTTGGCGAGCTTCTCGTCAATCTTTTCGGGGGCAAAGTCGCCGCACTTCGTCACGTCGCCGGCGTCGGCCTCGGTCTTCTCGGCACCCTTGACGTCGTCCTTGTACGCCTCGCGCAGACCCTTCGCGTTCCAGCACTCGTGCACCTCGGCCAGCCGGACGGGCACGGGGGTGACGGCCGCGATCACGCCGTCGAGGCGGCCACCCTTGCCGGTGGCCCACACCATGCGCAGCGCCATCGCCTCGACGCCATCGCGGGGCAGCACCTTCGGGCCGACCGCGACCGCGCGGAACCGACCCCCCTTGCCGGCGAGCCGCACGTAGTCCATGCCCGCGTTGTTCGCCACCGCGGTCTTGTCGGCCGAAGCCTTGACGCCACGGTACACGATGCGCCGTGCATGGAAGGCCGCGCGCTTGTTGGAGAACCAGAAGTGGATGGAGCCTTCGAGTGCCGGCGTCGCACCCGATATCGCCGTCACGTTGCCCAGATTGATGTGGAAGCGGCCCCCGCCCGTCTTCTTGCCCGCCTTCACGAACACGCCCGTCAGCAGCACCTTCGCCGTGTCGGTGCCCTTCTTGCCGAACAGGATGTAGCGGCGGCGCTTGTCGGTCACCTTGATCACGACGAGCTTGACGGTCACCTCGCCCGTCTTTTTCTCCCACACGGCCCATTCCAAGCTGCCGACCTTCGTCGTCCCCTTGCGCGTCGGCTCGCCCACGGCGAGGTCCTTGACGTGCTGGAGCGCCGATTTCACGTGCATGTGGGCACTCTTCGCCACTTCGGCTGCGTACCCCCGCCAGATCGCGGGCTCGCCGAGCTTGGCCGCGCCGGCTTCGTCGGCGTCCTGGCCCACCAGATCGTCAACTTCGACGACGTCTTCTGCCGTGACGGTGCTGGCGCCCGCAGCCTGGGTGGTCGGCTCCTTCTCGGCCGCGCACGCTCCGGCCATGACCGCAAGCGCGGCGAATACGGCAATGTACTTGTGCATGAGGCTCCTTGGTGTGCCGCGTGGGCGGCAGATTCCGCTCAGGTCCAGCGGCGGCACTGCCTTCTGGTGGCCGCCCGTGCGGAGCAGTCGTCTCCTGCGTGCCCGCGTTCCCGAAACTGCGGCATTGAACACTCTTCGCCGACAAAAGTGAAACCGATCGCGCCGATCGCCTTCTCACCGCCCGGACCCGCTGGTAGGCTGGCCGCCCGACTCTGCAGGGTGTCAGGTGTCCGTGGCTGGTCTTTTCAGTTCTTTGATCGCGAACGACATCGCCATCGACCTCGGTACGGCGACGACCCTCATCTATATCAAGGGCCGCGGCATCGTGAGCCGCGAGCCGTCGGTCGTGGCCGTCCAGATCGACCGCAAAGGCGAGCGCCACGTGCTCGCGGTCGGCAAGGACGCCAAGGAGATGCTGGGCCGCACGCCCACCGGCATCGAGGCCATCCGCCCTCTGCGCGACGGCGTGATTGCGGAATTCGAGGTTACCGAGGCGATGCTGCGCTACTTTCTGCAGAAGGCGCAGCCGGGCCGCCAACTCGTGCGGCCACGCGTGATCGTGTGCGTGCCGTCAGGCATCACCGACGTGCAGAAGCGCACGGTGCGCGAGACCGTGGAGTCGACCGGCGCGCGCGAGACCTACCTGATCGAGGAGCCGATGGCGGCGGCGATCGGTGCCGGGCTGCCGATCTCGGAGCCGGCGGGCAACTTGATCGTCGACATCGGCGGCGGCACGACGGACGTAGCCGTGATCAGCCTCGCCGGCATGGTCTATAGCCATTCGCTGAAAGTCGGCGGCGATCGAATGGACGCCGCGATCACGGACCACCTGCGGCGCAAGTACAGCCTGCTGGTGGGCGAGCGCACCGCCGAGCAGATCAAGCTCCAGATCGGCAGTGCTTGGCCGCAAGTCGGCATCGAGCCCATGGAGGTGCGCGGGCGCGATGCGGCCCACGGGGTGCCACGAGCGGTCATGGTCGGCGCGGACGAGATTCGCGAGGCCCTGTCTGAGCCATTGGGCGAGATCGTGCGGGCCGCGCGCAGGGCGTTGGAGCAGACGCCGCCAGAACTCTCGGCGGACATCGTCGACAAAGGCATTGTGCTGGCAGGCGGCGGTGCGCTGTTGCGCGGCATCGATCAACTGCTGCGCGAGGAAACCGGCCTGCCGGTGCTGATCGCCGACGATCCCGTCAGTTGCGTCGTCAAGGGTGCGGGCGCGGCGCTCGACGACCCGAACCTGCTGCGGCATGTGGCGATTCGGTAGCTGGAAAACCAGCGTGCGGCGCCAAGAAAACCCGCCGCGGCTCAGATCATGCTGGGCAAGCCAAGTCAAGCTGGGCAAGCCAAGTCAAGCTGGGCAACGTCAAAAACCTAGCTCGCAGAGCAGTACGTCTCGCACAGTTCAATTCAGCGACCGAGGGGGGATCGGCCGCCGACTTGAAGCTGCTACAAGACGGCTACGCGCGTGCGAAGTCGTCGTTCGTGTCGCGCAGGCCGCGGTGCTGCTGGAGCCGCGCGTCCTGGGTCAACACCGTCGCGGGCACGCCGACGCCGGCGCGATCGAGGTGCTCGGCGAGTGCCCGCACCGCGGCGACGTGATCGACCGCCGTCGGCGCACGGCCGGCGCCGTCGTTGACGAGGAAGAGGTCGAACTGCGCGCTCTTCGCCACGGCGACGCGGTCGGCGCCTCCGGTTGCGGCGCTGCGGCACGCTTCGACGGTGAGAAGTTCGCCGGATGCGCGATCGTGGAGCACGATCGGCACGGCGCCCTTCTGCACGGCGCCGACCGACTGTACGATCCAGTCACGGCGCCGAGCGGGACGACGGGCTTGCGCCCGCGAAGAGACCGAACCGGCGACGCCGAGGGCGGCAACACCCACCACCGACACACCGACCAGACCAAGAAAGTCACGACGAGAAACGGACATGAAGCACCCCCCGAGGGAAAACCATCTACAGTCTAGGGGCGCGAGGACGGCCGTGTCAAACGATTTCGCCCTTGCCTCCGGCGGCCCCGCGGCCTGGGTGCGGGTCGCCATGGCCGCGGCCCCGGGCGCAGCAGAGCGGCGGGCGCTGGCCCGTGCGGGCGTGCGCGTCTGGGCGGTGCCGTCAGGGAGCGCGCGCGCCGGCGACCCTGCGTGGATGCGCGACACTGCGGCGGCGGCGCTGCAGCCGGCGATCTGGGTGGCGGCGGCCGACCTCACAGAAGCGGTGCTGACCGCATGGCAGCGGCTGGCCCACCAGGCGGGGCTGCGCGTGCTCGTGATCGTGGAGCGCGATCGGAAAGACATCGCCGCCACGCCCCCGTCGACAGGCGCCGCGCTGCCTGCATTCGCGGGCCTGCAACGCCGGTTGGCGCGCCTCGACCTGCCGAACCTGCGCTTTGCCGCCCCAACCTGGCCGCCATGCCAGACCGCAGACTGGGTGCCCGATGTCGTGTTGCGGCCCAATGCCGTGGGGCGGGCCGGCCCCGCAGGTTCGCCCGATGCCCGCTGCGCCCCCTGCGCCGTGCGGGCGACCTGCGCCGGGCCCCAAGACGACCGCGACACCGTCCAACCGGTGCTCGCTACGGTGAGCAACCAGTTCGATGTCGTGCGCGTGGCCCAAGCGGGAGAAGTCCCGGCGACGGCGTGGCCCGGCGACCACTGCGATGCCATTGTGCTGCTGGACGCCGATCCGGCGCTGCCGCCAACCCTGTGGGCGCCGTCCGGGGCCGCGATCGGGACCGCCGACCTCGCGCTGGCGTTCGCGCGCGGACAACTCTACTGCGACGTTTCCAGCCAGGAGCGCTTGGACGATTTTGCGGCGCAGTTGCAGGCGCTCGACGCGGTCCACGCGCCGCACGCCCTGCCCGACGGCCGCAGTTGTGCCGGCGTGTGGCGCGTGCGTGCTGCCGAGCCCTTTGGCGCCGAAGAGGCCGCCCTGCGCGCCGAGTTGGTCGAACTGATGGGCACGGTCGTCGATGTCGGCGCCGGGCCGGTGCGCTACCTCGACGTGCTGCGGCCGGCCATCGCGTCCGGGCGGCTGCGCTACGTCGCGGTGGAACCCGACGCCACCGCCTTGCGGACCCTCGCTGCCGCGCTGCCGGGCGCGGCGACCCTGCAAGGCCGCGCGGAGTGCCTGCCCCTACGCCCGGCGGTGGCCGATGCCGTTGTGCTGTTGCGATCCTGGAACCACGTGCGCGACCCGGCGGCTGCCGTGCGTGAACTGGCCCGGGTGTGCCGGCCGGGCGCCGTGGTGCTCGCCGTGGACAACGTTGCATTCGGCCTGTTGCGCACACCGGAACAACTGCGGCGCGCCCATGCCGTCTCCGTCGCGCAGACGCCGTTCGAACACTTCCGCAACGACGACGCGCCCGATTTTGCTGCGGCCCTGGCGCGCTGGGCACCCGGTGCGTTCGCCGTGCAGGACTGCCATGCCGTCAGGCCGGGCGGCTCGAACCAGTGGCGCGTTCGGGCGCTGCGTACCGGAGCGCGGCTCGATGGGCGCGAATTGTCCGAACTGCGGGAAACGTGAGTTGCCGACCCACTGCCGAGGGCAGGGTCGCTTCGCGCCAACGGCCGTGCTAGCGTGGGTGTGCTTCCCCCATGCGGGGGCGACGAGAGAAGCGTTGCTGCGGCCACGCACGGCTTGGTGATGTCACGGTTGCGCGCGCACCCCGCTCTACCCCCAGTTTGCCGTCCTCTTGATCTAGCCGTCTGGTCGTGGCGTTCCGCTGTCTTGCGGCGCCCGGGGTTCCCGACTGGCGCGGTTGCGCCTTGGGCAGTTGCAACTGCCGGGTGGTGGAGGGTTGCCATGATGCGTGTTTATTTTACCGTTGCGCGGGTCTACGGCAGGGGCGGCACCCGAGTTGCCGCCATCGCCGGTCTCGACCTGCCCAGCTTGCGCGCTACCATTCAGCGCGCCCGGAGCCTGTGATGCGCTGGATTGCTGTCGTCGTCGCCGGGGCACTTGCCACCACCGTCCTGGGAGCGCGCGCCGCGCACGGCCAGTGACTGGCGTGAGGAAATCCCAACCTCCCGGGTGGAGGCGCGACAAGAACGGGCGAGATGACGGTGGGGCGGCTGCGGTTGGGACTCCAGTTGGCCGGCACGGGCTTGGACACGGGCCACGACGTGCCGCCGGACCAGTTCGAACCGGGCGTCGAACCCGCCAAGCAGGCCGCCAGCCACAGCACCACGATGGCGTTCGGCGACCTGACGCTCGACGCCGAACTGCCGCTGACGAAGTGGCTGGCACCAAGGTTGTCCTTGCCGCTGCGGGCCGTGCGCCAGCAGACGGAGTTTCATGGCGCCACCGGTGCAGTTCTTGCCGGCTTCGAGAGCATCCACCACCGGCAAGGCACGAAGGTCGGCCTTGGCGACATCGGCCTGGGCGCGCGCTGGCGGCTCGTCGAGAGCGGTCCTGAGCGGCGATGGAGGATCGACGCCCGGCCTGGATTCACGCTGCCCACTGGCGGCACCGAGCCCAACCCCGACGAACTCGGCCGGGCGGGCAAGGCGCACGAGCATGTGTTCTTCGGCAGCGGCACGGTTGATCCGACGCTCGCGCTCGACACCGAGGTCGAGTTCGGCGGCTGGCGGCTGAACGCATTCGCATTCGGTCGCGCGTCGCTCTACGCCAACGGCCATGGCTACAAGCAAGGCGCGCGTGCGGGCGGCGGCATCGGCGTCGACGTCGGCGTAGGCGAAGCGTGGCGGTTGCTGGCGCGGCCCGAGGTCTACCACGAGCAGGCGTCGGCCTGGGGCAACGACCGCGCCGAGGGCTCGGGGCGCACCGACGCCATCGCAACCGGCGGCGTGGTGTGGGTGCCGGCGCCGGCGTGGACGCTGAACGCGTTCGTCAAGGTGCCCGTCCACACCTGGAGCACGGGCGAGCAGATCGAGGTGCCGTTGTTGGGCATGGTGGGCGTCACGTGGGCGTTCGACCTGTTCGCTGTGCATCCACAGAGTGATGATCCCGGGCGCGCGGGCACCCCGCGTTCGCCATCGACGACCCGCTTGGCACCTGCCAAGCCCATCCACCGTCTACTCGACGGCACCGACGGATAGGTCATCAACTTTCAACAGCTTCCCGGCGCGTACGTGACCAATGAACTGAAGCAACAGGCCGTCCAAGACGCCAACCTGACGCTCGGGCGCGGCGCCTGGTGGCTGCTGGTCGACGCCGAGGTGGGCGGCACGGTCGCGGGCAGGGTCGGGTGGTTCGCCGGAGGTTTCGCGGGCGTCGCCGTGTCGGGGACCTCAGATGGGTTCCGTTGGGGCCGCGGGTCTGCCGCTCAGGATCGCGGTGAGGGGGAACCCGTGGGCGGATTCACGGCCAGAGGTTGAAGCCCGCGCCCGCCGCGGCTACCCTGTGCCTCTCCGCAACCCCGCTTCCGCGGAGCAAGAGTCGGCCCCCGCCATGCCGCCAATCCGTTCATCGTGCCTGCGTCTCGTGCTGGCTTGCGGCTGGCATCCCCGCGCCGTGCCTCTCCGTGTTGCTTCGCTGTGCGCGGTGGCGGGTGCCCTTGTGCTCGCGGGGGCGACCGCTGGCTGCCTGGAGACGGAATTCGAACCGGAGCCCGCAACGCCCGTCGCCGACGTGGCGCGGGGGCCCGACGTGCCCGACACCGGGACCGCGACCACGCCCGACACGGTCGCCGATGCGCCATTGGACAGCGCCGACAGCTCGGATGCCCCGAGCGATCTCGACGGGGCTGACGCCCTCGCCGATGCCGCTCAGGACGCCCAGGACGACGCGGATGCCGACGACACCGGGCCCGACCCGGCGCCGGACCTCAACACGACGCCCGACGTCGCGGTCGCAGACACCGGCCCCGTCAGCCTGCCGACCGGTGCCACCTGCACGCTAGCGGCAGACTGCACAGGTGGCCTGTGCCTGCAGGTCACCGACGCGGTCAAGGTCTGCAGCGAGGCGTGTACGGGCGACTGCCCAGATGGCACGCGCTGTGCCGTTGCCCCGCTGACGGGTTCGACGGCGGTCCACTACTGCCTGCCGCTGCCGGGGCATTTGTGCCAACCGTGCAAGGTGGACGCCGACTGCCCCGGCGGCGCGTGCATCGACGGCGGCAACGGTGAGCCGCTGTGCACCGTCGCGTGCGGCGCCGACGCCGGAGACTGCCCCGCCGGCTTCGTGTGCCAGAGCTTCGTGCAGAAGGGCGAGCGCTGCGTGCCCCAGCTCGGCACCTGCACATGCGGCAGCGCGATCGTGGGCAACGCGTGGGCGTGCGCGGTCGCGATCCCCGAGCTCGGCGCGTGTGTTGGCGTGCAGAAGTGCCAGACCACCGGCTGGGACAAGTGCGACGCGCTCGTGCCCGGTCTCGAGAAGTGCAACGCGCTCGACGACGACTGCGACGGCCAGACCGACGAGAGCTTCACGGCGCTGGGCTCGGCGTGCGGCGTCGGCGCGTGCGCGGGCGGCAAGGTGATCTGCAACCCCGACAAGAAGGACCCCAAGCCGACGGCCTGCTCGACCGCGATCCTCAAGGCCAAGAAGGAGACGTGCAACGACGGCAAGGACAACGACTGCAACGGCCAGACCGACGAACAGTGCCCGCCCAAGGACACCGACGGCGACAAGACGCCCGACCCGAAGGACTGCGCTCCCTACGATGCCGGCACCTACCCTGGCGCCAAGGAGGGCTGCTGCGCCGTGCTGCCCGGCCAGGACAAGGCCGTGCCGGTGCCGGCCGACGACAAAACGAAGGCCTGCGACAAGAACTGCGACGGCAAGGTGACGGCGTGTGCGCCCAAGGACAAGGACGGCGACGGCTACCTCGCTGGCACGCTGCCTGGCGAAGACTGCAACGACAACGACGCGACGATTCGGCCAGGCGCTCCCGACAAGTGCGGCGACGGCATCGACCAGGACTGCGCGGGCGGCGACCTGAAGTGTGACCCCGACCTCGACAGCGACAAGGACGACTGGCTGGTGGGCGCGGGCGACTGCGACGACGATGCCAAGGCGATCAACCCCGGCCAGGCGGAGCTGTGCAACAGCATCGACGACGACTGTGACGGGCTGACCGACGAGGGCAATCCCGGCGGCGGCGTGAAGTGCGGCCCCGACGTCGGCGCCTGCAAGCCCGGCACGACGGCGTGCGTGCACCTCGCCCTGTCGGCCCAGGTGACGTGTACCGATGCCGTCGGCGGCGAAGCGGAGACGTGCAACACGAAAGACGACGACTGCGACGGCAAGACCGACGAGGACTGGCTCGATCTCAGCAAGAAATGCGACACCGACGACGCCGACCAATGCGAGAACGGCGCGCTCGCGTGCAGTGCCGACGGTCTCGGGACCACGTGCGGCAACGAATCGAAGACCGACCTCGTCGAGCAGTGCAAGGTCGAGGGCGGACCGAACGCGGCCGACGAGAACTGCAACGGCCAGACCGACGAGGTGTGCTTCGGCAAGGACGTCGACGGCGATGGCGCCGTGGCGCCCGACGACTGCCAGGAGCTGGACAGTGCATTCCATCCCAAGGCGAAGGAAGGCTGCTGCCCGGTGGCGATCGCAAACTCGCCGCAGGCCAACCAGGTGTGTGACAAGAACTGCGACAAGCAGGTCACGCCGTGCGAGGCGGGCGATCTCGACGGCGACGGTTTTACCGGAGTCGACGATTGCAACGAGTCGGACCCGCGCATTCGCAAGGACGCGCCCGAGAAATGCGGCGACACGATCGACCAGGACTGCGACGAGAAGGACCTCGAGTGCGCGGGCATCGCCGACGACGACGACGACGGCTACGCCAATCCGCAGGACTGCGGGCCGTTCAACAAGGCGATCAATCCCGGCGCCGACGAACTGTGCAACAACAAGGACGACGACTGCGACGGTGTCATCGACGAAGGCAACCCGGGCGCGAAACCGGGGCCGTGCGGGTCGTCGGACGGGCTCTGCGTGCCGGGCCAGGAGGCGTGCGTGCACGTCGCGGCCAAGGCGCTGCTGCTGTGCGTGCCCAAGGTGGGCCCGATCGCCGAGCTGTGCAACGGCCTGGACGACAACTGCAACGGCAAGACCGACGAGTACTTCTACAGCCTCGGCAAGAAGTGTGACGGCAAGGATCTCGACAAGTGCGAGAACGGCACCGTGACGTGCAGCGCGGACTTCAAGAGCGAGGTGTGCGCGAACGAAAAGGTCACGGACATCTACGAGTTGTGCAACGGCGTCGACGACGACTGCAACGGCCAGACCGACGAGGGCCAAGCCTATTTTGGCAGCAAGGTCGGCGCCAAGTGCAAGGGGCTCGGCGTGTGCGGCGAGGGCATCGTCGTGTGCTCGCTGGAGTTGCAGGTCGCCGTGTGCTCGACCGATGCGTACGGCACGGAGTCCCAAGCGCTGGTCGAAACGTGCAACGGCCAGGACGACGACTGCGATGGGCTGACGGACGAGGGCCAGACGTTCGCGGGCCTGCCCAAGGGTGTCCCGTGCATCGGCAACGGCCAGTGCGGCAAGACGGCGGGCGTGGTCCAGTGCCCGAAGGTGCCTGGGCCGGCGATCTGCTCGACGATGCTCGGCGGGTCGGCGTACCAGGGCAAGGCCGAACTGTGCAACGGCATCGACGACAACTGCGATGGGCACGTCGATGAGGGCTTACTGGTCAAGGATTCGACGTGCAAGAAGGTCGGCCTGTGCAGTGACCAGAACGTCAAGGCGGTGTGCACCGGCGCCCAGTGGACGTGCAACTACGACGCGGTGCAGGGCTACCAGGGCGCGACTGAAATCCTCTGCGACGGCGTGGACAACGACTGCGACGGCGGCAAGGACGAAGACTTCCAGGTCGGCCAGGCCTGCGACGGCACCGACACCGACCTGTGTGCGAACGGCAAGGTCGTGTGCAGCGCGGACAAGCTGACCGGCGCATGCGGCACCGAGACGGCCGTCGATCTCGTGGAGCAGTGCAACGCCAAGGACGACGACTGCGACGGCAAGACCGACGAGGACTTTGCGATCGGCGAAGCGTGCGACGGGGGCGACTCCGATAGTTGCAAGCACGGCACCTGGACGTGCGCCACCGACGGCAAGAAGAACGAGTGCGTCAACGAAGCGAAAGAGAACCTGACCGAAGTCTGCAACGGCCAGGACGACGATTGCGACGGCACCACGGACGAGGAGTGGAAGGCGCTCGGCGAGGCCTGCGACGGCGGCGACGGCGACAAGTGCAAGAACGGCGTCATCGAATGTTCGAAGGACACAAAGTCGGCCGTGTGCGGCACGGAGGACCCGGACAACGTGGTGGAGGTGTGCGACGGCGCCGACAACGACTGCAACGAGAAGCTCGACGACGGCCTGGCGCCCTACAAGGACCTCAAGCTGGGCGACCTGCAACTGGGCGTCGTGTGCAACGGCATCGGCGGCTGCGGGCAGGGCAAGGTGGTGTGCGCGCCGAAGGACAAGACGCTGACGTGTTCGACGAATCCGAACGCGTACCTGATTTTCGAAGGCAAGGAACTGTGCGACGGCATCGACAACGACTGCAACGGCCAGACCGACGACGCCCTGCAGTGGAAGGGCAACGACCTCAAGGCGGCGTGTCCCGGTCTGGGCGAGTGCGGCGCGGGCAAGGTCGAGTGCGGCACGGACAAGCAGGTGACGTGCTCGACGTTGAAGAACGGATCGAGTTCGCAGGCCAAGGCCGAGGCGTGTGACAACAAGGACAACGACTGTGACGGCGAGACCGACGAGGAGTTGGGCCTGGAGCAGTCGCCGTGCCTGAAGGTGGGAGTGTGCGCCGTGGCAGGGAAAGTGCAGGCCGTGTGCAGCGCGGCGAAATGGGCCTGCGACTACAAGGACGTGCCTGACTTTGAGGCCACAGAAAAGCTGTGCGACGGCAAGGACAACGACTGCGACGGCCAAACGGACGAGGGCTTTGACATCGGCAAAGCGTGCGACGGCGACGACGACGACATGTGCGCGACCGGCAAGTGGACGTGTACGGGCAACGGGAAGGACCATGAGTGCAAGAACGAGCAACTGACGAACATCCCCGAGGTGTGCGACGGGGCTGACAACGATTGCGACGGCGGCACCGACGAGGACTTCGACTATTTCGGCCAGAAGCTCGGCGAGACGTGCAAGGGGTTCGGCGCGTGCGGGAGCGGCAAGGTCGTGTGCAGCAAGTCGAACCAGATCGCGACGTGCTCGACGAATCCCGACGGGCCGGCGAGCCAGGGCAAGCCCGAGGCGTGCAACACCGTCGACGACGACTGCAACGGCAAGACCGACGACGGCATCAAGTTTGAAGGCTTGCCGGTGGGCGCGCCGTGTTCCGGCATCGGCGAGTGCGGGCTGGGCGCCGTGACGTGCGTGAACCTCAAGCCGGTGTGCAGCACGAATCCCGACGGGTCTGCGAGCGCCGCCAAACCCGAGCAGTGCAACGCCAAGGATGACGACTGCGACAGCAAGACCGACGAGGACCTCGACCCGAAGAAGTCGACCTGCAACGTCACCGGCGTGTGCCTGCAGGCGCTGGCGGCCAAGTGCGCGGACGGGGCGTGGGCGTGCAGCTACCTGTGCTGCGGCTACGAGCCCAAGGAAATGCTGTGCGACGGCAAGGACAACGACTGCAACGGCGCCACCGACGAGTCGTACGCCACCAAGGGCAAGCCGTGCGACGGGCCGGATGTCGACAAGTGCAAGACGGGCGAGTTCATCTGCGCGCCGAACCAGGCCGCGCTCGTGTGCGGGCCCGAGGTCGGCGGCGCGGCACCCGAGGCCTGCAACGGCAAGGACGACGACTGCAACGACCAGACCGACGAGGCGTTCCCAGAACTGCTGCAGGCGTGCGACGGCTCCGACAAGGACGAGTGCCCGAACGGGTCGTGGACCTGTAGCCCGGACGGCAAGAGCGTGCAGTGCGTCAACGAGTTCCCGAAGAACATCGTGGAAGTGTGCGACTTCAAGGACAACGACTGCGACGGCAAGACCGACGAGGACACCGACCTCGGCCTGACGTGTGACGGCAACGACAACGACAAGTGCAAGAACGGCACCTTCACATGCGGCGAAAGCGGCAAGGTCGAGTGCGTCAACGAGTCCAAGACGAACCTGCCCGAACTGTGCAACAGCAAGGACGACGACTGCGACGGCGTGAACGACAACGGCTTCGAGCAAAAGGGCCTGAAGTGCGATGTGTCGACGGACAACGACGCGTGCGCGACTGGCAGCTTGCAGTGCACCGCCGCAGGCACGATGGCGTGCCTCGGCGATTTCGCGTGCGTGGCCGGCACGACTTGCAAGGACTCCGGCAAGGCGACCCTGATGGACCAGTGCACGTGTGGCAGCGTCGGGTGTTCGACGTCGCAGGGCAGCGCGTGTTCCAGCGGGACGTGCACGTGCAATGGCGGACCGGCATGCGGGTTTGGCAGCTTGTGCCAGGCGAGCGGGTGCAAGTAGCGGCCTATCTGGATGGCGCCGGCGCCGCGACGACCGGGCCCTCGGCACGCACCGGCACGGCCACGTTGCACACCTCGACCCGCCCCGTCGGCGCCGCAAAAAACGGCTCCCGGCGGGTCCGACGCGACGCCACGAACGCGCGCCACGTCGGCGTGTCGGTGCGCATCAGCAAGTAGCGGGGCCGCTCGTGCTCGGCCATGTCGGCGGCAAGGCGGGCGCGCACCAGCGGCACGCGCTGTTCCGGTCTGGCGTAGAACCCGAGCGCCTCGGTGCCGCGCGGCAGTGCCGTCAGTTGATCGAACCCTTGGATCACGCGGCCCACCAGCGCGAGGTTGCGATCGAGGTGACGGGGCGCGTGGCCGGAGACGGCATACAGTTCATTCGCATCGCCCGTGCTGGGTGGCTCGTCGCGGCCGACGCCCACGACACCGTAGCAGTGCAGCGGCCACGCCATGCCGGTGGAGAGATCGCGCCCGGTCGCGAACCCGTCGGACCAGCCCACTTCGGGCGCGTACACGTCGCCGTCGGGCAGCGGCTCAAACGGGAGGCTGGCGAGCGGGCGCTCGTACTCCGGCGGCAGGTTGCGCGGCACGGCGCCGAGATCCTTCTTCTCGGTCGGGTCGCCCCACTGCACGACGTAGTTGTCCTGGACACGCACGACCGCGAGGCCATCGAAATAGCCCTGGCGCACCAAGGCCTTGAGGTTCGCCACATGGCGCGGCGCAAACTTCGGCGTCAGCGCCAGGACCACGCGCCCGACCGCGAAATCGAGCACCAGCACGTCGTCAGGGTCCAGCGGGCGAAAGTCGTCGGGCGCCGCCGCCGCAAGGACTTCGGCCGTCGTGTGCGCTGGCACCGGCAACGCAGGCGCCACCACTTGCCCCTGACAGCCCAGCAGCGCGGTGGCGAGCACTGGGGTCAGCACGAGGGCCAATCCTGCGGGCGCAAGAGCCGACAACATCCAGGTCATTCCAAGGGCCTCCGGTGCGGGCGGTGGGTCGGCTACGGCTTGAGCCCGTCCGTCACCTGCAACGTCAAGAACTCGCCGTGGAACTTGACCAGCGGGCCGCGCGCCAACATCGTCTGGACCCGCAACAACTGCGGCCGGGCCTTGCGGCGCGCCAGGATCGAAACGGCCGTCGCGCGGATTTCGTCGCCGTTGGTCGGGTCTTCGATGAGTGCCAACACCCAGTCGTCGTAGTCGGGCAGGTGGCTCGCCGGCGCATTGTCGGCCGCGCGGTTCAACAGCAGTTCGAGCTTGCCCGACCCCTCGCGAAACGCCGCAATGGCGGCCAGCAACCGGCGTTGGCGCGGCGCATCGGCGGGGTCCATGTCGGGCGGAAAGAGTTGGAGGATGGCGGCCATGGCGACCGCGCGATCGGGCGAGGTGGCGGCCATCTCGAGCGGATGCGCTGGCGCGGCAGCGGCCGGTGCAGCCACGCCAGTCTGCGACGCCAACGTGCCAGTCTGCGACGCCAACGTGCCAGTCTGCGACGCCAACGTGCCAGTCTGCGACGCCAACGTTCCAGTCGCCGGCCGCGCCCGACTGCACGCGCCCGCACTGAAGGCCAGCAGGGCGACAAGACAAAGGCGGGCGGCGGCGTGGCACAGCATAAGGACGCGCAGTGTAACCTGATTGCCGACGAGAAAACCATACGGCGCGCTGGTGGCCAGCGAGAGCCGCGCGCCGCTACGTCACCAGCACTTCTTCGTGGCGCCCGAACACCCGGCGCAACGTGCCGCTGATCTCGCCCAGCGTTGCGCGCGACCGCACGGCTTCGAGGATGCGCGGCATCACGTTCGACGTACTGCGCGCCGCTTCTTCGAGTTCGGTCAGCGCCGCGGCGGTGCGCTCGCCGTCGCGCCGCTGCCGCAGTGCGCGGACCCGTTCTACCTGATCCTGCTCGACCCGGGCATCGACGGTCAGCACCGGCGGCGCGACCGCCTCGGCATCGACGAACTGGTTGACGCCGACGATGCCCTGCTCGCCCCTTTCGACCGCCTGTTGGAAGCGCCACGCGCTGTCCTGGATTTCCCGTTGCGGGTAGCCCTTCTCGATTGCGGCCACCATGCCGCCGAGCGTGTCGATGCGATCGAGGTAGGCCCGCGCCCGCAGCTCCAGTTCGTCAGTCCACGCTTCGATGAGGTAGCTGCCTGCGAGCGGATCGACCACGTCGGCCACGCCCGATTCGAGCGCGATGACCTGCTGGGTGCGCAGGGCCAGCTTGGCGGCATCCGCAGTCGGCAGCCCGAGCGCCTCGTCGCGGCTGTTCGTGTGCAGCGACTGCGTTCCGCCGAGCACGGCGGCGAGTGCCTGCAGCGTCACGCGCACGACGTTGTTGTCCGGTTGCTGTGCCGTCAGCGTCGAGCCGCCGGTCTGCGTGTGAAAGCGCAGCTTGCACGACTCGTCGCGTCGGGCGCCGAACCGCTCGCGCAGGATCGTGGCCCACAGGCGCCGCGCCGCCCGGAACTTCGCCACTTCTTCGAGGAAGTTGTTGTGCGCATTGAAGAAGAACGCGATCCGGTCGGCGAACTGGTCCACGTCGAGGCCCGCATCGACCGCCGCCTGCACGTACGCGATGCCGTCGCCCAACGTGAACGCGATCTCTTGCGCGGCGTCGCACCCGGCCTCGCGCACGTGGTAGCCGCTGACCGAGATCGTGTTCCATTTCGGCACACACGCGGCACACCAGGCGAAAAGGTCGGTGATGAGCCGCATCGACGGGCGGGGCGGGTAGATCCAGGTGCCGCGCGCCATGTATTCCTTGAGGATGTCGTTCTGCACCGTGCCGCGCAGGGCCTTGGGGTCGATGCCGCGCTCCTCGGCGACCGCGACGAGCAGGCAGAGCAGGGTAGACGCCGTGGAGTTGATCGTCATCGATACACTGACCTGATCGAGCGGGATCGCTTCCATCAGCAGGTGCATGTCGTCGATGCTGGCGATGCTGACACCGACCTTGCCGACCTCGCCCGCCGCCATCGCGTCGTCGGGGTCGTAGCCCATCTGGGTGGGCAAGTCGAAGGCCACCGACAGGCCCGTCTGGCCTTGGCCAAGCAAGTAGCGGTAGCGCGCGTTCGACTCGGCGGCCGTCCCGAAGCCGGCGTACTGACGCATCGTCCACAACCGGCCGCGGTACATCGTCGGTTGAACGCCGCGGGTGAAAGGGAATTGGCCGGGAAACCCGACCCGATCGGCCGCGCGCCTTGCGTCGTCGTCGGCACGGGGCCGGTACAGCGGGTCGATGGCGGCCCCGGTCGAACGACGGAACACCTCGCGCCGCAACGCCTTCTTCTGGGCGGGCACGAGCAACGTGCGTTCCCATTGGGCGTGCGCGGCGACCAGGTCGTCGGGGGCAGCGAGATCGTCGGGGGCGGCGGGTGGGTCGGCAGGCATGGTGGCAGCTTTCGGTGGGCGCGGGCCGCGCGGGGTGTCCACGATCGCCCAGCACTGGCGGCGGTGCAAGCAGCGCGAACAAACGATTGACAGTGCCGCACTGCGAGCGCCACGCTCGCTCACAGCGAGCGACTGCTTGGCGGAGGTGTGACACGGACCCCCGAATCGCGCGCGACCCGGCATCGGCGTGGCGGGCGCTGGCATCCTGGCACATGGCGGTGCTGGCGCTCGTCGCGTCAGCGGGCCTCCACCTCGGCGTGCTGCAGTGGGCGCTGCGCGCGCGCTCGGCCGCGGACCGCGTCCAGCCGAAGCTGGCCCGCGTCCGACCCGTCGCGGTGGTCGTCGAGGCCGTGGCATGGCGCACGGTGTCGGTTGTGGCCGTGCCCGCAGCCGCCGCTGTCACCGCGCCCCAGCCCGTCGCCGCTGCCGCAGTTGCAGCCCTCACCGGAGTGCCCGCTCGCCAGGTCCGCAGATCCTCGGTGCCTCGCGCCGCGGCCCCGAGCGCGCCAGCGTCGGCCGCGCCGCTGCCCCGTGGAGTCGCGCCCGACGGCCCCGGCTCCCTCCCCATCGCCGCCGAACCTGCCGGCAACGCGGCGTCCGCACCCGGCACGCCCGCCGCTTTAGGCGTCGCGCCCGCCGCCGGGTCCCCTTTGGCGCCGGTATCCGCTCTGCCGGCCGATGGCCCCCGCGGGCCCACCGCGTTCGCCGACCTGGACGCCTACGCGGCCGCCCTGCGTGCCTCGGTCGCCGACCACCTCGCCTATCCGGCCGGCGCCGAACGCCAGGGCATCGAAGGGCTCGTCGTCGTGCTCGCCACCTTGCGCGCGGATGGCTCCCTGGCCGCAGCCCGCGTGGAGAGCAGTTCCGGGCACGCCGCGCTCGATGCCGCCGCTGTGGTTGCCGTCCAGGCCTCTGCGCCGTGGCCTGCACTGCCGTCGTGGCCTGCACTGCCGTCGTGGCCTGCACTGCCGTCGTGGCCTGCGCCGCCCCCGGGTGCGCGCCGCGGCACGGTCGAGTTCACGATCCCGGTGCGCTTCCGCCTGGACTGACCGCGCAGCCGGAGTGCCAAGCGCAGGCCCAAAAACGCGCCACCCCGGCGCAGGTGGGGGAACCTGGCCGGGGTGGCAACGAACCGTGCAGGACGGTGGCGATCGGCTACTTGCAGCCGGGCTCGCACACCTTCTGGTCGCCTGTCTCGGCGCCCTTCCAGTTCTTCATACCGACGCACTTGCTGCCGCCGGCGCAGTCTTCGTCGCCCTTGCACGACGCCGCACAGCGTCCGTTGAACGCCACGCCAGCGCCGCCGAGGTTCGTGCACTGGAAGCCACCGGCGCAGTCGTTGTGCCAATCGCACGGCAAGCACGCCTTCTTCTTCTTGCAGATCGGCACGATGCCTGCCTTCTTCACATCGTCGCGCGAAATCCACTGGTGCTCCAGGTCGCAGTACATGTTGTCGTTCGAGCCGCAGTCCGCGTT
>SHZF01000033.1 GCA_009692425.1 Myxococcales bacterium | reverse complement strand
GCATCCATCTGCTGGATCGCAGCCTCGGCCCGCCGCACACCCTCGTGCACGCCGTTGGCCTTGGCGCCGGGCTGTGGCAGGGCGTCCGGAGCCTCGACGCCGAAATCGAACTCTACGAGCGTGTGGCCGAGGGATGGCCCCGGTGTCGTGGCCAGCCCGAAGACCGGGCGCGGTGCGGGCTGCAAGTGGACGGCGCCGAGCGCGCGCGCGTGCAAATGACTGCAAAGATTCGGAACCTGGGCATCGGCCAGCCCGGTGTGCAGCAGGATCGGCCGGGCGACCTTGCCGGCGGCGTCCGCACGCAGGCCGCCCGACCATGCCAGCGGGTCGATGCGGTCGAACGCCGACACCATCAACAACTGCACCTTCGAGGTGGCGCCGTGGGACTGCGTCATGATGTCGATCATGCCGCGAAAGTCCGCAAACGGCCGAGCGCGCGCCATCATGTGGCCGAAACCCGCGCCACCCACGCCAAGCACCGCGCGGTCGATGTCAAGCGCAATCGCCACATAGACCCCGCCGAGGATGTGACCCTGGCTGTGGCCGACAAAGTAGACGTGGCTGGGGTCGAAAAGCGGCTTGCCGCCCGACCGCAGGTCCGGCAGCGCAGCGAGCGTGGTCTTGGCGGCTGCGGTCAGCGCCAGCTGGTTCGCCATTGCCTGGTGCACGCGCTCGATGAAGCGCAGCGCATGCCACGGCCGGTTGAGCAGGTCATCGACGACTTTGCCGAGGTCCGGCTTCGACATGCCCCACCAGTCGACCGCGACGACGACTGCCCCCAACTTGTCAGCGAGTTCAGCGCCGTAGGCGCCCTGGGCCTCGCTGCGGTCGCCGAAGAACCCGTGGCCGTACTGCAGCACGCGCACGGGAGCCTTCGCCGTGCCGGTCGCTACGGATGGTGGCACGATCGCGACAAACGGCACCGGGCACGAGCCGTTGCGCGCCACCAGGCCGGCACTGTCGCGAAACAGCCGCGCGCCGGGCTTGCAGTCCGTCACGAACGCGGGCACCGACAGTTCGCCGTGGATGCGGCGCGCCACGTGGGGCTCCGGCGCCGTCTCGACGCTGGTGACGGTGGCCACGACGGGCTCTGCCGCGAGTGCTTTTGCCATCAGTGCGCGGATGCCGAGCAGGTCTGCCTGCACCGAAGCCTGCGACGCCGTCGTGAAGTCCCATGCCAGCAGCACGTCGGCGCGCGCGATGCCCACCTTGGCCAGCGGCGGCCAGATCCGCTGGTCGTACCAAGTGTGCAATGCGCGCAGTGGTTCGGCGGCGGGCGCCTTGGCGTCGATCAGCGCCTGCATCCCGGCCGGGCGCTCGATGGCGCGGCCGTCGGCGTGCTGCAAGCCCTTGCGCAGCACGACGACGTGGCGGTGCGCGAACGCCAGCGGCACCAGAGGCCGCAACAGCAGCACGCGGTCGTCCAGCAGGTCGGCGCGCCCATCGACCTCACTGATGTGGGGCACGAAGGTGCCGGCGTCCGCGTCGAGGATCAGCGTCGCGTTCTCCTTGGCGATGGACGCACCCAACTCTTTGTCCTTCAGCGTCTTGTCGGCGCGGTAGGGTGCCAACAGGCCGGCGGGTCCGACGCTGCCGGGCACGCGCACCGCGATCTGGCTGCCCACCGAAAAGCCGTCGGCGCTGACGTCGGCGGGCATGTCGATGGGCTCGCCCCCTTCGGCCCGCGCTGGCAGCGCCACGGTCGGCAAGCGCATCTGCCACGGCCCGGCGTTGCCCAGGCGCGGGCGAAACCAGTCCGACGGGAACGGCAGCATGCAGTCCCACTCCCGCGCGATGGGATTGCAGGGGTCGGCCGCCGCTGCGCTCCAGTACGCCGTGCGGGCGGCGGGTTCGGGCGCGACGGGTGGTTCTTCGGTGGCACACGACGCCAGCCACAGGCTTGCGGCCGGCCACGCGGCGAAGGAGGTTCGGGTCATCGTTTGCCTCCGGAGCGCGGCGCGCCCGCGGAGTGCGCGCCAATGAGCGGCGAGTGCGCACGAGATGGCGCCGCGTGAGCATCGCCGATGTGGTGGGCCGGGCGCCAGCGACTGCGCACGCCGCCAGCACCCCTGTCCAGACCGACCTGCGATTTCCGACGATGGAATTCGGCAAGCTGGGGCACGGCAGGTTGCTCGGGCGGCGCCGCTGGCGGCCAAAGACGAGCCCGACGTGGCGCACGTGCGCATAGCCTCTGCGACGGTGACCTCCAGCGATTTTGGTGGCCTGCGCTGGTTGCGGCTGCTGCAGCGCGGGGTTGGCAGCGGGTGAATGGGCAGGCCCAACCGGCTCCACGCATTTCACACCAGTTCCACCACGTCGGGCACGTCGCGGATGAACGCCTGCGCCGTCGCCCACGTGTACGCCCCCTGCCACGGCATCACGAGCACGTCGCCCTCCTCGGTCGCGCTCGCGTAGCAATGGCGCCCCAGCACGTCTTCGCAATCGCACAGCGCGCCGCCCAACACGACCGGGATCGCTGCCCGCGATGGCCGCGTCAGGTTGATGACGGGCGCGTGGATGTGCAGGTACTTCTCCCAGCCGACCATGTGCGTGCCGCCATCGACGATGACGAGCCCGGCGGACTTGCGGTCGACCACGCGCACGACGAGGTGCAGCGCAAACGTCGATACGATGCGCCCCGGCTCGGTCCAGCCGGCGACGTCGGCCAGGGGCAGGATGTGCTCAGCAAACGCGCGCCCGATGGCTTCGGCGTAGGTCTCCAGCGGCACGGACGGCTTGGCGATCGAGTCGTGGGCAAAGTGGGTGGCGACGCCAGCGTGGTCATTGGCGGCCTGCGCGATGGCGGCGAGCGGATGGTCGGTGGGCACCCCGCCCTCCAACTGGTGGGGTCGAAAGCCGCCGCCGATGTCGACAAAGCGCAACTGGCCCCGCTGGCTCGCCGTGAACGCGACGCGCAAGCAGGCCCCGAGGTCGGCGAGCACGCGCTCGTAGGGTTCCGCATTGCGGTTCCACGACAGGTGGCTCTGGATGCCACACAACTCGACGCCCGGCCACGCGCTCGCCGCCTGCCAGAAGCGCGGCAGATCGGACAGGGCAATGCCGAACTTCGACCATGCGCCATGCTGCCGCGTGTGCACGCGGACACCGGCCCGCACCCGCACGTCGCGCGCGCTGGTCAGGGCCCCGAGCCGTTCCAGTTCGCGAAAACTGTCGAGTTGCACAGTGACGCGGGGTGCGTGGTCCAACGCAAGTGCAAGGTCGGCGTCGGACTTCGCGGGGCCGCTGAACACGATCGGCACGTCGGGCCGGGCCAGCGCCCACTGCAGTTCGCGGCCACTGGACACGTCGAGGCCGAACCCCGCTGCGGCCGCCGTGTCGATGGCCCACGGGTGGTGATTTGACTTGATCGCATAGAACGACTCGTGGCGCGGCAAGGCGGCGTCGAATGTGCTGCGAAAGCGTTGCAGGGCCTGGCGCAGGGCGGCGCGATCGAACGCGTAGAACGGCGTGGGGTGCTGGGCGGCCAGCGCGAGGAGGGCATCGCGCCGGTCCAGCGCGGCATCGACGACTGCGTCCAACTGCGCCGGCGCGGGCCACTGCGGGTCGTCGAACAGGGCCAGCGTGCGGGCGCGCACAGCGACGAGGTCATCGAGCAGCATCGGCAGGCTCCAGGTGGGCAGGTTCGGGCCGCAGCAGGCGGTGGAGCGCGCGCGCGTCGGGCAACAACCTGCCGCGCTGGTCAAACAGCGGGCACGATGCCAGTACGGTCGCGATCGATTGGCCGGCCTCGACCTGTTCGCCGAGCTGGGCCAGCGGCACCACCACGAATTCGCCGGGGGTCGCCGGGTCCGCGACGTCGGCACCGAGCCAGCGCCAGCAGCCGCTCTTGCCGGTCCCTGGGCCGCTGTGGCCAGTCCAGCGGCCCGCCCGCGGCACGTGGGCCACGACGCCAGAATGGGAGCTCACGAGGTCGAGCGTGGCGCCGGCAAACGTCGTGGCAGGCAGCGCACTCACGTTGAGCGCCGCGGGCCAGCGCGCGCGTCGGCGCAGGCCATCGAGATAGCGGGCGCCGAGGTCGATGCCGCCGGCGAGGTCGTGGTGGCGCAGCAGTTGCGGGGTCGCCGCCGACATGCGGGCGTTGCACTCGATCAGCACCACACGGCCGTCGTCGCAGCGCAGGAAGTCAATGTTCGCAAAGCCGAAATAGCGTGCGGCATGCAGCCCCGCGCCCAGCCGCGCCAACACAGGATGCACCGCGCCCAGCCACGGCACCGATGCGCTCGGGCACCACTGCACGCCCATGAACGCGAGCGGCGTGCCGTCGGCCGTGGGCGCGTAGCATTGGCGCCGCACGGCAGAGAGCTCCACGCGCCCCGGCCCCACGAAAAGCGTCACGCCGTACGCCACCCCGTCTTCGCAGGCCCGCACGAGCACACGACGGCCGGGAGCGAACGCGCCCGCATCGGCGAGCTGTTGGGCGTGCGCCGGGGTCCGTGCAAAGCAGGTGCCCTCGCCGCCGAGCGAATCGGCCTCCTGCACCACGGCCGGCAGGGCACTCAGCGCGATCCTGCCGTGCATCCCCCGCACCACGCGGACCCGGTCGGGCATCGGCAGGCCCAACTGGCGGGCAAAACGATCGAAGCGGAGCTTGTCTTCGAAGCGGCGCTGGTGGCGCCACGCGGTCATCAGCAGGGCAACGCCCTCGCGCTGCGCCCACTGCCGGGTCTGGGGCGCGCAGCCCACCGAAAGCAGCAGCGCCGCGACGCCGCACTCCCGCATGCGGGCGCCGACGTCAGATGCGGCCAGCAACCCGGCCGTCGTCGCGCTCGGCGCGGTCGTCCGGTAGCCAATCGTGCGATCCGCTCCGTGCACGAGACTGGACCACGCGAATTCGGGCGTGCCGGCCCGCGCCAGCACGAAGCGCGGCTGCGCGGGCCGGTCGGGCAGGAACAGCCCGTCGATGCCATGGGCCAGGACTGCGTAGGCAGAGGGGGCGTGCGCCATCGACAGGGAAGGCCGCTACCCTGCCAGCGCAGACGCCGCACCGGGTGCGGGTACGTGGCTGGGACGGGCGAGCGCGGCGCCGACGATGGCGCCAACCAGCTGGGAGTAGTCCATGCCCGCGGCGCGTGCCATGCGAAAGAAGCCGGCATCGCGGCTCAGGTCAGGGTTTGCGTTGATGTCGATTACGTACGGCACGAGCCGGCCACTCGCGTCGGGCCGGATGCGCACGTCGATGCGCGCGTAGTCCCGCAGCCCGAACAACGCGACCACGCGCAGCAGGGCCGTGTCGATGGCGCGTGTCAGTTCGGGTGCAAACGTGGCCGGCGCGGGCATGCTGTGGCGATAGGCGGCGGACTGCTCCTGCCACTTGGCAGCGTAGTCGAGAATGCGCGGGCGCCCGGCGAACGTCGGGCCAAACGCGATGGCGAAGTGGGGCAACGGCGTGGGAGGTGCATTGCCGAGAAAGGCGGCGGCGGCCTCGTCGCCGTCGATGTACTCCTCCAGCACGAACAACGCCGCGCGGTCGGCGAGCTGATCGAGAGCGCGGTTCAGCGCGGGGCGGTCGAAGCAGACGGAGTCCGCCGTCAGGCCGAAGCTGTTGTGGCCCATGCGGGTCTTGAGAATCACGGGCAGTTCGATGGCTGCACGGTCGGGCTCCGTCGCCAGCCACACGCGCGGCACGGGCACGCCGAACTGCCCAGCGTACACCTTCGACGCATACTTGTCGCTCGAAAACGCCGACGCATACACCGTCGAGCCCGTGTATTCGAGGCCCGTCCCGGCCAGCACCGCGGCGATGTGCGGCTCGAGCGTGATGTCGTTGCGAAAGCCGAGGTCTGCGGCGTTGAACACGAGCGCGGGACCCAGTGCGAGCAGCCGCGCCACCCAACGAAAGCCGGCATCGAGAAAGACGGCCTCGGTCCGCCAGCCCAGCGCCGCCAAGGCCTCGCACAGGTCGCGCTGAACGTGGCACGCGTTCACGACCGGTGGATCGAGCGACGTGGGGTCACCCTGATGCAGCACAGCGATCAGGCGGTCCGACGGGGGCGTGCGCATGGATTCCAGGTGGTGCGGGCTCAGGGCTGCGTCAGGCTGGCTGCGGCCGCATCGCGGTGGGCCAGTTCATCCAACACAGCAACCAGTTCGGGACCGAAAAGCCACAGCACTTCGCCGCGCTGCGCCTGCCAATGCGTCGGCCCGCTGCCGGCACACACGAGGTCTCCGCTCATCGCCCAGCCGGAGCCGGTCAATACCCCGCGGTCGATCAGCAGGGGAAACAGCCAACACAACGTGGGCTTGCGCTCGTGATAGTCGAGGCCGCTCGCTGCCAGGTGGGCGTGGATGCCGCAACCCCGACCACCGCGCTGGCGGAACACACAGGCCCCATCGACGACCCGGCTCGACACGTACTGGCCGCTGGGAAAGTCGGCGTCGACCGTCGCTTCGGCGCCGAACCACTGCTCCGCATCGCCGAAGCGGTCCGCGAGCGCGGGGCCCAGTTCGGCGACGATCTGGTCCGCCTGGGCGCGGTCGACGTCGCAGCCCCACTGGCAACACCAATCGTGGCACGTCGTGCAGTCCATGCATGCCGCAAAGTAGCGAGCCCGGAAGATGAACGGATCGACGTGGCGCACGACCCAGCCGCCCGTGCGCGCTTCGAACGCCCGCGGCAGGGCCAGCGGTGCCCTGGCGGCGCGGATCGAGCCGGTGGGAACGATCGGGCCGGTCGGAACCAGGGAGCTGGGAGAAACCAACGCGGAGCTGGCGGATGCGCTTGTGGCGTCGCTCTGCCCTCCCGCGCCGCCCCCTCCTGCCGTCATGGCCCTCTCACTTGCCGAGCAGGTAGCGCCCGATGCCGTGCATGCCGGTCGCGAGCCAGACGGCCTCGCCCGCCGCCACGACGCGCTCGACCCAGCCCTGAGCCGGCAGGAACGCCTTGTACACCGGTGCGGCCGGTTGCGTCACGTCCCACAGTTGCAGGCCGCCGCCATAGCCGACGCCGAGGAAAAGCGCCGTCCCCGCCACCTCGATGCGCCCCACGGCGGCGCCCGTCGCAATGCCTGCCACGATCTTGGGCTTGGCTGCGGTGCTGACGTCGACCACCGTCAGTTGTGCCTTCGGCTGCGGCGCCGGCTTGCCCGCGTCGGCCTTGGGCAGCGCCCACCAGTAGTCCCAGGTGCCGAGGTAGAGGTGCTTGCCCGCCAGCACCGCAGCGGCGGCATGACCTGGCAGTGTGACCGATCCGTCGAGGTAGGCCTTGCCTCCGTCGAGCGCGAGCACGTGCAGCAGGGTCTCGGCCTGACCGGCTTCGGGCTTCGTCCCCGCCTTCCACTGCCAATCGAGCGAATACGCAGTCTTGCCACCCGGAGCAAGCGCGAACACGTTGCCGGGTACATTGGCCTTGCCGAGCCACTTCATCGCCTTGGGGTTGGCGACATCGACGCGATCGAAGTAGGCCTTGCCGCTCCAGGCGCCGTCCTTGCCGACAGCCGATTCCCAATGCGAGAAGTGCAGGGTGGTGCCGTCGAGGCGCACGCCCCACGCACCGCTGACGTCCTTGAGTTCCAACTGCGACGCGACGACCGGCTTGTCGGGCGCGGTGAAATCGAGCGCGCGCACCGTCGTCGTGTACTTCCAGTCGATGATGCAGGGCGCTGGCGTGCTCGGCTTGGCGGGCGCTCCGGCATCCGGCGTCGGCGCCGCGCCGCCGTCCTTCTGGCCGTCGGGATCGGCGCTTGGCTGGGCGGGCGTCGAGCCACCAGAACTGGGCGGGACTTCGGTCGACTTCGCCTGGTTGGCACACTGCGTCGCCGTCCCGAGCAGGGCGGCAGACTTCGTAGTGACCGCGAACAGCACGCTGCCCTTGAGCGCGAGCGCGGCGGGGTCGAAGCCTTCCCACCCGGAGTCCTTCGCGACCGGTGCGACCCACGTGCCTTTCAGCTTCGGCGCCGCAGCATTGCTCACATCGACCGCGCGCACTTGCTGGCCGTCCGCCACGAAGACCAGGTTGCCGTCAGAAAACAGGCGCCCCCACATCGGGCCCACGTCGACCACGCCTTCGGGCGCCTGCTCGTCCGTCGAGCCCGGCTTGAGGACGCGCACCTGGGTGGAGCCGCCGCTGGCGTCCATGACGAGCGCAACCGCACGGGTGCCGACAACGGCGATGTCGATGACGTTGGCGGCCAATTCGAGCCCGCCCAACTGCGCCGGCTTGTCGAGGTCGCCGATGTCGATGATCTCGAGGTGTTCACTGCTGGCGCGCACCAGCTTCTTTTCCCACACGAGCGTAGCCAGTTGCCACCAGTTCGCCACCTTCGACCCGCCCTTGGGCTGCCGCGCCACCTTCGACGCATAGGCGCCGCGCTTGGTGAGCTTGCCGTCGGCGCCGACCTGAACAAGTTGCATCGACGGAGTGCCGCCCGCGTTCGCTGCGCCGGTCACCACGAGCCCGCTGCCAGCGAGCACATCGACACCGTCGGAATCCCAACCGAACGAATTCGGCAGGCTGAGCTTGTCCAGTTCTTTTGGCTGCTTGGGACTTGCGAGCGACAGCGTGGTCAGCACCTGCTGGTAGGCGACGGCATCGGGCTTGCCGGTCTCGCCGCCCGGGTTCGGGTCGGCGCCGGGCTTCGGCTGCGGCGTGGGCTTGGCACCGGCGACCGCCTGGCTGCCGGCCACCAACCACAGCCCCGGCTGCACGCTGTCGAGCGGGTGCAGGGCGGCCGGCTGCACATAGCCGGCGAGAGAAATCTCGGCGACCTGGGTCGGCGTGGCGGGGTCTGCAAGGTCGATGACCTTCAGGCTCGGCGGCGCGGCCTTCGTCGTGCCAGTGTCCCACGCGCCCTGGCTCACGAGCGCCAGCTTGCCGGCAAACGTCGTGTGGAACCAGCCGCTGTCCTGCGCCGCCGTCCACTGGGCCTTCGTCGTCCACTTCGCGCCGTCGGCGACCAGCGTGCGCAGCGTGATCTGGCCCTTGGGGGGCTTGCTGCCCTCGTACACCCCTTGCCAACTCACGGTGGCGAACAGGCCCGTGCCGAGGCGTCCCAGACCGCGCGGTTGGCTGTTCCAGGTGTTGTTGCCGGAAGCCTTCGCTTCGTCGACGGCGCCCAGCTTGGGCTTGCCGGCCACGTCGATCTGCACCTGCGTCAAGCGATCGATGCGGCTCGACTCCTGCTTGACCGCGTCCCAGCCGTACTGCGACCCGTGCACGACGACCTCGCCCGGCTCGATGATCGCGAGGCCCGCACCGCCCGTGAACGTCACCTTGCCGATCTCGGCGGTCGCCTTGGGGTCCTTCTGGTCGAGCACGACGACGGCGCCCGACGCCGCCGACGCGCCGTAGCCCCAGCCGAAGAACGGGTCCGCCACCATGCCGCCGGACTGCGCCACGCTCGTCGCAGTACCTGCCGAGCCCGCCGAAGCCGACCCGGACGAACCGGAACTGCCGCCGCTGCTGCCAGGCGTCGCCGAATCGCCGCTCGATGCTGCGCCGGGCGGCCCTTCGGTCGCACCCTTCGTCGCCACGCCGCCGACTGCCACGCCCGCCGAGCCCATGCAGGCGTAGGGGCCGTAGCACCAGCCCCACCAGGGCCAGTAGCCGGTGTCGGCGGTCACCAGGATCAGCCGATCGTCGATGCGCCGCGTGGCAACCGGCCAGCCGCCGACGGACACGACCTTGACTTCCTTGGCGTCGGTCCACGCATTCAGTTGCACGACGCGCACCTGGGTGCCGGCAAACGGCTCGGCGCCGGGCGTCGTCGCCGACGTGGCAAAGTCGTAGGCGTGACCGAGCACGATCGTCGCGTACCCTCCGGCCACATACATCTCGCGCGGCTGGCCGTGCATCGGCACGCGCGCGATCAGCTTGGGCGCCTTTGGATCGGCGGCTTCGACGATCTGCAGGCCACGCCATGCGTTCAGGATCAGGATTTTCGTGCCCTCGACGCGCACCACGTCGCTGTCTTCGACCTTCGGGGCGGAGTCGTTCGCGCCGGCCGCGGTGGGTGCGCCCAGGCTCGCTTCTCCGGCGCTTTTGGCACCGCCGGGCTGGGCAGCGCTCGAGCCGGGCTTGAGCGACGTGAATTCGGCCTTGCGTGGGTCCGCCGGCTTGGCATCGTCGGCGCCGCACGCGGCCAGAACGACGCACGCGACGGCCCCAATGGCGACCCCGCAGCGGTTCAGCAAGGCACGGACAGAGACAGGAACCATTGGGGACCTCGGGGCACGGCAGTGGACGTTCGCATCCACAGATAGGAGCGCCTGTGCAAAAGTCAAGGCGAATCGATCCAAGCAGCCGTCCGTTGCAGCGCTGCGGGGCGCCTGCCACGATGCGGCCGCGGCGTCCTGTGGGGCGCGGTCGGGCCCGGGAGGAACGCGAGATGGGTACACGTCGTCCATTGTTTTCGGCGGCCGCGGTGGTCCACGGCCTGGCCCTGGGCAGCGTGCTCCTGGCGGGATGCGACTTTCTGACGCAACTCCAACAGCAGGGCAGCGTCTCGGTGCCGGCCGAAATCAAACCGCTGCTGCCGGCCGTCACCTACGAGGATGCGGTGCTCGTCGAGGCGCCATCGCAGCGCATGATGGCGTCGTGGTTCTGTCCGGTCGTGGTGCCGGACCCGCTCGGCATCCCCGGCTCCGCGCGCCTAGCGTGCCACCAGGTGTTCGGCCCGCCCCCTGGCATCGCGCAGATGCGGGTGAGCTTCGACTTGCGGTTCCGGGTCAAGAATCCCAACCGTTTTCCGATTCCCGTCGCAGAGTTGCTGGCCGCTGCGCTCGTCTACCCCGACAAGACGCAGCAGAGCCTGGGCGCGGCGTGCGTGGTGTTCTGCGGCGCCAACCAGCCGGGCTGCACCGGCCAACCGGGGCCGGAGAGTTGTCGGCAGAAGACAGGCGACATCAAGACGCTCGACGACTTCCAGAACGCCGTCGGCAACTTCTTGATTGCCAGCGGCCTGATTCTGCTGGCCGGCGGCCAGCCGACGTTCCAGTTGCCCGAAGTCGTGCAAGACAGCGAACTCCTGATCACGGCGCGCTTCAGCTTCGGCCCCGACGCGCTGCTCGGCGTGCTCAAGCAGGTGGCGCAGCAGGCATTGGAGCAACTGAAGGCGGGCAAGGAGATCGTCTTCCAGATTCCCTACCGCCTCGAAGGCACGGTGTGGCTCGATGTCGGCAGCCTGGGCCGCGTGCAGGTGGGCTTCGGGCCGGCGGCGGGGCTGTGGGTGATCCCGACCGACAAGATCGTGCCGCGGGGCTGAGCCGGCGTCGACGCGGTGGTCGATGCCAGCTCAATGGTCGATGCCAGCTCAATGGTCGATGCCAGCTTAATGGCCGACGGTGACCGGCAGGCGGAATTCCATGCCCATCACGGCCCGCCCGACCGCACCCTCGACGCCGCCGTCCACGGCCTGTGGGCCGCCGACGGGCTGCGACAACCGCAGCACGAAGCCACCGTCGTCGCCGCGCAACAACTCGAGGTCGGTGCCCAGGCCTGCCTCGGCCGCGCCCTTGACGAGGACCCCGGGCACCTCGACTTCGGCGCCGTCAGTGCGCTGGGCGCTGCGCAACGCGTGCAGTGCGGTCATGATCTCATCGGGATAGTCTTGTGGCCACGCGTAGATGCGCGAACCCGGCGGGTCGGCCACCAGGAACACGGCTTCCCAAGGCACCCGCACCGGCACCACGCGCCCGGCGAAATCGGGCATCACCGCCATGAAACCGACGTCGTCGGCGACAAAATGCGGGTCCAGGTTGGGCAGGCGCAGCGGCACCATCATCTGGCGCGCCGAACCCGGCAGCGTGGGCGGCAGCACGACACCCTCGCGCGTCGTGTCGATGACCGCCACGCACATGCCGAGCTTGACGCAGCGCCCGAGCGCCGTGCGCTTGTCGGCCACCTGAGGTGCCTGCAAGTTGAGCACTTTGAAGCCGTTGGCGGGCCCCGGGGCAGTCGCGGGCAGCGGCACGCCAGACAGGTGCTGCAGCACCGACCAGACGTCGCCGGCCTGCTGGAGTTGGCCCTGAATCGTCGCGGGCAGGTCGACGGGCCAGAACCAACCGACCTGGTTGTCCAGTGATCGCATGCCGCCGACCGCAGACCACGGGACGTCGAAGTGCACGCCCTGCGGCCCGACGTGCTCGCCCCAACCGACCCCTGAGACGCTGATCGCGAGGTCGACCCACGGCGGTCGCCGGGCCACGCGCAGTTGGCCGTGGGGTGCCTGCCGCAACGGCTCGGGAATGTCGACGTTCGGCCCTTGCGGATCGATGAGCAACAGCACGTCGCCGGGCGGCCGCGCCAGCAGGCGCTCGAACGCCTCACGCTTGTCCGGACACCAGGTGGTGCGATCGGCATCGGCGGCAAGCAGGCGCGGGCTCGCGTCGAAGTTCCAGTCGGCAGACCTCGGCGGCACGGCGCCCAGGCCGAGCGCGTGCAGCAGGCGCTGGGCATTCAGCACGCGGTCGGGTTCGAGGCCCGCCGGCACCGCGTCGTGGCGCAGGTGCGACTGGAGCTGGTTGGGTGCCGTGAAGCCGGCCACCGCAAAAACCGCGTCCCAGTCCACCGTCGCGAGCACCGGGTCGCCGTCGTTCAGATAGTGCACGCGCAGCACCGTGGGGTCGCGCAGGTCGACCCGATCTTCGGCGTCTGCGAGCACGAGCACGACGACGTGGTCAGAAAACGAAACCGGCAGCCCGGCATTGCGCGGGTGATCGACCGCGACGAGCAGCGTCACCGGGCCCTTGGGAAGGTGCTGCAGCACAAGGTCGCGCGGGTGTTGGGGGGTGGCGTCCATGCGGCGGCTCCGCGCGCCATGGTGCGCCAGACCCGGCGCGGTGCCAAGGTCGGCGCCCACCCCGGTCCACCCCGGTCAGCCGCGCGTGAAGTTGCGTCAGCCGCCGGGCGCGGCCATGCTGGGGGTGCGCGCCCGCCCGAGCCAAGCCGCCGGCCCGCGCCCAAAGGGGAATCATGCTGGAACGATCTGTTTCCGTGCTTGTTCGCGGTGCTTGGACGATTGGCAGGCGCGCGGCTGGACTAGGCCTTGCGGCTGCGGTCTTCTTCGCGACGGCGTTCGCGCTGCCCGCAGGGGCCGTGCCCGCGCAGGTCCAGATCGCCGGCGCGTTGCGCGCGCAAGGTGGCGGTCCGGCGGCGGACGGCGGCTACAAGGTGACGTTTGCGCTCTACGCGGCCGAAGAAGCGCCAATCGCCGAGTGGTTCGAGGGGCCTGTGGTGGTGCAGGTCAAAGACGGCCTTTTCGGGTACGCGCTCGGCACGACGAAGCCCATCGGTGCGGTGTTCGGCACGCTGGCCAAGCCGTGGATCGGCGTGCAGTTCGAGGGCGAGCCCGAGTTCACGCGCCGCCCCGTCGTGGCCACGCCCTACGCCCTGCGCGCCGGGGTCGCCGACGGCGTCGAGTGCAGCGGCTGCATCACGGCCCAGCATCTCGATCCGAAGGCGTTCGGAGACTTCGCCAAGCTGTCTGGTCTCGCGAAGGTCGCGCTGTCGGGCGCGTGGAGCGACCTCGCGGGTGTGCCCGACCTCAGCCAGACCCCAAAAAAGGGCGATTTTGCCGCCGTCGCATTTACCGGCAAGTATGCAGACCTGAACAGCATCCCGGTCTCTGCCAAAGTTGGGACCGCGTGCGGCACCGGCCTCGTCGTGCAGGGCATCAAGGCCGACGGCACGCTGGAGTGTACCGGTGGCGGCGCCGCGCTGTTCGGCAAGGACGCGCTGGAAAAGGCTTCGCAGGGGGCGCTATCGAACCTCATCGGCACGTTCCTCCCCAACCAGACGCCGGCCCAGGACGTGCCCGACAACAGCCCGCTCGGCGTCGGCGACTTCATCGACGTGCCCGACCTCGGCGCGATCGAGGCGGTCTTGGTCCATGTCGTGGTGACGAACAGCGACTTCAACAATGTTGTCATTAAGTTGCAGGACCCGCTCGGCAACACGCACCAGTTGTGGAATGGCGGCAGTGCCAAGGCCAAGCTCGACACCTCATTTCCGAAGCCGACGGCTTTGGCCGTGGGCGACTTCAGCGGCGTGTTCGGCAAGAATCCCAAGGGCAAGTGGGCGCTTTTCGTCATCGACACCGGCTTTCTCAACAACGCCAAAGATGGGCAATTGGTCAGTTGGGACCTCACCTTTTCGACGTTCGCCACGAACAAGGTGCAGGTGGCAGGCGATCTGACCGACAAGTTCGGCTTCTCGTTTGCGCGCACGGGCTCCGCGACCTCCGATGTGCTCGACAACGGCAAGACGCTGGCGCTGAAAACGTCAGCGACGACGCCGGCGGTCCAGGCCCAGGCGTGGTTCTGGGACACGGCCGGCAACCGTTGGATCCAGGCCAACACGGGCTCGGCGACGGCGTCGAATTGCTCGGCATGCGGCACCGGGGCCAACGGCGCCTACACGCCGACCCAATCGGGCACGTTGGCGGCGGGGACGTACAACTATACGAAATTCGTGATCCCCAAGGGTGTCGTCATCACCGTCACGGGCGGCTCGGCCCTCCAGGTCAAGGCGTCGGAGAAGGTCGACATCGCGGGCACCCTGGTGCTGGACGGGGGTGCCGGGTCGAACGTGAACAACAACAGCAACGGCTGTCTCGGCGGCCAGAGCTCGCCCGGAGCGGCGGGCCCCGGGGGCGCGGCCGGCGGCTTCGGCGTGTACGCCGACCCCAACAGTTCGAGCGCGGGCGGTGGCCAAGGCCCCGGTCAGCCCGGCACCTACAACTTCAGCGGCGGCTGCGGCGGAGGGGGCGGCGGCGCGGGCCACAACGGCAACGGCGCCAACGGCAACGGCGGCAAGGGCGGCGGCGCGAACTACGATTCCGTCAATGCGTCGAGCCTCGTCGGTGGCTCCGGCGGCGGCGCCGGCGGCTACGGGTCGGCCTACAACGCGACCGGCGGCGGCGGCGGCGGCGGTGGCGGCGCCCTGCGCATCGACACGCCGGAACTCGTCGTCAGTGGCACCATCACCGCGAACGGCGGCAACGGCGGCGCGCAGGAGCTCAACTGCGACGGCGGCGGCGGCGGCGGCGGTTCGGGCGGCGCGATCTGGCTGCGTGGCAGCATCGTCACGCTTGCGGGCGCGACCATCACGGCGCTGGCAGGCCAGGCCGGGCCCGTGTGTGCCTTGGACTGTTGCGGCGGTGCGGGCGGCTCCGGCGCCACGGGCCGCATTCGCATCGACTCGACCGGCAAGGTGGCAGGCACGACGAACCCGACCTACCTGGCGGGCGACGCAGCGGGCCTAGCGCCGCCCGTGACGAACCGCTTCCGCATCGATCAGAGTCCGGCCGGTACCGTCGTGCTGACAAACGAGTCGGGTGTGGCGCAAAAGGTCTGGCTGGTGGCATCGTGGTAGGGGTTGCGTGGCCGCGTTGCGTGCGGGCCGGCGCCGTCGCAGTCGGGCTCGCATGGGCGATCCTGGGCGCTGGATGCAGCGATGACCGCCCGGTTGACGGGCCGACGCTCGAAGTCGGCGACGCCCAAGGTGGGGCGTCCGACGCGGTGGTCGCCGACGGCGCCGCAGGAACAGTGCTCGACGCGAAAGGCTCGACGGACGGCGGAGATCGCCCCGACCTCGTGCCGAGCATCGATTTCACGCGCGCCGACCCCGACCTGACCGCACCGGCAGACGACACCCGTGCGGTTCCCGACGCGGAGCGGACCGGCCCAGATGGCGCGGACAGTGAGCCGGATGGAGGGGACGAACCCGAGGCGGGCGCCGGAGAGGACGGGTCCGACCCGGTGGATGCGGTCGCCGATGCGGACGCGACACTGGATGCCACGCCTGGGCTCGATGTGACCGCGGACATCGCGCCTGACGGTGCCCTCGACGCCGCGCCGGACACGGCCCCGGATGTGCCGCCGCCGAACCCGTGCCTTGGCATCTCGTGCGACGACGGCAACCCGTGCACCGCTGACGGTTGCGAGGCGCCTGGCGGTTGCGTCCACCTGCCGACCGCGCAGCCATGCAGCGACGGCAACACCTGCACGCAAGCCGATCAGTGTGCAGGTGGGCTGTGCAAGCCCGGCACGCCCGCCGTGTGCAACGACGGCAACCCATGTACCGATGACGGCTGCAGCGTGGCGGCAGGGTGCACGTTCGCGCCCAACAGCTTGCCGTGCAACGACGCCAACGTCTGCACGCTGAATGACCAGTGCAAGGGCGCCAAGTGCGTGCCCGGGCTCGCCTCTGCGTGCGACGACGGCAATCCGTGTACGTCGGAGTCGTGTACGGCAGGCGGCGGCTGCGGCTTCGTGCCCAACGGGCTGGCGTGCTCGGACGGCTCCGCCTGCACGCAGGACGACGCGTGCGGCGGCGGCAAGTGCACACCAGGCGCGGCGCTGGCATGCGGCGACGGCAACCCATGCACGGCCGACAGCTGCGACCCGCTGAAAGGCTGCGTCTTTGCACCCGTGACCAGCGCGTGCGACGACGGCTCGGTGTGCACCGTGGCCGACTCGTGTGCGGCAGGTCTGTGCGCCTCGGGCAAGGCGTTGGTGTGCGCCGACGGCAACGCGTGCACCCTCGACGCGTGCGACACGAAGAAGGGCTGCGTGTTCACGTTCCTCTCTGCGCCCTGCTCGGACGGCAACGCGTGCACGACGGGCGAAAAATGCGCCGGCGGGGCATGCGGCGGCGCGACAGCACTGGTGTGCGACGACAAGAACGGCTGCACGCTCGACGTGTGCGATGCGGGCCTCGGCTGCGTGTTCGCGCCGACCGGGGCGCCGTGCGACGACGGCTCGGTGTGCAGCGTTGGCGACGTGTGCGCGGCCGGCACGTGCAAGCCCGGTGCGAGCCAGCCCTGCAATGACGGCAACCTGTGCACCGACGACAGTTGCCAGGCCAAGGTCGGCTGCAGCGCGGTGCCCAATGCCAAGGCGTGCAGCGACGGCAACGCGTGTTCCACCAACGACACGTGTGCGGCAGGCGCGTGCAAGGGCGCCACGCTCCTGTGCCAGGATGGCAACCCGTGCACCGACGACTTCTGCGACGCGTTCGCCGGCTGCAAGGCCATCGCCAACGCCACGCCCTGCTCCGACGGCAGCGCGTGCACGACGGCCGACCAGTGCGGCGGCGGCAAGTGCGGCGGCAAGCTGATCGACTGCATCGACAAGAACCCGTGCACGCTCGACCAATGCGACACGCAGAAGGGCTGCCAGAATCCCGCAGTGCCGGCCGGGACGAAATGCGGCGACATCGGCGTGTGCCTCGGCAACCAGTGCTCGCCGGGCAGCGACTTGAACCCGGCGACGACGTGCAAGCAAATCAAGGCCGCGCTGCCGAATGCGCCCTCGGCCATCTACTGGCTGGACCCCGACGGCGTGGGTGGGCTCGGCGCCAAATACCAGGGCTTTTGCGAGATGGTGCTGTGGGGTGGCGGCTGGCTCAAGGTCGACAACTTCTGGGCATCGAAGCTGCTGACGGTGGTCAACGTCGTGCCGACGCAGGGCAAATGCACGATGACGACGAGCGAGTGGCGCAGTTGGGACGGCTTCGACGGCGCGCCCGGCTCGGAGCACCTGTGCATCGGGCAGAAAGCGGACAACAACTGGCCCGTCTACAGCGAACTGCGCTTCGAGGGCGTGCAGTTCACCGGCTATGCCGGGGGTAGCGACGTGTTCGACTTGAGCCAGGACTGCTACGGCGTCACCTGGCTCGGCGCGTTCTGTGCAGGACCGTTGCAGAAACTGCAGCCGCCGAACCCGACAACGGTGCAACTGGGCAACGGCAAGAAGAGCCCCGTGTACAGCCAGCAGATCAACCTCGGCGCGCCGTACTCGGACTTCCAGCTACGCAGCCGCGAAAGGGGGCCGCAGAAAGAGGGCATCATCTGGAACACGGGCGCCATCTACGTCCGTTGAGCAGGCAAGAGCGCGGCCGCAGGCAGACGTGGGACGAAGGCTGGCGCCCGTTGCCTGAAGGCGCGCGCGTGGCGGTGGTGTGGCGGACCGGGACGACGCGGCGCAGAGCGTCCTGCACCTGCCGCAACCCGGCGGCGCGTAGCTGTTCACGCTTGCGCGGGCAGTGGCCGCACGCGGGCCGCTACGATCACGCCACCGGCCACCAGCATCGCACCCGCTACCAGGAACGCCGCGGCCCACGAAAAGCCATTCGATCGACGGCGCGACGGCCATCACGATGTAGTCGAGGCCGAGGCCGAAGCAGGAAACGAGGATGACGGGGCGGCGGCCAAAGCGGTCGGACAGGGACCCCAGCACGGGCGAGAACAGGAACTGCATCAGCGCGAACGCCGTGCCGAACGCGCCATACAGCACGGCCGCGCGCTTCGTGTCACCGGCGGCAAACTGCTCCACGAGCTTGGGCAGCACCGGAATGACGATGCCGAGCGCGAGGACGTCGAGCAGGACGGTGACGAAGATGAAGGCGAACGCGGCGCGGACCGCCGGTCATGCAGCCTCGCGCACGGGCGCTACCCCGGACTGAACACGAACGGCCACTGGATCACGCAGATGCCCGCCTCCGGCTTGAGGAACCGGATGCGCTGGATCGCGCGCATGACGCAGTCGCTGACCTGATCGTTGCTCATCGTGTCGTTGACCAGCTTGGCGTTCGCCACGGTGCCTTCGCCCGTAATCGTCCACTGCATCGTGAGCTTGCCCGACAGGTCCGGCTTGGTCAGCAGTTGCACCTCGTAGCACGCGCGCAAAGCCGAGGCGCGGGCGCGGACGTTCTTGGCGATGTCGCCCTTGTCGCAACCGCCTGTCGACTCGCCCTGTGCGATGCTGATCTTGGCCACTTTCTTGGCCGTCTTGCGCCCCAGGCCGATGTTCGCGTTGCGACCGGTGCCGCCGCCGGTGTCGATCGCCCCGAGGCCGTGCAAGCGCCCGTAGCCCTGGCCGCCGCCGCCCGAGCCCGTGCCGCGGAAGCCCATGCCGCCCGAGCCTTGGCCGATCACGAGTTCACCGCCCTCGCCCGACATCGCGACCGCCATCTTCGTCGTCAGCGCGCCCGTATCGCCCGCCATGATGTTGCCCAGCGCGCCCGTCAGTGCCTGCTGGCCACCGAGCACCTTGGCGATGCCGAGGTTCTTGACGTCGATCTTGTCGCGCATCGGACCGTCCATCTTCGGTACCTTCGACTGCTTGTCCTTGTCGGGGTCGCCGAACTTGCCCTCTTCGCCGCCGGCCTTCTTGGCCGTCGTGTCCTCTTCGTCGCCGTCGGGCTTGATCTCGTCGGTCTTCTCTTCCTCTTCGAGCGTGACTTCGATGGTCGTCTTCGCCTTGGCCTCCAGGTCTTCTTCTGCCTCCAGCCGGCGCCGGCTGTGCAGGCTCGACAACATCGCCGTGACCACGATGAGCATCACCGCGGCGACGCCCGTGAAGCTGACCATCAAGCCGATGTCCTTGCCCACTGCCGACGTCAGGAACGACCCGGTCTCGGCGCCCGTGTACTGGAACGCGATGTCGACGCCATTCTCGAAGCTGAGCACGCCTGCGTCGTGGTGGCCGATCTCGACGCTGCCGCCGACGCTGCTCGCCTCCTTCGTCTCGCCGCCCACGTGCAGCTTGCCTTCCAAGCCCTTCGGCACGACGAGGCGATACTTGTCGGTGCCGACGGGGTCCAACAGCACGTGGCTGGCCATGCCGCCGGCCGCGATCTGGAACGAGCAGGCCTGCGCCTCGCCCACCGTCACGGGGGCGGGCCGGAACAGCACGCGCTCGGCGACGATGTGGCCGTCCCACGACAGCAGCACGCGCAGGAAGCGTTCGTCTTTGTTGTATTCAGCGTGCGCGCCGACCACGATCAGGCCGCCAAAAAACGCGAGGATCGAGCCCAGCACGACGGCAACAAGACCGATGTCGAGCGTGACGAGCGTCTGGTCGATGAGCCCGCCCGTGGCCGGATCGCACAACTGCAGGCCCATGGACTGGCACGGGACGAGCTTCCACACGTTGGCGTAGGTCACCGCCATCAGCCCGATCTGGGCGAGCGCGGCGATCGCGACGGGCCAGCCGAGCGGCTGCTTGCGCTTCTTCAAGACCAGCCAAGCGAGCGAGATCGTGGCGACCGCGAGCGCAATCGACACCATGCCGGTCATGACGTGGAAACTGCGCAGCGCGATCTCCTCCTCGTCCACCGTGATGAAGGGGAGGATCATCGGACCGAGCAGCGCGATCAGGCCGCCGATGATTGCCAGGATGCTTCCGCCGCTCATGTTCCCTCGTGCGCTCGCCGGGCCCTCGAACGGGCGCGGGTGTGCGCGGCAGCCGGTGCCTTCGGCGGGCTCGACCCGCAGAAACCGGCCGACGATGCTATGTTCGCCCCCGCTGCCCCGTCAAGCGCTCCGTGGTGAACGCCAGACGGCTTGCCGCACGCGAACGAACGGCAGCGCTGGGGCGACCCGACCCCGGGGGAGCGGGCAGGTCCAGAATTGGGACGCGCGACGGAGCGGATCGATCTGGCGCGGTGCCCTTTATGTTCAATCTGCTCCTTTGGTTCGGCGACGGGTTGTGGCGGATCCACCGAGCGCGTAGGCTGTCGCCATCGATCTGGCTAGGAGGAGGCACCCGATGCGCAGCGCAGCGATGCCAGACAGGGAACCCACGCGAGCCAGGCTCGTCTTGGCCATTCGGCTTGTCGCCGCACTGGCCGTCACTGCCGGGCTGACGCGCGCGGCCCCGGTGTCGGGCAGTCCGATGGCGTTGGCCGTCCAAGGACGCCTGTCTGCGAGCGGCGGCGGGGCGGTGGCGGACGGCAACTATCCGTTGGCGTTCAAGCTGTACGAGGCCGCGACGGGTGGCGACCCGCTGTGGTCGGAGTTCCACCTGGCAGTCGCCGTACAGGGCGGTGTGCTGGGCGCCGAACTCGGCTCGGTCGATGGCAACAATCCGCTCGACGACGGGATGTTCACGTCGGGCAAGGCGAAGTGGCTGGGCGTGACGGTCGGCGGCGAGCCAGAACTGCCACGGGTTGGCCTGCGCCCGGTGCCGTTCGCCATCCATGCGGTGCGCGCGGGTGTGGCGGCCGGGTTGCAGTGCTCAGGATGCGTCGCAGCGGGCCAGATCGCGGCTCAGGCGATCACGTCCGAAAAGCTCGCCCCCGGCGCCGTGCTGGCCGCTCACGTCGCGTTCAGCTTTGCCGGGTCGGACGAAAAGGGCGGGGCAGCGAAGTCCGCCCTGATCGCGGAAGCGGCCAAGGTCTCGGAATTCGCCAAGAGTGCCGATACCGCCAAAGTTGCCGATGTCGCCAAGAACGCCGACAAGGCGGCCACCGCCGACGAGGCGGGGTTCGCCAAGAACGCAGACACTGCCAAAAACGCAGACAACGCCAAGAAAGCGCTTTCTCTGCAATGCACGGGCTGCGTGGGAGCACCGGAACTGGCCGCCAAGGGCGTCACCGGCGCCAAACTGGCCGATGGGGCGGTCGACTCGGTGCATCTCAGCAAGGACCTGACCTTGCAAGGCAAGACGTCGTTTCAGGGCAACGTCGGCATCGCCGGGGACCTGAGCGTCCTCGGCGCCAAGGGGACTGCCACCCTGGCGAGCGACCGCCAGTTGCAGCACGTGCGGCTGGAGAATGGCGCTGGGCCGCCCTACAAGTGCAGCGCGGACGAGATCGGCGGCATCTACTACGACACGAAACAGAAAGCCGTGTTCCTGTGCGACGGCACCGATTGGGCGAGCGTGGCGCAGGTCGCCACCTGCAGCGACCCGAACGCCGACCTGACGAATGCGACGTACCCGCATTACGGCTCAGGCAACTGTAGCCCCTACGGCAACGACCAGACCTGGATGAGCAAGAACGACGCCTACGCCAGCGCCCAGTACGGCTGGCACGATTCGTGCGGCAAGACGGGGCCCGAATCGTGGTGCGCGATCCAGTACCCGGCGCCGACCCGCGTGGTGCGCTACCGGGTGCTGCTGCACACGAACCCGCCCAAGCAGTGCGTGTTTCAGGGAGGCAACGACTCGTCGAACGGCCAGAACGGCAATTGGGTGACGCTGCAGGGACCGATCGATTTCCCGTCGGGCCAGGAGGGGCAATGGTCGCAGTACCACACGTTCCAGAACACGAACACGTACAAGCTGTACCGGCTCTACTGCCCCGGCACGCCGAGCCATGCGCTCTACGAGTGGGAGATGTTCTGCGGATAGCCGTGACTGGACGGGTCTTTCCGGGCCGGAGCTATCTGCCTGGCTGCAGGGCAGCCTCGGCCTCGGCCGCCTGCAACAACTGGTGAAAGCCGGGATTGCTCGGGTCGAGCTTGACCGCTTTCTGCAAGTACAGGATTCGCAGTCCGAGTTTTGTCGCCTGCTGTGCCAGGCCGGCCAGCTTCGACGCCTCCTGCTGCTGTGGCGTCAGCGCGTCGGGGTCCAGCGCGGCGCCACCCACGACTGGAAACTGCTGGGGCCGCAGCCGGCTCAGTTCGAGGCGCAATTCGAGGGCAGTCGGGTCCTTGCTGGCCTCGGCCTCGGCCTGGCGCCAGGCAGACTCAAGAGCAATGAGCGCCTGATCCTCGTGAACACGGGCCTGTTCGCGCACGGGATCGAGAGCGCCGCGCTCCTCGGGCAGCCAGGTGTCCGTCGCCAGCGCGCGCAGGTCGTCTGCGGGGCGCGCGAGCACGCGGCCTAGCCACAATACGGTCGCCCACGTGGCCGGCTGGCTGCGCAATTCGAGAACGCGCCGGAGTCGGTCGGCCAGCCCCCCGGCGCGCGGTCCGGCGGCCTCGCCCGCTTTGGGCTTCGGGAGCGGTCCGAGCACGGTATCGGCCCATGCCGCCAGTTGCCCGAAGATGTCGACCCCGCGCTGACCTGGCGCCACACCGGGCCTCACGACGAGATGCGATTCGAGGACGCGCGCCACATCGGCCTGCAAGCCGTGGAGCAGCGCGTCGGCGGCAACGGCGGCCTCGTGCGAACCCGCTGCGTGACCACTGCGGGTGAACGCGTCGGCGGTGTGCTGCCAGGCGAGTGCGGCCCCCTTGGCGTCGCCACTGCGCGCCAGCAGGTCGCCGAGTTCGACGCCGACGCGCAGCGCATCGAGGGGGACGGCCTTTGCCTTTTCCCACAACTTCCACTGAGCTTGGAGCGCCGCAATCCGCGCAGGCGTGGCGGGCGCTGCGGTGCTTGCCTGTGCGGTACGCGGGGGCTCCACCGCAGCGGTCGCGGCGGGGACGGCGGCGGCCAGCGCCAACGCACCGCTGGCGAGCCAAGGCCCGGTCTGCCCCATGAGCGGGTGCTTTGTCATCGACGTCCGTTGCGGGGCGGCGCGCCCACGCCCGACAATTTGTCGTCCTGCGGGCCTGCGGTCAAGAAGTCTGTTCGCACGCGGCGGTCTGGCCAAGCGTCGGCCATCCCGGCACGATGCGCCCGCCCGCCCTCGCGCGGCACGCTTGGCCATGCGACCCGACAGAGAATGCGTGACTCACCTCGCCCAGCCGCCTGCGACGATCGCGGTGGTCGCGATCACGCTGGGCACGTGCCTGCTGCACTGGACGCGCGGCCGCTACGCGCCGTGGGCCGTGCTGGCCTCGGTCGCAGTCGCCGGCGTGCTGATCGGGGCGGGCTGCTGGCGCCGGCACGGCCCGCGCTCGGCCGGCGCTGGGGCCCACATGGACCTGCCGTGCGTGTGGCTGCTGGGCGCCGCCGCGGTGGCGACCGGGTTGCTCGCCGCGCTGCCGCGGTGGGTCTACACGGAGAAGTTCCGCACGGAGTCTGCCGTGCAAGCGGCCCACGCGATCGCCGCCGTGGGTTTCCTGGTGGCGGCGTGGCGCGTCCAGCGCAATCCGATGCGCGGCACCACGGCGCTGATCGCGGCGATTGCGGCGGGGCTCGTAGGCGTTCGCCTGCTCGTGCCGTGGATGTCCCCGAATCCGTTCATTGATTCGTGGACCTTGCAACAAGAAGCGGGCGACGTGCTGTTGGCGGGTGGCAATCCCTACGGCCACGCGTACGCCCAGCTGTATCCCTTCGAGCGTTTTGGCTACCTGTCCCATTTCGGCTACTTGCCCGTAATCGCCTATTTCGATGCCGTTGGCCGCTGGCTCGTGCGCGACGTGCGCTGGCTGTACGTGGCGTGCGACGTGGCCACGGCGTGGGGCTTTGGTCGACTTGCAGCGGGCACTTCGACACCATGGCGCTGGGGCCCGCGGCCCTGGGCTCTCGCCGCGTGGTTTCTCGCGCTGCCGTATGGGCCCTTCGTCGTCGAGCAGTGCTGGAGCGAGCCGCTGCTGCTGGCGCTGGCGACCTGGAGCGTCGTGGCGTGGCAGGCCAGCCCCCGCGGCGGTGGGGTCGCGCTGGGCGTCCTGCTCGTCGCTAAGCAGACCAACGGCCTGCTCGCCGTGCTGGCCCTGGCAGGTCCCGGGTCCCGCGACCGAGGACGGCGCATCGCATGGACGGTCGCTGCAGCTGCCGGCATCAGCGCACCGCTCGCCCTGGCCGACCCCGAGGCATTCCTGCGCTCGACCGTGTTCGGCTTTGCCCAGATGCCGCCGCGGACAGACGGATTCTCCCTGTGGACCGTAGCGTTCGTCGAGTGCGGCTGGGAAGGCCCGGCGTGGGCGAGTGCGGTCCTGGCCCTGCCCCTGCTCGCGCTGGCAACGGCCCGTTCGTGGCGGCAGCAGCCAGCGGCGGCGTTGGGCGCGCTGGCTGCGACGTATCACGTCTTTTTCCTCGGCGCCCGCCAATCGTTCGGCAATTACCACTGGTTCGCACTCGGCTTGTGGGCGCTCACGCTCGCGGCCCGGGCGGCGGCCCCGCCGGGTGCCGACAGCGCTGCTGCGCCGCGTGCGCACCGGCCCGTGGGCGAGCTACCATTGCGATCGGCCGCGCCACTGCTAGCGCTGCCGGGGAGGGCTCCGATGCGCAATTCCACGGCGAGGCAACTGTGGTCGATCGCAGGTGTGGGGGCGCTCCTTTGCCTCCCGGCCGCCGCAGCCGCCCTCGTCACGGCGCCGCCGCGGGCGTGGCGTCACGGCGCCTTCATCGTGCCGCACGAGGACCTCGACCTCGCCGCGTCGGACTTGCAGGCGTCGGCGCTCGCCAATCCCAACTCGTCGTACCCGAGCGCGACCGTGGGGCCCTACACGTGGCCGCTGGACACGGCGGGCGTGCTGACGGTCGCCGCCAACGGGCAACCGGCGTACCCGATCGGTTTCTACAACGGGCCGTGGTCACCAGACGGCAATGCCAGCCAGGGCCACGCCATCCTCGCCAAGTCCGAGGTCGCGGCGACGCCGGCGAAGCTGCGCTGGAACTTCAGCCCGGCGATTCACGCCAGCCGCCTGCGCGCCATCCTCATGGGCGTCAACGTGTTCGTGGGCCAGGAAGGCAAGAAGCTCGGCGTCGTGCGCATCCACCGCGATGGCAAGCCGGACCTCGAGCGCGTGCTGCTCATCGGCACGGACGTGCGCAACTTCAAGCAGGTGCCGGGGACGAACCCGACCTGGCTCACGGCGCCTGCCGCGGGCGCGCCCGGCCTCTGGTCCGGCACGTGCGCGGCACCCGCAGACTGCGACGACGCCAACAAGGCGCTGGCGACGGCTACGGTGCCTGCGACGGCACCTGCAAGCCGGTCAAGCCGTGCGGGGATTGCGACGACGCCGACCCGCTGGCTAAGCCCGGCGGCAAGGAAGGGCCTGGCGTTGGCCTGAGCTGCGTGGACGGCCGCGACAACGACTGCGACGGCGCCGCCGATGGCGCGCTGGCCACCTGCGCTGCCCAAGCGCCGAGCCCGTTCGGCAGCGCCAGCCTGGCCAAGGCCGTGGCGGGCGGGGCCGGCGGGGCCGACGCGGGACAAGATGTCGCCACCGGTGACGCTGGCCAGGCAGGGGAAGGGGCCGCCGCCGATGACGGGGGAGCGGGCGAGGACCTTGGTGCCGCCGCTCCCGATGGCCCGGATGCCAACGCGGGGGGCTCTGGCAGGAGCGGAACCGCTGGCGACGGGACCGTGGCGGACACAGCCAGCGTGTCTGGGGGCGCCGACGCCAAGAAAGTGGCGGCACCGGCGGCGGGCGCGGCCGCAGCCAAAGGCGGCGATGACAGCGGGTGTACGGCCGGGTCCCCCGCGGCGGCAGCTTCTGTCTGGGGGGGGCTCGTTGGGGTTGCGCTCGTGGTTCGCTGGCGCCGTCGCTGGGCGCTTGCAACCAGGGCGTGAGGACGAAAGCCGCGACGTTCCTCGGTCCGACCGTGCGGGGACGGACACCATGCGCCGCCGCGGCAAGACCCCCACAGCGTCAGAGGAACGGCACCAGCCCGCGCTCCCCATGCTGTTCGAGCCACGCCCGCCGCACGCCGATGCACGCCGCGCGCTGCAGACACCCGCCGCACACAGCGCCAAACGCCCGCCCCTCGCGATGGACGGCCAGGGCCGGCGTGGGCTCCGGCCCCCCTTGGGGCGCGCCCCGCAGCACACACGGCGGAAAGCCGCACGGCCCATCGGCCCGCGCCGCGATCCCGGCTGCCGCCAGCGTCTGCAGGGCCCGGAGCAGCGGCGCGTGCACGGCATCGAGCGGCGGCACCTGGTCGGCGCGCACGACCGCGTCCCACGCCTCCGACGGTTGGCTGTACGACACCGACAACTGCCCCGGCGCCGCGGGCGCGCCAAACCGCTCCACGAGCGCTTCGGCGTGGGCCGGCAGCCCGGGCAGCGTGCGGCGGTCGACGACCGCGTTGAGGTTGACATGTAGCCCGGCGGCGAGGCAGGCGGCAATGCCCGCCTCGGTCTTTGCAAACGTCCCGGGCGCTCGCGTCAAGCGGTCCGAATCCGCCGCATTTGCCGTGTGGTGCGAGATCGACACAAACTGGAGCCCCGCCTCGACGAGCGCCGCCAGCACGTCGGGGCGCGCCAGCCGGATCGCATTGGTCTGGATGCCCGCCACCAGCCCGAGTTGGCGCGCGCGCGCGATCCAGTGCCCCAGCCGCGGGTGCAGGGTCGGCTCGCCACCCGACAAGGTCAGTTCACGCGAGCGAGCGGCGCCGATCGCCTCGATCCACCCGTCGACCGTCGCATCGTCTGGCGCCCGCCAGTCCCGGTCCTGCCAACAGAAGTCGCAGTCCTGACTGCAGCGGAATGTGATCCGCAGCAGGGCGGCGTCGGCACTGAACGTCAACCATTCGCCTGGGGGGACCCGCGCGACCTCGCGCCACGCACGCGCAGTGCGCACGAGTTCGGCTTCCATGCCCGCCGTCCGGGCGGACTCCAGCCTGCCAGTGAGTGCCGCCAGCAACGGGCGGTCCGCGGCCACCCCGGCACCGCTGTGGGCGACCGCGAGGTGCGTGCCGCGCCACAGCGCAGGCGTGTGGGTGGCGTCGGTGACCACGAGTGGGAACGGCGGCGGCCCACCGATCGCAACCGCCAACCGCAGCGTCGGGTCCGCCACGGGCGCCAGATCGCGCACGGTAAGGTCCGTACCCTGCGGCACCCCCAGCCAGCGCCGCAGCAGCGCAACCACCGGCTGGCGTGCGTTGTCGATGAGCGGCCGCACGAATGCCTCGGCATCGAGCACGGCCGCGCCCGACGGCAACGGAGCGACCCCGCCGGTGGCGTCGGCTGGCATCGGACGCTGCACGCTGCCTCCAGTGCTGCAGACTCAACCACGTCTTGACGACGGCGTCCACGGGCGTAGAACGCGCGCCATGCCTGACTTCGCCTTCCAAGAGATGTTCCCCACGGCCGACGATCCCCACCCATGGCGCTGCCTGACGACGGACGGTGTGGCGCCTTGGCGCAGCGGAGGCCGCAGTTTTCTCGAGGTCGATGGCGCCGCGCTGCAACACCTGTGCGCGGTCGCCATGGCCGATATCGCCCACCTGTTCCGGGCCGGTCACCTCGCGCAACTGCGCGCCATCCTCGACGACGCCGAGGCCTCGCCCAACGACCGTTTCGTGGCGATGGCGCTGCTCAAGAATGCGTGCATCTCGGCCGGGCGCGTGCTGCCGTCGTGCCAGGACACCGGCACGGCCATCGTGATCGGCAAGAAGGGCCACCGCGTGCTGACCGACGGTCGCGACGAGGAGCACCTCGCCCGCGGCGTGTTCAAGACGTACACCGAGACGAACCTGCGCTACAGCCAACTCGCGCCGCTGACCATGTGGGACGAGGTGAACACGGGCACGAACCTGCCCGCCCAGATCGAGCTGTACGCGACGAGCGGCGACGAATACCGCTTCCTTTTCATCGCGAAGGGCGGGGGTTCGGCCAACAAGACCTTCCTCTACCAGGAGACGAAGGCGCTGCTGAACCCGAAGTCGCTGCTCGCGTTCCTGCGCGAGAAACTGCCGACGCTCGGCACCGCGGCGTGCCCGCCCTACCACCTCGCGATCGTGATTGGCGGCACCTCGGCGGAGCAGACGCTGAAGACCGTCAAGCTCGCTTCGTGCCGCTACCTCGATGGCCTGCCGACCGTGGGCAACCGGCTGGGCCACGCGATTCGCGACCCCCAACTGGAAGCGCAGGTACGCACATTGACACAAGAACTCGGCATCGGCGCGCAGTTCGGCGGCAAGTACTTCGTGCACGACGTGCGCGTGATCCGCTTGCCGCGCCACGGTGCCTCGTGTCCCGTGGGCATCGGCGTGTCGTGTTCGGCAGACCGGCAGGCGCTCGGCAAGATCACGGCAGACGGCGTATTCGTCGAGGCGCTCGAAACGGACCCGGCCCGCTTCCTGCCCGAAATCGACGAAGCCAGGCTCGCCGGCACGGTGGTGCCGATCGACCTGTCGCAGCCGATGGACACGATCCGCCGCACGCTGGCTCAGCACCCGATCCGCACCCGGCTTGCCTTGTCCGGCACGATGGTGGTGGCGCGCGACATCGCGCACGCTCGCTTGATGGAGCGGTTGGGGCGCGGGGAGCCCCTGCCCGACTACCTGAAGCAGCACGCGATCTACTACGCCGGCCCCGCCAAGACGCCGGTCGGCCTGGCATCGGGCTCGTTCGGTCCGACGACCGCGGGGCGAATGGACAGCTACCTCGCGCCCTTCATGGCCGCCGGCGGCAGCTTCGTGACGGTCGCCAAGGGCAACCGCAGCCGTCAGGTGACGGAGGCCTGCAAGCAATACGGTGGCTTCTATCTCGGCTCGATCGGCGGACCCGGAGCGTTGGTGGCACAGGATTCGATCCGCAAGGTCGAGGTGCTCGACATGCCCGAACTCGGCATGGAGGCCGTGTGGCGCATCGAAGTCGAGAACTTCCCCGCGTTCGTGGTGGTCGACGACAAGGGCAACGATTTCTTCGCCTCCGTCGGCTGATCACCGCGGAGACGGGCGGACCGTCGCTGCGCTTCCCACGCTACGCGACGGGCCCGCGTGCCTACCTGGCAAGTGCCCTTGCGTTCTCCGCCTCGAGCCACGTCTGGAGCGGGGCAAAGTACGCCATCAGCGCGCGGGTCGAGAGCCCTTCGCCAGTCGCTTCTTGCAGCACGACCCGCCAGTCGCGCGTGGCTCCCTGCCGCAAGATGCCTTGCAGGAATGCGCCCGCCTCCTTGCTGCCGAAGTAGTTGCACGCCCGCGGGTCCTGCTTGAGCAGCTTGGTGGCGATGTGCTCGTGCAGTTGGTACTTCAGTACGGTCGCGATCGCATAGTCATAGTACTGCGCCGGGTCGTCGTTGATGTGCGTTTTCGTGCAGGCGTCGCAAGCCGACGTGTCGGTCAGGCGGGCGGGGTCGGGTGGCGCCACGTGTTGCAGGGTCGCTGCGAGTTCCCACCAGCGCGTCTGCCACTGGTCGCTCGGCAGGTCCTTCTCGTAGAGGTCATGCTCGAAGCGGCTCATTACGCCCGCCGACCACGGCAGGAACACGACGGTGTGCGACAGCGCCTCGTCGAGCAGCGCGGCCATGGGGTCGATCTTCGCGTCGGCCGGCACGATGTTCTGGGCGCGCAGGTATGGCAACTGCCCGGATGCGACGCTGATGAGTTCGCCGATGCCCTCGTGAAACGCGCGGTTGGCACCCTCGCGCAACAGCGGCGGCACCTCGGGGCGGCTGTACGCGAGAAAATAGTAGATGTGGCCCAGTTCGTGGTGCGCCGTCGAGAACCAGCCGTCGTCGGCCTCGATGCTCATCAGCGAGCGCACGTCGTCGGCAATGTCCATGTGCCAGGCCGAAGCGTGGCTGTTCTTCTTGCGCGGCTGCCCGGCCGGCACCGGGAACAGGTCCGACTTCGACCAGAACGTGGGCGGCAGCTTGGGAAAGCCCATCGACACGTAGAACGCCTCGGCCTGCTGCGTGATCCACTCCGGCTTGCGCCCCTTGAAATACGGCGCGAGGTCGGCCGCGGTGACGAGGCCCGGCCACGCCTGCGCCCAGCGATTCGGCAGCCAGTGGGCGGGCAACAGCCGCACGCCGGTCTTCGGGTCGATGGGCGGCAGCGGCTGGCTGTAGCGTTTGGCGAGTTCGCGCGCCGTCCAGGTGTGCAGCGCTTTGAACAGCGGCCGGGTGTCGCGCACGAAGCCATCGAGCAGCGTCATCATTTCCGACACCGTCATGCCGTAGGACGCGACCTGGAGGCCAAAAAACGACGAGTAGCCCATCTCGCGCGCCACTTGGTTGCGCAACTTCTGCAGCGCGACGAGGCCCGGCTTGAGCGGCCGGCCGATCTCCTTGCTCGCCTCCCACACCGCGCGGCGCTCGGCCATGTCTTTCGATTCGTGCAGCACCTTGTCGATGTCGTTGGCGATCGCGGGTTTGGCGCACTTGCCGTCCTTGCCGGGCGGAGCCAGGCAGTACGAAAAGCCGTCCTGGATCGAGGCCTGCCGACTCTCGGTTTCGACGCGCGCGCTGACGACGGCGGGCAGGGTGCCGGGGGCCTCGGCGGCGCGCAGCAGCAGGGCCTCCAACTGGCGCTGGTGGCTGTCCGACAGCTTGGCCTTGGCTGCGAGCAGGGCCTTGACGCGCTGGATCAGGACCGGATCGCCGCGCACCACGGCGCCCATCTGTCCCGCTGCGGTGCGACGGCCCTCGTTGCGGTCGCCGACGTCGGTCGATGCCGCCCACTCCGCCTCGAACTGCACGCGTGTCAGGCCGACGTGGAGCGAATTGGCGAGATCGAGCAGGGCCTGGGCCTCGGTCGCCAAGGCCGCGTCGGGCTTCGTGCTGGCGGACGCAGGGGCTTGGGCGGCGCGCGGGCGCGCGGCAGCAGCGGCGATCATGGCCAATGCCAGGCACGTCGCCGCGGCAACGCCGGCAAACCGAGAAAGATACAAGGAAACTGGTGATGTGCGCATGAAGCCTCAGGGTGCAGGGGCGGGAGCCTAGCGCAGACGGCGCCGCGCAGGAACAACCCGGCAATGAACCCCGTTGACGTGCCGGCCGCCGTCGAATTCGGCGCCGCTGCCCTCGGCGAACTGCACGCGATGGAGTGAAGGTCCAGCTTGACGTCTACCCCCGCGCACGGCCACGCTGCCGCCCATGCGCAACGTCGTCTTCGTCGCCCCGTTCCCGATGGACGTCACCATGCGATTCTGTCGGGGTATCGGGCAGTTGGATGACGTTCGCGTGCTCGGCGTGTTCCAGCAGGCACCCTCGCGCCAGCAAGCCGGTTGGATGCACGATGTCGCCACCGTCGGCGACGCGCTCGATCCGGAACAGATCGCCGGCGGGCTGGCCCTGCTCGCCGCGCGGAACGGGCCCTTGCACCGCATCACGGGCATCCTCGAGTCGCTGCAGGTGCCGCTCGCCCAGGTGCGCGCCCACTTTGGCGTAGCAGGGCCGTCGGTCGAAACCGCGCGCCGCTTCCGCGACAAGGCGCTGATGAAGGAGACGCTGCGGGCCGCCGGCATCCCGTGCGCGCGCCACAGCTTGCTGACCTGCCTCGACGATGCAAAGGAGTTCGTGGCGCGCGTCGGTTTTCCGATCGTGCTCAAGCCTCCCGCCGGGGCGGGCGCCCGCTCGACATGGCGCATCGATGGCGCGCCCGACCTCCACGCGGCGCTCGCCGACATCCGGCCCAGCGCGCGTGATCCGGTGCTGGCAGAAGAATTCCTGCGCGGCGCCGAGCACAGCTGCGAACTCGTGGTGACCGGTGGTCAAGTGCGCGCGCTGTCGGTGTCACACTACCTGCCCGGGCCGCTCGAAGTGCTGCGCACGCCGTGGATCCAGTGGTGCTGCGTGCTGCCGCGCGACGTGGCCGGCCCCGAGTATGCCGACCTGCGTGTGCTGGCACCCAAGGTCGTGCGCGTGCTCGGCCTGGAGGATGGCATCGCGCACATGGAGTGGTTTCGCCGCGACGACGGCTCGCTGGCCGTCGGCGAGATCGCGGCACGACCGCCAGGGGGACAACTGGCGCTGATGACGGGCCTCGTGCACGACGCCGATATCTACCGGGCCTGGGCGCGGGCGGCCGTAGACGGGGCGTTCGACGGTCCGTGGACGCGGCGCTACGCGGCAGGAGCGGCCTTCCTGCGCGGCCAGGGGCGCGGGCGCGTGGCGGAGGTCACAGGCGTCGCAGCGGCACATCGCGCGGTCGGCCATCTTGTGGCTGAAGCCCGTCTGCCCCAGCCCGGGGCCCCGAAATCGGACAGCTACGAGGGCGACGGCTACGTGGTCGTGCGCCACCCTGACACCGATGTCGTGCTACGCGCGCTGCGACTGCTGGTCCAGACCATTCGAATTCAGTACGCGTGACGAGGGCCACCGCATGGCGCACAATGCCCGTGGAGGCATCATGAGCGAGTCTACCGGGACGCCCACCCGCGAGGAGCGACTGGCCACTCGGCTGCGGCTGTTGCGCGACGCCCTGCGCCGTTTTTCGGACGCGACGACGGACCTGCCACGGCTGCTGCAGTGCGTGGTCGAAACGCTGGCGAACGATGTCGGCGACTACTGCAGCATCCGCCTGCTCAGCACCGACGGCGACTACCTCGACCTCCACGGAATGCACGACCGCGACCCCGCCGCGCTGGCGGTGATCGCTGAGGTGCTCGCGGCAGATCGCCTGCGCACGGCCGAACAGTCCGTCGCGTGGCGCGCGCTGGAGTCGGGCACGGCGGTCCACATCCCGGTGGTCGATGCCGCGGTGTTCAAGGCGCAGTTGACGCCGCGCTGGTGGCCAATGGTCGACGCGGTCGGCATCCGCAGCCTGTTGATTGCGCCGTTGCGCGTCCATGGGAAATCGATCGGAGTGCTGCAACTGGTGCGCCATGGCGACGCCAGCGGCCCCTTTGACGACGACGATCGCGCCCTGGTCGAGGACCTGACCGAGCAGGCCGCACTTGCCATCCACAACGCCCGGCTGTACGACGCGGCCCAGCGCGAACTGGCTGAGCGCCGCCGGGCTGAGGCCGCGCTTGCCCGCACCGAACAGCAACTGCGTCAGGCGCAGCGGCTGGACGCGGTCGGGCGGCTGGCGGGCGGCGTCGCCCACGACTTCAACAACCTGTTGTCGGTCGTGCTGAGCTACGCCGAACTGATCATGCTGCGCGAAGGCGCCGGCTCGCAGACGTACAGCGATCTGAACGAAGTGCGAACGGCGGCGCTGCGGGCAGCGGACCTGACGCGGCAGTTGCTCGCATTGTCGCGCCAGCAGGTCATACAACCGCGCGTACTCGATCTCGACGACGTGCTGCTCAACATGGGCAAACTTTTCCAACGCGTTTTGGGGGCCGACATCGACTTGCGGGTTGTGACGTCGGACCGGCGCGCGCTCGTCAAGGCCGACCCGAGCCAAATCGAGCAGGTGCTGCTCAACTTGGTGGTCAACGCGCGGGACGCTATGGCCCAGGGGGGCACGCTGACAATCGAGACCGGCACGCTCGACGTCGATGACCGCCTGGCGTCGGATCACCTCGGACTCGAGCCGGGGCGCTATGCGGTGTTCGCCGTCACCGACTCGGGAGCGGGGATGGACCCCCAGACGATGGCGCACATCTTCGAGCCGTTCTTCACCACCAAGGAACCCGGCGCGGGCACCGGACTCGGGCTGTCCACAGTATTCGGCATCGTCAAGCAGTCCGGCGGCCACGTTTGGGTGTACAGCGAGCCGGGGCGCGGCACGACGTTCAAGGTGCTCCTTCCCGCTGCCGAGGGGGCGGCAGAGCCGCTGCGGGCCGACGAGAAGCCGGCCGCGGCGCGGGGTGGCACCGAAACCGTGCTGATCGTCGATGACGCCGACGCCGTCCGCGACGTGGCGCGCACGATTCTCGAACACCACGGATACCACGTGCTGGCGGCGCGCAACCCGGGCGAAGCGCTGATCGCGTGCGAGCAGTTCGCGGGGCCGATCCACCTGCTGCTGACCGACGTCGTGCTGCCGCAACTGAACGGTCGGCAACTCGCCGAGCGCCTGCTCCTGCTGCGGCCGACGCTGCGTGTGCTCTTCATGAGTGGCCACACGCGCAACGCCATCGTCCACAACGGTGAACTTGAGCCGTCGCTGCGCTTCCTGCCCAAGCCGCTCGCGCCCGAAGCGCTGCTCAAGGCGGTGCGCGCGGCGCTGGACAACGCCCTGCGCAAGGTCGGCTAGCCGCGGCGTTGGCGGCTACTTGATGAGGCACTTGGGCGTGCAGCCCTTTTGCGTGCCTTCCTTCTCGCCGGTGCAGACGGCGTTGGCGCCGCAGTCGGCGTCTGTCTCGCAATAGATCGTGCAAAACGGCGGTGCCGTCTTCGTGAAGTCGACGGTGCAGATGAGCGCCGTGCCGTTGTCCTTGCACTGGCCACCTTTCGGCGTGCAGTACTCGCCGATGCCACCGTCGTTGCCGGATGCTCCCGGGGCCGCGCAGGCGTCGGGGTTCGCGGGGACGTCGGAAGGAGCAAAGCCGGTATCGACCGCCCCGGCGGCAGCGTCCAGGTTGGCCGCTTCGGCGGTGGTGTCGGGCGCTGCGGTGGTGTCCGCGAGGTCCCCGCTGCCGGCCGCCGCGCTCGGGGCGGCACACGCGAGGGCCAAACAACAGCACGCGATGGCGCGGGCATGGGCGAGGGCATGGGCGAGGTGCATGCGGCCATACTTGCGGGCTGCGGCGGCACCTGTCAAATCGCGGCGAATGTACCAGTCGGGCACACGATGCTGTTCGATTCGACTTGACAGCGGCCCACGGCCCGCCAGACTCCCCGATGGTCTTTTTCCCGCGGCAGGGCTCGCCCGCCGCACCCTGAGGCACCCATGTCGCTGTTTCCGTTCCGCGCCACCCTGCACATCGCATGGCACACGACCTGGGCGCTCCCCGTTCTTGCCGCCACTGCGTGCGCGTCGGCGGAGCCCGCCGCGACGGCCGCAAGCACCGAACCGGTGAAGTACTTCGCGACGGCGCCCGTGCTGCCGGCCGGCCACAAGGAGTTCATTTTCCCGGAAACGACGATCGCCGCGGGCAAGGAAGTGCAGAACTGCTACTTCGTCGAACCGCTCGCCGAAGACGTCTACTACACCGCCCTTGAGAGCTACCAGGGCAAGTTCGGCCACCATGCAGTCCTGTTCAAGACCAGCGAGCCCGAAAAGCCCGGCACGGTGCGCGATTGCACATCGGCCGAGGACATGATCAAGTTGTCGCCGGTGATGGCGTCGGTCAATTTTGGCCTCGCCAAGTTCCCGGCCGGCATGGCGGTGCGCGTCAAGAAGGGCACGCAACTCGTCGTGCAGCAGCACTACGTCAACACGGGCACGAAGGCCATCCGCGTCAAGGACATCCTGCACGTCAAGCAGGTCACCAAGGCCGAAGTGCAGACGCTCGCCGGGTTCTATGGCACGTCGGACATCACGTTCGTGCTCAAGCCGAGCGACGCCGAGCAGACCCTGACCTACGAATGCAAGGTGCCGCGCGACATGAAGTTGCTGATGATCGGCCCGCACATGCACGAATGGGGCCTGCGCTTCAAGGCCGAGGCGGGGCCGGAGGGCGCCATGAAGACGCTGCTCGACATCAACCCGTGGAAGGCCGAGTACCGCGACGAGCCGCCCGTCAAGGAGTTCAAGGTCGGCGAGGCGTACGAGTTCAAGAAGGGCGACGTGCTGAAGACTTCGTGTGTCTACAAGAACAACACGGGCAAGGCGCTCGAATTCCCTGGCGAGATGTGCGCGACGTACGGCTACTATTTTCCGGCGCCCGAGGGCAACGAGGAGTGGACGTGCGGCTCGGTCGGCAAGATCCAGTGACGCCGGGCGCTGGGCACGGCGGCGTGCTTGTGGCCGGCTGGGCGGGCGTTGCAGCGTTGGCTTGGGGGTGCGCGGCCGCGGCGAACGGGACTCCCGCGACGTATGCGGACGTCAAGGCCAAGGTATTCGTCTCGTGCGTGTTTTCGACGTGCCACAAAGGCGCGTCACCGGCCGGCGGCCTGGGCCTGGACGGGGACGCGCGCGCTCAACTCGTCGACAAGGCCGCAGCCGGCGAGCCCACACGCAAGCGGGTGGTTGCAGGCGACCCGGCGGCGTCGTACCTGATGGACAAACTGACACAGGCCAAGCCCGCCGTCGGCGACCCGATGCCACCGGGCGGAGCGCTGGAAGCCGAGCGGATCGAGATGGTGCGGTCGTGGATTGCGGCGGGAGCGAAGGCGGACTAATACCAAAGCCCGCCGAATCGGATCGAGGGCTCGCGGCGAGCGAGGCAAGGCGCGAAGGCTAAGGAATAGCAGGAGGATTTCGAGCCTGAGCAACGCAGCCGCAGCCGTCGCGGGCGAGCGAGCACTGAGCCGAATTCAAGGGATTTGGTCTAAGCGTCTCCCTACCTTGCCGCAGCCGTGACCATGCCCGGCAGTTCCAGCGCCATCACGTACACCACGCCCGTGCTGACCTCGCCCGCCGGCTCGCGGTGCGCGCTGACCGCCAGCTTCGCCCCCATCTGCGCAATCGACATCCCGAAGCCGTGCTCCACGCCGGGCCGCGGCGCCCGCAGCGTCTGCAACGTGTCGCCGCTGGCCGGGTCCAGCGCATAGACCGCACCAGCGCCCCGGTCCACCCCGTGGCCGCCCGCGAGCGCGAAGACACCGGCACCGATCACGGAATAACCGAACAGATCGTGGGCCTTCGTCGCCGGTGGCCGCAGCACGCGCTGCAGCGTCCCGGTCGTGAGGTCGAACACGAACACGGCGCCGCCACGCGGGCGCAGGGTCGACTCGCCGGGCGCGCCCACGAGCAGGTAGCGCTCCGTCGTCGCCAGCGCGTGGGCAAACCCGTCAGTGGGCTTGCCATCGGCGCGGCGGAAGCTGCGAATGGGCACGGCGCCGACCGGATTGTAGGCGTACACCGTGCCGCCACCGGTTTCACCCGGCGCCGCGACGAGCACCATGCCGCGCACCGTCGCCAGCGCCGCGCCAAACTCGTCTTCCTCGTGGCCGTCTTCCTTGGCGTACACCTGCTGCAGCGACCCCGCCAGCAGGTCGTACTGGAACACGGCACCAACGCGCGCTGGTCCCTTCTTCGAACCCGCAGCCGGCGGGCCCGCCACGCCCGGGGCGCCCACCAGCAAGGCGCCATCGGCATGGGCCAGCGCCGCGCCGAACCGGCTGTCGCGCAGGTCGAACACGCGCGTCTTGAAGCGCGGCGGCACTGCGAGCGTGCGCAACAGGGCACCGTCGTGACTGTAGAACATGTGCACGGCGCCGGTGAACTTCTGCTTGCCGACGTCGTCGTATGGCATTCCCACCAGGACCTTGTCTTCGACGTTCAGCACGCTCGCCACGGCAGAATTCGCCGACTCCAGCTTGCCCTTGGCGCGCGCCGCCCCCGTCGCCGAGGGCGCGCGCGGGCGGTCGAAGGTCCGCAACGCCGCGCCCGAGCGCAGGTCCATCTGCAGCACGCGGCCATGCTGTTGCACGCCGCCATCGGACGCCGCCACCGCCACCAGCAGGTCCTCGCCGTAGACCGCCAACGGGAAGCCGAACTCCTCGCCCTCTTTCGGTGCCGGATTGTGCAGCACGCGCGGGGGCGGCGGCAGTGGTTGGGCACTCGCGCCATTGTCTGGCAGTGCGGCACCCACGAGCAGGAGCGAGGTCACGAACGTCCAACGGCGCATGGCGAGACTCTCGGCTGGCGGCGCGACACCGTCAGGCGGCACGGTACGGCGCGTTGTTGCAGCCGGCAAGTTCTGCCGGGTCTTGGGTTCCGGGCGCTGCACCGGCTAGACTCTGGCGCCATGCGGACCCTCGACCTCAGCCAGCCTCTCGCGCTCCCCGACGTGTGGGATGTGGCCCACGGCCGCGCCCAGCCTCTGCTCGGGCCCGTCGCCCGCCAGCGCATGGAGCGGGCGCGCGCGGTCGTCGATGCCTTCCTGCGCGAGCACGAGGTCCCGCGCTACGGCATCAACACGGGTTTTGGCGCGCTCGCCGAGGTCGTGATCCCGATCGAACAGGTCGAGCAACTCCAGACCAACCTCGTGCGCAGCCATGCTTGCGGGGTCGGGGCGCACCTGCCACGCGACGTGGTGCGCGCGATGATGCTGCTGCGGGCCCAGGTGCTGGCGCGCGGGCATTCCGGCGTGCGACCGCTCGTCGTCGATGCACTGTGCAGCCTGCTGGCGCGCGGCGTGACGCCTGTCGTGCCGGCGCAGGGCTCGGTGGGGGCCTCGGGCGATCTCGCGCCGCTGGCCCACCTGGCGCTGGTGCTGATCGGCGAAGGGGAGGCCGAATTCGAGGGCGTCGTGCGATCCGGCGCGGAGGCACTGGAGCACGCGGGCCTGCAACCGCTGCGGCTCGCGGCCAAGGAGGGGCTCTCGCTCATCAACGGCACTCAGGCCATGACGGCCATCGGCGCGCTCGCCCTCGAACGGGCATGGCGGCTGGTGCGCTGCGCGGACGTGACTGGCGCGCTGTCGGTCGAGGCATTGCTGGGGTCGGTGCGCGCCTTCGATCCGCGCATCCAGGCACTGCGGGCTCATCCCGGCCAGGCGGCGACCGCGGCAAACTTGCGCGCCCTGTGCCAGGCCAGCCCCCTCATCGACAGCCACGCTGGCCCCGACTGCAAGAAGGTGCAGGACCCGTACTCCTTGCGCTGCATGCCGCAGGTGCACGGCGCCACGCGCGACGCATTGTCGCATTTCGACCGCGTGCTGTGTGTGGAGATCGACGCCGTTACCGACAATCCGCTCATTTTTCCCGCTGATTCCGGCGAGGCGGGCGCAGGGGACATCCTGTCGGGCGGCAACTTCCACGGCCAGCCCGTGGCGCTCGGCTGCGACTTTGCCCGCATCGCGCTGGCCAGCCTGCTGTCGATGGCTGAGCGGCGCGTCGAACAGCTCGTCAACCCGCACTTGTCGAGCGGCCTGCCGCCGTTCCTGTCGCGCGCTTCCGGGCTGAACAGCGGATTCATGATCGCGCAGGTGACGGCCGCCGCGCTGGTCAGCGAATGCAAGGCGCTGTGCTTCCCCAACAGCGTCGATTCGATCCCGTCGTCGGCCAACCGCGAAGACCACGTGTCGATGGGCCCGATCGCGGCGCGCCGGCTGGTCGATGTCGTCGAGATGGGCGAGCGCGTGGTCGGCATCGAGTTGCTGTGTGCGGCCCAGGGCATCGACCTGCGCGCCCCGCTGCAGCCGGGAGTTGGCACGGGAGCCGTGTGGCGGGCGCTGCGCCAGGTGGTGACTCCGCTCGACGAAGACCGCGTGCTGCACAAGGACCTCGACATCGCGGCCGACCTGGTGCGGACCGGTGCGCTGCTCGCGGCTGCCGAGGCGGCCTTGGGCGAGCGGCTGCAATGACGTCACCGATCGTGCAACTCGCCCATGGGCCGGCCCCGCTCGTGCTCGCTTCGACGTCGCGCTGGCGGCTGGCCCAACTTGCGCGGCTGGGGCTGAAGTTCGCGTGCGTGAAGCCTGCGTACGCCGAACTGCCCGTGGCCGGCCTGGCGGCGCGGGCCCTGATCGCCCACCACGCCCGCGCCAAGGCGATGGCCGTCGCCACGCTGCCGCAGTGGAGCCGTGCGTTCGTGCTCGGCGGTGACCAGGGCGTCGTGCTTGGCGACGGCGCGGACGCCGAACTGCTCGGCAAGCCGGGCACGGAAGACGCCGCCGTCGCTCAGTTGCTGCGGCTGGCCGGGCGGCGCCACGACCTCGTCACGTCGATCGCGCTCGTCGGCCCCGGCGGCGGGACCGCGTGGGAGCACACCGACGTCACGACGCTGACCGTCCGCTTGCTCACGGAACCGGAGGCCCGCGCCTACGTGCGCCGTGACCAGCCCCTCGATTGCGCCGGCAGCTACCGCATCGAGGCCGCGGGGCCGTGGCTTTTCGAGGCCATCGTAGGCGAAGACCCCACCGCGATCGAAGGGTTGCCGTTGCTGGCGGTGTGTCGGCTGTTGCGCGCAGCAGGGTTCTCGGTCGGGCCGTAAGAGGGTGCGGCTCGTTCACACCTTGCGATCCAACCGCCGTGACCGAACGGTGACGCGCGCGGCGCGCCGACCTTGGCTACGGTACTGGCCGCATGAAGCCCGTCTCGAACCGCGTCGGCCCCGTCAAACGCTTTCTCGGCCGCTCGTTGCTCGCGCTCGGCGGCTGGCGCACCGAACCGCCGCCCGCTGCGACCGACAAGGGCGTGCTGGTGTGCTCGCCGCACACGTCGAACTGGGATTTTTTCTGGTTCGTGGCGATCTTGTGGTCGTACGGCATGGAGCCGCACTGGATCGGCAAGGCGTCGCTGTTCAAGCCGCCGTTCGGCACGCTGGCGCGCCAACTGGGCGGCGTGCCCGTTGACCGCAGCGGTGGCCGCAACCAAGTCCAGGGCGCGGCCCAGGCCCTGCAAGACGCCCAGCACATGCTGCTGGCCATCGCCCCCGACGGGTCGCGCAGCAAGAAGCCCCACTGGCGCACGGGGTTCTACCACATCGCCCACCAGGCCGGCGTGCCGCTCGTGCTCGGCTACCTCGACTACCCCACGCGCCGCGGCGGCTTCGGTGGCCTGCTGGTGCCATCGGGCGACCTGGCGGCCGACATGGAGCGACTGCGCGTGTTCTATGCGCCGATGGGGGGCAAGTTCCCGACGCAGACGAGCGATGTACGGTTGGCGGAGTCGGGAGTGCTGGGGTAGGGGCGGTTGCCGCTGCGCCGAGCGGGGAGGAGGCAACGCTTGCCGCCGCCGCCGCCACGGGCCCTATTCGCCATCATCGGCCACCGGCGCTGCGACCTGCTCCGTCGCCCCCGCCGGCAGGCCGCGCAACCGCAACTCCGCGTCGTTCAACTCGACGCCCGCCCGCAGCACGGCCCGGTTCACGCCGCGGTCACCCTGGAACCACAGGCGCGGAAACAAGAACTTGCCATCCCACAGCGCGTCCTGCCAGTCGAGCCACGCCACCAGCGCACACGCGTCGATCAGTTCGAGTCCGTCCCTCAAGATGCGCTGCTTGATCCGGCAGCGGTTGCGCACCTCGCCGATCGGCAAGGTGTTCTGCGCCGTCTCCATCGCCAGAAAGGCAAAGCGCGCGCCGATTCGCCCCACCAGCACCGGGTAGTCGCTCCGACTGCCGAACAGGCTGTGGCCGCTCATGCTGTGCTTCACGTCGGTCAGTCCAAGCAGGTGCAGCACGGTCGGCGCGAGGTCCTGGGTGCCGCACAACACGTCGACGCGCGGCGGCAGGTCGTGGCGCGGGTCGTGGATAAGCAACGGCAGCGGCGCAAACGGCCAGGCATCGCGCGGCGTCGGGAACAGGGGCCGGCTGTTGATGGTGTTGAACTGCCCGTGGTCGCCCGTCAGCAGCCACAGTGTGCGCTCGCGGCGGCCCGGCGCCAGCACGAAACGGCCGAGGTCACCGAGGGCCTTGTCGGTCGCATGGTACGCGGTCAGCAGTTGCCGCGCGCCGCCAGCCGGAACCTCCGTCACTTCGGCAGGCAGTTCGATGCCATCTTGTGCCATGCCGGGGTCGTGGCTGTCGACCGTCATGTGGACCAGCAGGAACGGCCGACCATCCTCCCGTTGCAGCCGTTCGAGCCGCTCGATTTCCACGCGCGTGTACTCGACCAAGGCGTCGTCGTGCATGCCCCACGGCCCGTCGCTCCGGCCCGGAAAGCGCCGGTCGAAGTCCTGGCGGGCGTGTACCTCGTCGATGCCGTGGGTGCGCAGGAAATGTTCAAGCCCCATCACGTCCTTCGACGTCGATTGGACGAACACGGTGCGGTAGCCGCGCTGGCGCAGCAGGTCGGGCAGGCATGCGTAGGCCGTGTTGCCGTCGGCGAGTTCTCCGACGGCGAGGTCGCGCGGATGGCTGGGTGGGTGCAGACTGCACAGCGCGGTGATGAGCCCGGCGATGGTCGGCGAACTCGTGCCCCAATAGTGGTCGGCCACGGTCATCTGGTGCGTGAGTTGGCCAAGCTCGGGCATCACGCCGCGGTAGTGGCCCGACAACTCATGCACGAACAAGCGGTTCAGCGACTCGACGAGAGTGATGACGACGTTGGGCCGCTGCGCCAGGTCGATGCCGCGCAGAGGCAGAGGCACTTCGGCGAGGAACTTCTGCGCCAGCGGGTGGCGCGGGTCGGGCGGCGTCTCGGGCAACAGGCCGGCCACGATGAACTGGCGGCGCTGGAGTTCGGGCAAGGCGGGCGGTTCGGTCGCGAGCGCGGACGGGTTGTGGGTCCAGATCCAGGCCTGGCGTGCGAAGTTGACCTCGGGCAGCAGCCGCAGTTCATACAGCTCAGCAGGGTAGCGTACGCCGTCGCGTACGGCCCAGCCAGCCGCGGCCAACGCCAGCGCCGCGACGGCGAACCCGACGCGGCGCGGCCAGGCGGGCCACGGCCCCGCGCGCTCGGTGGCTGCGCGGGCCTCGTAGCGCAACGCAGCGACCATGAACCAGCCGACAGCGAGGCTGCTGCCCAGCAAGCCGAACGCGGCGGGGTCGAGCAGGCGCCCGGCCCAGCCGAGATCGACGTACAGAAAGCCGTCGGCTGACCAGTGCGACTGCACCAGGTAGCAATAGGCGGCATCCAGTGCGCGCACGACCGTGCTGTAGAGCGCCGCCAGCGTGGCCGCGCCGACCAGCGCACTCCCCGTGGCGGCGGCGACGCCATCCTGCGCCGGGCGCCGGCCGCCGAGGCGCAGTCGGCGCGCCGTGTCCATCGGGTCCACCGGTGTGCACAGCAGGCCACCAAAACGCGCCACGGCGACCGCGGCGAACGCAAGTGCGGCGTCCCAGGCGAGTCCCTTCACGGCGTCGTAGGGGCGCGCTTCAGGCTGGCCGAGGGCAACGCGCAGCCACCACGCCAGGCCCCGCCAGCCCCACAGCACCGCAAGGACGGCGACCGCGTGGGCGCTCGGCCGCAGGGGCGCGGCGAGCCAGGCGGGCACTCGACGGAAACCGACTGCCGCCGCAGCGGGCGGCGCGCGCGGCGGCGAGACCGGATCGGAGGGGGATGCCACGCAAGGAGCCTATGCGGGAGCGGCGGGCGCGACAAGCTGGCATGGAGCGCAATCGGTGCCCCGCGGATCACGCTTGACCCCACCGCAGCCCGCGTGCCACGCTCGTCGGCGCCTGATGCACCACCCGCTGCCCGCCCCGTTCGCCGCCCTGTGCGTCCCGTGCGTCGTGAGCGTCGTGAGCGTCCTGTGCGCGCTCTCGACGCTGGCGTGTGAGCCTGCCGCGCCCGCCCGCAGCGGCACGCTGGCGGTCGCCGCCACGGCCTCGGAACCGCGCGACGACCTCGACCTGCGGATCGCCGCCGATGCCTTCCCAACGGGCGGTCGGCGCCTGCGATTCGGGATCACGCCCTACAACGCGCCGGGCGAAATCCGCCAGCAGTTTTCTAAACTTGCCGAGCACATGAGCACGACGCTGCGCGTGCCGGTCGAGATCGTGCCGGCGCGCGAATATGGCGACCTCATCGCACAGGTCGAAGCGGGCCAGGTGGACCTCGCCCTGTTCTCCCCACTGTCGTACGTCATCGCCCGGCGCCGGATGCCCGATCTCCGCCTGCTGGCACGCACGCTGACATACGGTGCGCCGGCGTACTCGTCGTTCATCATCGTGCGGACTCGCGACCCAGCGCGCCAACTCGCCGACCTGCGGCGCCGCAGCTTCGCGTACGTCGACAAGCTCTCGACGGCGGGCTTCCTGTTTCCGTACGACGCGTTTCTCAGCCAAGGCCTCGACCCGCGCCGCGACCTGGGCCAACTGGTCGAGGCCGGCACCCACGAGCGTGCGGTCGAGTTGGTCGCCTCGGGCCAGGTCGATGCAGCCGCGGTGTCGTCGGGCGCACTGACCAAGGTGCGCGAGAGCAAAGGCGGAATGGCAGCGATCGGCGCCGTGCGCATCCTGCACAAGGCGGGCCGCATCCCCTACGACGCGCTGTGTGCCCGGCCCGGCTTGCCCGCGGGCGTAGCGGCCAAGGTCGCGGCAGCATTCCATCGGTTGAACACGCGCTCGCACGTCGGGCGCGTCGTGCTGGCGGCAACGGACGGCGTCAACGGGTGGATTCCGGCCGTCGATGGCGACTACGACGCAGTGCGCGCCGTGCTCCAGCGGGTCGAACCTCACCTGCGCCCGGGCGAGCTCGGATTCGCGCCGCAGCCGCTACCCGGCGCGCCAACGGGGCCCTGAGTGACGCTGGCCTCGACACCACCCGCGCCACGCCTCGTGCGCCGCGGTCGCGGTATCGGCACGCGACTGGCGCTGCTGGCCGCCGGGTTGCTGCTCGTAACCTCGGGCGCCGGCGGCGGGCTGCTGCTCGAAGGCATGGCGCACACGTACCGCCAAGAGGCGCGCGAGCGGGCCGCGGCCTTGCTCGGTTCGCTCGCCGTGCCGTGCGCAATGGCACTGTCGGTCAACGCACTTGAACGCCTCGACGACTATCTCGCCGAAGTCGTGCGGGCCGGCGAACCGCACATGGGCATGCGGCACGTCGCGATGCTCGATGTCGAAGGGGCCGTGATTGCGCACGCCAGCGTCGACCCCGACCGGCGCGTGGCGGGCCTGCCAGCGGTGGACTCGTTCGAGCGCCGGGCCGTGCGCTCGCCGTTGGCACTGTGGGAGGTGGTGGGCACGCCCGACACGCCCACGTTGTCGATGTCGACGCCTGCCGTCTCCGGGCTGCGCTGGGGCACGCTGGTGGCGACGTTCGACCTGCGCGCCGTCGAGGCCGACATCGGTCTGGTGCGCCGCATCCTCGTCGCGGTCGGCTTGGGCTTCGCGGGCGCCATCGCCGTGACGCTGTACCTCGGCCTGTCGCGGATGGTCGTCTTTCCCCTGCACAAGCTCGCCGGTGCCGCCGAAGCCATCGAGGCCGGGCACCTCGATGCGCGCGCCGAGCTCACGCAAGACGACGAATTGGGGCGTCTGGCGGAGACGTTCAATTCGATGGCGCGCCAGATTCAATCGTGGACGCAGGACCTCGAGCGCAAGGTGCAGGAGCGCTCGGCCGAGGTCCAACGCAAGAACGACGAACTCATTGCGCTCAACGCACGCCTGCAAGAGGCCGTCGATGCGCTGGCCCGCCTGGCGCGTGTGGATGCGCTGACGAACGTGCACAACCGCCGTCATTTCGTCGAGTCGCTCGAGTCGCTCGTCGGCCATGCGCCGGCAGCGGAAGAAGCGGCGCCTGCGGAGCCTCCTGCGAACGAGCCCGCCGCCGACGCCGCTGCCACACAAGCCGGGCCGCGCGAGCCCGTCAGCCTCTTGATGCTCGACGTGGATTTTTTCAAGCGCCTCAACGACCGCTTCGGCCACCTCGCCGGCGACGCCGTGCTCAAGCAGGTGGCGGCCGCGCTGCAGGGGCACATGCGCCAATCCGACGTGCTGGCCCGCTACGGCGGTGAGGAGTTCGCCGTCATCCTGCCGGGGACGACGCGAGTCGGCGCCGTCGATGTCGCAGAACGCCTGCGCCAGGCGATTGCCCAGGCGGACTTCGGTGCGACGCCGGTCGGACCCATCGGCCAGGTGACCGTCAGCGTCGGGGTCGCGTGCCATCCCCAAGATGCGGGCACGCCGCGCGACCTGATCGATCGTGCCGACCAGTCGCTGTACGCGGCAAAGTCGGCCGGGCGCAATTGTGTGGTGGCGTGGCTGGGCGGTGGACCCGGGCCCAAGGCTGCCCCGCAGGCGTAGCCGGATACCCTGGGCTGTGCCATCCTCGTCGAAGCCCCGCGCAGCGATTTCCTCTCTGGTGCCGTCGCCTTCCTCGTACGCCTGAACCGCCCGTTCCCGTACGTCTTCCGATAACGCCCTGCCCATCGTGCCCTCCTGCAACCGCAAGAGATCACGAGTTGATCCTCCCGTCAATTGGGCAAGTGCGCGAATCTGGATCGCGTGCTCGTGGCGGCACTGTCAGTTGCCAGATGGAACTCTGCATTATCCAGACTTCGGCACTCGCAGCCGACTCTTTGGTGTACAAAATCTGGCCGGTTCGCCAAGTGGCCCAGCATCTGGGTGGCGTGGGTTAGAGGCAGCAGGCGTACGTAAACGTCGCGTTGGGGTTGAGGTCATCGCCCACGCTGCCGTTGCCGCATGAACTGCTCGCCCCGTCGCAGTCCTCCATGTTCGAGGACCAGGTGCCGCCGCCGGTGATGAAGCCGACTGAGCGCAGTTTGTAGTTCTGCGACACCGTGCACAGGTGGCCGCCGGTGGTTGCGCAGTCTTTGGCCGCATTGACAAAGATGTTGCCCGAGTTGTTGACTTTGGTCACGCAAACGCCGCTCTGGTCGGTAGAGCCAGCGGGGCAGGCCAAAGTGGTGCGGTCGCCGCCTTGAGCGCAGCAGGCGAATGCGCCTTGGTGGTCGTCAAAGTTGACGTTGTTAGGCGTGGTCGCCCCGCTGCCGGCTGCGCCAAAGTCGGATTGGCCATCGGTATCGTCAGCGCTGTTGGCCCAGAAAAAGTTGGCCGAAATCTTCCCCGCCGTGCGCAGCGTGACCATCTCCGACCGGTTGCACAGGTCGGCGTTCAGAGTCGCACAGTAAGTCGCCGCATAACCAAAGGTGACATCGGCGACGTTGTGAATGAACACAGCACGGATGCCGACATCGCTTGGGTTGATCTTGACGATCTGATCGGTGCTCCGCTTGGGTGTGACGTTGTAGCAGCAAGGTGCCATGCCCGATGCGCCCGTGCTGTGGTCGTCGCCCATGGGGCCGACAGCTTCGTGCCACAGTCCCGAATCGTTGTCGGCGTAGGAGTTGGTCCAGTTCGACCATGAAGTGTAGTTGCCCAGTGCGCCCAAGCGTCGCAGAACCAAAGACTGTGAGCCCGAGCAGACGTCGGCCTTCTTGGCGTGGCAGTAGGCGATTGCGCTTGGCCAGTCTCTGCTGCTGCCGACACCTGGGGTGCAGATGCCGCCCAACACCATCGAGCGGTCACCATTGGGTTGCGCGGGGCACCAACTGTTCTCGTAGCTCACGAAGTCTTTGAACGTCACCGGGCCTGAGATTCCGCCGGTGGTGCCGCCTACCTGCAACGTGCCATCGACGATCAGGTCGCCCTTGACCTGGATCTTCTTGTTCGACAGCGTCTGCAGGTTGATGCTCCACTTGTTGATCGCGCCGTCGGCGGCGTTGTTCATGAATTCGGAATCGACGACCTTGAGCGTCCACTTGCCCTTCGGGTTCTTGCCGAGCCACGACAGCAGGTCGCCCGACACCGGCTTCGTCGGGTCGGGATAGCTCGTCACCAACGTGCCGCCCGCGCTCGCCCCGGCATACAGCGTGTACGATTGCTTGTTGGGGTCTTCGATGTAGACGGCGAGCTTGGCGACGTTCGAGTTCGCAATGTCGACGACGATGGTCAGCTTCTGCGCGATGCCGATGTCGGGGAAGTCGATCGCGTCCAACGAGCCGCCCGGGTTGTTGTCGAGGATTGGGATGTTGGTCTTGCCCGCCACCGAATCAACGAACTGGTTGAAGATCAGCTTGTTGGAGATTTCGTCGATGCCGTCGGCCGGCAGGTCGTTCGGGTCCATGCTCTTGACGCACTCGTACGAGCCGTCGGCCGCGAAGCCCTTGATCACCAGGCCCGTGCCGCACGACTTGCCGAGCACGGCGTGCGGCGGAATCGCCGTCAGGTCCTTGTACGCGCCGGTCTGGGCCACGGCCGGCAAGTCCGTCTTCAACACGTAGGGTTTGAGGTCGGGACCGCCTTTCAACTCCGAGTAGTTGCCCGAGAACGCCACCGAATGGAACGCGTCCTTCTTCGCATACGCGCTCAGGTCGGCCTGCGGCGGTTGGCCGACGAGGTCCTTGTAGT
>SHZF01000008.1 GCA_009692425.1 Myxococcales bacterium | reverse complement strand
GGGTCGGCCGACGTCTGCTCCTCGCCCCACCACGCGCCCGCGTCGACGTCGATGACCAGGCGGTGGGCGCGGCCGGTCAGCACGCTCAGGTTGTAGAGGTAGCGCACGGCGACGGCGACCTTGCCCGCTTCGGCCTGCACCGACGCGCCGCGCAGGTTGCCGACGCCGACCACGACGGCCGCGGTGACGAGCGCAACGAGCAGGACCACGACCATCAATTCAATGAGCGTGAAGCCGGGGGCGGAGGTGCGGCGCATCGTCACGTTGGCGCCTACTTCGTCCCGTAGCAGACGTCGTCTTCGGTGCCCGACTTCTTGTCCGTGCCGTTGCTGCACAGCGAGAAGCCGTCGCCTTGCGCCGAGTACTGCAACTCCTGGTGCCACGGGTCCTTGAGGTTCTGCGGCTTGAGCTTGGCCTTCTTGCCCTCGGTCATCTCCTGCAGCGAGCCGGGGTATTCGCCGTGGCGCGCTTCGTGGGCCTCGATCGCCTGCCCGACGGTGGCGACCTGGGCCTTGGCGGTGTCTTCGCGGGCCTCGCCGAGCATGCCAAAGACACCGTAGGCAAGCGCGGAGCCCAGCACGCCGATGATGACGATGACGACCATGATTTCGATGAGCGTCATGCCAAAGGAATGCCGTCCGCGCGAATTCCGCGGGGGCGGAATCGCGGTGGCGGCCATTGGGGGCGCAGCGCGCCGTACAGAGCGCCAGTGCTGGACCAGGGAGAGAAAGAACATCTTCATCGTGTGAACGGCCCGCGCGGGCCGCCTCCTTGGGGGCTACTGTTGCCCCACGGCTTGGGTCAGTTTCATCATCGGCAGCAGGATCGCCGCGACCAGGAACGCGACCACGAAGCCCATGCCGACGATCATGATCGGCTCGAGCAGCGATGTCAGGGCTTGCACCCGGCTATCGACTTGGCTTTCGTAGGATTCCGCGACGTTGCGGAGCATCGCTTCCAGTTCGCCGGAGCGCTCGCCGACCGCGATCATGTGGATGACCATCGGCGGGAACTGGCCCGAGCGCTTCAACGGCCCTGCGATCGAATCGCCCTCACGGATGGCCACGCGCGACTCGCTCACCGCCTTGGCCAGGATGCGGTTGGCGACCACGTTCTCGACGATCTCGAGGGCGGTCAGCAGCGGCACGCCTGAACTCAGCAGCGTGCCCAGCGTGCGCGCGAACCGGCTGATGGCGATCTTGCGGATCAGGTCGCCGAGGATCGGCACGCGCAGTACCGAGCGGTCCCACGTTGTGCCGCCGGAGTCGCTCATCTGCCAGCGCCGGAACGCCATGGCGGAACCGACCGCCGCCAGCACGATCAGTGGCCAGCCGCGCGAGACGACCTTGGAAATGAAAATGAGCACCTGCGTGATGAGCGGCAGTTCGGCGCCGAGGTCGTCGAACATCGTCGTGATGACCGGCACCACGAACACGAGCATGGCCGTCGCGATCGCCAGCGCGATGCCCATCATGATGATGGGGTACGTCAAGGCGCCGATCACCTTGTTGCGCAGCCGCACCTGCGACTCGGTGAAGTCGCTCAGCCGCAACAGCACCACGTCGAGGTTGCCCGAGGTCTCGCCAGCGCGAACCATGTTGTAGTACGTCGTCTCGAACACCTTGGGGTGCGATTGCAGGGCGCGCCAGAACGCCGCGCCTTCGTTGATGTCCGTGCGCACTTGGGCCAGCACGCGCTTGAGCTTCGGGTTTTCGATCTGCTCGACGATGGCCTGCAGCGCCTCGACCAACGGCACGCCGGCCTTGACCAGCGTCGCCAACTGCCGCGTGGCCTCGGCGACGTCGATCGGCGTGATGCGCGTCAGCCAGTCGGCCACATCGACATCGCGCGACGCCGACTTCTGCTCGACGCCGGCCTTGACCTTGCCCTTCTTGTCGCCGCGCACGCTCGTCTCGTGGTACTCGGTCAAGAAGACGCCGTCGCGCCGCAGTGCCGCTTTCAGCGCGCGCACGGACTCGACGTCGAGGACGCCCTGGAGCGTCTTGCCGCCCGAGGTCTTGCCGGAGTATTCGAAGACGGGCATTCGTGCGTCCTTGCTAGTCCTCTTCGTCCACGTTGGCGATTCGCATCACTTCTTCGACCGTCGTCACCCCTGTCATGCACTTGAAGGCACCGTCGGCCATCAGCGTCGTCATGCCCGAACTGGCGGCGGCCCGTTTGATGGTGCTCGCGTCGGCCTTGGCGACCACCAACCGCTTGATGTCGTCGTTCGGCATGAGCAATTCGTGCAGGCCGCAGCGGCCGGAGAAGCCCGTCATGCCGCACTGTGGGCAGCCCTTGGCGCGATAGAACGTCGCCGTCTTCAGGTCGGGGTCCGTGCGCTTCAGCCCCAACGTCTCGAGTTCGAGGTCGGTCGGCAGGTGCGGCACCCGGCAATCGCGGCACAGCACGCGGATGAGGCGCTGCGCCAGGATGCCGATGATCGACGACGACAGCAGGAACGGCTCCAGCCCCATGTCGATGAGCCGCGTGTACGTCGATGCCGCGTCGTTCGTGTGCACCGTCGACAGCACGAGGTGGCCGGTCAACGCCGCCTGCACCGCAATCTCGGCCGTCTCCAGATCGCGGATTTCGCCGACCAGCACGACATCGGGGTCCTGCCGCAACGTCGCGCGCAGGCCCTTGGCAAACGTGAACTCAATCTTCGGGTTCACCTGCATCTGGCCGATGCCCTCGATCTGGTATTCGACGGGGTCCTCGATGGTCAAGATGTTGATGTCGGGCTTGTTGATCAGCATCAGCGCCGAATAGAGCGTCGTCGTCTTGCCCGAGCCGGTCGGCCCCGTGCACAGCAAGATGCCGTTGGGTCGCTCGACCAGCGCCACGATCGCCTCGTAGATCTGCTGGCGCATGCCGAGCGTGCGCAGGTCCAACGTGGTCGAGCTCTTGTCGAGCAGACGCAGCACGATGCGCTCGCCGTGCGCGGTCGGGATCGTGCTCAAGCGCAGGTCGATGTCGCGCCCGGCCACCTTGATGCGGATGCGGCCGTCTTGCGGCAGGCGCTTCTCAGCGATGTTGAGCCCGCCCATGATCTTGACGCGGCTCGTGATCGACGGCTGGAACTTCTTGGCCGTCCGCACCACCTCGCGCAGCACCCCGTCCTTGCGAAAGCGCACGGCGACGAACTTCTCCATCGGCTCGATGTGGACGTCCGAGACCTTCTCCTTGGCCGCCTGGTTCAGGATCGAGTTGACCAGCCGGATGATCGGGGCCTCGTCGTCTTCGTCGAGGATGTCCTTCGCGCCTTCTTCCAGTTCGAGCGCGATGTGGGCGACCGCATCGTCTTGGCGCTCCATGTCGTCGACGACCTGATCGGCCCGCGCGCGCCGGTCGAACGCATGGTTGATGGCCGCGGTCAGGATCTCGGCCGGCACCAGCACGGGCTCGATGCGGGCGCCGCCAAACAGCACGCGCAGGTCGTCGAGCGCGCCCGTCTGCAAGGGATTCGACGTCGCCACCTCGATGACGCCGTTGCTCCGCTGCAGCGGCAACACCTCGCATTCCTTCGCCCAACCCATCGACAGCGCGGCGACCAGGCTGACATCGATCGCGGCCTCGTCGAGCGCCGGTCGCACGGTCATGCCGAATTGCGCGCCGAGCCCCGTCAGCAGTTGCAACCGGGTGACGGCGCCCTGGCCGACGAGCAGATCGCCCGTCAGGCCGCCGCGATCGGACTGGACCTGCAGGGCTTGCTGCACGGCGTCTACGCTGCACAGGCCCTGTCCGACCAGGATTTCGCCGATGGGGCGCGGGTCGATCACGGCTTGGGCTCCTTGCGGGCGCCCTTGCTTGCGGGGCTTGCGGACTTGCTGGCGCCGGCCCTGGGCGCGGTCGGCGTCGGGTCGGCGTCAGGCAGATCGATCGAATCGACCTCGGGCTCGCTGTCGTCGTCGCCGTCTACTGTCTTGCCTGCCCTGGCCTTGACCTTGCCGTCCTTGCGCGGCGCCGCGAACGGGTCGTACTCCAGATCGTGGTCATCGGGTGGCCCGACTAGATCGACGTCGGCGTTGTCGAAATAGGCCTTCTCCGTCAGCTTGCGCTCGCTCGCGATCTTGTCGATGGCGCCAAAGATCTTCTCCAAGAATCCCGCCTTCTTGCGGAAGTCGACCTTGCCCTGGTACTCCTTCTGCTTCGTCGCCAGTTCCTCGGCGAAGTCGCGAATCTGGTCCATCTTCTGCTGGTGCAGGCGCTCGAGGTCGCTCGGGTCCTTGATGATGTGCGGCACCACGATCAGCATCAGGTTCTTCTTCTCGATGGTCTTGGTCGTCTTGCGGAAGAACATGCCGATGAGCGGCAGATCGCCCAGCACCGGGATTTTCGCCACGCCCGACGACTCGCGATCCGTCACGAGGCCACCGACCACGACCGGCTGCTGATCGCGCACGACGACCGTATTCGACACCTTGCGCTTCGACGTCGTCGGCCCCAGGTTCGGGTCGATGGCCTCCACCTCGTCCAACTGCTCGTCGATTTTCAGTTTGATGAAGTCCGACTCGTTGATCTGCGGCGTGATCTTCAGGTTCAGATCCACGTCGATGTGCTGCACTGTGGCGCCCATGCCGCCGAGCGCCCCGCCAAGCGCGCCGAGCCCGCCCAAGCCGCTCAGCGCCGAAGAACCGAGGCTGCCGAGCGCGCCGAGCCCACCCAGGCCACCCAGCCCGCCGCCCGAGGTCTGCGAGCGGTATGGCACCTTGCGTCCCACCGTGATTTCGGCCTCCTCGTTGTTGAGCGTCAGGATGTGGGGCGTGCTCAGGACGTTGACGTCGGAATTCTCCTGGATGGCCTGGACCATGAAGCCGAACGCTGGGATCGACAGCGTCGCCCCCGCCGGCACCGCCGAGTTCGCCGTCGTGCCGGTGTTCACGTTGACGAGCGGCCCTTGCATGCCGGCCGCGAAGCCGCCCGAGTTGAGTTGGCTGAGATCGAAGCCACCGATGCCGAGTCCGCCGAGGCCCAACAGGAACGGCACCGTCTCGCCGCCGATGTCGAACGTCGTACCCGCCGAGCCCGACAGTTGGGTGCGGCGGTTTTTCGTCGTCGAGATTTCCATGATGACGGCTTCGACATAGACCTGCTTGCGGCGCCGATCGAGTTGGGCGACGACCTTCTGCAAGCTCAGGTAGTCCTTCAGGCTCGCCTCGATGACCAGCGCGTTCGTCGCCTTGTGCGCGGTGATTTTCACGTCGCCCTCGAAAAGGGTCGCGCTCGAACCGCCCGCCTTCGCCCCCTTGGCCGCGCCCTTTTTGCCGCGCGCCGCCGCACCACCGCCTTGGGCCAGCGAACCAAGCGTCTGCGCCACGTCTTCGGCGTCGGCATTCTCGAGGTGGTGGATGTGGACGGCGCCCTCGCCCGGGATCGGCACGTCAAGCTTGCGGATCAGCGCGTCGACCTTGAGGTAGTTCGCCCGCGTCGCAATCAGGATCAACTGGTTCGAGCGATCGTCGGCGATGATCTTCGAGATCGTCACCTTGGCGCTCGGGGGCCCGCCGCCCGGACTCTGCGGTCCCCGGCCCTGTTCGCCGAACACGGCCTGCACCTTCTCGACGAGTTCGGCGGCATCCATGTGCTGTACCGGCCGCAGCCAGATCTTCTCGGCGCCGAGCGGGACGTCGAAGTCGAGCAGCAACTTCTGGATGCGGCGGATGATCGAGCCCGAGTCGGTGATGACGACCGCGTTGGTCGGCGGGTACAAGAAGACGTCCCCGTTCTTGGACTTGAACTTGCTGATCAACTGCTCGACGTCCTTGGCGTCAAGGTGCTTGAGCCGGAGGATGCGCGTCACGATGTTGTCGTCGTCGGGCACGTTGCCCTTGCCGCCGTACACTTCGGCGCCCGAGCCGCGCGCGTCGGTGGTATCGACGATGTGGTAGAACTCGCCCTTCTTCGTGATGGCCATGCCGTTAACCATCATGCTCGACAGGAACGCCCGGTAGGCCTCATAGACGCTGACCGGTTGCGGCGACAGGATCGTGATCTTGCCCCCTCTTTTCTGCGTGGCGAGCAGGAAGTTGCGGTCGGTCCAGCACGACATCAGCTTGATGACCGACTCGATCGGCGCCTCCTGGAAGTCGAGCGTCACCTTCGCGTTCAGCGGCAGGCGCTTGCACTTCAGGTCCTTTTCGAAGTTCGACTTGAAGGTGACGAGGTCCTCGATCTTCTTCTTGTCGGCGTTGTCGGTGGCCGCCGTGCCCGGGGCACCGTTGCGGTCCGCTGCCCGATCGCCCGGTGCGGGCGGTGGCGGCGCCTCGAAGCGGCGACCGGGACCGGGGTCAGACGGCGGCGCAGGTTCTCCGCGCGCGTCGAGCGCTTCGGTCGCCTGGGCCGGGTCGTAGCTGGGGTCGAGCGATGGCGTCTTCTTGCGGCGAAACGTGCCCGATTTTGCGCTGCCGGCCTGAATCGCGTCGGCCTTGGCCTTCTTGCGCAGCGTGCCCTTGCCTGCCGTTACCGGGATCGAACGCTCTGCCGTGGCCTCCTGCGCGGCGGCCGGGCGCGGCAGGGTCGACCCCGCCGCGAGCACGGTGGCCCACACGGCGGCCAGGGCGGGCCACACGCCGGCCAGGGCGGGCCACGCGGCGGCGCCAACGGTGCGGGCGCGGCGTCGGATCGGAAAGATGCGGTGAACCAAGGCAAGCTCCAGGCAAAAAAATCAGCGCACGGTGTAGCGCAGGGTCTTGGCGATGCCGTCGCGCTCCAGCAGCACGGTCAGGCGGGACTTGTTCTTGAGCGCCTCGTACAGCGACAGCGCCTTGTTGGGCGAGTCGACGCGGTCGCCGTTGACGGCCATCAGGATGTCGCCGTTGCCGAAGCCGATCTGCTTGAACAGGCTCTCGTCGCTCATGCCGATCAGCCGCACGCCGTCGTACTTGCCGCCGCGGTAGTTCGGCACCACGCGCACCTGCTGGCCGAGCGACGCCAGGTCCTTGAGCTTGTCGTTCACGTGGCTGCGGTCGAGTTGGTACGCCGTCTCCGACACCTTGCGCACGCCGTCCACCTTCGGCCCGGCATCGGCCAGGCGCTGGCGCTCGGGCTCGGAGCGTGTCGGCAGTGGGGAGGGCGGCGGGGTCGCTTCGGACGTCGAGGGGCCACCTTCGCGCGGGTAGAGCGGTGCGATCGTGAGCTTGTCGCCTTCCTTGAGCACCACGTAATTGCGGCGGATCGCGTAGACCGTGGCCTGGCCGCCGAGGATTTCGGTGCCCTGCGCGACGATTTTCTGGTTCTGCCGCTCGAGTTCGAGGGTCGCCGACGACCACGTCTCCGGGCTGACGACCATCGTGCCGAGCAGCTTGATCGGCAGGGTCGTCGGGTCGTAGGTCGGCTCGTGCGGCGTGGCGGGCACTTCAGGCGGCGGCTCTGCGGGCGGCTCGTCGATCGGTTCCGGCGCGGCTTCCTCGATCAGGAACGGCGTGCGCCCCGCCATTTCGGCCCCCGCCAGCGAGCCCACACGGCCGTCGCGTAGCTTTTTCTGCAGCGCGGTTTCGCCTTGTAGCGCGGTCAGCGTCTCCTTCGTCTCGATGCGGCCGGTCGCGTTGGCGAGCAGCACGCCGCCCAGCGCGCTCAAGGTGCCCGCGCCCAGCCACGCCACCAGGCCGAGGCCGGCGAGGTTGAGCAGCCAGAAGTGGCGCTTGAGCAGGGTTTCCACGCCGAGGTCCTCTCCTTTGCCGAAGTGCTGCGCGCCCACTGCGGGCCGCCCGGGGTGAACGAACGTCCGGGCGACGCGTGCTGTTCCCTCCTGGTAGAGAAGCAAAGGGCGTGCCAGATCGCGGACTGAGAAAACCTAGCAATGTCAGGCCGATCGTGTCAGCGTCGCCGTTCATCAGCGGTCCGGCTGGCGCACGAGCCGCTTCGATCGCCGCCGGGGTGTGCCAAAATGACAACCGGGGCGCGGCATCGCTATCCTGCGCGTTCCTGCCGAAAGGGGCGGGCGGGGAGCGCCGCGTGAGGACTGGACGTCATTGGCCGACCGCAGCGGCTGGGCTTGCCGCTACCGTCGCCGTCGCAACCGTGCTTGTGCAGGGGTGCGGCACCGAGGAACTGCCAGCCAGCGCGGACGCCCCCGACGCTTTCGATAGCGCGGCGGCCGACAGCGGTACGGGCGACAGCGCCGCGGCTGCAACGGACGGCCTGGCAGACACCCTTGTGACTTCCGACAGCGTCGGTGGCGGCAAGGACGGGGCCGCCGACAGCGCCAGAAAGCCCGACGCCAAGGGGGCCGGCGCGCTCGACGCCGCCGCCTGCAAGCGCGCCTGCACGGGCAAGGTGTGCGGCTCGGACGGCTGCGGCGCGGTGTGCGGCTTCTGCGAGACGGGCCAGTCGTGCCAATCCGACGGCAAGGCGTGCACGACGGTGTGCGTGCCGGTGTGTGCAGGCAAGCAGTGCGGGCCCAACGGCTGCGGCGGGCAGTGCGGCGGGTGCTTGGCGGCGTTCCATTGCGCGGACGACCAGTTGTGTCACCCCGACGACTGCCAGCCCAAGTGCGGCACCAAGCAGTGCGGCGACAACGGCTGCGGCATGGCGTGCGGCTCGTGCGGCGTGGGCGACGTGTGCGGCCCGGGCGGCCTGTGTGCCGCGGGACCGTGCAAGGGCGTGCCGAAGGAGGGCGAGTGCAAGGGCGCGATCCTCGTCCAGTGCCAGGGCGACGGCACGATCGCGCAAAAGGTCCAGATCGACTGCGCCGCCAAGCCCGGCAAGAAGTGCGGGTGGAACGCCGTCGCGCTGCCCGGCACCTTTGCCTGCATCGACAAGGGCCCGTGCGAGCCGGTGTGCAAGGATGCCAGCGGCACCGAGTTCGAGTGCGGCGACGACGGCTGCAGCGGGACCTGCGGCACGTGCACGGCGGGCTGGGCGTGTACGCAGGGCGAGTGCATCCCCAAGGCGGGAGCCCTCTGCGGATCGCTGCCGCCGACGGGCCTGTGCCAGATTGACAAGTGGGTGTTCTGCAACCAGGGCAAGGTCGCCGTGCTCGACTGCGCAGACGCTGGGATGGCTTGCAAGTTCGATGGGAAGAAGTTTGGGTGTCAGTAGGCACGGGCACGCTTGCTGGGGCGCGGCTCCCCCTTGCCTCACGCCCCGGCCGCACCCTCGCCCAGCAGGTCGCGCGCTGTCGGCGAAAGCTCCACCGTGCGCGCGTCGGGCCGCGTGCCGAGCAGGCGATCACCTAGGTCCGATGTCACGCCCATCCAGTAGTGCTCGTTCTTGAAGTGGTGCAGTCGGTGGTGCTGAAACAAGAGCTTGAACAGCCGCGTGCGCGGCCGGTACGGCGTGTGGATGAGGTAGTGGGTCCACTCGTAGCCGAACCCGATGACGAGCAGCATCGTCAGCGCGGTCAAGAACAGCGGCCACGTCGGCGCAACGAGGGACCACAGCGCGACGTTCGCCGCAAACGACAGCGCCAGCGTGCGCAGCGGAATGAACAGGGTCGGCACGGTCCACGGATTGCGGTGGTGCGCACGGTGCTTGCGCGCGAGGTAGGGGTCGATGTGCACGCCGAGCACACGCCGCGGCCGCCAGTGCAGCACATGGACGTGGATGAGCCACTCCTGTAACGGCTCGAATGTGAGAAAGCCAAATACGATCAAGGCGTCCCACCACGTCCACTCACCCACGGACAGCCGCGCGCCGACGGCCAGCAACAGGCCGAGCGTCAGCGTGCGCGGGCTGCCGTAACGGAAAAACTGGACCATCGCGCCGGCGAGCGTCAGGCGTTCGGTCGGCGCCCGGACCCCGGCGCGTTCGGCATCTTGTCCGGCGACGCCCGGTGTCGGGTCGGCGCTGCGGCGGGCGGGTTCAACGGCCTGCGGGGCAGGTTCCGTGACACGAGCGAGCCGTGCCGGGGTTGATACGGGGGTGGCGAGCGAAGCGGTCAGAGTGGTCATCGGGTCTCCGGAAGGGGGCAGAAGAAAAAGCGGTTCCGAGCGCAGGGCGGCGTGCGGCGGGTCCAGACTCACGTGCCCAGGTCGGCAGCGCGCACCGGGTGGTCGTCGCCGCGCAGCGCCTCGATCGCGATCGTCACGGCGTCGAGGCCGTGGCGCATGAGTTCCGCGCTCGTCAGCGCCGCCAGGTGCTCGTCACCACGCACGACGGCATCGGCCAGGTGCCAGTGGCGCAGTTCGTCCGTCAATTCGGCCGACAGCACGCTCGCCATTGCCTCTCGCACCGGGTCGTAGATGCGGCGCAGGCTGTTCAGGGCCAGCCGGTAGGCCACGTTGCCGCTGCCATCGACGACCTCGTCCCAGAATTCGAGCGCCAGTTCCTGCAGCACCGTCAGTTCGCCGTGCGCGGCCCCCATGCGGTTGACGAGGCCCAGCAGCACATGGCCGCGCGCACGGTCGCGCCGGGCACACAACCGGGCGGCGTCGGGGCCCATCGCCGAGCGCATCTCCATCACGCTGCGCACGACATCGAGGTCGACGCCGCCATCGGTCCGCACGAGCAGGCTCGGCAGCAGATCGAGTCCGCCGTGGCGGCGGAAGTCGAGCACACGCCCCACCGCGCCGTGCCGGGATGCCACCAGCCCGGCTTGTTCCAGCCGCCGCACGGCTTCGCGCACGGCACCTCGGTTGACCTGAAGCAGATCGCAGAGGTCCCGTTCGGACGGCAGCGGTTCCCCTGCTGGCAGCGAACCCGCCACGATGCGCCCCTGCAGTTGCAGGAACACCGATTCACTGAGCGACTGGCGCGCAACCGGGGTGAATGCGGCAGCGGTGCCGGATGCGATGATGCTGCCTGGCACTGCCGACTGGGGGTTGACGATCGACATGGTCACGTTCCGGCGCGGGTTGCACTCCGCGTGGCCGGCAGTCTAGCCCCAAAGAGGTCAACTGGTCAACTGGTCATACCAGTATACCTTCAGACCGGTGAGGCATTGCAGCCCCACCACGCCACCGCGCAGCTCGGAGCCGAGACTTCAGCCACCTTGCGCTGTCGTCGCCGCCCGGGCCAGTTCCGGGCAGTCCATCCCCTGGGCGCCGAGGCACTCGCAGGCCGGTTGGCCGGTCGCGCAGGTCCCGAGCGAGTGCGGCGCGCCCGTACCCGCCGGCAGCGCGTCGTGGCGCACGAACGGCGAACCCCGCTCGCCGTCCAGCGCGCGCACCCACGTCGCAGCCGGCACCCCGTGCGGCTCCGCGGCGTATTCGAGGTGGGCAATGACCTGTCCCTGGGGACTGCGCAGTTCGAGGTGGGATCCGGCGTCGGTCAACCGCAGCGAGCGGTCCAGTCGGACTTCGATGGCCCCGGGCCCCAGCACCAGCTTGCCGGACGCGTTGCCGACGAGGACGGCGAACCGCTGCGGAGGCAGGCACACGGGAGTCGTCACCTTGGCGCGCCGCACGCCGTCTACCCACCATTCCGCGCCAAGCACGTGCACGGGTTCGTCGGAGTCGACCGCGAATTCGATGCTCTCGTCGCGCAGGGTCGACTTGCCGTCGCCGTCGAGGTCGATGCCGCCCGGACGCACGAGGTACTCGTTGACGACCAGTTCTCCCGTCGCCGCGGCCCGGCACGCTGGCTTGGGCGGAGGCGGTGGCAGCAGCACGCCCAGTTCGGCGATGGACCCGGCGAATTCCGGGCGCGACGGCTCGGGCAGGCCCGCGACGGCACTGCACCCGCACGCCAGCAAAAGGGCCACCAGCGTGACGAGACCGGCGCTGGCCGAAACGCCGGTCGCAACCAAGGCAGCTTGCACGGGGACGGAAATACGGAAAGCACGGGACAACGACATGGAACCTCCGCGGCGCCGAAACGGGCGGGCGCCGTGGAGGGTTCGCTCTGGGCGAGGAGTTGCCGCGCCGCAGCGGGAGCCGCGCAAGAACGCGGTCCATCTGGCCGGAACGACGACTCAGGTTTTCTTCGTGAAATCGATTACTTCGGAACGGGCGCGGGCTGGGGCACAGCGACCCCAGGCGTCGGAACCGGTGCCGGGGCAGGCACATTGCCGGCAGCGCCAGCAGGAGCGGGAGGAACTGCGGCAACAGCCGGGTCGGCGCCCGGAGCGGCGGCAGGCGCGGCAGGCTCCGCGGGAATGTTGTTTGGGTTCGGCGTATTGACCGGCATCGGCACCTGACCATCGGCGGCCTGGAACAAGTGGCCGAGCAGGATGTCGAACTCCCAAATCCACGACTGCGCCACGGGGCCGCGCGACACGTCGAGTTGCTGGACGTTGTAGATCGCCTTCATGTGCTCGGGCTTCGCCAACGCCTTCAGGCCCGCGAGCGCGACCTGACGCAGCGTGGCATTCGTCGGCTCCGACGTCTTGATGGCTTCAAGCAGGATCGGCACGACGTCCGCGCCGCGCGCACCGAGGTGCAGCAAGTTGATCGACGCCTTCTCAGTTTGGGTCGGGTTGCCGGAATTCTTCATGAAGCCGACGTAGCACGTCAGCAGTGATGTCTGCTTGGTGGCCTCGTCCGGCCCGCCATCCTGGGCGGCCTTGCAATCGCGCACCACCTTGAGGCGGTCGATGATGACGGGGTCTTCGCGGCCGGTCTTCACGCCCTCGCTGAGGTCGCCGCCGACGACCTTGTCCCACTCGGCGAGGTGCTCGGGGTCCAGCGCGTAGCTGAGCGCGGTCAGGAACTCCGCCTTCTCAATTTCCGCCGCGTCGGTGAACACCTTCAGGATCGTCGGCCACGCCAGCGCCGAACCCGAGATCGCGAGGCCTGTCAGCGGCAACGTACGCTGCTCGGCGGCGAGTCCGCTCGACAGGGACGTTTTTGCGATCTCGGCGACGGCGTCGGCCGGAATCTCGTTGCCCATCGCGGCCAGCGCCCACATGGCGAGTTGGAAGCGGCTCGTCAGGTAGCCGGACCACGGCAGCGCCTTGTTGATGACGGTGAACGTCTTCGGCACCCCCGCATCGGTGACGTCGACCGGCTTGGCGACCGCCTGCACGAGGGCGAGCGCGGTACTTGGCGCGTGCACGTCAGACAACACCTGGGCGAGCTTGGGGCCTTCCTGCCATTCCCAGTCAAACATGCCGGCGGTCTTGACCCACGCCTCAAACCTCGTGTCTTTCTTGGTGAAGATGTCGAGGGCCGTCTTGGCCACCTTGTCGCGCGGGAACGTCGCGAGCGCCAACCGCCCTGCCATGTACGTTTCGGCGCGCGCCGCGTCCTTCTGGAACAGGCCGTGCACATAAGCGTCGAAGGCGCCTTCCTTCTTCGTGCGCATCTCGGTCAGATACTGCAGCGCGCGGATGTTGACCTCGACCGACTGCATGGCGGGATCGGTGTCGGCGAGTTCAATCAGCAGTTCCTCGTACTCCGCCCGGTCGGCCGGGTTCGGCACGGCGAGGAAAAGGGCTTCGACCAACTGGGCGCGAATCTGGCCCTGCTGCGCGCCCCCTGAATTCGGGCGCCGGATGGCGTCGGCCAAGCCCTTGGCGGTCGCCTTTGCCGGCAGCCACGGGTCGCGCGTGTCGGAAGACTCGAGCCGCCACGTGCGGAACACGGTGCCGATCTGGCCGGCCGTGTCGCCGAACTTGAGGCCCGCGACCAGTAGCTTTTCCGTCCGGTCGCGGATCTTGCCGCCGACGCGGCCCAGGTTCTCCATCGTGTCGATCAGTATCGGCCGGAACTTGTTGTCGTCCATGGCCTTGGTGAAGCGCGCGTACACCTTGTCGTCGTCGCATTTGAGCTGGTCTTTCGTCGGCAGGCGCTTGAGATCGCTGAGCGCGCGGCGCTTGTCGTCCGGCGCCTCGGCGCGCTCGAGCACGAGGCTGTAGTAGCGGCAGGACTTCTCGCCACGCTGGCACGCGAGTGCGGGCAGGACCAGGAGCAAACCGAGGACAACGTGGGCGGTACGCCGGAATCGCAGCATCGGGGACCTGTGGCGCAACGGGCCGGTTCGAAAGGAGAGCGGTCTGCCCGAACGGCCGGGCAAAACCGAGCGCGCGATGATAGACGCGGCTCTGTGTCTCGTCAACTGCGGAATCCTTCACGTTTTCTGCGGGTTGTCGACGGGGCGGTGACTCGGCCGGTGGAGCACGGGCGTGGCGCCTACGGACGCTGCTGGTGCCCTGCCGACGGCCGCGCTACGCTGGCGCGCGATGGTGACCTGCGCGAGGGAGTCCAGCACGAAGGTGGGGCGTGGCGCTGCGATTGCGCCGGCGCGCCGCGTCCGCGGGTTCGCACTGGCCGGCGCGGCGGTGGCCTTGATCCGCACCAGCATGGCACACGCCGACACGCCGACCGACATCCCGGTGGCCGCCGAGCGCGACCCGGCCGAGATTGCCGTGACGCCGCTGCTGGCGCCCGTGCGCGCCCGCCGCGTGGTGCGCGCCGACCCGGCCGACCTGTGGCTCGTGACCGACACCGACTTCGATCGGGTGGTCGCCTTGGCGCAGAAGTGGGTGAGCGCGCGGCGGCCACTCGACGGCGGGCTGCGGTTGGAGCGTTTCACGTTCCTGGAGCCCGACCGCTCCTATGTGCTGGAACTGGCCGGCGGCGCGCGCCCGGCCCGGCTCCGGCTGTCGCGGCACCTCGACGGGGCGCTGCTCGAACTGCAGCAGGTGGGCGATCCGCGCGAGGCCCCGCGCTGGGCCCCGCCCTGGCGACCGCCGCCCGTGGTGTTGTGGCATGGGCCGGTGCGCTGACGACCGGTCAGCCTGGACTCCGCGACGCTCGCCCGTCCCCCGAGACTGGCTCGCCCCCATCGATTTCGGCGAGCACGGCGACCACCTGAGCGAGCAGGTCCGACGCCGTGCCGCCGCGGGCGCCAGCGTGGCCGCGCAACTTCTGTCCCGCCAGCCCGTGCAGGCCCACACCCGCACAAGCCGCCGCGAACGGTGTTGCCCCTTGGGCCAGCAGCCCGCCGATCAGCCCGGCCAGCACGTCGCCGGTGCCGCCCTTGGCGAGCGCGGCATTCGGGCGCGGCCACACGGCCCAGGCGCCGTCCGGGGCCGCGATGAGCGTGCGCGCGCCCTTGAGCACGACGACCGCACCGAAGCGCGCCGCCGCCGCGTGCGCCGCCTTGGCGCGATCGGCCTCGACCGCATCCACCGTCGTCGCCAGCAGCGCGGCCATCTCGCCGGGGTGCGGCGTCAGCACGAGGCGGCCGCGGGCGGGTTCGCCCACGTCGGGCTTCTGGGCCAGCAGGTGCAGGGCGTCTGCGTCGAGCAGCACCGGGACCGTCGTCACGGCCACCAGGCGCTGCACGAGGTCAGCCTCCGCCGCACCCGTGCCGAGCCCCGGGCCGACGCACAGCGCCGACTTCTTCTGCACCAGCTTCTCGATGCGCTTGGCTTCCGAAGCGCCCCCGCGCACGGCCTCCACGAGAAGGTCCCACACTTCGGCTTCGAGGCGGCCGCGCACTTCGCCCGACGTGCCGAGCGTGACGAGGCCAGCGCCTGCCCGCAGTGCGGCATGGCTCGCCAGCAACGCGGCACCCGCCTTGCCCGGCGACCCGGCGACGACGAAGGCGTGCCCGCAAGTCCCCTTGTGCGCCACCGCCGGTCGCAGCGGCAGCAGCGCGCGCACGGCTGCGGCGTCGATGACCCGCCCCACCGGCTCCAGTGCGGTGACCCAGCCCGGCGGGATGCCGATGTCGGCGACCTCGATCTCGTCCCACAAGTCCGGACCGTTGCCAAGAAAAAGTCCCGCCTTGGCCGCCCCCATCGTGACCACGACATCGCAGCGCACGGCCGCGCCCAGCACCCGGCCATCGACCGCACACAGGCCCGACGGCACATCGGCAGCCACGACCAGCGCGCGGTGGCGCCCGTCGAGTTGGGCCGCAAACGTGCGCAGCGGCTCGTGCAGTTCATCGACAGGGCCGATGCCCGCGAGCGCGTCGACGATTGCCGCCGAGCGCCCCAGCGAACGGCGTAGGTTCTGCAGTTCTGGGTGCTTGGGCACGTCGCGGTACCAGCGGCAGTCGAGCCCGTGGTGGCGCATCGCCTTGTAGTGCACCTGCGTCTCGGGGCTCATGCGTCCCGGGTCGCCGGCGCCGTACACATCCACATCGAAGCCTGCGGCATGCAGCACACGCGCCGCCACGAAGCCATCGCCGCCGTTGTTGCCGGCGCCAGCCAGCACCGTGGCGAGCCGTCCGTCCGGGGGCCCGAGCCGCTGGAGAACGGCGCGTGCGATGGCACGGCCGGCGGTTTCCATCAGCACGACGGCGGGCAGCCCGAGTTCGGCGATCGTGCGGCGGTCCAACTCGCGCATCTGGTCGGGAGAGACAAGGCGCATGGGTCTCCTGGTCGGGTCGCCGCGTGGGGAGCGGCGTCAGTTCGGGTCGAACGGTGGCACCAGCAGGGCGCGCATCTCGCGCACGGCCCGCTCGAAGCCGACCAGCACCGCGCGCGCCACGAGGCTGTGGCCGATGTTGAGTTCCTCGACGTAGGGTAGGGCCGCGACGGGGCCCACGTTGTGGTAGTCGAGCCCATGGCCGGCGGCGACGCGCAGCCCCAGCGAATGGGCCGTGGCTGCCCCGCGGCGCAGGTCGTCGAGGTGGCTCTGCCGGTGCAGGGCACCCTTGGCGTCGCAATACTCTCCGGTGTGCAACTCGACCGTCGCGGCGCCGACTTCGGCCGCAGCCCGCAACTGGACCTCGGCCGCGGCGACGAAAACCGACACGACGATGCCCGCCTCGCGCAGTTGCGCAGCAAGTCCGGCCAGGCGCGCGACCTGGCTGGCGACGTCGAGGCCGCCCTCAGTCGTGCGCTCCGCCCGGCGCTCGGGCACCAGCGTGACGACGTCGGGCCGTACGGCACAAGCGATGGCGACCATGGCCGGTGTCGCCGCCATCTCGAGGTTGAGCGGTACCTGCACCGTGCGGCGCAGCACGTCGAGGTCGCGGTCCTGCACGTGGCGGCGGTCTTCGCGCAAGTGGACCGTGATCTGGTCGGCGCCGGCGAGTTCGGCGAGGCTGGCGGCCAGCACCGGGTCGGGGTAGCGGGTGCCGCGCTGCTGGCGGATCGTCGCCACGTGGTCGACGTTGACGCCGAGCAGCACGCGCGGCTTGGGCCTGGGCGGGGTGGAGGCAGACGGTTGCATCGGCACGGCATGGGCGGCCGGTGAGGCCGGCGCGCAACGATGGTGCGCCGGGGGCGGTGGCTGGGCAAGACCTCGCTCGCCGCATTCGTCGATGTGCTCCATCCAGTATCCCGAATTTGTGCACTTTGCGACGACGTCCGCGCCCACGCAGGCGAGTTGGCCCTCGGCACACTCAAAGGGCAGGGGCACCCATTTTCGCGCCGCACAGCCCGGCAGGGCAAGGCTCTGCAGGATTTCGCCCGAGCCCGATTTCGCCTTCCCCACCACGCCATCGACGGCGTCCGGTGTCTCGCTGACGTTCGGGGCTGCCTCTGCGCCCGTGTCGGAGACGCGGGGCGCCGATCGCGGACTTGACCTGACGCTGAATCAAGGTGCGGATCGTCGCGTCGGAGTCGGTCGGGGAAGGTTGGTTGGTGGATCCTGGGTCCACGGGCCGCCGCAACCGCCGATTGACCCAACCGCCGCGCCCCTGCACGCTATTGGCCATGCCCGACCCACCCCGCCAGCTTCGCATCTTCGGTCGCGAAGATGTCGCCACCCGCCGCGACCCCGCGCTGGCGCCGACGCCTGACAGCCTGGCCGCCGCTGGCATCGAACTCGAACCCACCAATCCCTACTGGCTCGACGAGGAGGCGGCGCCGCATCCGAATCCGGAGTTGGGCTGCATCCGTCGCGGACTGTGCTGCCGCTCGAGCCCCGGCTGGTTTGCGCCGGGCGAGGTCGAGCGGGCCGCCGCGCTGCTGGGCCAGGAACCCGACGCGTTCGTGCGGCGCTGGCTCGTGGTCGATTCGGTCGATGTCGATGGTCAGTCCGTCAACGCGTTTGCGCCGGTCAAGCTCGACCGCTTCGGCAAGCCCGCGCTGCCGACGGGCAAGCCGGTCGATGCGCTGTACCGGGTGTTGCGGGGCCCGTGCGTGTTCTTCAACGGGACCGGCTGCCGCATCTACGGCGCGCGGCCTTACGAGTGCCGCCAGTACGTGTGCACGAACGCGCCGGAGCAGAACGCATCGCACGAAGACATCGGCCGCATGTGGCGCGACGGCGTGGCTCCCGATGCTGGCGCGTAGTCGGTTGCGCCCCCACCGGCAGCACCTGCGGCGTTCGGCAACGCGTTCTAGCCTGGGGCGCACGAAACAGCCGGCCGGTTGACGCACCGCGTCATTTTCACTAGCCTGCACGCCCGGCGCCGAGGCGCGCTCCCCGGAGACCGCCATGGCCGAGACCACGACCGCCTGGATCCTCAAGGCAGCAGCGGGTGCCAAGCCGGGCCCGGGCCAGTTGGAGCAGGCCGAGATTACGCTGCCCGACATCGCTCTCGACCAATGCCTCGTCGAACCCCTGTTCGGTTGCTGGGAAGGCAACATGAGCCACGCCGTCGAACGCGATCCGGTCGACATCTGCAAGCAGCGCGGCGAGCCCCACGTCGTGCTCGGCAATGCGGGCACCGTGCGGGTGCTGGCCGTCGGCGAGCGCGTGACCACCGTCAAGGTTGGCGACCTCGCCATGCTGTTTTGCAACGGCGTCTGGGACAAGTGGGGCTATCCCATCAAGATTTTCGGCTACGACGCGCCGGGCACGATCGGCCTGCTGGCGCGCCGCACCGTCACCCACGAAAAGCAGTTGATCCCGCTGCCCGAAAACACGCGCTTCAGCCTGCCGCAGTGGGCCGCCTTCAGCCTGCGCTACGTGACGGCGTGGTCGAATTGGCATCAGGCCCACAACACCTGGCGCGTACAGATGACCATCGAGGACTGCCCATCGCCGTACGTGTGGGGCTGGGGCGGCGGCGTGACGTGGGCGGAACTGACGCTGGCGAAGTTCTGGGGCTCGCGCGTCGCCATGATCAGCGGCAATCCCAAGCGGTTGTACGCGATCGAGTCGGCCGGGATGAAGCCGATCGACCGCCGCCTGTTCAAGCACCTCGAGTACGACATGGAGCGCTACAAGGCCGACCCGGAGTACAAGAAGCGCTACTTGGAGTCCGAAGAGACGTTCTTGCGCATCGTGCGCGAGCATACCCAAGACATCGGCGTGTCGATCTTTCTGGACTACGTCGGCTCTCCGGTCATTCGCGCCACGCTCAAGGCCTTGTCACGCCAGGGCGTCATCGCGACGGCGGGGTGGAAGGAGGGGATGAAGTCCGATTCCGTGCGCGCCATCGAGTGCATCAGTCGCCACACCCACGTGCACACGCACTACGCCCGCTACGGCCAGGGGCGCGCCGCCGTGCAGTTCGCCGAGAACACGGGGTGGATGCCCGAAGACACGCCGAAATACGACATCTTCCCGTACGACTCGATCCCGCAGTTGCAGAAGGAGTACGACGCGGGGCACCAGCACAGCTATTTTCCGATCTTCCAGGTGAACAAGCTGTAGGCCGCGCGCCCGGCCAGGAACAACCCGGCAGCGCAGGAACGAACCCGCACCGCCAGGAACGCACCGCATGGAAACGACTCACGACCTGCGGACCGGCCTGCACGCGTGTACCGCAGCCGTGGCCCACATCGGGCGTCAGTTGGCGCTGCGCGTGGCCGATCCGGCGCGGCCCGGCGCGGTCTCGAACGACGCCCTGCACGCGTGCGGCGACGAGGTCTTCGCCTTTGCCCGGTTGCACGCGACGACCGTGGCGGTGGGCGCACTGCTCGATCTGGCCGACGCGCGCCACACGGCTGGGCGGGTGCGGCAGCTGTGGCGTTTTGCCGCGTCACGGGGACTGCTCGATGTGCGCGCGGGCTTCGTGCGGGCGGGCGTGACTGCCTCGCAGGCTCCGGTCTACCCCGCACACGTGGAGGCCGCGCTTGCCGAGGCGACGGGCCCGGCCGCAGTGCAGGCGCTGGCCCCGTGGTTGCTCGACGGCGGCGCGTGGTCCACCGACGCCTACGCGCTCGATGACGACCACGCCGACGTGCGCGCCGTGTTCCGCGATTTTGCCGACGCCGAGGTGGCGCCGCTGGCCGAGTCGATCCATCGCCACGACGCCGTGCTGCCCGAGACGCTGCTCAAGGCGTATGCGGACCTGGGCGCGCTCGGCATCACGATCCCCGAGCGCTATGGCGGCCAGTTCGTCGACACCCGCGCGATGGCGTTGGCGACCGAAGAACTGGCACGCGCATCGCTGGGCGCGGGCGGCTCAGTCATCACGCGGCCGGAGATCGCGTCGAAGGCGCTGCTCAAGGGCGGCACCGAGGAGCAGAAGCGCCGCTGGCTGCCCCGCATCGCGCGCGGCCAGGACGTGGTGGCGATTGCCGTCACCGAGCCCGCCGCGGGTTCAGACGTGGCCGCCGTGCGCGTCCAGGCGCTGCGCGACGGCGACGGCTGGCGACTGCGCGGCGAGAAGACCTGGTGTACGTTTGCTGGCCGCGCGTCGTTGCTGCTGGTGCTGGCGCGCACCGGCACGACCGACGCCAAGGCGAAGGGATTGACGCTGTTCCTCGCCGAGAAACCGCCCGTGGTGCCGCCCGCCGACGACCGCAGCTTTGCGTTCGAAGACGGCCACCGCTCCACCGCGTACCCCGCCGGCGGCAAGCTGGCAGGCCGCGCGATCCCGACCATCGGCTACCGCGGCATGCACTCGTTCACGGTGTTCTTCGAGGACTGGTACGTGCCCGACGCCAACCGCATCGGCGCCGACGGCGAAGGCTTTGCTCTGCAAATGGCTGGGTTCGCGGGGGGCCGCATCCAGACGGCGGCGCGCGCGGTCGGTGTGATGGAAGCCGCGCTGCGGGCGGCCGTGCGCTACACCCAGGACCGGTCCGTGTTCGGCCGCCGTTTGAGCGACCTCGCCCTGACCCGCCGGACGCTGGTCGAGATGGCCGCCAGCGTGGCCCTGTGCCGCCAGATGACGTACGCCACGTGCGACAAGATGGACCGCGGCCACGGCGACCTCGACGCCAGCCTGGTCAAACTGCTCGCCTGCCGCACCGCCGAAGACGTCACGCGCGAGGCGATGCAGTTGCACGGCGGCATGGGGTACAGCGAAGAGTACGCGGTCAGCCGCTACTGGCAGGACGCGCGCGTGCTGTCGATCTTCGAGGGCGCCGAGGAGGTGCTGGCGGTGATGGTGGTGGGGCGGACCCTGCTGCGCGGGGTGTTGGCGGGGCGTGGCTGATGCTGGCGTCTGGCGCACAGCGCGGTGCGCTGCCGGATCAGAACCGGGCGTTGTATGTCACCAGGGGAATGCCCAAGGGGAACTCCTTGGCCGCAAGATCACCCAACCCCTTGATAAATGCCAGGCCGGCAGAGATGCGCCGCCCGAAGAACCGGATTCCGTAGGTCAGCAGGGAAAACGGCGCAATTTCAAAGGTGTTACCCGAAACGGCCGGCACCCAGAGTTCTCGGCCAGGAGTAGAAACGCAGCCATGGACGAGTTGGCCGAAGTAACCTGCGTAGCGAACTTGTAGAAGAGCAGGTGCCAGGTGTGCTGGCTGACCTCGTGTGCCGCCATCCCCGTGGCCCGGATCAGCGCCAGCAAACTGCCGGGCGTCAGTTCGCGGTGGTCAGGAATCGACAGCGACACCATCGGGCCCGGCTTGACGAGCACCATGTGGCTGCCGATCTGTCGCGCGAATCGCCAACCTGCCCGCTCCAACGCTCTGCGCACCGCTCGGCCCGACTCCACCTCCATCGCGCCCTTCGCCGGCGCAGGCGTTCGCGATGCCGGCGAGGTCGTCGTCGCCGTCGTTGTCGGGGCGGACCTCGCTGGTCAGCCTGACGTGACCCGTGGCTGCTGCGGTTCGCGCTGCAAGGTGATCCCCTACAACCCCTGCGCCTTCGACACCGCCGTCAACCCCACCTTGCCTTTGCTGGTGGGGTCGAACCACGCCGCCATCGCCTTGTCGCCCGCCACCCAGCGCGCCAGCCATGCTGTGGAGAAAGTGTTGATGTTCTTGAACGCATCGTCCGGCTTCGCCACGCCCTTGACCCCGCAGAAGTCCTTGATCACCACCTCGGCCGCGGGCAGCCCACAGATGTTCGTGAAACTCATGTGGCTCGCGTCCTGCACCACGACCTCGGCCTTGGGCGCGGGCAGGGCGTTGTAGATGGGATCGATCTCCCATTGCAGCGGAGCGGTATTGTCGAGCGTGCCGCCCATTACGAACACGGGCACCTTGACGAGCGCCAGGCCCTTGTCGCCAAACGACGAATAGCCGGCCGGCGCCCACGCGATGGCCGCCTTGAGGCCGGGAATCTTCTCGCTCAGCTTGATCGTGCTGCCTGGCGGCCAGAAGCCCAGGTACTTGCAGAAGATGTCCGATTTCGAACCCGCCGCGCACGCCGCCTTGGCCGCGTCCACGTCGACTTCGCCGCCCGCGACTACCAGCGCCGTCCACGCCCCGAAGCTGTGTCCGGTCATCGCGACGTTGGCACTGTCCATGCTGCCCGCGAGGTCACCTTTCGCGTTCAGTTTCAGGGCTTCGTCGTAGGCGAAGCGCACGTCGTTGGCGCGCTCGATGGCCGCGTTGGCGACGTCCTTGTCCTTGGCCGTGAAGTCGAAAAGCGTGTTGCCGACGTGGTTGGGGGCGACGACGACGTAGCCGTGGCTGGCAAGGTGCTCGATGAGGCTGACCGACTGCGTGTTGACGCCCTTGAAGCCGTGCGAGAACAAGATGATCGGGTAGGGCGCGCCCTTCATCTCCGGCTCGACGTCGCCGCACGCCTTGCCGGGGAACAGTTGCAGGTAGCTGATGCCCTTGCCGCAGGGCGCCGCGGGGTGCCAGATCTGCGTGGTGACCATGCGGTTCTGGCGCTTGGCATCGACCCAGGCGTAGCTGCGGGTGCCGACGCCGTACGGGCCCCACGCGCTGGGGTCGGGCGTGACTGTGCCGGGGCCGGTGTCGGGCGCAACGTTGGTTTCGGGCGCGCTGTCACCCGTGGCCAGCACACCGGCGGCGGGCGCCTCGCCACAGCTGGCAAAGACCATCGCTGCCGCGGCGCAGGCCAACCGCACACGCGCTGGAGAGATGTCGCTCATGGGTTGCTCCCGCGTCGCGTAGCTGACCGGCTGGCCGCAGCGTGCCCACGCAGGTGGTGGATCGCAAGGGGCATTTTTCTGTTCCGGTCAGGCCACGCCGAGTCCGGCCAGGGCCCGGTCCATCTGGGCGGCCCAGCCGGCGTTGGCAAGCGGATTTGCCGGGCTCGGGTGTGGCACGCTGCCGACAACGACGCCAGCGGGGACCGGAGCCAGCACGGCGCGAATGCGTTGCTCGGCGAACTTGCCAACCCCAACGACGAACCGGGGCTGGAAGTGGTCGATGGTCCGGCGCAGCGCCCGGTCGCACGCGGCGGCCAAGGGCTCCCGCTCGGCGGCCGGCAGCTTGTCGGGAGTCCGGTTCGCACCCGTCGCCTCGATGAAGACGAGCGGGCAGTAGTTCGTAACGATGAAGCGGCGGAAAAAGTGCGCCGGTGTCCCGAACCGTTCCCGCGCCCAACCCCACAGCCGCGCACCCGACACCTCGCTGCGGCGGCACGCGAACCCGAGCACGGGCCGCTTCGGGTGTTCGAGCGGGGGCTTGCCGACCGGTGCCTCGATGCGGAGCCAATCGCGCACCATCGAGACCTCACCGAACGGCACGCCAACTTGAGCCATGCCGAAGGGTCCGGGATTCAGCCCGACCAACAAGACCTCGCGCGGGCCGACGCCGTAGCGCTCGCAGTAGACGTCCCAGGGGGCTCGGGCATAGACCAGCGGGTTGTAGACGTAGGTGACCGGCGGGCCGAACGGGAGCCCGTCGAGGTCGCGGATCAGGTCGTCGGTGATCTGGTTGAGCATCAGGGCTCCCGGCTCTCGTGGATCTCGACCCGGGCGAACGTCGCCGACCCGAGCACACCGGATCGCTCGACGTCGGCGGTGCCCCCACGGCGAGCACGAATCGCCGACATCGCCTCGAACAACCCGCGATCGAGTACCGACCATGTGCCGGGATCACGCAGGTAGCCGTCATGCCGACGATCGGGGTTGTGGTGCTCACCGGGGTCGTCTGGCGAACGTGTTCGCTCCGATGCGGTCCTGCCAGATTGGCGCGGGCCCGTGACGACCACAACAGGAGAACCGTGAACCATGCGCAAAAAAGTTTTCGAAGCTGGGAGTTGGAGGGTGGTCGTGCGAATGGGCGCGTGCATCGTCAACTAGCATAAGAGCGCGGTGCAGGTTCGCAAGAGATGCCGATGCGGGTCGCCGCATGGCCCACCCCGCTGGCCGCACGCGCCGCGCCATGGCACGCTGCCGCCCATGCCCGTCCTCACCTTGCGCACGCTGCCCCTGCCTGCCGATGTGCCGCCCCCGCGCGTGCTGGCCGCGCTGGTCGCAGCGGTCGCGCCGTGCCTCGGTGTCGATGCCGCCCGCGTCTTTGCCGTGCATCAACCGCTCGCGCCGGGCAGTTTCGTGCAGGGGTCCAGCGCGGCGGCCCTCCAGCCCGCCGGCACCCACCCGCCGCTGCTCGACATCGCGGCCTATGCCGGCCGGTCGGACGCGCAAATCCGCGCCGCTCTCGAAGCCGCCGCCGCCGTGCTGTGTGCCGAACTGCGCCTCGAACCCGGCAACGCCTTCGTCACGTACACGGAAATCGGCCGCGGGCGCGTGTTTACGGGTGGGTCGGTCCGGTTCGGCTAGCCGGCCAACGGGGCGCCGTCAGCGAGTGCGGTGGCCGCGCAAACCATCCAGCAGCGCGCCGCCCAATTGCGCCAGTTCGGCCACTGTGTGGATGTCCTGCTCGCGCTGCCCTACCACCGTGCACAGCGACCCGAAGCCCCCCAACTGTTCCAAGGCGGCCACGTGCGCTTCGTCGGCGCTTGCCAGGAATTCGAGCTGGCGGGCGGCAGCGCCGAGAGCGGCGGCGAGCGCATGGGCCCGGTCGGCGCCGTGGCCGTGGTGCGTCAGGTGGTGGTGCAGGGCTTCGGTCGCGGCATCGTGCTCACCACGCAAGACGGCCGGGGCTTGCACCACGCGGTTCACAATGAAGCCGGCGACCCGCATGTCGTGGGCGCGCAGCACGCCGTGCAGGTGGCGAGCCTCGCGCAGGGCCGTCTCGCCCGGCGCGGTCACGACGAGGAACGCAGTCGCCGGCGAACGCAGCAGGCGATCGGTCTGCTGGGTGCGCTCCTTCAGGCGCGGCAGCACGTCCTGAAACGACGCGAAGAACTGCGCGATGTCCGGCAGCGCCTCGTGGCCGAACAGTTTGCCGAGCACGGCCATCGCCATCGAGGTGCCTGCGCTCAGCAGCGACAGGCGTGCTTTCTGCCCCGGCTGCGGCACCTTGGCGAACCAGCGCAGCACGCGCTCGTTGATGAAAGCAGACAACGTCCCGCCAGCATGGAGGAAATCTAGCGCATTGTGCATCGGCGGCGTGTCGAGCACGACGAGGTCGAAGTGCCCGGCTTCGGCGAGAGATGCGATGAGTTCGAGCGCGATGTAGTCCGGCGAGGCCTGCAGGGCGGGCAGGAACGCGCGGTAGACGCGGTTGCCCAACACCTGGCTGCGCAGGGCCTTGTCGGGCAGCAGTCGCTCGACCATGGCGATGGCCCCGGACTCCGCGTCGAGCATCATCGCGTGCAGACTGCCGCCGGGCGTCACGGCCAGGTCCGCGGGCAAGTCGGCGGCCCGCTTTGGCAACACCTCGTGGGGCGCGTTCGGCGCCAGCCCGTGGCCGTGCAGGCCGAGCGCCTGCAGCAGCCGCTGGGCAGGGTCGATCGTGAGCACCAGCACCTTGCGCCCGCGCCGCGCCGCCGTGACCGCAAGCGCCGCCGACGTCGTCGTTTTGCCGACGCCGCCGGAGCCACACAGCACGAGCACCCGGCTGGCGTCGAGCACGTTGGCGAGCGCATTGTAGGTCATCGCGGCTCCCCGTCCTGGCCACCCAAGCGGGCAGCGAGCCCGTCGATGGCATCGAGCGGCAGGTCGCGGCGGAACAAGAACGGCAGCGCCAGCACGCGGTCGCCGACCACCGCACGCAGGCGCGGCAGGGCTTCGGTGGCACGCTGGCGCCGCGACGCGACGACCTCGGCGGCCCAGCGCCAGGCAGCAAGGGCGGCGTCGGAGTTTGCAGGGGCAGTCGTGGCGGCGTCCGGTGTCCCGGGCCTGTCGAGGGCCGCACGCAGCTCGGCGAGGTCGGCGGGGGCGACGAGTTCCGGAAACATCCCGTTGACCACGACCGCGGCCGCCTCGACCCCGAAGCGCCGCTGCATCGCCGCGTGGAGTTCGATCGTCTCGACCAGCGGCATCTCTTCGGGCAGCGCGACGAGTACGAGGCCGGTGCGGCGCGGGTCGCCGAGCAGTTTCTGCATGCCGTCGGCATAGCCCGCGATCGGTCCGAGCCGGAACACCGTGCTGAGCGTGCGCGGAATCTCGTACATGCCGATCGCGAACCCCGTGGTCGGCAGGTCGCACACGATGAGGTCCCAGCGCGCATCGCCGTGCGGCCCGTGGATCGATTCGAGACACCACAGGTGGTAGAGGAACAGGATCGGCTTGATCGCCGGCATCGCCTGGAAGAAGTGCTCGACGGAGCGGTTGCGCAGCGCCAGATTGACGAGCGCGGGCACCTTGAGCTGCTGCAGCGCGAAGTGGCGCAGGGAGTCGGCCGTCTGCAGGCACACCGCGGTCAGGCGCGGCGCGACATCGACGGGCTGGGCGCCGACGGGCCGCTTGAACAGGGGGCCGGCGTGCGACACCGATTCGAGCTCGACCAGCAGCACGCGCTTGCCGCGGCTGGCCGCGAGCCGGGCCAAAGCGACCGCGACCGTGCTTTTGCCCACGCCGCCCTTGCCGGTGACGAGCAGCACCGAACGCGCGAGCAGGCCCGCCACGACATCGGGCGAGGACACGCGGTCGGGCGGGGCGGCGGCAAGGGTCATGCGGCTGGGTCTGGGCGCCCGCCGCGCGCGGGTGGGGACGCGGGGCGCCACCGATCGTAGCCGGGTCGGGGCGGCGTGGCTACGGGGCGGCGTCCAACGGCAGGGTGAGGATCGCAATCCGGGGTCCAGCGGACCGTGGGTCTGAGAACCCCGTGACTGAAGTGGCCGGGCCTCCCCGGGCCTGCTCCGTGGCTGCTCCCTGGCTCCGGCTTCATGACTCCCGCGTCGGCCACCGACAGTGCCCATACCCATGCAGCCGGCACACCAACAACGTCGCCGCCGCCACGAGGAACGGCACCGTGAACGGCACCCACCCCAACACCTGCGCCGCCAGGCCGAACCCGGCCAGCAACGGCGCCGCGCGCCGCACGAGCGCGAGCTGTTCCGGCAACGGCAGCCGCGCGTTGTCCAAGGCGAAGCTCCCGAGCGCCAGCGCAAGAAACAGCGCATTCCAACAGCCACCGACGCCGATCGCCCAGGCCGCGCCCAGCGGCGGCAGCGCCAACCCCAACACGAAGCCGGGCAGCCACAAGAGCGCCGCGCCCACCAGTTGCAAGGTGACCAGGGCCAGCGCCCGCCCGAGCCCGCGCGCCATCTCGACGGCGAGCGTGCGCCAAGAGGCCCCAGCGACGGGCGCGCCGCCGAACCAGCGCCGCTCGGTGCGGTCGGCCACCCAGGCGAACGCCGGCGCGCACACCGGCAACGCGAAAACCAGCGCAAAAAGCAGGGCAAGCACCCAGAACAGCACGTACGCCAGCCCGCGCAGGGTCGCCGCCAGCGCGATCTGCCACCACGTGTGGCCCAAGTCATGGACGGCAAACCGGGCAAACGGCGCGTCCCACGCGGCGGCGGTCGCGAGTGCCGTCAGCCAGACCGCAACATAGACCGCGACGGCGACAAGGACGGGAATGCGCGCGTCAGGGTGGCGCGCGACCCAGCCGAACCCCGCGAACGCTGCCGCAAAGCCCCGGCCGAACTGGCGCCAGCGTGACCCGGCGAGCGGGTCGTCGGGGCGGCCTGGGTCGCCGTTCGACAGGAGCACCGACGGGTCGGCATGCGCCAGCAGGTTCATGATAGTGGGTGCCCGATTCAAGCTTCGGGAAGTTCGGCGGCGCCCACGTCGCACAGCGGGTCGTCGCAGGCCCGCGTCACCTGCAACCCGACGGCCGCGAGGTTCAGCAGCGGCAGGTCCCACGCGCTGTCGCCGAGCGCGAGCGCTGGCTGCGGCAGTCCGGCAACGTGCCACGCCTCGACCTTGCCCTGGCCGATCGGGACCGGCTCGCGCAAGACTGCCGATGCGCCGCCCGCAGCGTCTACGGCGATCACCGGCCAATTCGCCACACCGAACAGTGCCGCGCCGACAGTGACCGCCAGCCGCGGCGATGCCGACACGACGACGACGCGCACACCGCGTCCGACGGCCTCGGCCAGCGCGTCGAGCAGCCAGCGGCGGGGCCGGATCCGGGTGGCGAAGGCCGTCGTGAGCACGGGCACGGCGGCGGCGGCAGCCACCTGCGCGATTAGTTCGGCCGAGTGGCGGCAGCCGGCCACGTAGTCCGCGGCCATCAGCGCCTCGTAGGCAGTGAGATTGGCGGTGCCGGGCGGCCACGGCGTATGGGGAGCCGTCGCTGCGGCGCGCACGACCTCGTCGCCGACGTCGCCCGCCCACAGCGTGTTGTCGGCGTCGGTCGCGATCGTGGCGCCGGGTTGCAGTGCGGCGATGGCCGCGATCACCTCGCGCGGCGTGGGGTGGATGCGCACGTGGAAGCCGACGGCGGTGGGTTCGGGCGTGGGCATGGAAAGAGCCTGCCGCGCAGTCGGCGGTGGGGCCGGATGCTGCCAGAGCGGCGCGGCCGTGTCATGGCCGAGGGTTAGGCGCCGCGCACGGCAAGCTGTGGAGCGAGTTGCTACGCGACCAGCCCAGCCTGCACTGACCTGTGGGGCGCAGGCGCCGCCGCCCCCATCTTCCGCAGCATCCGGTAGTGCGAGCCGATCGCCGCCCACAGCCCGGGCGTCACGCGGTAGGCCACGCCATGGTCGCGAGCCGTCGCCTCCACGATGCGGGCCAGCGCCGGGTAGTGCAGATGGCAGACCTTGGGGAAAAGGTGGTGCTCGACCTGATAGTTCAGCCCGCCGGCGAGAAACGTCACGATCGGGTTGCCCGGCGCGAAATCGACGGTCGTGGCCAACTGGTGTTCGGCGAAGTCGAGGCCGAGGCGGCCGTCTGCTGCCACGACAGGGAAGCCGGCGTCCTCGACGCAATGGGCCAACTGGAACGTCACCGCCAGCGTCACCCCCGTCGCGAAGCTCGCCACGACCAAACACACCAGCACCGACAGCAGGTCGTGTCGCCACAGCGGGATGACCAGGGCCCACAGTGTGAATGTGACCTTGCCGGCCCACAGCGCCGCCCACTCGCCGCGGCTCGGCTTGTCGAGGCGCAGGCTGCCGACCCGGCCCGTCGACAGGTTGACGAAATCATCGAAATACGCCCACTTCGGCAGCAAAAAACCGTACAGTCCCCACATGTACAGGTGCTGGGCACGGTGCCACGCGCGCAGCGGTTGCTCGACCGTCAGGCGCGCAAACGGGCCGACGTGCAGGTCGTCGTCGTGGGCGTCGAGGTTCGTCCAGGTGTGGTGCGCGGCGTTGTGCTTGGTGCGCCAGATGTAGGAACTCGCCCCCATCGCATCCAACGCCCAGCCGGCGACGCGATTGACCCAGACGTGGCGCGAGTAGGCTCCATGGTTCGCGTCGTGCATCACGGCCGAGCCGATCGTGGCGATCGCCAGCCCGAGCGACACCGACAGCGCGCCTGCGGCCCACCACGACGACGCAAAGAAGACCAGAGCGGTCCACGACACCGCGAACCACGCGAGAATGATGGCGGTCTTCGCATACATGGCCGGCACGTCGCGCGCGCTGCGGCCGGGCTGCGCCAACCACGCTTCGACGCGCGCCTTCACGTCGTAGTGGAACGCCCCGTGGGGCAGAAAGCGCGGGCGCGGGGCTTCTTCAACGGCAGCGGTCATCAGGGAATCCGGGCCGCAAAGGGATGCAACCGTCGCCTTAGCATGCGCGCGCGCTGTGTCGCCGCGGTCGTCCGATTGTCAAGGTTTGGTCACCGTTTCGGGCCGCGCTGCCGGGAAACTGGGGCGTTGCACAACGAATTGCGGGCTGCGCCTTGCAAGTGCAGGCGCGGCACTCTACACCCGCGTCGGCTGCGCCCCAAGGGGCCTGTTCTGGCGCGCCCGCCGAAGGAGTCCGATCATGGGTCTTGCCGACAACGATTGCATCCCGTGCCGCGGCGGCGTGGCGCCCGTGCCCCCGGCTGAAGTCGCCATGCTGCTCCACGAACTCGAAGCCGGCTGGCAGTGCAATGGCGCCGGGCATCTCGAGCGCACGTATCGCTTCGGCGACTTCTCCGCTGCCATGGCGTTCGCCAACCGGGTCGCCGCGATCGCCGAAGGGCAAGGTCACCACCCCGACCTCGCGATCGCGTGGGGCCAGTGCCGAGTCGAAATCTGGACGCACAAGATCGCGGGACTGACGCCGAGCGACTTTTTCTTTGCGGCGAAAGCCGACCGCGCCTATCCGGAGCCGGCGTCGAGTTGACGTGCGGTCCCGCTGACCGGCTCATGGGCTGAAAGGCTGCGCGCCGCGCGCCACTTCGACCTTGCGCGGTATCAGTCGCGATCGCGGCGCCGTTCTTTGCGGTCCTCGATTGCTTCCTTGCGCTCGTGGGCGCCGTCCTTGCGCTCCCCGGTACCCTCGCCGCGCACGCCCATCACGGCCGCGTTCGTCCTGATGAAGAACTTGAGTGGTGCCGCCGATGCCGCAGTGGGTGCCGGGGCAGGGGCCTTCGCCACGTTCGCCGCCAGAGAGCCGCGCTGGAGCACGACGCCGGCGGCCCCCTGTAGCGGGCGCGCCAGTTCGACCGCGCAGCCCTCGGCAAGCGTCAGGTGGGTGCCGTCGTCAAACAAGATGCGCGCCGCCGTCTTGGCACCCACGGCCAGCCGATCGCCCGCCTGCAACGTGTCGCCCTCCTCGGCGGGTTGGGCCTTGCCTGCCCGTGTCAACAGCACGCCACCCCTGCCGCTGACGGACTCGAGTTCGGTGGCGAGTGGCGGGTCCTGGCACCGCCAAGGCGAGGGTGCCCAGCGCAGCCACGCAAGCGAAGGCGACTTGGTGGGTGGTCTTCATTTCGACACCATCGTCCAGGCACCGGACCAACCGGGGGCCTGAGGCCGAGACGCCAGCAGCCTACTCCGCTCTGCCATCAGCGGGTATATCTTGTGCGGCGAGGTCGCGGCGCGGGCCTCGAAAGCCGCCACCGCCGCTGCGAACGCGCCATCGACGTAGGCCTGGTGCGCCGCTGCGTAGGCGGTTGCCTCGGCGGCAGAAAGGGCCTCCACCACCACCTGGGCCATCGCGAGAGCCAGCGACGGGTGCAGCTTGCCGGCCACGGCCATCACGAGCGGGGCGGTGCGCACGACGCCGTCCGCATCGAGAAAGGCGTTGAAGTAGCCGGCATGGCGGGCGGCTTCGGCGAAAATCGGCAGGTTCGCGACCACCGTGACGGCGGCGCGCAGGGGCGTCGTCGCGGGTTCCAACTTGCCGACCTTGGGCTTGGGCAGGCCGAACAGGCCGTGGCTGGGCGGGATCGTGGCGCGCCACTGCGGGTCCGCGACCGGACACTCGGTGGGGCCGTCGCGTGCCGGCACGCACGGTGAATCGGTCTGCCAGCCGAGCACGACCTGGCTTGCGCGTGGATGCGGGTGGTTGCGGGCGCAGGGTAGGTGCGCGGCGACGGCAGTTCAAGCGGCGCGCCACGGATGCCAGGTGCCCCACTGGCGCGGTCGCATGATGGGTTGCGACCGGCCCCCTCGCCTTGTACCGTACGCCCCGCCGCAGCGCCGCCTGCCGCGCGAGAAGCCCCCTGCCCATGCGCCCCTTCCGCAAGGCCTGCATCCTCGTGCTCGACGGCGCTGGCGTCGGCGCGCTGCCCGATTGCGGCGAATTCGGCGATCCGGCAACGGTCGATACGCTGGGCAACTGCTCCCGCGCAGTCGGCGGCTTCGATGCACCCAACCTGACGGCGCTCGGTTTTGGCATCCTGACGGCGATCCAAGGCGTGCCACCACCGCCACCCGGCACGAGCCCCGCCGGGTTCGTCCTCAAGATGGCCGAGCGCTCCAACGGCAAGGACACGCCGACCGGGCACTGGGAGATGATGGGCATCGATACGCGCGAACCGTTCGCGACGTTCAGCCCCGGCTTCCCGCCGGAGATCCTCGCCGAGTTCAAGGCACGCACCGGCTACGACGTGCTGGGCAATTGCGTGGCGTCGGGAACGGCGATCTTGGACGACCTCGGCGCCGAGCACATTCGGACCGGTTTGCCGATCGTCTACACGTCGGCCGATTCGGTGTTCCAGGTCGCGGCCCACGAAGCGGTCATTTCGATCGAGCGGCTGTGGGAAATCTGTGCGACCGCGCGCGCCATCCTGGACCCGTGGCGCGTCGGCCGCGTCATCGCCCGGCCTTTCGTCGGCCAGCCCGGCGCGTGGCAGCGGACCTACAACCGCCGCGACTTCTCGATGCCACCGCCGCCTGGCACCCTGCTCGACCGCATGGTGGCGGCGGGCTTGCCCGTGATCGGCGTCGGCAAGATCCACGACATCTTCGCCGGCTGCGGCGTCAGCGAAAACGTGCACAGCGAAGGCAACACCGACGGTCTGGCGTTGACGCTCGACGCGTGCCGGCGGCTGGAGCGCGGCCTGGTGTTCACGAACCTTGTCGATTTCGATGCGCTCTACGGCCACCGCCGCAATCCCGCAGGCTTCGCGGCCGCTCTGCGCGAGGCCGACGCTGCGCTGCCCGGCCTGCTCGACGCGCTCGGCCCCGACGGCCTGCTCATCTTGACGGCCGACCACGGCAACGACACGACCCACCTCGCTTCGACGGACCACACGCGCGAGTACGTGCCGTGTGTGTTCGCCTCGCGCCGCTTTGCCCACGGCGCGGACCTCGGCACGGCGGATTCGTTCGCGGCGCTCGGCCAGACGCTGGCGGAAAACTTCGGCTTGGCACCCCTGGCGCTCGGCCGCTCGTGCTTCGGCGCATTGGCAGCGGGCGTGATGGCCGACAACGTGGTCGCAAACACGGCGGAGACGATGCCCGGATGACCCTGCGCACCGTGGACCTGATCGCCCGCAAGCGCGACGGCGGCCGACTGCTGCCCGCCGAAGTCGCCGCGCTCATCGACGGCTACGTGCGCGGCGACGTGCCCGACTACCAGATGGCGGCGTTCGCGATGGCGGTGCTGTTTCGCGGCATGGACGCCGACGAGACGGCCGCCCTGCTCGCTGCGATGCAGGGTTCGGGCGACCAGGTGCGCTGGGACGGCCTGGACTGGCCCACCGCCGACAAGCACTCGACCGGCGGCGTCGGCGACAAGGTGTCGATTCCGCTGGCGCCCGCGGTTGCGGCGTGCGGGGTCGCGGTGCCGATGATTTCCGGGCGCGGGCTCGGGCACACGGGCGGCACGCTCGACAAGCTGGAGTCGATCCCGGGGCCCGGCGGCGTCGGCCATTTTGAGACGCGGCTGTCGCTCGAACAGTTCCAGACGATGGTGGGGCGCATCGGTGTGTCGATGATCGGCCAGACCGACCGCATCGTGCCGGCCGACCGCAAGCTGTATGCGCTGCGCGACGTGACGGCGACAGTGCCGTCGATTCCGTTGATCGTGGCGTCGATCTTGTCGAAGAAGCTGGCCGAAGGCGTCGATTCGCTCGTGCTCGACGTGAAAGTCGGGTCGGGTGCGTTCCTCAAAGACGAAGCGGCCGCGCGCGAACTGGCGGTCGCGATGGTGCGTGCGGCCCAATCGGCGGGGCGGCGCTGCACGGCGTGGCTGACGGCGATGGACCGGCCGCTCGGCACCCACATCGGCAACGCGCTCGAAATCGTGGAAAGCGTCCACATCCTGCAAGGGCGTGGGCCGGCGGACACGCGCGCGCTCGTCGTGCGGCTGGGCGGCGAGATGGTGCGGATGGCGGGCGTGGCGGCGACGCTGGACGGCGGCGAGGCGATGGTGGCGCGCGCTCTCGACGATGGCCGCGCGCTGGTGCGCTTCCAGGCCCTGCTCGAAGCCCACGGTGGCGATCCCGCCGTCGCAGACGAGCCCGAGCGCCTAATGCCGCGCGCGCCGGTGGTGCGGCAGTTGGTCGCATGGCGTGCGGGCGTGGTCACGCACATGGACGCGCTCGGCTACGGCCTGGCGGCGGTGCGGCTGGGCGCGGGGCGGGCCAAGGCCGAGGACGCCGTCGACCCCCGCGTGGGCTTCGTGCTGCTGCGGCGGCCGGGGGATGCGGTCGAAGTCGGTGAGCCCCTGGTCGAGGTGCACGCGGCTTCAGACGACGCGGCGGCGGCGGCACTGGCTGACCTGGCGGCGGCGACGGGATTGGCGGACCAGGACGTGGAGCGGTTGCCGCTATTCTTAGGGTCGATCGGGTAGGCAGCGGCGCGGTCCCTGGCTGCGGCTCGCCCGAAACCGCGCAAGACCCGGAATTCCGTTGACGCCCCGCAACACCCGCCGCAACATGGCCCTAGATGCCGGCCGGTCGCCGCGCGTCCTGAGGCCTGCCATGCTCCACCGCCCCGTCTCCCTGCCGCAGCGCGGCGCACGCGGCTTCACGCTGATCGAGCTCATGATCGTCGTCACGATCATCGGCATCCTGGCCACGCTGGCGGTCGCCTCCTACAAGCGCTTCACACGGCGCGCCCGGGTCCAAGAAGCCATCAGCTTCTTGGGCGACATCCGCATCAAGCAGGAGACGTACTACCAGACCTACCACCGCTACATTTCCACGGGCCAGACCGACAAGGACTTCTGGCCGAAGGACCTCTACTGGTACCAGAGCTCGGTCGTGTGGGGCATCGACTGTTTGAAGCCGGGCGACGTCGCCGCCAATCCGGGCTGGTGCGCGCTGGGTGCCGGGTATCGGGCGGCCGAGCAGCCGCCGTTCCAGTATCTCGTCATCGCACGCAACCCCGATGCGCCGATCGTGCCGCCCGGCATCTACGTGCAGAACCCGAATGTCGACTGGTGGTACGCGCGTGCGCGGGCCGACTTCGACACTGATTTCGAGTACTCGAACATCTACTTGTCGTCGGAGATGAAAGAGCCGTTCCTCGAGAACGAACTGGAGTAGGGCGCCTCGCGCGCGACGAGCCTCACAAAGTCGGTCGCGAGGCCCGGCTCGCCCAAGGCGTGAGCGGCCCGTTGCAGGGTCGCGACGTCTTCGCGTGCGGTCCGCAGCGACACAGCGGTGGAGGCCTCGAGCGCGCGCAACCGCACGCACTGCGCGCGCCAGGCTGTGTACGGGTCGAGATCGATCAGCAACTCGACCGCAGCGCACACCGTGCGCGGGCGCAGCGCGCCCGCGACGGCGGCGTGGAGCAGCGCGGCGACGGCATCGGATTCGCCTGCGAGGGCCGGCACGAGCCACGCCGCCTCGTCGCGGCCGAGCCAGTCGGCAACCCAGCCGTCGCGGCGGGCCGGCCACTGCGCTTCGTCGCGAAACAGGCGGGCGGCGCGCGCGAACGCATCCGGCGTTGGCTCGATCTCGACCAGGCGCGCCGCCAGCGTGCGGGCCGCCGCGAAGTGGTGCGCGCCCTCGGCGGCCTCGGCTCCGGCAGCCAGCGCGGTACGCCACGCTTCCGTGCCGGGCGGGTGCCGTTCGGCCAATTCGGCGACGGCGGCCGCGTCACCCACCGCGCCGCACGCCGCCGCCAGCGCCGCAAGTCCCGAACGCGTTGGCGGCCAGACGCGCGCGAGCGTCTGGGCAGCCTCCAATTCGCCGGCCTCTGCGTGGGCCGCGACCAGCGCCGAGACCAGCCGATCGCGGGCGGTGAGCGCGGCCGCCGGTCGCCAGGCGCTGGCCAGGGGTTCGAGCCGCGTCACGGCTTCGGACGCGACGGCCGCCCTCACAGCCGCATCGCGGCGCACGGCGGCATCCAACTCGGCGGCGACGTGTACCCCGACCTGCGGGTGCCCTTCGACGACGAGGTCGACCAGTTCGACCGCTGCGGCGGTGGCAGCCGTCCCATCGAGACACGCCACCGCGGCGAGATCGCGGGCGGCGGTCTCCGCGGCTTCGGGCAAGGGCATGTAGACCAGCTTGCGCACGGCCATGGCCTGCAGCAGCCGCACAGCGAGCCGCGCGTGGGGGCCCGGCAGCGCGGCGGCGCCGCTGCGGACGCGCTGGGCCACGGCAGTCAGTGTTTCCACCTCGGGCGGACCGAGCCGCAGCACCTGCCTTGCCTGCAGGGCCAGCATGTCGACGGCGGCGTCCAGTGGCAGGCGGTCCAGATCGCTGAGCACGCGCGGCACCGCGGGTTCTGCCGCCCGCACCCCGCGCATCCGCTCGCGCAGTACGTCGAGCGCACTGGCCTGCTGCTGGGCGCCCTCGCGCCACCGGCGCGCGCGCCGCAGCAACTCGTGAAGCCCGGCTGCCGCGTGCGCGCACGGAGCCGTCTCGCACGTACACGACACCGCCAAGCGAGCCCGCTCGGCGCGAAACACGACGCGCTCCGGTTGCTCCAAGCCATCCTTGACATGGACGAACGCCCCAGCGTCGTCCGTGACGCCCACGCGACCCGTAGCGCCATCGCGGTGCAACTGCGCACCCTTCGCGGCCGCCCGCGCGCCCGCCCACGCCACGACGCCGACCTGTTCGAGCAGGGGCAGCAGCCCGAGCAGGACGGAGCGTTCGTCGGCGCGTGCCACGTTCGGCTAGCTCTGCGGTCGACCGCTCGCGCCGATCGAGGCGACGCGGCCGGTGGTGCGCGCTGCGGCGTGCGCCCGCAACAGTTCCGCGAGATGCGGCTGGCACGACCCGCCGCACGGGCCGCAGCCCGCAAACGTGGCGTCGAAAATCTCAGCCAGCGTCGTAGCGCCTCGGTCGAGCGCGGCGCAGATGTGCGACAACGGCACCTCGTTGCACGAGCAGACCAGCGGGTCGCGCGGGTCAGGCTTGCGTGTCTTGGCCACGGCTCTGCGTCTCCACGGCGGCCACCACACGCGCCACGATGTCGCGGGTCCAAGTGTCGAGGTCGCCGTGCAACGTCGCGCCGGCCGCGTGCGCGTGGCCACCACCGCCGAGTTCCTGGGCGATGTGCCCGATACGGACCGCGGTTTTCGACCGCATCGACAGCTTCCATTCCCCCGGCGCCCGGCCGGGCTTGAGCAGCACCGCCACCAGCACGCCTTCGGTGCCGACCAGGAACGGGATCGACTCCCCGACCGCGTCGTGCGCCACGTCGAGCCCGTCCGTGATGTCCGGTTCCAGCGCGGCCCAGGCGACGCGCCCTTGCGCGGCATACTGCACCTTGGCGAGCACGCGGCCGAGCAGGGTCAGTTCGCCGCGCGAGCGACTGGCCCACAAGGCCTCCTGAATGGGATTGGTGTCGAGCCCGGTCTCGATCAGTTCTGCGGCCACCCGCAGCGTGTTCGGGTCGTTGCGCAAGAAGCGGAAGCTGCCCGTATCGAAGCTGATCGCCGCATACAGGCACCGTGCCGCGCCCACATCCACTGGCCAGCCGAGCGCACGCAGCAGGCGGTACGTCAGTTCGCCCGACGACGAAAACCCGGTCGCTACGCAGCCCGTTACGTCGCTGCCTGGCCGCACGGCATGGTGGTCGATGACCCACACGTCAGTGCCATGCTGTCGCAGCCACGTCGCCGGCCGCTGCACGCGCTCGACCTCGTGGGCGTCGAACACCAGCCCCAGCGTCGCCTCGGACAGGCGCCCTTGATCGCGCTCGAAATGCCCCACCAGGCCATCCGGATCGAGCCAGGCGTAGCGCGGCGGCAGCGGGTCCTCGTTGACGATGAACGCGTCGATCCCGGCAGCGCGCGCCCCCTGGCAAAACGCGAGTTGGCTGCCCAGCCCGTCGGCGTCGGGTCCGACGTGGGTCATCAAGGCCACGCGGCCAGCGCCCGCCAGGCGGTCCAGCAACCAGGGCTCGAACGGAAAACCGGTCACACGCGCCACGAACACTCACCGATGCCGCATCCATGCACGGGTGCGGCCACCACTGTGGCGGGCGTGCCGGCGGCTGTCAACGTCGGCGGGCATCCGACGCAGCAGGCGAGGCCTGTGCTTCCGGGGCATGAAACAACCTGCTAGGTTGTTGGGAGGTGGCGGTCCGGTCGGCTGCTGCCAGTGCCCCGCGCGCGGCCCGGACCCTTGTCGCCGGCAGACGGTGGCCCGCGCTTCCGAGGAGAACCCGACGCCGTGACCCAGCTTCAGCACCTTTTCGCGCTCGGCGGGCCGACGATGTGGGCCATCGCCGGCTTGGCGGTGCTGGGCGCGTGCCTGTTTTTCGAGCGACTCTTCGCGATCGTGGGTCTCGCTGGCCAGTTGCACGACACGGAGCGCCAACTGCGCGAGACGGCCCTGCGTGGGTCGCTGGCGGACCTCGTCCCGGTGTGTCGGGCGGCTCCGGGGGGCATGGCGCCGGTGTTGCTGCGCGGCGTCGAAGCGGCCCTGCGGCGCGCGCCGCGCGACGAGGTGCTGGCAGAAATGGCACGCGACGCCCGTCGCCTCAACCTGCGGCTCAAGCGTGGCCTCGGGCTGCTGGCCACGCTGGGGACGATGGCGCCATTTGTCGGGCTGTTCGGCACCGTGCTCGGGATCATGGAGGCGCTGCGCGCGATCGGGAAGGCGGGCAGCGGTGGCCTCGACGTGGTCGCGACGGGCGTTTCCGAAGCGCTGGTGACGACCGCCGCTGGCATCCTCGTCGCCGTGGTGATGGTCGTGCTGCACCAGGTGCTCCGGGGCCAGTTGCTGCGCGCCGTGCTCGAAGTTCAGGTGTTGGTTGAAGACGCTGCCGATCAGTTCGCTCGCGTCGCTCCGGCTGCGTCGCTTGCCGGTCCGGCGTTGGCCCCGGTGGGTTCCGTTGCCCCGGGCGGCTTCGGGTTGGCCGCTCACGGCGCGCCCGCTGCCGCCGCTTCGGGAGCGCCAACGGCCGGGCGCGAGGAGCCCCTCCATGCGGCCGGTTGACTGGGGCGACGACCCGTCGCTGCATGACCCGGAAGGGGTCGAACTCAACCTCACCCCGCTCGTCGATGTCGTGCTCGTGCTGCTCGTCGTGTTCATGGTCAGTTCGGCGGTCGTCGTCGATACGAGCCGTGCGGAGGCTGCCCAGGCGCAGGTCGAGTTGCAGTTGCCGTCGGGCGCCGTGCCCGCGAATGCTGCTCCCATGGTCGAGGTCGTGCTCCAGGTCGACCTCGACGGCGCGCTCTACGAGGGTGGCCAATCGACGGACTGGAAGGCACTGACGGCGACGCTCGTCGATCGCCTGGCCAAGGAGCCGGACCTGCAGGTGCGCATCGACTCAGACCAGCGTCTGCCCGTGCAGCGACTCGTCGAGGTCATTTCCGGGCTCCAGGCCCTCGGCATCCGCAACGTCGGGCTCGGCACGAAGGGTGCGGCGGGCAAGTAGCGCCCACACGCACACACGCACACGCACACCCAGCAAAAACGGCCACGCCCGCCGGATCGCTCCGACGGGCGCGCCGCTGACTCTCCGGTTTGAAGTCCCGCCAGACGCCTGATTGCCCGACACAAGGATTTTGACCGACCGAAATGATCGACGTCGCCTCACGGCAACCGGTCAAAACACCTGTGCCCTGGTACTAGGCGTCCGGTTTCACTTCCAACGTCACCTTGGCGATGACGTCGCCATGCAGCTTCACCAGGATCGGGTACTCGCCGATCTGCTTGATCGACTCCGGCGCACCGATGTCGCGCTTGTCGATCACGAAGCCGTGCTCCGCGATGAGGTCCGCGATGTCGCGGGTCGTCACCGAGCCGAACAGCTTGCCATCCTCGCCCGCGTGGCGCGTGGCCACGACGCGCAAGCCCGACATGCGGTCCGCCGTCACGCGCGCCGCCGCCTTGGCTTTCGACAGCCGGGCGGTCGCGACACGCTTGTGGTGCTCCATTTGCCCGACGTTGCGCTCGTTGGCGAGCGTCGCCAGGCTGCGGGGCAGCAGGTAGTTGCGGCCGAAGCCGTCGGCAACCGTCAGGATGTCCCCGATCTTGCCCACGTTCGGCACGTTCTCGCGCAAAATCACCTTCATGGCCTGCCCCCTTTTAGTCCGCCGTCGCGCTGGAATACGGCATAAAGGCGAGCACGCGGGCGCGCTTGATCTCGTTCTGCAGCGTACGCTGGTGCGGTGCACACACGCCGGAGATGCGGCGCGGCACGATCTTGCCGCGCTCCGAGATGAAACGCTTGAGCATGCTCGGCGTCTTGTAGTCGATGTAGAGTGTTTTGTCGGCGCAGAACGGGCACACCTTGCGGCGGCCGAAGCGGCGCTTCGTGGTCGGCGTCTCGGGCTTCATCCGCGCACCTCCTCGTCCATCGGACCGTCGTCGTCGTCGTCATCGCGGCGACCGGACATCGAGCGGCGCAGGTACTGCTCCTCTTCGTCCTCCTCGCGCTCAGGCGTCAGCGATTCGACCCGCTTGCGCTCGATCTCGATGTCGAAGGTCGGCATCTGTTCCAGATTCGACAGCACGACGGTCTGGAAGCGCAGCACATCGACGCTGAGCTTGAGCTGGCGCTCGCACTCGGCGACATAGGCCGGCTTCGAGATGTATCCGAAGTACCAGTAATTGCCCTTCTTTTGGCGGTCGATTTCATAGGCAAGCTTGCGCTTGCCCCAGTCCGCGAGCTTCAACTCGACCCCGCCAATCGATTCGAGCGCCTTCAAGAGCCGCTGGTGCAGCTTCTCAATGACGTCCGCCTCGAGGTCAGGACGCGTGATGAAGATCGTCTCGTACATGCGCACGAGCATCATCTTGGGTATCTCCCCTCGGTGCTGCGGGCCGCTTGGCCCGTGTTCGCCCGGGCCGCAAGCCCGAGCGAGGAGTTGCCCTGCCGGAAAACACTTCCGCAGGCACGCGCGGCCCCACAGCGGGACCGCATCGCGTTCAGTGGACCGTGCCGCGGCCAACCTTGGCGGCGGGCGACGAGTCCTTCGATTCTGCGGCGCCGATGGAGGCGCGCGGGCCGTTGCGCGGTGGCAGGCCGTTGCACGCGTTCATCGCCACACTCACGCCGACTTGCACCACGGCGAGGGCCGCGGCCGCAGCGCGCCCCACGATGTCGGGCCATTCGGCCTTCTCGACCCCGACGATCGGCTGCAGCACCCAGTCGGCCGCGTCGGCTGCCCCAGGGGGCCGGCCGATGCCGACGCGCACGCGCACGAAAGCGTTCGAGGCCAACTGGTCCACCAGCGAGCGCAGCCCATTGTGGCCGCCATGGCCACCGCCCGCCTTGATCTGCACCTTGCCCCACGGCAGGTCCAGGTCGTCGTGCACGACGAGCAGTTCGTCGGGCGCGAATCCGTAGAACTGGCACATTGCGTGGGTCGGATGGCCGGACAGGTTCATGAACGTGCCCGGCTTGAGCAGTGCGACCTCGCGCCCAGCCAACGTCAGTCGCGTGAACTCTGCATTGAATTTGCTGGTGAATTTCACGGTTGCACCCGTGTCGTGGCGACGCAGGAGTTCGTCTGCGACGAGAAAGCCCGCGTTGTGACGGGTCAGCTCGTAGCGGCGCCCCGGATTGCCGAGACCGACGATCGCGCGTACCGGGGCCGGATCCGCCACTACTTCTTGCCGCCCTTGTCGTCCTTGGCCGGCGCTGCCTTGGCGGGGGCCGCCTTCGCAGGCGTCGCCGCCGCCGCCGCCCCAGGCGTTGCCGCCACTTCGGTGCCCGTGGGTTCGGCCTTCGGCACCATGACCTCGAGAACCTTGAACGGTCGCTTGAAGACGGCCTCGACGCCAGGGGGCATCGGCAGCGCATCGACGGTGACCGTCATGCCGTTGTCGATCGGCGACACGTCGAACTCGATCGACTTGGGCAGCGATGCCGGCGTGCAGCGCACCTTGATCGTCCGCGCGATGTGATCCAGCCGGCCGCCGGCCTTCTGGCCCAGCGAACGGCCATGCAGCACGACCGGCACCGTCACTTCGATCGTCGAGTCGGGCCCCACGAGGTAGAAGTCGACATGGCGCAGCGAGCGCTTGACGGGGTCGATCTGGACTTCGCGGGCAATCGCCAAGCGCGGCGCTCCGTCGAGTTCGAGCGCGAACACCTGGTTGCGGCCATACGGGCCGATCAGGCCCTTGCGCACGGCCTTGGGCTCCAGCGTCACCGAGCGCGTCGCCTCCCCCGGACCGTACACGACGGCGGGCAGCAGCCCGGCCCGCAGCAGGGCGCGCGCCACGTCGGAACCGGCGAGGTTGCGGGGCTTGACGATGATCGGAAAGGTGTCCATGGCGAGCCTTCTTGCGTGCGGTCGCGGCGTTCAGGGTGCCCGCGAGGGGGCGCAAGTATAGGCCTGGGTGCCGCGCTGTCAACGCTCGGGCGCCCGCCGCGCGTGTGGGTCGGCAAGGTCATTGCGGGCATCGTCCGCTTGCGCCCCGGTGGACGCGACCGCACAATGCGCGCAAGGAGGCCCCATGACTCGAGCCAATCCCCGCTTGCCGATCGCTGCGCTCCGCGTGGGGAGCCGGGTCGCTGCGCTCCACGTGGGGAGCCGGGTCGCTGCGCTCCGCGTGGGGAGCCGGGTCGCTGCGCTTCTCGTTGCCGCGCTCGTGGCTGGCCCGATCTTGGCGACCACGTCTGCCCTTGCGGCGCCCAAGGCCGCGACGATTTCCATCAGTTCGACGACGCGTGGCGCCAAGGTCTTCGTCAACGACGAAGAGGTCGGCGAAGTGCCGTTGACCAAGCCGATCGAGGTGAAGGCGGGCGCGTCGTACACGGTGCGCATCCAGAAGCGCGGGTTCTCGCCATACGTCAGCACGGTGCTCGCGGGGGCCGGCCAGAACTCCGAGATCGAGGCGGACCTCGTGCCGTCAGGCGGCGTCGTCAAGGTCGCGTGCAACGTGCCGCGATCGCAGGTGTTGATCGATGGAAAGCCATTCGGGCGCACGCCGTTCGACGGCGACGTGACGCCCGGCAAACACAAACTCCAGGTAGCATCGACCGGCTATGTCACCGACACGCGCGACATCGAGGTCAAGGCCGGCGACGAGATCGCGCTCGATGTCAGGCTCGAACTTGTGCCGAAGCCGATCGAGATCGAGAACAAGGCGATCTGGGCGAAGTGGTGGTTCTGGGGCGGCGTCGGCGCCGTCGTCGTCGGCGGCGTGACGGCTGCCGTCCTGGCGACCCAAGAAGACCACGTGACGCCCGAAAAGAAGTTCGGTGGCATCGACAAGACGGTCAACCTGCCCTGAACGGGCGTTGCTTGCTGGCTACCGCGCGCCCTCACCGACAACGACCACCCGTTCCTGGCCGGTGATGCGGAACGCCCCCGTGGTCGCCCGCCGATGCACTCCCGTCGGTGTCGGCACGCGGCCTTGGCCGGCGGTCCCGTCGGCGTCCGCTGCGGCGGGACGTTCGACTTCGACGCGAACGACCCGCGTCTCGTCGGCCGCCAACACGATGAAGCGCCAGCCGTCCCACACGAGTTCCTCACCCTTGGCGGGAACGCGGCCGAGCTTGTCGACCACGAACCCGCCGAGCGTGCTGTACGTCGGGGTTTCGTCGGGGATCACGAAGCCGACCTCGCCCGCCACCGCCCGGATCTCGGCCGCCGCATCGATGCGCCAGCGCCGATCGCCCAACGAATGGACCGCACGCTGCGGCAGGTCGTACTCGTCGTAGATCTCGCCGACCAGTTCTTCGAGCACGTCTTCGAGCGTCACGATGCCCGACGTGCCGCCATGCTCGTCCACCACGATCGCCATATGCATGGAACTCTGCTGGAACTCCCGTAACACCTCGATGGCCTTCTTCGTCTCCGGCACGAAGCGCGCCTCTTTCATGCTGAGGCCCACGCCAAAGGTGTCGCGGGTCTCCTGCGTGCAGAACTGCAGAAGATCCTTTGCATAGTAGATGCCGACAATCTTGTCGAGCGTGCGATCGTATACCGGGTACCGGCTGAAATTCGTCGCGCGCACCATGGCCATCACGTCGTCGAAGTGGGCATCGAGCGCGACCCCGTCGATCTGGGTGCGCGGCGTCATGATCGCGCGCACAGGCAGGTCCGCGATGTCGAACACGCCCTGCAGCATGTCGCCGCGGTTCTCGTCGATCGAACCGGCCTCGCTGCCGATGCGGACCATGTCCTCGATCTGTTCCTCGGTCACCTGGAAGCTGCCGTGCACCGTGTTGCCGCCGAGCGCGCGCACGATGAGCATGGCGGTCCAGGTCGTAAAGCGCGTCAGCCACTGTGTGCACAGGTGGAACCACCAGACGATGCGCATCGACGGCAGGAACCACTCCGGGTGAACCTTGGCCAGCGTTTTTGGCGCGATCTCGCTGGCGATCAACATGACGACCGCGACGGTGAAGACCACGCCCGTCAAGACCCAGTCGCTCCACGCGTGGCTCATGCCGGTCCGCGCGATCACGGTGAGCGTGACGGTCGTTGCGAGGGAAGAGGCCGCCGTCAGCGCCAGCGTGTTGCCCGCAAGCAGCGTCGTGAGCACCTGGGCGGGGTCGCGCAGCCACAACTCAAACCAGCCGCGCGGCCCGACGTTGTCGTCGATGAGCCGGCGGATGCGGAGTTCGCCCATGCCCGTGATGGCGGTCTCGGCGCCGGCGAAGACGAATGCAGACAGCAGGGAGGCGACGATGCCGCCGGCCGTCAACAGGATGTCTTGGCCCCCGGTTGGAGGTGCTGGGTCCACCTTCACCCGCTATCCACGTCGCATGCTGGCGCCGTAGTCGAACCCTATCACGCGGTGTCCTGAGTCGCAACGGACCGGGGAAATCGCACAAGCGCCTGCATGGTTGCACGGCCCGAGCGCAGCGCCTGCCTGTCGTGCGCTCCCTACTTGCCGGCCGAGCACACCTTGCGGCCCGCAGAGAACTTGCCGGTCACCGACGTGACACAGAACGCCAGCTTGGGGTTGACCTTGGCGCAATCGGCCGCGGACAGGCAAGTCATGGCACACTCCGTGCCTGCGCCGGCTGCCGCCTTGATCGATGTGAATTCAAGCCCTTTGGCCGTGTCATTGTCGTCGGAGCACTGCGTGCCGGTGCCGCACGACGCTTCCTTCGTGCAGACCTTGAACGTCGTGGCACCCGCCAGCATCAGCGCCGTGCCCGAGCAGTTGCCGTACTTGCAGTCCGCGTTTGCCGTGCACTCTTCGCCGTGCAGCTTGCCGGTCGTGGTCGCAATGCTGGCCGACTTCGTACAACTGTACTCGGTGTCGGTGGCAGCGACGCATCCGCAACACAGCGCGACGAATGCTCCGACACCAACCCAGGCGCGGACAATGACCAAGGCGCCCGGCGCGCGCGGGGCACACCAGGTCTCGGCGACGGACGACAGCGTAGGCATGGGGCTCCTGCAAGGCAGCGGTGGGTAGCGGTCAGTTGCACAAGGTCTGGCACGGCTTGAGGTAGCGCACGCAACTCCACCCCTTCGTCGAGTCGTCGATGGCGGTCCATTGTACCTTCAGCGGGTCGAGCGTCCACACGTCGCGCAGCGTGCCGCAGTCGCTCTTGCCGCCGAAAAGCCAAGCGCGCTGGGCCTTGGGGTCCCAGTCGAACAGGAACGCTTCGCGGCGCTCAGGCGAGTCGAGATCGACGTCGGTGAAGTCCGGCGGGAAATCGCAGAACGCATTCGCCTTCTTGAGCGGCACGTCGGGGTCGTTGCCAGCACCGAGGTCGCCGATCCGCGCAACGTCCCACGCGCCCGTCACCGGGTCGAGCCACCAGAGATCGTTGCGGTTGCCGACGGCGCCATCGTCGTGGCCGGCGAAGTACAGCAAGCGCTTCTGCCCGGGCACCGCAAGCAGCCCGGCCTTGATGCGTGCCATCGGCTGTTGCGCGGGCGCAAGCAGTTTGCTCCAAGTCAAGTTGGCCAGGTCGAGGCGCCAGGCATCGCGGTAGAACGGCCCTTGGAACGCGCCCACACCGCCGCCGCCGACCACGATCAGCGCCGTACCGTCGGCCGTGATGACGCCCGAGTGGAACAGGCGCGCCGCCGGCACCGGCCCCTTGGTCTCCTGTTTCGCCCACACACCCGTCGGCACGTCGTAGCGCCACGTGTCGTTCATCGGCGCAAACGCGAGCCCGTCGCCCGACAGGTTGCCGCCCATCACCCACAGCGCGCTGTCTTGCGGGTGGCGCGCGAGCACCGTGTTGGAGCGCGGCTGCGGCGCCGGGGCCTTGCCTTCGTCGAGCAGCGTCCACGTCTCGGCCTTGACGTCGAGCCGCCACAAGTCGCCGTAGACCGTGTACTTCGTGCCGACCTGGCATTTGCTGCCGCTGCACGTTTCCGACACCGGGCAGCCGGCTGTCCCCGTGCACAAGGTTCCGCTCGATGCCGCGGAACGGTAGCGCCCACCGTAGACGTAGACGTGGCCGGCCACCGCGTCCGTCGCCGAGGCCGAGCGCGCGCGCGGGGGCGGACCGTCGCCGACCAGCTTTTTCCAGCCCACGCAAGGGTCGAGGAGCCACCCGTCGGTGGTCGCCTTCGGATTGGACTGGCACTGGAGCGGAGGGCCGTCGTCGCCGAACAGCACCGCCAGGCGCCCCGCCGCGAAGCCGCCGCCGACATCCCCACGCGGCGAGGGCCCTCCCGCCAGGTTGGGGTCACAGGGTCCACCGGTCGTCTCTGCCACCGCCCCGCCCGCCACGTCCTTGCCCCGGGTGGCATCGCCGCCGCCGCCCGGGTTGCTCGTCTCCGCACTCGTGTCTGCCTTGCCCGCACCGGCCGCGTCCGGTTGTGCGCATCCGGCGAGTGCGAAGACCGCGCTGCACGCCGCCGCTGCCGCCCAAGCAGCCCACTTGTCGAACCGCTCGTCGCTCCGGCGCGTTGCCAGAGCCGTCTTCGTTACCATGTGCGCCTCCCCAGTTGGCCCCCAGGATCCACCACCCCGGAACCTCTCCGGGCCGTCGAGACGGGTCCAGATCCTAGGCGGAGTAAGGACTTGGGGCTCGATACGACATCAGGTCCATCGAGCGCCAAGCCCGGAGCGACAACGACGGAGGTGGGCCCGTATCGGCGGATCCGGGGCCCCGCCATCACTTGCACCCGCACGTGGCATCCGCCGGGTCGGCTCTCACTTCGAACGCATCGATCCACGCCCCGCGCGCCGCATCGGGAGCCTTGGCCGCGCCCACGAACACCACGGAGAGCCGCACACCCTTCTGCCCGGCCGGCACGGAGAAGGCGCGCTCGATCAGCACGAACCCCGTCGCCGCACACACGAGTTCGCCGAGTGCCTTGCCGTCCAACTGCACCTGGAGCGACCCGCCGCTGCAGTCGTTGCCATCGACGTCCAGGCGGCCCTGCAATTGGACCACGTACTTGGCCGGCTGCAGGCCCAATTCCGGCGGCGCGGCCCGGAAGCTGCCGGTCGCATACCCGACATGCAGCGTGCGCGCCCCGGCGGCAGCGGCCACGTCGGGGATGGCCTCCCACGCCGCGCCCGACTTCGGCTCGGTCTCGGTCGCCTGCATCGACCAGCCGACGACCGTGGCCTCGAACCCTTCGGCAAGGACGACCGGATTGGCGCACGCGTTGCCTGCCGTGCACGTGCCGCCCTCGCAGTACCCGATCTTGCACACGCTGCCGGTTCCACACTGCAGGCCCGCATAGACGCACGCGCCGGTCGTCGCACTGCACGTGTCGGTCGTGCACGCTGACCCGTCGTCGCAGTCCGCTGCCGAGGAGCAGCAGCCTGTGCCGGCCGTCGGCGTCCCCTTGCAACTGCCCTTGCCGTCGCAACTGTCGTTGGCCGTGCAGGCTGAACTGTCGGAGCAGGCCTTGCCGGGCTGCAGGAACGCGTGGGTGCAGCCCGTCTGGTCGCAGCCGTCGAGTGTGCACGGGTTCGCATCGTCGCAGTCGGGTGCCTTGCCGGCCACGCACCCCTTGGGTGAGCAGGACTCCGCGCCATCGCACGGGTTGCCGTTGCTGCACGGGCCCGTCACGAGTTGCAACGTCTGGCAGCCGGCTGCGGCGAGGCAATACTCCGCCGTACACGCCTTGCCGTCGTCGCAGCCGAGTTGGTTGCCGGCGCTGCAGACCCCTTGCTTGCAGGTGTCGCCGACGGTGCATTTCGAGCCGTCGTCGCACGCGAGGCTCTCCAGCAGGGTGCGCGTGCAGGTGCCCGCCGGCTTGTTGCACTGTTCGATCGAACACGGATTGCCGTCGTCGCAGTCAGCAGCCAGCTTGCAGCACCCCGCCTGCTCGGTGCCTTTGCAGACTCCCTGCTTGCAGGTTGCGTCGGTCGTGCACGCGCTCGCCGAGGTGCACGGGGCGGTATTGAGCGTGTGCTTGCACGAGCCGCTGACGATGTCGCAATTGTCGTCGGTGCACGAGTTCTTGTCATCGCACGTAATCGTCGTGCCGGTCGCGCACACGCTGCCCTTGCAGGTGTCGCCCAGCGTGCACGCCGACCCATCGTCGCAGCCCGTGCCCTCGGTGGCGGCGGCGTCGTGCTGGCAACCTGTCGCGCCGTCGCAACTGTCGAGCGTGCACGGATTGCCGTCGCCGCAGTCGATCGCCGCGCCGACGCAACTGCCCGCCTTGCACGCGTCGGCGCTCGTGCACGTCGACCCGTCGGAGCAGGGCGCCGGAACGGGAACGTAGACGCAGCCCTTTTTCGGGTCGCATCCGTCCGCCGTGCACGGGGTCTTGTCGTCGCACTTGACCGCGGTGCCGAGACAAGTGCCCGACGAGCAGCTGTCCTTGACCGTGCACGCGTTGAGGTCATCGCAGTCGCTCGTGTGTGGCGTGAACTGGCAACCCTTCTGCTTGTCACACACGTCGAGCGTGCACGGGTTCGCGTCCTTGCAGGTGAGCGCCGTGCCGACCTTGCATCCGCCCGCCTGGCACACGTCCGAGCCGTCGCACACGTCGCCGTCGTCGCACGAGGCTCCCTCGGGCAACCCTTGATGCTGGCAGCCCTTCTGCGGGTCACACACATCGACCGTGCAGGGATTGTCGTCGCTGCACTTGTCGAAGCCACTGGCCACGCACACGCCGAGCACGCACTGCTCCTGCTTCGTGCAGACGTTGCCGTCTTCGCACGCCTTGCCGTTCAGCAACGCGAGGTCCGTCTGGCACGAACCCTTGACGCACGTCTCAGCGGTGCACGGCGCACTGTCGGCGCACTGCAGGTCCGACTTGCAGCACGTCTCGATCGACTTGCCGACGCAGACGGAGCCCTGGCAGGTGTCCGATTCGGTGCACGCATTGCCGTCGTTGCAGGTGCCCCCGGCGGCTTCGTGGACGCATGTGCCCTTGCCGGCCGCGCACGTGTCCGTCGTGCACGGGGTGCCGTCGTCACAACTGACGGCAACGGTGGGCACGCATGTGCCCTTGTCGCACACGCCGGCCTGCTTGCACGGGTCTCCCGGCACGCACGCGGACCCCTGGCCGAGCGCGACGGCAACGCACCCCACGACGGGATCACACTGATCGATCGTGCACTGGCTGCCGTCTTCACACAGGACCGCACTGCCGCCCTTGCACGCGCCATCGACGCAACTCTCGCCCTGGGTGCAAACCTTGCCGTCGTCGCACGAGCCGACCTTGGTCACGTAGCGGCAGCCCTGCACCGTGTCGCACAGGTCCTGCGTACACGGGTTGCCGTCGCTGCACAGCTTCGGCGCCGGCTCGTGGACGCAACCGGCGGCGCTCGCGCACGAGTCGAGCGTGCACGGTTGGGCGTCTGTGCACAGTTCGCCCGCGTCGGTCACGCCGTCGCAGTCGTTGTCGACGCCGTCGCACGTCTTTTCCTGCGGCTCGAAGCCGGGCAGCTTGCCGAGGTTGCAGATCCACTTGCCGGCCGAGCATAGCGATGCGGTCGCCCCGGTGCACACGCCCGTGGCCCCACACGCGGGGCCCGCCTTGCCGTCCAGTGCCTCGTCGGTCTGGCCGTCGCAGTCGTTGTCGAGTGCGTCGCAACTGTGCTCGGTGCCGGCCTCGAACGACGGCGCCGCGACCTCGCAGGCGACCATGTGCGTCTTGGGGTCACACGTCGCGCCCGTTGCCTTGCCTGCGCACACGCCGAGTCCGCACGCTGCGGCGGCGAGTTCGGCCGACGCGGCAGGCTTCGTGTTGGCGGCATCGAGCGAGTCGGCGATGCAGTCGGCATCCGTGTCGAGAGTGGCCGACTCGACGGCGTCTGGCTTGCCGTCGCTGTCACCGTCGCGGGGCTTTGCGGCCGAGGCGCCGACTTCGACCTTGTCGGGCAGACCGTCGCCATCGGTGTCGGTGGCCTTGGGATTGGTGCCTACCGCACGTTCGTCGCGTTCGACCAGCCCGTCCCCGTCCGTATCCGCGCTGGGCTCTGCGCACACGAATGCGTGGCCATAGGTGGTCGAACCGCTGCAGAACGCGCTCGCGCAGTCGGCGTCTGCCTTGCAGCGCTGAGCCAGCGCCAGCGGGTCGGAGCACGCGGGCATGGCGAGTCCGAGCCCCGCCAGCACAGCCAGGTCGAAACCGGACGCACACGCCAACAACCGCGCCGCCACGATGCGACGGACACGTGGCGGCAGAGCGGCGAAGGTCGGCATGCGGCGGACACGTGGCGGCAGAGCGGCGAAGGTCGGCATGCGGCGGACGGGCCCCCAGGACGAACGGCAGTCGAACAGCCTAGCACGGTCCGCCGACGTGGTCAGTCTGTTGCGGGCGCGGCGGGGCGCGGGTCATGGGGCGGGCGGCGCGGCGCGGCTCCGGTCGGCTGCATCGCGCAACTGGTAGTACAGTCGCAAGACCTTGCGCACATAGTCGTCCGTGGCCGCAAACGGCGTCGCCTCCCGCGTCTGGACCCGCGCCGACCCGGCATGGTAGGCCGACAGGACCTTGACGAGATCGCCCTGGAACCGGTTGGCGAGCACGCGCAAGAAGCGGGCGCCGCCGGCCACATTCTGCGCCGGGTCGTAGAGGTCCGTGACGCCCATCGCCTTTCCCGTCTCGGGCAGCAGTTGCATCAGGCCCACGGCGCCGCGGTGGCTGAGCGCGATCGGGCTGTTGCCGCTCTCGACCTGCATCACGGCACGCACGAGTTCGACAGGCAACTTGTAGCGCAGCGCGGCGGCGGCGACCTCGGCGGCGTAGGGTGCGCGGGGGTCGAGCGGATTGCCCTCGGCCACGGGTGCCGGAGTAGGCCCGAGCCGACCACCCGGATCGCGGGGGCCGACTGCCGCACTCGCCGCCCCGACCGCCGCCACAGGCGTTGTTGCGACAGTGGCCGCGGTCAACTCGATCGTCTGGTTTGCCATCGGGGCCGGCGCGCTCGCCCGCCGCCAGTCGCAGCCGGTCGGCATCGTGAATGTGGGGGCGCACGCCTTGCGAATCCAAGCGTCGCTGCGGCGCTCGCTGCGCAATTGGCGCAGGTTCTTGCCCACGAAGACTGCGGGGTCGCGGCTGCAGTCGAAGATCACCTCTTCGCACGGTGTCGAAGCGAACGCGAGCGCCGGGACCAGCGCCCCCGCGACCCAGGCGCCAAGCGCGGCACGTCCCACAACCGTGTTTCGATTTCGCCGCGAGATCGCCACCCCTTGCACCTCGTCTTGCAGCGGCCGCCCGCTTCTGCGCAACCGCCAGCGTAGCCGAAGTGTTCCGGGCTGCCACTTTCGCGGCCTGTGGGCGTCGCTGCGCGCCCCACAGAGTTGGCACGCAGGCCCCGAAAGTGCTACACCGCCGCGCCCTCGGCCTCGCTGAGGAGGTTGCCTTGTCCGAACCTGCCGTCCCGCGCGTTGCACTTGTCGGCTTCGGGCCGTGGGGCCGCAATCTGGCGCGCAACCTCGATGCGCTCGGCGCGCTCGCGATGGTGTGCGACCCGGATCCGGTCGCCCGCGCCCTGGCTGCCCGCGACTACCCGCACGCTGGCGTGTGTGCGACGCCCGCCGAAGTGCCACCCGGCTGTGCGGTGGCGATTGCCGCGCCCGCCGCCCTGCACGCCGAACTCGCGCTGTATTTTCTGGACCGCGGCCAGCACGTGTTCGTCGAGAAGCCCTTGGCGCTGCGCGTCGAGGATTGTCCGCCCCTGATCGAAAGCGCCCGCGCCGGCGGCCTCGTGCTGATGGTCGGGCACCTGCTGCACCATCACCCCGCCGTCGATGCGCTCGACAGCCTGATTCGCGGCGGCGCGTTGGGGCGCCTGCTGTACCTATATTCCAACAGATTGAATTTGGGTAAGTTTCGTCGAGAGGAGAACAGCCTGTGGTCGTTTGCCCCGCACGACATCGCCGTTGCATTGCGGCTGGTGGGCGGGCCACCGGAGCGGGTGACATGCACGGGCGGCAGCTTCCTGCACCCGCGCATCGCCGACACGACGCTGACGACGCTGTCATGGGCCGAGGGCGTCCAAGCCCACATCCACGTCTCGTGGCTCCATCCGTTCAAGGAGCAGCGCCTGGTCGTGATCGGCGAGCGCGCGATGGCCGTGTTCGACGACACCGCCGCGCGCGACAAGCTCGTGCTCTACCGCCACGGTGTGGATTGGAAGGACGGCGTGCCGGTGCCGCGCAAGGCCGAGCCGGAGCCCGTGCCGATCGCGTCCGATGAGCCATTGCGGCGCGAGATGCAGGCCTTCCTCGATGCCGTGCGCCACCCCGCCCTGCCGGTGCGGGCCGACGGTGCCGAAGGGATGCGCGTGCTCGCGGTGTTGGCTGCTGCCGAGCGTTCGCTGCTGGCGCACGGGCAGCCCGTCGAACTGGGTCGCCTGGCCGCCGCTGCGCCGCTGCAGTGGGCGGCCGCGGGCGTGGAAGTGCATCCGTCGGCCATCGTCGGTGCGCGCGCGCAGATCGGCGCCGGCACGAAGGTGTGGCATTTCGTCCATGTGATGGACGGCGCCCGGATCGGCAAGGATTGTGTGCTCGGCCACAACGTGTTCGTGCAGTCCGGCGCCCTGCTGGGCGACCGCGTGCGCGTACAGAACAACGTGTCGATCTACGACGGGGTCGAGCTCGGTGATGGCGTGTTCTGCGGGCCGTCGTGCGTGTTCACCAACGTCGTGCGGCCGCGCGCGGGAGTCAACCGGCGCAGCGAGTTCGGGTCCACCCGCGTCGGTACGGGCGCGACCTTGGGGGCCAACGCAACGATCGTGTGCGGCAACGCGATCGGACCGTACGCTTTCGTGGGTGCGGGCGCGGTCGTCACGCGCCCGGTGCCGGCCCACGCGCTGGTCGTCGGGAACCCGGCGCGCACTACGGGCTGGGTGTGCCGTTGCGGCGAACGGTTGGCCCTGCCCGCGCGTCCAGAGCCGAAGCGAAGCGCCACTTGCGCACGCTGCGCCGCGCGCTGGAGCCACGACGGCGACGACCTGCGCGAGGCCGCCCCATGAGCGAAGCGGCCCGTGTGGCGTTGTTCGACCTGGCGCGCGTGCTCGCCCCGCACCGGCCGGCCCTGCACGCCGCCCTGGAGCGCTGCCTCGACCACGGCACGTTCGTGCTCGGCCCCGAAGTGCAGGCATTCGAGCGCGCGCTCCAGGCCTACACCGGCCACAACCACGCGATCGGCCTCGCCAGCGGCACTGACAGCCTGCTCGCAACCCTGATGGCCCTGGTCCAGCAGGGCCGCATCGGCGCGGGCGACGACGTGCTCGTGCCGTCTTTCACGTTCATCGCGAGCGCGACCTCGATCATGCGCGCGGGCCTGCGCCCGGTGTTCGTCGACCTGGCCCCCGACGCCTTCACGCCGGATGTCGTCGCGTTCGACGCTGCTTGGACGCCGCGCACCCGCGCCGTGCTTTCCGTCCACCTGTTCGGTGCCCCGCAGCCGCTCGCCGACGTCGCCGTCCTGTGCCATGCCCGCGGCGCCGTGCTCGTCGAGGACTGCGCCCAAGCGATCGGCGCGCGCCAGACCGACGGTCGCCACGTGGGCCACACCGGCGTGGTGGGCGCGCTGTCGTTCTTCCCGGCCAAGAACCTCGGCGCCCTGGGCGACGGTGGCGCCGCGCTCACCGACGACGCAGAACTCGCGGCGGTGATCCGGGCGAAGCGCCAGCACGGCTTCACGGTGCGCTACCAGGCCGACCACCTGGGCGGCAACTTTCGCCTCGACGCGCTTCAGGCAGCATTCCTCCAAGTGCTGCTGCCGGCGCTCGACGGTTGGCTGGCCGCGCGCACGGCCCATGCGCAGGCCTACAGTGCGGCGTTCGCGCCGCTGGTTCGCGCTGGCCGCGTGCAGTTGCCCGCCGTTGTGCCGGGCCATGCGTGGAACCAGTACGTCGTGCGCACCCCGTTGCGCGACCGCCTGCAACAGGCGCTGACCGGCGCCGGCATCGGCTCAGCCATCTACTACCCATCGGGCCTGCACACGCAGCCCGTGTTTTCCGCGTGCGGGCCGCAAGGTCCGCAGCCGTGCACCGCGCAGATGTGCACGGAAGTCCTGGCGCTGCCCGTGTACCCCGGACTCACCGCAACCGAACGCGACCGCGTGGCCGAAGTGACCACCGCCGCACTCGCCGCATGACGTTTTCGTTCCCCCACCGAGGCAACCGATGACCCACGCCACCCGCACCCCGCACGCCGCCCCCGCCCAACCGCCACGCGACCGTGACCGCGAAGACCCGGTGCGTGGCAGCCTCGCCGACAAGCTGTTGAAGTCGCGCACGCTGTTCCTGACCGGCGAGGTGAACGACAAAGCCGCCGCACGCGTCGTCGCCGAGTTGCTCGCACTGGAAGCCGACGACGCCACCAAGCCCATCACGATGTTCGTGAACTCTCCGGGCGGCAGCGTAACCGCGGGCTTCGCGATCTACGACATGATGCGTTTCGTGCGGCCGCCGGTGCGCGTCGTGTGCAACGGGCTGACGGCCAGCATTGCAACGGTCGTACTCATGGGGGCCAGCAAGGAGAACCGCCTTGCGCTGCCCAACGCGCGCCTGCTGATCCACCAACCGCTGCTGCCGATGACGGTCTATGGGCCCGCCAGCGACTTGGAGATCACGGCGAACGAAATCCTCAAGACGCGGGCGCGCATCAACGCGCTGCTGGCGGCTGAGACGGGCCAACCGTTGGCGCGCATCGAAGCGGATACGCAGCGGGATTTCTGGCTCGGGGCCGAGGAGGCGCAGGCGTACGGACTCGTGCACCGGGTGGTCGCGGCGCGCTCGGAACTCGATGGGCCGGACGTCGTGGAATCCGCCAAGGCGGCAGGAGAGGTCCCTGGCGCGGCCGGCGCGGACGACCGCTAGCGGTTCAGCCCAAGGCAGGGGCAAAGAGGGCGCGCGGAGCCCCTAGGCTCACATATCGAGGATGATCACGCCGTTGGACTCTTCGCCGTCCCGGTCGCGTGCATCCCGATCGCGTGCATCCCGGTTGCTGTCGTGCCGCCAGCCGTCGGGGGGTGAGAGCGGCTCCAAGCCCGGAACCGGGATTTCCAGCCGGGGCTGCCAGCGTTCCTGGCGGTCTTCGCGGCGCCGAATCTGATCGATGATGAAGGCGTCCAGCATCTTGCCCTCCCGAAAGGCCCGACCGGCTTTGGGGTCCGGGCCGAGCGCCCGAGACCGTTCTGCCTGATCAGACGCACCGGGACGTGCCCGGGTTCAATCTCCACTGGTCGAAGGCCATCGTCATGGTCCCTGCACGCTCTGGCCGGGCCACCCTCGCGCCCTGCGCAAGCGGTTCCAGCCTCCTGTTTTCAAGCTAGCATCCGGGTCCGGGCTCCGCAAGGAAACGACTCGCACCTGCCCGTCACAGCCGCCGCAGAAACGCGGCGAAGCGGTCGCTCCATACGCTGTCCAGCGCGCCGGCGGGGTGCATCGCCAGTCCCGCGCCGTCCCTTGCTTGCAGCGAGCCGGGCCCGGCGCGCACGAGTACGCGGACCGCATGGCCATCGCCGGTCCGGTGTTGCAGTTTGTGCACCACGAGGTCGCCGAGGCCGGCGCACCCCAGCGCTTGGACGAGTCGGTCCGCGCGGTCGGTCGGGTACACGAATGCGGCGCTTCCGCCTGGAGCCAGGGCGGCTGCGGCTGCAATGGCAAACCCTTCGAGCGAGAGCGTCGACTCCGAGTGGGCCGCGCGTCGTTCCGGATGGGCCGGCGCGACCGTGTGGCCTGGCACGAAGAACGGCGGGTTGCACAGCACGACGTCGGCTGTGACTCCCAGCGCTGCGAGGTCGGCCGCGTCGCAGCAGTGTACGGTCGCGCGCGCAGCCAGTCCGTTGAGTGCAAGGTTGCGTGCGGCACGCTCGGCCAGCACGGCGTCCCGTTCGACAAGCACCAGGCGCGCCGTCGGCCAGCAGCGACCGGCCAGCACGGCCAGGAAGCCGCTGCCCGCTCCAAGGTCGAGTACCGTCGCTGGGGGAGCGCCGCCGTCGCCACACGCGAAGACGGCCAACGCGAGCGAGTCGACGGACGTTCGAAACCCGCGCCGCGATTGGATAAGGCGCACACGCCCGTCAAACAGGACGTCGATGGCTTCGTCGGAGCCTACCGGAGCCGACTCAGGCCCGCGCGCGCTCACCCCACCTCGCCGAGGACCGCGCGCAATTCGTCGGGCGTCACGTCACCTGCACGCACCACGGTCAGGCGGCCCGCGTCCCAGCGGATGAGGGTGGATGCGCGGCCGCGCGGTCGCGGAGGGCCATCGCAGACCGCGGCCAGGGCTTGAACGAGGTGGAGCGGCAGCGCGGTCACGTCGTGGCAAGGAGGTTGCCCCGTGTCGTTGAGGCTGGTCGTGACCCAGGGCCGCAACAGCCGCGCGCCGAGAGAGGCCACGACCGGGTGCCGATCGATGCGCAGGGCCGCAAAGCCGTCGGCAGCGACGACGCGCCGGGGAGCCTCCACGGCGGCGCGGGCGATGACCGTCACCGGGCCACTCCAAGGGTGTTCGAGGGCCAGTTGCACGAGCGGGTCCGGTGCCAGCCACGCCCGCGCCCCTGCGCCGGTGGACGCCACCAGCACCCAGCCGCGACCCGCCACGCGTCCCTTCAGGGCTTCGATGCGGTCCAAACCCACGGCGCTGTAGGCGTCTGCCGCGATGCCGTAGACGCCCTCGGTGGGATGCACGACGAGGTGGCCCTGCTCCAGCAAGGCGACGGCCTCGTTGACATCGACCACGCGCACGAAGGAGTAGCTCAGCCCGCGCCGATAGCCCGGCTCAGCGGGCGGGGGCGAAAGGGGACGGCAACGCGGCAGTCTGCGCAGGTACCGAACCAAAGTGCACCGGCGCGAAGCCGAACGCTGCCGGCGGCAACCCGACTGGGGCAGGGCTGCCCGCTTGTTCTGCCGCAGTTGCCACATTCGACCGGTTCCAGAACAGGTAGCCTGCCACCCCGCCCAGGATCGCGCCGATGGCCAACGTGGCTCCCGCAATCGTGCGGTTCGATTCGAGGCTGGCTTTTTCGGCCTCGTTCTTGGCTTCAATGGCGAAAATCGCCGGGGAGAACACGAGGCCGACAATCAACGCGACGGCTCCCGCACCGCCCGCTGCGACACCGGGCGTGTACGTGTACCAGGGGTCGGTCGCCGGGGCCGGGGCCGGGGCCGCAGCCCCTTCCTTGCCGAGGATCGTCTCGATCGCCCGAGTGATCGCGCGCGGCGACACGCCGACCTGCGGCACCTTGACCTGGAAGCTACGCTCGACCTTGCCCTGCGAGACGTCGACCACATACGTCACGAGCTTCTGGTCGATGACGCCCAACAGCACCACGAGGTTGACTTCGAGGTCGCGCCCCAACACCACCGCGTCGTTTTCCAGCCGCAGCTTCGCCGCGTCGAGGTCGGCGTAGGTGAGGCCGACGCTCGGCCCGTCGAGCACGAGGTGGCTCTCAAACGGCACGTCGATGTTGATCTTTGTGTTCTGTCCGCCGTTGATCTTGACCCGGTGCAGCAGCGACGTGCTCGATCCGTGCTGGAGCCGCAACGCATAGGTACCCGCGATCAGGTCCGCAACCTGGCCCGGCGTCGCCCCGCGATCGCCACCCGACAAGATGATGCGGGCGCCGAGCGGCGTCGACGACACGTCGAGCGAGCCCTTCTGCAGCGTGTTCGTCTCCTTGACCACCCTCTGGAACTTCTCGACGACGTCGGGCCGGTAGAAGTCGTCCGTGACCGGCGCCTTCAGGCCAAAGGTCGTGATCACGATGCGAAACACCTCGACCGCCGCGTCGTTGTCCTTGGCGACGACATAAGCCGTGGCAAGTTGCGCCAGCACGTCGAGGTAATCCTTGCGCAGGGTCTCGTCGGCACCGGGGGCCGCCAATGCCGAACCATAGGCGCGCTCGGCCGCCGACAAGGCCTTGATGGCGTTGGCGGCGTCGGCATTGTCAAGGTAGCTGATCCCCTTCTTCTTGGCTTCCGCGAGTTGCTTCTTGCGGTCCTCCGTCACGGCGCCGGGTACCTGATCGCGGCTGCGACCCAGCTTGCCGGCGAGCTTGTCCATCGGCACGAGGATGAAATCGCCCGGTTTTTTATCCTTGAACGCGGCCACGACCTCGCGCAGGTAGTCCGTCGTCTGGCTGCTCGCATCGGCGCCCGTGCGCAGTTCGAGGACCGCGATCGTGCGCTCCACGTCGCCGTCCGCGGCCACGGCGGGCGCGGCGACCGCAGCTTGCAGGGCCGCCAGCAGGAGCAGCACGTGCAGGGCCAACGTTCGGAAGCGCGGGGGCATCAGGGTCCTCGAAGCAGAGGCGGCAGGTCGAGCAACGCGAAGGCTCTCGCGAGGTCGACGGCGCGCGGTATCGCGGCGGATTGTAGGGCGCATGGGGTGGGTGTCAAGGCGCGGGGTGGGCTTGCTTTACACGGTTTGCCGATGTCCTCGGTGGCGCGCGCCGTCTCGTCTGGCGTCGCGATCGCCCCGCAGCCGGGCGTCACGTCCATCGATCGCCGTCTCACCCCCGCGCGGCGTCTCACCGGCGTGCGAGACGGACCCGGCAGGTGTGACCGAAAGATCTGAGCAATTCCAGGACACCATGGCTGGCACGCATCTTGCAAGTAGGCATCGACATCCGCCGCGGCCTGCGGGTCGACCCGTGCGGAAAAGGAGACTTCGATGCGAAGCACTGTGCTTGCGGCGCTTGTATGGATTGGGCTCGGGCCAGCGCTCGGGTTCGCACAGCCTGGGCCTACCCCGCGGCTGTGGATCACGGAGGTGCAACCCGCGCCGCTGCTGCTCGACGACCGGGCCGGCGAGTATGTCGAACTGGCCAACCTCGGGCCGACACCGGTCGCGCTGGCCGATCTCCGACTGCTACTGCCGAACGGCACGGCGGCGCCCCTGCTGCGACCGGCGCGGCCGTGGGTGGCGGCAGGCGAGGTAGCGCTGTGCACGCCGCTCGGGCAGTTCGCTGCGATCCAGGTTCCCGGCATGCGCTTGCCCGATCGGGCCGGGCGACTCGAACTCTTGTGGCGCGGCAGTGCGATCGACGTCGCGCAGTGGCTGCGGGCACGGCCGGGACCGAAGGTGCCTGTGGGCGTCAGCTTGGAGCGGCGCGACGGGGAAGGTGACGGGGCGCGCCTCACCTCGTGGCGGCAGAGCCGGGTACCATTGCGCGGCCTCGAACGGGGCTCGCCGGGCCAGTGGCGCCCCGACATCTTGCGGCGGCCGGACGTTCCACACCGCCCAGACATCCCGAACTCCAAGGAGGCCCACGATCCGCACGCGTGCGGCACTCAAAAACGCGAACCGGGCCCGAGGCCCGGTCCGGTGGGTCGCTGGGGGGGGACTTGAACCCTCGACCTAACGATTATGAGTCGTTCGCTCTAACCACCTGAGCTACCCAGCGAACCGGCACAGCCGCACGGCCGCAGCCGAATGGCCACGTACTAGCGCTTCGAGAACTGGAAGCGGGCCCGTGCCGCGACGCGACCGTACTTCTTGCGCTCCTTGGCACGTGGGTCGCGCGTGAGCATGCCGGCCCGCTTGAGCGCCGGGCGCATCTCGAGGTCGCACACGGTCAGGGCTCGCGCGATGCCATGGCGGATGGCTCCCGCCTGGCCCGAAATTCCACCACCGGCAACGGTCGCATGGACATCGAACAGGTCCTTGCGCTCGACCACCTCGAAGGGCTCGGCCAGCAGCATTTCCAGCGACGGGCGGCGCAGGAACTCGCCCGCGACGCGCTCATTGATGACGATCTTGCCAGAGCCGGCGGCGAGGTAGACCCGCGCCGTGGCTTCCTTGCGGCGCCCGGTGGCGTACCAGCGCTTGGCGGGTGCGTTGGATTCGGTGACGCGGCGAGTGGTGGACATGTTCATTCCTGGCGGGAGGTGGGGGCTAGACCGCGAACGGGACGGGGTTCTGGGCCTGATGCGGATGCACCGCGCCCGCGTACACCTTCAGGTGCGTGATGAGGCGGCGCCCCATCGGCCCCTTGGGCAGCATGCCCCACACCGCACGGCGCACGGCCTCGGTGCTGTTGCGCTGGAAGTAGATGCGCGCCGGTTGCGACTTGAGGCCGCCCACAAATTGTGTGTGGTGGCGGTACATCTTCGATTCCATCTTGTTGCCGGTCAGCTTCGCATCGCCCGCGTTGATGACGACGACGAAGTCGCCCACCATGCCGTTCGGCGTATAGCTCGGCTTGTTCTTGCCGCGCAGCAGGTCGGCGATCTTGACGGCGGCGCGCCCGAGCACGGCCTCCTTGAGATCGATCACGTGCCAATTGTGCGGCACGTCCTGGGCGCGCAAGCTCGCGGTTTGCTTGGTCAGTGCCATGGGAGCGTCCTCGTTCGTCCGCGCGCGCACCCGGGCATCGGGCGTGGCGCAAGGGGGCGGCAGTCTAGGTACGTACAGCCTGCCGTGTCAAGGTTGTTTTCGCACAGCGACCGATCAAGGCAGGCTGGCCGCCGCACGCACGCTGCCGTGGTTGACCGCGTTGCGCAGCGCGTCGACCCGGTCGGTGCGTTCCCAGGCGAAGCCGGCATCGACGCGGCCAAAGTGACCGCCTGCCGCCGTCTTGAGATAGATTGGCCGCTTGAGGCCCAACTGCTCGATGATCCGCGCCGGGCGGAAGTCGAATACGTCGGCGACGGCGTCTTCGATCCGCTTCGGGGCGACCGTCTCCGAGCCGTAGCAGTCAACCTTGACACTCGTCGGCCGCGCGACGCCGATTGCATAGGAAACCTGCACCTCGCATTCGCGCGCCAGGCCTGCTGCGACGATGTTCTTCGCGACGTAGCGGGCGTAGTAGCACGCGGACCGATCGACCTTCGACGGGTCCTTGCCGGAGAACGCGCCGCCGCCGTGGCGACCCCACCCGCCGTACGTGTCGACGATGATCTTGCGACCGGTCAGGCCACAATCGCCGTGCGGTCCACCGATCACGAACATGCCCGTGGGGTTGATGTGATACTTCGTGCCGGCGTGCAGCAGTTCGCCAGGCAGCACCGGCGTGACGATGTGGGCCAGCACCGCGGCGCGCAGATCTTCGGTCGAGATCGAGGGGCGGTGCATCGTGCTGACCACGACGGCGTCGATTGCGACGGGCCGACCGTCTTCGTAGCGCACGGAAACCTGGCTCTTGCCGTCGGGCCGCAGCCACGGCAAGGCACCACTGCGCATCTGATCTTCCAGGCGGCGCGTCAGGCGGTGGGCGAGCGTGATGGGCAACGGCATCAGTTCGTCTGTATGATCACAGGCATATCCGAACATCAGGCCTTGGTCGCCCGCGCCCTGTTCGTGGGTGCCGAGCGCCGTGACGCCGACGCTGATGTCAGGCGACTGCTTGCCGATGCTTGTCAGCACCGCGCACGTGTCGCCATCGAAACGATCGCGCGGGTCGTCGTAGCCGATGTCCTTGATCGTGCGGCGCACCACGCCCGGCATGTCGACGTAGCCGGTCGTTGTGATCTCGCCGGCGATGAGCGCGAGGCCGGTCGTGACCAACGTCTCGCAGGCGACGCGTGCCTCGGGGTCCTGCTCCAAGATGGCGTCCAAGATGGCGTCGGAGACCTGGTCCGCGATCTTGTCGGGATGCCCGGCGGTGACGGACTCGCTCGTGAAGGTAAAATCGCGCATGGTCGAGCAGGCCCTCCGGGAGCCGAAAAGGGGTAAAATAGTCAGCGCCAGGCACAAGATTGTCAAGGGCGGGGCTCGCGTATCCCGATCCGAGCGTCCAGCGGGCCTGCGACGGAGAATTCTGTAGCCATGCGACCTTGCGATCCGGTATCGTCTCACGTCCTGTGGGGAGCAGGGCCGGGTTCGGGGCGACGGATGGAGCCATCGCGTACAGCAGTCGCTGCCGCTACACGGGCGCTCGCCGCCTTGGCCTTCGTGGCCGGGTGCAGCAGCTATGGGCTCGACGCCGGTCCCGTTGCGCCTTCGGGTGCCGAGGTGCGCATCGCGCGTTTTGCGACTGACGTTGGCGCCACCGATGGCTCGCCGTTCCGCGCCCCGAAGGCAGACGCTGGGCAGCAGAAGGTGATCGATGCCGGCGCGGGAAGTGGAGCGCGCGGAGACTTCGGCGCGGACCCCGGCCAGGAGGGCTCGCCGCCGGGAGCCGACGCGGCAGAAGGCGTCAAGGGAGACGTCACGGTGCCCAGCGCGCTCGACGGTTCGCGCGGCCCCGACACCAAGGTAGGCGCAGGCGACGGCGAAGCGGGAGCGCCGACCGACTCCGGCATGGACTCCTACGCCGGCGCCAATCCCGACGCGGACGCGGTGCCGACCTGCGACCTCCAGGCGTGCACGGCAGACTCCGACTGCGGCGCGGCCCCGGGACCGTGCGACGAGGTCGCGTGCGAGACGGGCTGCTGCGTCGTGCACGCCAAGCCCGCAGGTGGCGCTTGCGATGATGATAACGCTTGCAGCGTCAGCGACAAATGCACGGCGGGCCTCTGCGTGGGCAAGGCCAAGGTCTGCGACGACGGGACGGATTGCACCACGGATTCATGCACCGCCGGCAGCGGCGCCTGTGCGCACGCGCTGCAAGCAGGGTCGTGCCTGATCGATGGGGCGTGCTGGAATGATGGCGCGGCCCAGCCCGCCAAGCCGTGCGCAGTGTGCAAGTCGAAGGCCTCGACGACGGCATGGACCCCCAAGCCCGCGTGCTGCACTGCCGACAGCGCGTGCCCGGCGCCCGGCACCTGCGACTTGCCGAACTGCGATGTGGCGACCGGCGTGTGCGGGCTCAAGAAGAAGGCCGGCTGCTGCACGAAGGCTGTAGACTGTGACGACGGTAACAAGTGCACGACCGATTCGTGCACGGTGGCGACGGGCACGTGCACGATCGTTGCGAAGACCTGCCCGGCCTCGCTCCCGTGCCAGCAGGCGACTTGCGACCCGGCCGTCGGCGCGTGCGGGCTGGCGGTCAAGCCCGGCTCCTGCCTCATCGCGGGTGCGTGCTACGTGGCAGGAGACTCCGCAGCGACGAACGAGTGTGCCTTGTGCGTGCCGGCGAAGTCCCCGACGCAGTGGTCCGCCGACCCGGGCGCCTTCTGCGACGACGGCGAAGCGTGCACCTACGACGATGCGTGCAGCGCGACAAAAGCGTGCGCCGGCGCGCCAAAGCCGGGCTGCTGCCTGTCGGACGCAGACTGCGACGCCCCGGGCGCGTGCAAGACTGCAGCGTGCAACGTCGCCCAACACGTATGCACGGTCACGGACAACCCGGGCTGCTGCACGGCGGGCACCTGCTGCAACGTGGCGACACAAACCGTCAAACCTGCCAAGACTGCGTGCGGCGATGCCGTGCTCGCGACCGAATACAAGTGCGAAGGTGCCAAGGTGATGCAGCGCGTGACGACGCCGGGCTGCACCGGGACCGGTCCAGACGCGTGCTCGCCCACGACGGCTGCGGTTGGCGCTTGGACGACGGTCAAGTCGTGTGCGGCGAACACCGTGTGCACGGCGACCGGCTCGGGCCAGTTGCCCGCGTGCGTCGCCGTGGGTCCGACCGGCACCTGCGACGGGGCCTGCGGCGGCCAGGCCAAGGACGGTACGTGTTGGTGCGACGCGGCGTGCACGGCGTCGAAGGACTGCTGCAAGGGCTTCGCCGCACAGTGCGGGTGCACGAGCGGCGAGTGTTGCGACGTGGCCAAGACGTATCCCAAGTCGGCCGGAACGGCGTGCGGGGCTGCCACGACCCAGTGGCAATGTGCCAGCACCGCGTTGCAGAGCCGCACCGGCACGGCGAGTTGCGACGGCAAGAATGCCTGCAATGGCGCTGTCGTCTGGTCGATGTGGACGACCGTCAAGACCTGCGGGCCAGGCACCCTGTGCGCGGCGACGGCGACCGGCGGCGAGTGCAAGGTGCCTCCCTCCGGCACGTGTCTCGGCAAGTGCGGCGGCCAGGGCCTCGGCGCCTGCTGGTGCGACGCCCTGTGCTTGAAGATCGGGGACTGCTGCAGCGACTACCTGAAGTCCGGCTGCGCCCCGTGCGGCCACGACAAGGCAAACAGTTGCAAGGGCACGTGTGCCGATCAGGGCGCGGGCGGGTGCTGGTGCGACGCGGCCTGCGACACGTTTGGCGACTGCTGCCCGGACAAGTACGGCTGCGGCTGCTGACCGAGTAACTGGCACACCACGCGCTCGCCAGTTCAGGGTCTCCGCCCATGTTCGCCTTCGACAGCCATGCCCACTTTGACGACCCCGGCGGCGACACTGCCGCTCTGGTGGCTGAGTTGCTCCGCCTGCGCGCCGCAGGGTGGCCGGGCGCGTTGGCGGCAGGCTATGGACCTGAGCGGACGGCGACACAGCGTGCCGTGTGTCGCGACGTTGCGGGTGTCGGCCGGGCGGCGGGGCTGCACCCGTGGTGGCTGGTGGAACACCCGGATCCTGCCGAACAGGAAGCCGCCTGGACCGCGCTCGCCGCCGACTGCCGGGAGTCCGACGTGCGGGCCGTGGGCGAAATCGGCCTCGACCGCACCCGCAAGCAACTGGCGGGGCCGGCTGAACAGCGCCGTGGGCTTCGGCGCGGGCTCGAACTGGCGCGCGCGGTCGGCCTGCCGGTCGTGCTCCATGTCGTGGGCTGGCACGGGCACGCGCTGCAGGAGTTGGCGGCCGTGGGCGTGCCCCACGGGGGCGTCGTGCACCGCTATTCGGGTCCGGCGGACCTCGTCGGAGCGTACGAGCGCCTCGGCTTGTGCATCTCGCTGGCGCTTGAGCCGCGCGAAGACGAAGCCCGCCGGGCGGCCGTGGCCCGCACCGTCCGTGCCGACCGGTTGCTCGTCGAAACAGATTGGCCTTTTCTGGACCTCGCGTATCCTGCCGCGCTCGCCGCGCTGGAGGAGTTGGCCGCCCGCATCGCCCGGTGGCGGGGCGAGAGAGTAGAGGCGCTGCTGGAGCGCGCTACGGCAACTGGCAAGGCCTTGTTTCGAATCGCAGATGTCGGGAGAACGCAACCATGACTTCCGTTCTCGATGCCCTGGTGCCTCCCCTGGCCGCGCCCGCTGTGGTTCCGGCTAGCGTGCCCACGCCGCGTTCGCGGTCGGCCCAGCGCCGCTTTGATCGGTTGGTGCGCCTGGTGCGCGAAGAGGGCTTCGACCGCCTGCAGCGCGCCCATGTGATGGTCTTCGGCCTTGGCGGCGTTGGAGGGTTTGCGGCCGAAGGGCTCGCGCGCAGTGGGATCGGCCGCATCACGCTGGTCGATTTCGATGTGGTGTGCGCGACCAACGTGAACCGCCAGTTGCAGGCCCTGCACGGCACGGTCGGCGCGCCCAAGGCGGACCTGCTGGCGGCCCGGCTGCGGCTGGTGAATCCGCAGGCGCGCATCGAGGCGGTGCGCGATTTCTTCGGAGCCCGCAACGCAGCCGATCTGTTGCCGGCAGCGGCCGCGCCTGATTGGGTCATCGACGCGATCGACCACCGCGAAAGCAAGGCCCTGCTGCTCGATCGGTGCCGGTTGCTGGGCGTGCCGGTGGTGTCGTCGATGGGCGCGGCCGGCAAACTCGACCCCACGTTGGTGCGCATTGGCGACCTGGCTGAGTCGAACACCGACCCGTTCGCGCGTTCCCTGCGCAAGCGCTTGCGCCAGCGCCACGGCTGGCCGGCCGGGCGGCTGCGCGGGCCTTCGCCCAAGACGGGGGTCACCGTGGTGTATTCGCTGGAGTCGCGCCGCCATCCGATCGCGCCGAGTTGGGACGGACCGGCGGGCTTTCAGTGCATCTGCCCGGCGGACGAGTTCGAGGTCGACTTGTGCGCCCACCGTGCGCAGATCGAAGGCTCCGCCGTATTCGTGACCTCCGTGTTCGGCATGGCGGCGGCCAGCGTGGTGGTGCGCGGCATCGTGGCGGAATGCGCAGCGCCGACGCTCGACGAAGACGACGCCCGCCAACGCCAAGCCCGGCAGGGCGCCCCGGCAGAGCGCCAAAGCTAGGATGCGTGCAAAAACAAGTCGATGGCGTTCGCGTCGCCGTGAGTCGGCCCCAGCCGCGAACCTGGCGACCCAACCGGCGTCATTTTGTCCACACCCTCTACATGCCGCCCGGCGTGCCCGACCCGGCAAACGCCATGATCGCGTAGTACGCGGCCTGCGACGCGCCCGCCTTGGCGGCCTTGCGCACGGCTTCGGGCACCGCCACGGAATCGTCGCCGTTGCGCTCGGTCAGGAACTGCCGCACGGCTTCGGCCGCCGCCGTCATCTCCGACTTGCGCAGCCCCGACGCCTTGTCGGCCTTCTTGATCCAGTGGTCGCCGAGCATGGCATCGCCTGCGGACAGGCACAGGTAGCCGACCGTCTCGTCGAAGCCCTTGTCAATCGGCGCATCGAGCGGGACTTCGAGGGCGGCGGCCTGGGCCCGGTCCATCATGCGCGCCGAGATTAGCGCGGTGGCCAGAAAAGCCAGCCCATTGCCGGAGCCCAGCATCCGAGCCAGGAACTCGCCGCCGCGCTGAGCCAGCGTCAGGTTGCCGATCTCGCTCCACTCGGCCATCGCGTCGAGCATCTTTGACGGCCACGCCTGGCGCGGCATGCCCAGTTCCTCGACCATGCGTTCGAACGCCGGCAGCCCGGTGTCGGGGCGGTAGAGGTAGGCCTCGAGCGCGTCCATCACGGCGTTGGCGGTCGGCGCGTGGAAGCGGTCGGCCCAGTCGATCGCGACGTCGTTGTCGACGAGGTACGCAAACATGCGCGACAGGCGGTCGCGTGGCCAGGCGGGCACCTCCCAGCGCTCCCACAGCTCCTGGACCGACATCCACACGAAACTGGACAGGTTTTCATCTGAACTCACCGCGGCCGGCACGGTGGTCAACCACGCTTCTTCGAGTTCCGCCTGCGCTTCGGCGGCGCACGCATCGAGTCCGAAGCGCACGCGATCGGTGGTGACCCCGACCTGGGCGAGCCCCTCGAGCAGTTCGGCGTCGGACCACGCGCGCAGGTCGGGCGCGGCGCCATCCCATTGAGCGAGCCTGCCGGTCGGTGTAAAATCGCTCATCGTCGGCCTCCAGCGTGCGGGCGCGCCGAACGTGGCACGGGCGACCGCGCCCCGTCAATGCGCCTCGACCGCCCGAACCGCAAGCCCAGACGTTGTCGGCGCGATTCGCTTGCCGCGCCGCGCTCGCAGGCATAAGGTGGACTTCAGCCAGCAGGAGCCCGCCATGCGCATCGCCATCCTCAGCGACATCCACGCCAACATCCAGGCGCTCACGCGCGTGTTCGACCGCTGCGATGCCGAGGGCGTCGATGAGATCGTCTGCCTCGGCGACGTGGTCGGCTACGGCGGCAACCCGAACGAATGCTGCGACCTGTTGCGTGAGCGCTGCTCGGTCGTGTTGATGGGCAATCACGACGCGGCGACGGTCGGCGTGATGGACGCGGACTACTACTACGAGTCGGCCAAGAAGGTGCTGTATTGGTCGCGGTCGGTGCTGACCGAAGAGAACTTCTTGTGGCTGTACTCGCTGCCGTACACGCACCAGCGGCCAGAACTCGACCTCGGCCTGTACCACGCCGCGCCGATCATGCCGTCGTCGTTCTACTACGTGGTACGCAACGAAGAAGCCGAGGCACTCACGCGCATGAAGGTCGGTCTGTTCGCCCACAACTTCATCGGGCACAGCCACCTGACGACGACGTACGAGTACAACGGCAAGAAGGTCAAGGACATCAGCGGGCACTATGCCTACAAGTCCGGCTGCCGCTACCTCGTCAACGTGGGTTCGGTCGGTCAACCGCGCGATCGCAATCCCGATGCGTGCTTCGTCGTATTCGATTCCGATACGAAGGACGTGTCGCACGTGCGGGTGCAGTACGATGTGGCCGGCGCCTCACAGAAGATTCGCGAAGTGGGGCACGACGAGAAGTTTGCCCGTCGACTCGCGCTGGGCGTCTAGCACGGCATCGCCGCCATACCAAAGCCCGCCGAATCGGATCGAGGACTCGCGACGAACGCGGCGAGTGAGCACCGAGCCGAATTCAAGGGATTTGGTATTACATCCCGCGCGACCGCCCGTCGTCGTCTGATGCGAACCGCGCCCGCAGTTGGTAGCGCGGCTCGATGCGCCGCCGCGTGCTGCCGTCGAGCTGCTGCACGCGCAGCAGGAAGCCTTCGCCGGTGCCCGTGACGAGCAGGTCCAGCTCCTGCGGCTGGCCGCCGCCGAGTTGGACCTGGCGCAAATCGACTTGCGACCCCATGTCGCGCACGAGCAGTCCGATGCCGTTGCCATGCGGCGCGAGCGCTTCGATGCGGATGCGCTGCATCGCCGGGTCGCCACCATCGATGCGCAGCCAGTCCACACCGGCCGCGTCGCCCGCGTGCCCGGTGTGCCATGCGCCGAGGACCATGGCGCCTGCCGACTCCGCCGTGTTGTTCGGCTCGCTCTCCGGTTGGTCGGCGAGGTCCTGCTGGCTGTAGCGCAGCGTCCAATCGACCGCTTCTTGCGGCACGAGGCCACCGTCGCGGGCAGCCAGTCGCTCGAGCACGAGACGGTCGGGCAGTTGGCGCGGGGCCGTCGCAAATGCAAGCGTGCCCGTGCGGTCGCCTGCCCGCAGCCGCAGCGCCGCGAGCACCCGACCAGACGCATCGACCAGCGACAGCCGTGCGCCCGCCTGGGGCACGCCGGCCGCGACGTCGAGTTCCAACCGCACGATGCGGCTCTCGACCGCACCTTGGAGCGCCACGACCTCGCGGTCCCCGGGCCCGTCGAGCGTGCCGCGCAGCTCGGTGTCGGGCGCCATGTCGTTGCCGCGGCCGCCGTCGTTGGGCTCGCGCTCGGTCGCCGCCGCCGGCGCCGCGACCGTCACTTCCAACTGGTACTCGTCTGACAAACTTTCGCCGGCGACGGTGCCTTGCGCGAGGAACTCGGTGACGCAGACGGCTTCGAGGGGCCCGCGCAACTCGACGTGCCGCAACTCTTCGCCGTGGCCGCGGCCGCGGTGCGACCACGTCGAGCGCGCCTCGCCGTCGCTGCCCGCCAGCGCCACCTGCAGGTCCATGTTGGGCACGCCGCGCAGGTGCAGCGTCATCACGTCGCCCTCGGAATGGGCGGGCAGGCGGTAGCAATCCTGATCGGCCGCTTGGGGCGAGCGGCGCCGGCCAATCACGCCGCGCGCCGCACCGGTGGCACTGAGCGGATTGGCCTCGCGCGCCGTGTCGTTTGGTTCGCTTTCGTTGCCTGCTGCTCCTTCCGTCCAGGCCCACAGGCCCAGGGCCGCACCGCCCAGCAGCACGCCGAGGGTGCCGACGAAGCCCGCCGAGCGCAGCCAACGCGAGCGGGCGGCGCGCGCCTGCAACACGTCGTCGGAGACCACAGCCTCCGATTCTGGCGCCAGGCGCTTCGACGGAGTCCGCGGACCGACGGGGGCCCCTGCGCCAACGGCAGCCGCAGCGATGGCCGACGCAACGAGACCCGCACCCGCCGCACTGGTGGTCGCCGCAGTGCCGGAGACCGCAGCCGGCCCGGCGGCCGCCGGAGCAGCGCGCGCGTCCACCGGGCTGGAATCGCCTGCCGCAGTGGCCGGGTGCGCCCCCGCGCTCGGCGGGAACAGGTCGTCGGGCAGGTGCAATGTCGCGACGGGCAGGGGCGCCAGACCCGCATCGGCAAAACCACTCGACCGCGCGTGTTCGAGCGCCGTGGCCAGTTCCGCCATGCCCGCGAACCGCCGCGTCGGATCCTTTTCGAGGCAGCGCGCTACGATCGCCTCGAGCGCGGGCGGCACCCGCCGCTCTGGCGCCGCTTCGGCCATCGTCGGCGGTGGCCGCGACAAGTGGGCCTTCAAGATGTCGAACGTGGAACGCTCCGCGAACACGTGCTGGCCCGTGAGCATGCGGAACAGCAGCGCGCCGACGGCGTACAAGTCCGCCCGGTGATCGACCTCGCCGGCCCGAATCTGTTCCGGACTCATGTAGAACGGCGTACCGAAAATGTCGCGCTGCGAGTGGATCGTGTAGGGGTCCTCGACGCCCTCGACCTTGGCGAGTCCGAAGTCGAGGATCTTCACGTAGTCGGCGTGCGCGGCAGCCCGCACCAGCATCACGTTCTCGGGCTTGAGATCGCGGTGGATGATGCCGTGCGCGTGCGCCTCCTTGAGCGAGTCACACATCTGCAGCACGACATGCACCGCGCGGGCCGCCGGCATCGGACCGTCGCGCTCGATCACCACGTCAAGCGCGTCGCCTTCAAGCAGTTCCATCACGAGGTAGAACAGCTCACCCCAGCGCCCGAAGTCGTACACCATGACTGTGTGCGGACTCGACAGTCGCGAGATCGCGCGCGCCTCGCGGGTGAACCGGCTGATGAGTTGCTTCTTCGTGACGAGGCTCTCATGCAAGAGCTTGATCGCCATCGACTTGCGTAGGTGGATCTGCTCGCAGCGATACACGACGCCCATGCCGCCGCGACCGATCAGGCCCACGATCAGATAGCGGTCGTCGATGAGCTTGCCGACGTAGGCGCTGTGGCCCTCCTCTTCGTCGGCCGCTTCCTCGCTTGCCACGAATGTCGCCGCTTCAGCGGGGTCCGGGGCCGCCGCCAGCGCTCGCGCTACCACCTGCCCGGGAGCCAACCGCGCCCCACCCGGCGTCGGCGCCCGAAACTCGTCGGGCAGTCGACCATAGGCGACCGTCCCGGCGGTGTGCGGCAATTCGTCCGAGGCGTGCGCCGCCCCGCGTCCGCCTGCCCGCCGACCGGGCAGGGGTGGTGGCCGCGAACTGGGCGCGTCGACGGCGGACGGCACCGGCCCCACGACCGTCTGCAAGTCGGCCTGCCCTTCAAGGCCGAGCAACGGAGCGCCATCTTCGAGACAGAAATGCGTGTCCTCGGCATACGTGCGGCGGCAGGTGGTACAGATCTTCATGCCGACGCGGCCCCAAGGAGCGGGGTGAGTGTACGCCAGCCCCTGCGGCGCAGTCCACGCACGCAGCCAGCCAGCAATGTGCTGCGGAGTGCTTGGGAATCTCCCGATTCACGGGCCCTGCGGCGCCACCTTGCGGGCCCAGCGCCGCGCCTGCTGCCCCTGCATGCGCTGCCACGACGGTGTGAAGTAGTCGCCGAGCGGCACGTCGAGCGGCTCGCGCACCGCACCGTCATGGCTGGCGATCCACAGGCGCAGCTTGCGCGTGCCGTCCTCGTTCGAGCAGTACACCAGCCGCTTGCCATCGGGCGCCCAAGACGGCTCCAGCGAGCGGCGGCCCTGGCCCGGCGTCAGGCGCTGCATCTTGCCGGCGAGGTCGACGGTCAGCACATCGAGCGCATCGCCGCGCATGCCGGAGTAGGCGATGCGCCCGTCCGGGCCCCAGTCTGGGTCAGTATTGTAAGGGCCGGCAAAGGTCAACCGGCGCGCGTTCTGGCCGTCCCAGTCCATCACGAACACCTGCGGCGTGCCCGTCCGGTCCGACACGAATGCGATGTGCGTGCCGTCGGGCGAAAACGTCGGCCCGAGGTCGTCGTTTTCGGTGTTCGTCAGGTTGCGGTGCGGGTAGCCGGTCCCGTCGACCGCCCAGATGTCGGCCTGGTCACCGTCGTTGACCGTCGCCACGAAGTCGCCGCGGCCGTTCTGGGCGCACCCGCGGAACTGCATATCGATAGAACCCTTCGCAAACGGCACCGGCGGCCCTGTGAAGTCGGACCCGGTCGTCGCGGTCTCGCCGGCCTTCATCATGCGCGCCCCCTTCGGCAGGGCCGGCACGAGGTCGATGAGCGCGTTGAGTTGCGCCGCCTCCATCTTGTAGAGCGAAGGCATCTCGGAGCGGAACGACATGTACGCCAGGCCACCATCGACCAGCTGCATCGGAAACATGTGGATGCCGTTCTTCAAGCCGCCGTCGGCCACCAGTACGCGCCGGTTGAAGCCGTCGGCGTCCATCGCCCAGATCGCGCGGCTACACTGCAGGGCGGGCGCGGCCGCAGCGTAATAGATCACGGTGTCGAAGCTGCCCTCGACGCCGGTCAAGGTGCCGTGGACGGCATTGAGCACGCGGTGGGCCATCGAGCGCAGGCCCGTGCCCGGCCCGACCTGGTGGGCGTACTCCAGCAAGTCCAACGGCTTGCCGTCGCGCGCGTCAAACGCCACCGCGATCAATTCGATGAGCCCGGCCTGCTTCGACGGACGCGCCTGCGCCGCCAGCACGTACGTTGCGCCCATCGACTGCGCCGCTGCCGGCCGCACCGTATACGTGGGCCACGGCGTCTTGCCGATCTGGCCGGCCTGGGCCGACGTCCCTTTCAGCAAGCGCACCACGCCCGAGAGCCGCGTGTCGTTGGCCAGCACCTGGTCGAGCGTGTCGCAGGACGCCCGCGGCAAGGCGCACTGCACCGGCAGCACGAGCATCGCGTCGAGGGGGCGCTGCGCCGCTTCGATGATGACGTAGAGCCCGGCTTCATCGGTGCCGGCAGCCGGGGCGGGAACCGGCGTGGGCGGCGCGGGGCCCTGGGCGAGCGCGGACGACGGGCCGATGGTGGCCAACAGGATGATTGCAACCCGTTCGATCGCCAGGAGAAAGCCCGCAGACCGGCGCGCGGGAGCAAGGGCACGGCGGGGCAAGGCGGCAAGGGGCATGAAGCGGATCCGTGCGCTGGGCAGCACGGCTTGGAGGTAGCAGTGGACCTCGCACCGGTCAAGCGCACGCAAAAGACGCGCAGGTAGGCATTCCGGTTTTCTGGCCGATTCGCGAAATTCTCGCTTTCATCGCGAGGACATCCTGATCGACGCGGGCCGCAACTGTTTTTCAGGTGTTTTGCCCTCCGCTGCAACTCCCTGAAATAATGGAGTGTCAACTCGAATGCTTTGTGACAGGCTTGCAACAATCGATGCGGTGGGTGCATTCTCCTTCTTGCGTGGACGGCGAAACGTCCACCAGCGCCCCGAACGTCGCGCGGTCACCCCGCTCGGCAGTTCGGGAAAAAAGCCCAGGAGGGCGAAGCGGTTCGAACCTGCGCGAGGGCCCGGCGGCAACGTCGGCGTGCGAACGCGGGAGAGACTGCTGCAGCGGCGACCGATCGACACCCTGAGGCTCCAGCTCCGGCCCGCGCGGCACGGCAAGAGCGAGAGGGGAGAAGACGGCGAAATCCGGCTCAAGGCCGCCGTTGTCAAACCCTGGAGGGAAACCGGCCCACGCCGCCTTCGACGGCGTCGGGTCGAAGCCCAGGAGAGGGGCGCAACTCGTCAAGCGGGCGGAAGCCTGCCGCGAACTGCGCAACCGCATCGTGCTAAAACCCTTGAATCTCCGCGCGCCGAAAGGTGCACCGGTGCCAAGGTGAGGGGTTGTTCTGAAGGAAAGTCTGGGCGCTGGCAACAGCGGCCGGACGAGAATTCAGAATGACGGCGAGGGGAAACGACGGACGCCGGCAACGGCGGCTGCAACGGAACCCGCGCACCCGTACCCGCGCCACCGCAGAGCAAGAGAAAGAAGGGCTGGCCCCGCTGCAAGGCGACCGGCTGGATGCGGAAAGGACCTCTGGAGGGCGAATCCCCATGGGCGCCGCCGGGATGGAACAAGCCCGGACAGCGCATCGGTTGTCGCGCATCTTGTGACGGAGCTTCGGCCCCTGAGCAAGGACGGCAGGACGGCTTCGGCCGCTTTGCCCGAACGCGACTGGCTCCACGCCTTGGGAGGCGCGGAGGACAAGCCCGGTGTGCCCAAGCGCCACGGGAGCAGAACCTCAGGAAGGGACACCGCCTCGCTCGCGTTTGGCAACGAACCGAGCAGGTACGCGCGTCGGCAACGGCGGGCAGACGAGCGGGTCGCACCAGCAATGGTGAACCACTCGCGGTGACCGCGACGGGACGATGCTCGGCAAGGTGGAGTCGAAGGCAGGATGGCGCACGCGCCGCACGTCCGAAAGGTCGCGGCGAGTGCAGGACGAAGAGCGGAACACCCCAAGGGCAGGCTGCCCGATCGAAAGGCCGGATGACCGCAAGGTCGCACGACCGGAGAATGCACAGCCGAACGCCGCAGGGGGATGGGCAACCCGATATGCCCATACGCAGCGCCCCATGTCATCGAATGCCACGCCAACCACAGCCGACGCTCCGGTTCGGGACAGTTCCCCGCCAGGCTTCATCGCTTGACGGAACATTGAGCGCAGCCCGCGATGGCCTCGGCCGTCGCAGTCAGCGCTTACGGAACGGGAGCCGAATCGGACACGACCTGCAACGGCAAAGACCTTGGAGAGGCTGCGCGCTGGCTTCCTCTCGCTCACACGCCACCCGAAGGCCTCCATGACTCGTCCGCAAGGGCGCTGCCACGGGGGCTTTCGTCGTTTTGGGCAGGGTTCGCGTGGCCTCGTTGCGTTGATTTGGGCTCGCGTCCGCTTACCCACCGCGCAGGGCTTCAAGCCATGGGGCCACGCGCGCCAGGTGTTCTTCGGCGACATACACCCTTTCGAGCACGGTCGTGTCGGCGTAGCGCTCGTACAGGCGCGTGGCTTCGGCAATCGGCAGGATCGTCGGCCGACCGAGCGCGGGGCGGCGCCGCACGAAGATCGCGCGGGCTTGGTCGCCGGGCCGGTACTTCGACAGCGCCCCGCGGCTCGTCACGTGCAGGTGGGGCACGCCCTCGTGGCGCAGTTGGTCAGCGAGGCCCTCGACCGGATCCCGCGCGCCGGCGGCCGTCGCTTCGGCCACCAGGCGCAGCGGGCGACGCGCCACGATGCGGCGCGCCCAGTCGGAGCGGTCGGCGTGGTCGCGTAGGGCCAGCCAGACCTTGGCGTCGTCGAGTCGCAGCCAGGCGTCGGGGTCGGGCGTGGCGCGGCACAGGTCGGGCCAGTCCGCGTAGAATGCGCGCAACATGTGGTCGTAACATACCGATTTTCGATGAAAATATACCATCAGGAACATGTGGTGGCGCGACAGCAGGAAGTCGTCGAACGAGAATACGGCACGGTCGTCGAGACACAGGTGCAACGTGCCGTCGCCGCCATCGACGTGGCCGAGGTGCGAAATGAGCCAGTCGGCGTCGAACTTGCCGTAGCTCACGCCGGTAAAGTGGGAGTCGCGCAACAGGTAATCCATCCGATCGCAGTCGAGCTCCGACGACACGAGCGCGGCGAGCAGCCCGCGCAGTTGGCGACCCGCGACGGCAAACGTGCCCGCGTCGATCGGGCAGTCGTCGTCAAGCAGAGAGGCGACGTGGCCCGCGTCGATGCCCAAGGGCGCACACGCGGTGCGGATCACGTCGGTCAGCCCGGAGTCGAGCAGGAGCTTCAAGGTCATGTGCTCGTGGCCGGCGCGCGCTGCGGGGGCCGCGACCGGCAGGCCGGGCACGGCGAGCACGCCAAGCGTCGGCAGCAACACCTCCGACGTGTGCGACAACGGCGGATGGCCGAGGTCGTGGCACAGCATCGCCAACCGCACCGTCTGGCGCAGGCGCGCGCGCTCCGTTGCAGGCAGCCACGGTGCGTCGCGAAACACGGCGTCGAAGGCAACTCCGCTCAGGTGCATGGCGCCGATGCTGTGGAGCAGGCGCGTGTGGGTGGCGCCGGGAAACGTCAGCTCCGAGAAGCCGAGCTGCTTGATGCCGCGCAGACGCTGGAACCACGGCGTGTCGATGACTCGCTCTTCGACCGGACTGACGGCGATGGGGCCGTGGACAGGGTCGCGGATTTCCATGGCATACTCCAACTCAGGGGGCGATCGTGGGCGGCGCGGGCAGTTCGATGGCGGGGAAGGCAGCGCGCACGGCGGCGTAAAGGGGACCGGCGTCGGCATCGAAGCGGTGGCGCGCGCTGAGGTCTGCGGCGGCGCGGTCGAGGCCCTGGATGCTGGGATGGCGCCGCTGCAGTTCGGCCAGCACTGCGACCGCCCGCAGCGCGTGGCCTCCGGTTTCGAGGCCGAACACGGCTGCGGCGGCCCACGCCGGGTCACTGAGCGCATCGGGGTGGTGCGGGCGCACCCACGCCGCACCGCCTGCCGGGTCACCGGCGGCCGCCGCCAGGGCGAGCACCCGGCGCGGCCACGGTTCGCTCACCCGGCGCGCTGGCAGGTGGCGGACGACGGCCCACACCTCGGCGAACTGGCGGCAGCGAAAGCCGTAGTCGATCGCCGCCAGCGACGGTTTCGTGGCGGGCGTCAGCCGGCGCGCCAGGCGCCACAGGGGGCCGCCAGGTCGGTGCGCATCGCACTGGTCGCGTTGCGTGTGGAGTTCGAGGTCCTGGGTCAGTGCGCGCGGGGACCCGCAGCCTGGCGCGTCCGGACAGCCCAGGGCCGCAGCGGCGCCGGCCAGATCGCCCTGCTCAGCCCGCACGAGGGCGAGATTCTGGCGCAGCAGGGGTGTTGCAGCGCGGTGGGCGTAGAGCTTGGCGGGCGATGTCCACTGGTCCGCATACGACGCGTCGAGGCGCAGGCACGCGAGCAGGTAGGTGGTGGCGAAGGCTGCGCCGAGCCCAAGAAGGGTCCGCGTTGCCCGCTCCGTCGGAATCGGCGCGCCCGCCAACGCGGCCACCAACGCAATCGCCATGCCAAGTGTTGGCAAGAACAGCAGGCGATCCGCGAAAAAGGTGGTCGATGGGAACAGCCAATTCGAAACGGGCAACCACGTGCACGCCGCCAGCGCGAGGCCGAGCACGACCGCGCTGGCCACGGGAGTGCCGTCGGACGCGGGCGCTGCTCGTCGCGCCTGCCAGGCCAGGCGAACGCCGGCCCAAGTGAATGCCATCGCCAGTACCAGACCGGCTGCGAGCCACGGGTCGGCCCAAGCCGTTTCCCGCATCGGCTGCCAGGTGTGGTCGGGCGCGAGTCGGTGCGCGTGGCCCAGCCACACGTCGTCCGGGGGCCCAAGGGCCTGCCATGCCGCGACCCCGAACTGGCGCACCCCGTAGCCCACACGGGCCGCGGTCGGCAGCGCGACCAGCGGGTTGTCGGTCGTGGGAATGAAGGACTGCAGCACGGCTCCGAACGTCGCGCGCCGAAACGCCCACCAGGCCGCCGCGACGACCGTCGCCAGACCGAGTGCCCGCCACACCCGGCGATCGCCGCGCGCGGCAAACGCCCACGCCGCCCAGGCGCCGAGCGCGCCGAGTGCGGACTCTTTCGACAGCAGGGCGGCGGCCCACGCCAACCCGAACGCAAGCCACGGGGCGACCCCGCTGCGACCCCGCGCGATGCCGAGCAGGGCGCCGGTTGCCGCGATCAGGGCCAGCGCCGCCAACAATTCCGGGCGATTCGCCACGCCGAGCACGACTTCGGTGTGCACCGGCAAAGCGGCGAATCCCAGCCCTCCCAGCGCGGCCAGCCACGGCGCCCGGCGCGGGTGTTTACGCTGCAGCAGAGCGTACAGAAGCGCGCCGAGCGCGGCACAGCAGGCCACGTAGAGTCCGAGGTTGACGAGGTGGCGCCCGCGGGCGGTGCCCAGTCCGAGCGGCAATTCGAGCGAATACGACAGGGTCGCGAGCGGGCGCGACAACACGACGTAGCCGAACTCGTCGGGGTCCGGAAACCAGCGCGCGGCCGCGATGCGCGCAAGGTCGGGTGGCCACGCGACTACCGGGTTGCCCTGGATCACGATGCCATCGTCGAGCACGTAGCCCGCGCGCCATGCGGCACCCGTCCACGCCGCGCACACGGCCACCGCGACAACGGCCACGGCGGCGGCGGCCGACGCAACACGCATCGCATTGCGCTGCATGGGACTCAAGCCGAACCCCGCGCAGCACGCCGCAGCGCGAGGTTGACGAGCAGCCCACAGCTCAACAGGACCGTGAGTGCGCTCGACCCACCATAGCTCACGAGCGGCAAGGTGAGGCCGACCACAGGCAGCAGACCGATCACCATGCCGGCATTGATGAAAAACTGCCAGAACACGAGGCCTGCCACGCCGACGGCCACCAGCGCGTCATACGTCTGCTCCGCCCGATCGGCCAGGCGCAGGGCCCAGCCGACCACACCGGCATACAGGCCGAAAATCAGCAGGCAACCCACGAACCCGTAGCGCTCGGCAAACGCGGCGAGCGCGAAATCGGTGTGCACAAACGGCAGGTGGCGCAGCACCGAAGCCCGCGCTGATGCGTCGCTGCGCCCCAGCAGACGGCCGGACCCGACGGCCCAGATGGCGATTTCGGCCTGGCTCGCCTCGGCCGTGCGGCGCTGCACGATCGGCTCGTCGTCGAGGACCATCCTTGTCCACGCTTCGGCGCGCCCTTTCTGGTAGTCGCGGATCACGCCGGTTCCCCACGCCAGCGGGGCAGCGATGGCGACGACAACTGCGCAGACGACGAGCAACCGACGCTCCACGCCGTGGTACGCAATCAGCGTGACGGCGATCAGCGCCACGCACAGCGACGTGCCGAGGTCGGGCTGGCGGTTGATGAGAACCACGGGCACGGCCATGACGGCAAGCGGCCACACCAGATCGCGGCCGCTGAGCGGACCCCGAAAGCGCCGACGGTCGAACCAGTCGGCCAGCACGAGCACGACGGCCAGCTTCATGAACTCCGAAGGCTGCAGGTTGACAGGCCCCAACTCGATCCAGCGCCGGCTGAAGTTGATTTCGCGGCCCACGAACAGCACGGCGACCAGCAGGATCGTCAGGCCGAGGTAGAGCGTGAGTGCGAGCCGGCGCACGAAGGCCGTGTCGAGCGTCGCCAGGATGCCGCCGCTGAGCAGCCCCAACACGAGCCAGATCGTTTGGGTGCGGTGATAGGTCGTGCCGAGCACGGAATCGGTGAAGGCGAGATTCTCGACGGCAATCGCGCAGAGCGCCAACAGGCAGGCAATGCCCACCGCAGTTGATGGGCGGCGCAGGCGGGTCAGCCACGTCACGGCGCGCCGCCTGGGCCACGGGACGAGTCGGGGCCACGGGATGAGCCGGTGCCAGGGGACGACCCGGCACCCAAGGACGGGTGGGAGGCGGGTGTCGCGTCGGCGGGCGGCGGCACGGGCTCGCCGGGCAACTCGGGGGCTGCCGCGTCGTCGTCGGGTGCTGGCACGCTCGGGGCCAGCGCATCGTCGCGCGGGGCTTCCCCCTCGCCCGGGTCCCGCGGGTCGGCTCCTGGGTCAGTTGGCGCGGCATCGGACCGCGCGCGTGGGACCGGCACTGGCACGGGCACTTCGGTCGTCGCCGCGTGGCGCTTGAACCAGGCGTCGAGAATCTGGCGCGCGATGGGTGCGGCGACATGGCCTCCCGAACCGCCGTGCTCCACGAGGACGACGACCACGATGTCCGGGTCTTCGGCGGGCGCGTAGCCGACGAACCACGCATGATCGCTCTGCATCCAGGTGGCCAGGCGGTGCAGGGCGCCCGGGTCGTCGCGCAGCCGCTCGGTCAGTTCGCGGCGTGGACGTTGGGCTGCCTGCGCCGTACCCGTCTTGCCTGCGACGCCCACGAGTTCGCTGCGGGCGGCGCGCGCGGTGCCACCTTCGTCCTGCACCACGGCGCGCAGGCCTTCGCGCACGAGGTCGAGCGTCTGTTGGCGCAGCGGCAGCGCGAACGGCGCCGGGCGCGGCGCATCGTGCAGCGGGCCGTCGGGCCCCTCCCAACCCGCAACGACCGTCAACTGTGGCAATGCGCCGCGCCGCGCGAGCCCAGCGTAGACGCGCGCAGCCTGCAGGGGCGTCGCCGTGACGTCCTTCTGGCCCACCGCCGTCGACAGCGCAAAGCCGGGCAGGTAGCCGCCGCGGACGTGATCCAGGTACCAGCGCCGCGACGGCACGCGGCCCACCCGCTCGGGGAACTCCACGCCGGTCGGCGCCCCGAACCCAAGCAGGCGCGCGTACCGTTCGAGCCGGTCGATGCCGAGCAACTCGCCGAGGTGGTAGAAGTAGACGTCGCACGAGGCGCGCAGGGCGTGCACGATGCTGACGTCGCCGTGGCCGCGCCGATCGTGGCAATGGAAGCGCCGACCGCCGAATTCGTAATGGCCCGGGCAGTGGAACGTCGTGCGCGCTCCGACGAGGCCCTCTTCGAGCGCGGCGACGGCGGCCACGACCTTGTAGACGGACGCGGGCGGAAACGGGTGGACCGCGCGGTGGATGAGCGGCGCCCACGCGACGAGGTCGTCGGGCACCTTGCCCTGCGGCGTGCGCTTGCCTGACATCGTGTTCGGGTCGAACGACGGCTTCGAGTACAGGGCCAGCACCGCCCCGCTGCGGGCGTCGATGGCGACAGCAGCGCCCGCGTGGACATCCTTGAGCGCGACCTTGGCCGCGCGCTGCAGGGCGAGGTCGAGCGTCAGGCGCACGCTCGCGCCCGCGACGATCGGCTGGGGCCGGGCCGCGCCCACGAGTTCGTCGTAGCCCTTGGCGTCGTGCTCGCGCCCGTCGGAGCGCACCACCAGTTGTTCGCCATCGACGCCGCGCAGCGTCCAGTCGAAGGTCCGCTCGAGCCCGGAACGGCCGACGCGGTCGCCCGGCCCCAGCAGTTGCGGCCCCCACGGGGTCAGCGCGCGCAAGTCGGCCGGTTGCGCGTAACCCATGTAGCCGAGCAGGTGGCTGGCGAGAAACCGCAGCGGATACTCGCGTTGGATTTCGGCGACGACGCGGGCCTCAGGGATGCGGTGCAGGTGGGCGCGCAGCACCGCCACCTCGTCGTTGAACGTGCGCCGGCACAGCGGACAGCGCAGGTTGTGGCGGCCCTGGCGCAGCGCGCGGCGATCGTAGGGGCACGCGTGGCCCGCGCAGAACTCGCGCTCGCACGTGGAACAGCGGAAGCCGCCACCGTCTTGCGGCAGCAGGCGGCGCTGGTCGAAGGGGCAGACGTGCCGCTCGGGCAGCGGTTCGAAGCCGCGGCCGCACGTGGCGCAGAAGCCATAGGGCGCCGGCGGGATGAGTTCCAGTGGGCTCGAATCGTAAGGGCAGTGCGTCGAGACCAGATCGCGCCGCACCGCGAGCGGTCGGCGTTTGCGCGGATCGACCGGTTTCGACAGGTCGGCGACCAACTGCTCGGCCTCGGCGTCGGCAAAATCGAGCAGCCCGCGCAAGTCGCGCACAAGCGCCGGAATACGTTCAGGAACTACGCGATTCGTCAGGACTTCCAGGCGATGGCTCTCGATGTTGCGCGCCAACACGGTGCCATCTGAGGCCTTGATGAGGCCGCGCGGGGCTTGCGCCGTGATCTTGGAAACCCGCTCGATCGCGGCGTACCGCTCGTACCGCTCCCCGCCCAACCACTGCACCGCCAACAAGCGCGCCGCGAGCGCCAGCACGCCGACGGCCACCACGGCGAACGCCAACCGGTTCTGGGCCCGGTGGCGCTGCGCATCGTGAGAGGGTCCGAGGGTGAGCGCCATCGATCAGCGACCTCGGCCGAGCAGCGTCGGACGCGCGTGGCCTTCGATGGGCCGCGACAGGCGGTCCAGCAGCGCAAAATACAGGGGGGCGACCAGCATCGTCACGAGCGCGAGCGGCAGCGCCATCTGCACGACGTCGAGGTAGGCGTCGAAGGCACGGTGGAACACCGCTTCGAGCAGCAGGAAAAGTGCCGTTGCCGCCAGCGTCACACCTGCCGCCGTCGCCATCAGCGGCACGGCGCTGCGCAAATCGACGCGCTTCTCGAGGACGCGGCCGGCCAACACCGCGAGCACGGTGATTTCGGTGTACACGCCGATCGGCGCCGCGAGCGCCAGACCGTCCTTGAACAAGCCGACTGCGAACCCGCACGCCACGCCGCGCAACAACGACGACCGGCTGCCCACGTACAGGGCCGTCAACAGCGCGATGTCGGGGGCGAAAAACTGGGACTCCAGCCGGCCCAGCAGCGGCGAAACCGCGGCCTGCAGCGCGAAGGCGACCAGAGTCCAGACGATCTCGCGCATCTCGAAAGTCTCCTACGGCGGCGCGTCCGGCGTGTTGGCGGGATCGACTGCGCGGCGCGGCCGCGGCATGTCGCTGGGCAGCGGCGCGGTGTCCGGGCCCCGGTCCTGAGTCACAACAAGCACTTCTTCGAGCGTGGCGTAGCTGACGGCCGGCGCCAACACGAATTCGTGCCACGGACCGTTGTGGACGGCCGCGCCGTCGCCGATGTGGCCGATTTCGAGGCCTGCGGGAAACACGTGGTCGTGCCCCGTCGTCAGCACCGCGTCGCCGGCGCGGATCGGCTCATGGCGGTCCGTGCTCTCGAGGTAGACGAACTGCACCGCAAACTCGTTGCGGCGCCCCTTGCCGCGCACCGAGCCCACCACGCCCTTGCCGGGGATCGTTGCGTGAACCTGCGAGCGCGCGTCGCTGACGAGCATGACGTCGGCCCACACGTCGGCCAGCTTCTCGATGCGCCCGACGACGCCATCATGCGTGATGACGGCTTGGCCCTCCACCAACCCGGCCGCGCCGGCTGTGTCGATGCGGACGCGCACGACCTGGAAGAACTGCGACACGTCGCGGCCGATCACGCGCGCGGGGACGGTCGCAAGCCCTTGGCGAGTGGCGCGAAAACCACACAACTGCTTGACGCGCTGCAGTTCCTCTGTGAGTGCCCGCGACTTGAGCGCCTCGCCGAGCAGGATGCGGTTCTCGCGCTGCAGTTCTTCGTTGCGCTGCGACACGTCTACGAGCAACACGTAGTCGTTGGCGAGGCCGCGCGCCCCGTCGACGGTCGCGTGCGCGACCCGTGTCAGGGGGGCGGTCACGGCAAGCAGGTTGCGCTCGACGACGCTCGTCTCCGTCCGCGTCTTGCCGTGGAAGTACATCGACGCGACCGGCAGCAGCAGCGCCACCGCGAGCAGCAGGGTCTGGCGGTAGCGGACGAGGAGGTCGCGCAGCATCGGAACTCGGCGCAGCAGGGCCGCGCGTCGGGGCCCGCGGGCAGGGGCCTGAGTCTACTGTGGCGGCGGCGGCGGCGACAGGGTGCGCAGCGATGCGCCAAAGTGCACGATGAGGAGCGCTCCGCACAGTGTCAGCAACGCGGTCGGAGCCCAGAATCCGGATGCGGGCACGGGCGTGCCGACGGCATCGGGCAACGCGCCCGCGACCGCCCGGTCGAGCAGCAGCGCCGCCCACACCAGCGTGACGAACAGCGCGAACGACGTGGCCACCAGGCGCCGCAGCCGGCCAGATTGCGGGGGCCAGCGCATCGAGTTGCCGACGAGCACGACGCCCCCCGCGCCAGCCCACAGGTACACCTGCCAGTCCGATTGGCGCGCGTCGAGGGCGGCCCATGCCGCGGCTGCCGTGCTGGCGAGGTGGGCGACCAGCGCACCGCGCAGGAACACGGCGCGGCTGCCAAGACCCGCCTGAAGCGGCGCGACCGTTGCGTCGGCGAACGACAGGATGGCAGCCGAGGCCCCCTCGCGCAGTTCGGCTCCCAGTTCGGAAATCTCCGCGCCCAGACCGGAGCCGGGCGCGGGTGTGAGCGCGGGGGCCGGGCGCCGACGCTCGGCTGCGTTGGCAGGGCCAGGTGACGAAGGACTGTCGGGTGCAGCCAGATCGGCGGCCGGGCGCTGCGCGTCTGGCGGCCCCGTCTCGCTGGCGGTCCGGGTCGCGTTGAGCGAGCCCTCGACTGGCTCCAGCGGGGACCCGACACGGGGGGCGCGGTCGTAGGCGGGTGACGGGGGCGACATCGCACAAGTACGATCGCGCAGTTCGGGGGCTTGCGCAACTTCGCGGGCCGGCGCACACCTCGCGCCATGACCTCGCCCCCGCCGTCTTCGCCGCGCCGTTCGAGAGTCCCGACCACGCGGCAAGCGCACGACGGGGTCACGCTGGTCGCGATCGGAGGCCTCGACCCGTCGGGTGGCGCGGGCCTGGCCGCCGATCTCGACGCAGTCTACGCCCACCGAGCCGGCGTGCGCCTGGTGCTGACGGCGCGCACGGCCCAGGGTTCTTCCGGGTTCGCTGCGGCATGGCCGACGCCGCCCGCCGAACTGGACGAGGTGCTCGCCGGACTCGAGGTGCCCGCGGCGCGCACCGTCGCCAAGTCGGGCATGTTGGCGTCCGCCCATGCGGCGCGCTGCGCGGTGGCGTGGTCGCGTCAGGCGGGCGTGCCGCTCGTCGTCGATCCCGTGCTGGCGTCGAGTTCCGGCGGTTGGCTGTGGCCGGGCCTGGCACCCGCCGCCGTGCGCTTGCTGCTGCTGCACGAAATCCTGCCGCACGCAGCGGTGTGCACCCCCAACGGTCCCGAACTCGCGTTTCTCGCGGGCGCAGCGAACCTCGACGACCCGGACGCGGCCTGGGCGGCCTTGCGCGCGCTGCCCTGCCCCGCCGTGCTCAAGGGCGGTCACGCCCCGCAAGAGCGCCGGGGTGCCGATTGGGTCTGGACGGGCACCGACGGGATCGAACTGCCGCCGTGGCCACCGTGGCGCGTCAACCTGCGCGGCTCCGGCTGTCGCTTTGCGAGCACGCTTGCGCTGGGCCTGGCCGACGGTCTGCCGTTGGTGGCGGCGGCGCGGGCGGCCGGAGCGTTCGTCGCACACCGGGCGCGCACTGCGAACGGTCCGCGCGTGGGCCGCTACCGGTCGTAGCCCCACTTCGCGTCGTTGTTGCGCACCTGTTCGGCGGTCGGCGCGTGGCCCTTGACGACCTTCGCCACCTCGAAGTCGCCGATGTCCTCCATGATCTGCCGGTTGTTTTCGATGCACTGCTTGAACAGGTCAGGCGTCTCGTCTTCTTCGTAGATCGCCTTCCACGGGCACGCCGGCTCGCAGTTCGTGCAGTCGATGCACTCGTCCGGATGGATGTACAACTGGTTTGGGTACTTGTCCTTGTCGCTGCCCTTGTACTCGTAGATGCACTCCACCGGGCAGACGTCGGCGCAAGCGGTGTCTTTGCAGTCGACGCACAGGCTCGTGATGATATAGGCCATGGTTGCAGAACTCCTTTGCAGCGTCGCGCTGGCGGGGCGGCTGGGCCCGACCAGTTTCCGAGGATGGCCGGGGCCGGGGTAGAGGCCGGGGTAGAGGCCGGGGGTACAGGCCGAGAGGGGTGGTCGTTCAGACCGGCACGGGCGCCATCGTGGCACCTCGCTCCAGCGCCGCGATGATGGCTGCGGTCATCGCAAATGTCGAGGCACGGCCGCCCAGGTCCGGCGTTCGCACCGCACCATCCACCAGCACCTGTTCGATGGCGGCCCGCAGCCGATCCGCCGCCACCCGTTCGCCGAGAAAGACCAGCATTTCCGTGGCCGGCACCAGCAGCGCGAGCGGGTTGGCCGTCACCTCCGGGCCCTGCCCGGTCTCGGCGGGTACATGCCACGTGCCCTCGAACACCGTGGCGTCCGGCGCGACGTTGATGCTCGGCACTGCCAGCGGCGACCCGATCAGGCCGGCCCCGATGTCGCCGAGGATGTCGCCGAACATCGAATCCGCCACCAGCACGTCGAACTGCTCCGGCCGCGCCACGAGTTGCATGGCGCAGTTGTCGACGATGATGTCGCGAAAGCCGATCGTCGGGTGCCGCGCCGCCACTTCCTGGCCGATGCGCACGAACATCCCGTCCGACAGCTTCATGATGTTCGCCTTGTGCACCACACACACCTGACGACGGCCATGGCGTTCCGCCCAATCGAAAGCGAATTCGACCACCCGCTCGCACTTGGCGGCCGTCGTCACCTTGATCGTCTCGACCACGCCAGGGATGATGTCGTGCTCAATGCCGGAGTACGTTCCTTCGGTCATCTCGCGCACCAGCACGATGTCGAAGCCGGCGTACGGCGTGCGCAGGCCCCGCAGCGGCCGCAGCGGGCGAACTCCGGCAAACACCCCTAGATCCTTGCGTAACTGCACGTTTGGCGAACCGTAGCCGTTGCCGAGCGGGGTGCGCAACAGCGGCTTGAGTGCCACGCCGGCCGACCGGATCGCGGCGACGACGTGTTCGGGCATCGCGCGCTCGCCGGCCTGCACGGCTCGCGTACCCGCATCGACGTCGAGCCAGTCGATCGCGACTCCGAGCACCGTCATGCAGCGCTTGACCGCCTCGCCCAGCGCGTCGCTGACCGGCCCGCCATGCACAAGAACCACGGATCGGGAGGTGCCGCCCATCATGCCCCTGCCCGTACACAGACGGCGTCGGTGAATTCGCGCGTGGTCGCCGTGCCGCCCAGGTCGCCCGTGCGCACGATGCCGGCGCTGAGCACGTCGAACACGGCCGACTCCAGACGCTGCGCCGCCACCTTCTCGCCGATGTGGCGCAGCAGCAACACGCCCGACAGCATGAGCGCGGTCGGGTTCGCCAGCCCGCGCCCCGCGATGTCGGGTGCCGAGCCGTGGACCGCCTCGAACACCGCGCAACGGTCGCCGATGTTGGCGCCAGGCACGACACCGAGCCCGCCGACGAGGCCGGCGCACAGATCGGACAGCACGTCGCCGTAGAGGTTCTCCATCACCAGCAGATCGTAAGTCTTGGGCGCCAGCACGAGGCCACGCGAGGTGTCGTCGACGAGTTCGTCGTCGAACGTCAGGAACGGCCACTCGTCCTCGATGCGCCGGAACGCCGCGAGGAACAGGCCGTCCGACTTCTTCATGATCGTCGCCTTGTGCACACACGTCAGGCGGCGGCGCCCCTCGGCGCGCGCGTACTGGCAGGCCCAGCGCACGATGCGCTCGCTGGCCCGGTCCGTCAGGATGCGCAGGGTCTCGACGACGCCCGGTGCCGGCGAGTGCTCGCGGCCGCAGTAGAGGCCCTCGGTGTTTTCGCGAAAGATGACGAGATCGACCCCGTCGTGGCGCGTGTGCACGCCGGGCACCGACTTGACCGGGCGCAGGCTGACGTAGAGGTCGAGTTCCTTGCGCAGGGCGACATTGACCGACGTGAAGCCCTTGCCGACCGGCGTCGCGATCGGACCCTTGAGGCCGACGCGGTTGCGCTCCACGGACTTCAGCGTCGCGTCCGGCAGCGTCGTGCCGTGGCTGGCCAGGGCGCCCGCGCCGGCAGCCACTTCCTCCCAGTCGATGCGGACGCCCGTCGCGGCGATCGCGCGCATCGTGGCGGCGCTCACCTCGGGGCCGATGCCGTCGCCGGGGATTAGGGTGAAACGGTAGCTCATGGCGGGCCGCGGTCCGTGCAAGGGGCGCGGGTTGTACGCCGGGCGGCGCGCGGTTTCAACGGCCCGATCCACCGCAGACTGTGGTTTCTCACCCTATTGCGCGATCCCCACATACTCCGGCGCCGCGTCGCCTTGACGCAGCCGCACTCGGTAGTTCGCGCGCACGCCGGCCCACGTCTGGGTCGTCGCCGCCGCGTCGGGCCAGCGCACGGTGACCTTGTCGATGTCGCACGCCGCGCCCAGACCGAAATGCTGGAGCAGATCATTCTGCTGTCCGTAGTGACCGTGCCCGCCGCCCACCTCGGCAGTCTGCGTGACCCCGCCCGCCGTGATCTGGACGCGGGCGCCGATCGCGCTGCGGTTCGCGCCCTTGCCACCGCGCAGGTCGAGTTGGAGCCAGTTGCCCTGGGCGCCCAAGTCATTGCGAAAGACATGGATCTGCTCGGTCTTCTGGCACTCCTTGGGCGACGACGAACAGCGCGCCAGGCTGTGACCCAGCGCCACGTCGAGGTCACCGTCCGCGTCGAAATCGGCAATAGCGGCACCTTGGCTGTGCCGGAAGTCGATGCCGTCCTGGGTCGGAACCTCGCTGAACATGCCGCTCGGCAACTGGCGGAACAGGAACGCGCGCGTGCCCGGGTAGTCCGACGACGCCACCAACACGTCGAGGCGGCCGTCGTTGTCGAAGTCGAAAAGCGCGCCGGTGATGTCGCCGGCGTTCCAGTTCAAGGGGTCGGGCCAGGTGCGCTGCAGGCCGGACGCGGTGTCCTTGAGGTGGGTGAAGGTGGGGACGCCGCCCGACTTGCCGCCCCCCGTGCCATCGTTGCGCACAATGCGCGTGGGGTCCGACGACGTGCCGACGTCGGAGTGGACGATCGTCACCACCAGGAAGTCGAGGTCGCCGTCGCGGTCGAGATCGCCGCACACGCCCGTGCCCGTGTTGCCGCCCAGTCGCCACGCCTCGCGGTCGTTGGCATGATCCCAGCGGTACTTGCCGCCGAAACTCGCCTTGAGCGCCGCGCAGTTCACCTTTGGTTTTTGGGCCTTTGAACACTCCGGCGCCGCGGGATTGTCCTGGCAGTAGCACTGGGCGTTCCAGTTCGTGGTCCAGTCGTCGTCGTCGTCGCGGCCCCAGCCCGACTCGATCTGCACGTCGTCGAAGCGAAAGGATGTCCCCTTGGTGCCGCCGCCCAGCCACAGGCCATTGAAATAGCGACCGTAGCTCGTGGTCAGCAGGTCCGGGTGGCCGTCATCGTTGACGTCGCACGCCGCCGTGCCCCACGTGTTGCGGTGGGCGGCGCCGATTTGGACATCGACGAGCTTGATCCAGTCTTTCGTCAGCAGGCCCTCGTCGGCGGTGACGGTCGTGAACCCGGCCTGGCCGTCGCCGCGCACGAGTTGGTCCGCGATGGGAAAGCCCTGCGTGCCCCAACTGCCGTAGCCGAGCCACAGGTCGAGCAGGCCGTCGCGGTCGTAGTCGACGAAAGTGGCGGCGTTGAGCGAACGGCGCAGGTCGGCGCTGGCGAACTGGGGCAACGCCGATAGCGTGAACTTGGCCTTGCCGTCGTTGATCATCACCTCGGACGCGTCGACCTTGTTGGGGTCGTTCTTCGGGTCGAACGCCACGTTCATGCCGGTGAACACATCGACGTCGCCGTCGTTGTCGATGTCACCGTACACCGCGATGTGCGTGGGGCGGCCATCCTTGCCGTCACGGGTCTGCAGCAGGCCACTGGACTGCGTGATGTCCGAAAAGCGCCATGGGCCCGGCTTGGAGTCGTTGTGCAGCAGCCACGTCATGCGTTTGCCGGCCTCGAACGGGTCGCGCAGGCCGAGCACATGGCGGCGCACGACGAGTTCGGGCAAGCCATCGCCGTCCAGGTCTGCGGCCGACAGGCGAATGCCGCCCACGCCAAGGCCGGTCGCGGTCGGCTCCGCGGTGCCGATGCCGACCGCCTCGGTGACGTCGGTGAACGCCTTCGTGCCCGGCTGCCAGGCCGTGGCGGGCCGGCAGATGCGCGGCGGTTGCGGCGCGGCGACGACCTCTGTGCTGCCGTCGGCGGCCGAGCCGGTGCCGTCGAGGCTCTGTGCACCGCTCGCATCGCCATCGTGCTGGCCGTCCGCCGCCGCCTTCGCCGCGTCGGTGTCTGCCGTGTCGCCCCCCGTCGCCACGAGCGGAACCGGGAGGACCGTGCCGGTCATCGAGTCTGCGCACGCCGCACCCCACAGGACCGTGCCGGCCATCGAAACCGCGTGAGCCAACCGGACGAGTCGCGCACCCATGGGACCTCCCGACCGCCAGCGTCGCACAGCGGCGGCTCGGCGACCACGGCACCAATCCTGGGCACAGCCAGGTCCTTGCCGCCGCCGGCCCGACCATGCTACGCCGCGCGCATGAAAACCGTGATCCGCCTGCGCATGTCGAGCCACGATGCCCATTATGGCGGCGGCCTCGTCGATGGCGCCCGCATGTTGGGCCTGTTTGGCGACGTGGCCACCGAACTGCTCGTGCGCCACGACGGCGACGAGGGGTTGTTCCGCGCGTACGAGTCCGTCGAGTTTCTCGCCCCGGTCCATGCCGGCGACTTCATCGAGGTCGAGGGCGAAATCATCGACGTCGGCCGCACCAGCCGCAAGCTGCGCTTCGAGGCGCGCAAGGTCATCGTGCCGCGGCCCGACGTCTCGGACTCTGCCGCCGACGTGGTGCGCGAGCCGGTCGTGGTGTGCCGCGCGGTCGGCACGTGCGTGGTGCCGGCCGCCAAACAGCGCCGCCCAGCGTGAAGGAACCGCACATGTCCGAGCCCGCGATGCCGCCTGCGCCCCTCATGATCACGGCGGCCATCTGCGGCGCCGAGGTGTTTCGCGATCAGACGCCGCACATTCCCTACACGCCGACGGAACTGGCCGACGAGGCGGTGCGCTGCTGGGAGGCCGGCGCGACGATGGTCCACCTGCACGTGCGCGAGCCCGACGGCCGCCCGAGCCAGCGTGCGGACCTGTTTGCCGAGACGATGGAGCGCATCAGGGCGCGCTGTCCGATGCTCGTGCAGTTCTCGACCGGTGGCGCGGTCGGCATGAGCGTTGCCGAGCGCGCTGACGCCGTGCGCCTGCGCCCAGACATGGCGACGCTGACGACCGGCAGCGTGAACTTCGGCGACGAAGTGTTCGTGAACCGGCCGCCGGACGTGCGCGCGATCGCCGCCCGCCTGCGCGAATTCGCCGTCAAGCCCGAGGTGGAATGCTTCGATACCGGCATGGTCGATGCAGCCCTGCGGTTGGCCAAGGACGGCTTGCTCGATCTGCCCGCGCACTTCAATTTCGTGCTCGGGATGCCGGGCGGCATGGGCGGCACGGTCCAGCACCTGGATTTCATCCGCAGCCTGCTGCCGGCCGGTTCGACCTGGAGCGTGGCGGGCATCGGTCGCTGGGAGATGCCGCTTGCCGCCCACGCCATCCGGCACGGCGGGCACGTGCGTGTCGGGCTGGAGGACAATCTTTTCGTGGCGAAGGGCGTCCTGGCCAAGGGCTCGTACGAACTGGTCGAGCAGGTTGTCGCGCTGGCGGCGGCGGGTGGGCGGCGGCTGGCATCGGTGGCGGACGCCCGGTTGTTGCTGCTGGGGCGCGCCTAGCCCCGCGATCGCCCTTGCCCCTGGCCCGCCACGTCGGCTACAATTCGCACCGATCCGGTCCGGTCGCGTCCCCCTCGCCGCCGGCCGATCGGAGCCGCCGTGGCGCGCGCCCTTCTTGTCCAGCCGCCCTTGCTGCTCCACGCCGACTGGATCGACTACCCGTACTTCGCCAACCTCGGCTTGTGGCAGGCCGCCGCCGACCTGCGCGCCCGCGGCCACAGCGTCGAAGTGCTCGATGCCTGCTGCCTGCCCAGTTCAAACGCCACGCGCGAGGCGGGCCGTTTCGTGCGCCTGGGCGTGCCGCTTGCGACCCTGCTCGGCCGCCTGCCCGCGCAACGGCCCGACGTCGTGGTGATCGGCCACAGTCCGTGGCTGCGCGCGCGCCCGGCGGCTGCCGAACTCAAGCGGCTGGCCGCGAGCTTGCAGGCGCGTTGGCCCCAGGTGCCCGTCGTGCTGGCCGACTGCGACGTGGGCGGCATGCACTCGATCGCATGGGACGAGAACGCACTCGATGAGCTCGGCATCGCGTGGGGCCAGCGCTACGAACCGGAGGGCTCGCTCGCCGCGATCGTCGACGACCTCGTGGCCGGTCGCACGCCGATGTCGCGCATCGCCAAGGCGCCGCCCCAGGCCCTCGACCTCGACGAACTGCCGCTGCCGGCCTACGACCTCATCGATTTTGCCGCCTTCCAGCGCTTCTTGCAGCGCACCGCCCAAGGCGACTTCAAGCGCGAGATGTTCGACCTCACGCCGCCGATCGCCGCCGTCAAGACCGCGCGCGGCTGCGTCTACGGCTGCTCGTTCTGCACCGCCAACCCGTGGCGCCAGGACGGCCTCGACAGCAAGTCGTACCGGATGCACGGCGCGGCGTACCTCGAACGCCACTTCACCTTGCTGCGCGACACCTACGGCGTGCGGCGGTTGGTCGTGCTCGACGAACTCGCCAACGTGAACCAGGCCCACTTCGAGGCGGTGCTGGCCGTGGCCGAGAAACTCGACCTGCGGCTGGATTTCCCCAACGGCATGCGGGCCGATCGGTTGACGCAAGCCCAAGTCCACCGGTTGGCGCAGCGCTGCGCGGTGTTGAGCGTGTCGGCCGAGAGTGCCACGGAGCGCGTGGCCAATGACCTGATCGGCAAGCGCTTCGACCTGGCTGCCACCGAGCGCGTGGCCGGCTGGTGCGCTGCCCATGGCCTGCCGCTCGTCGTCCATTGGATGATCGGCCAGCCCGACGAGACGCGTGCCGAGATCCTCGCCACGCTGAATGCCGCGTGGGACCTGTTCGAGCGCTACGGTGCGCGGCCGCTGGTGCAGTTCGCCACGCCCATCCTCGGCACGAAGCTGCACGCCGAGGTGACTGAGCGCCAGCTGTGGACCACGCGCGAGGACCGCGATATCGGGCCGCTTTTCCAGGGCAAGCCCGTGCTGCAAGGCAAGGACTGGACCGCCAACGAACTGTGGGCCGCCAAGCGCGTGCTGGAGACGAAGGTCGACGTGAGCAAGCCGCGCAAGGTCATCATGAACACGACCTACGTGTGCAACAACCAGTGCGTGTTCTGCGCGACCGGCAACCGCAGCCCGTGGAAAGGCGACCTCGAACGCCAACTCGGCTTCCTGAAGGACCGCCGCGACCAGGGCTTCGATCTCTGCGACTTCGACGGCGGCGAGCCGACCACGAATCCGGACCTGCTCAAGCTGATTGCGGGGGCGAAGGACCTCGGCTTCCAACAGATCAACCTGACGACGAATGGCCGCATGATGGCGGTGCCGAAGAACGCAGAGAAGATCGTACGTTCGGGCATCACCAGCCTGCTCGTCAGCCTGCATGGGCCCAACGAGGCGGTGCACGAAGAGAACGTGCAGGCCAAGGGTGCGTTTCGCCAGACGGTGCTCGGCATCCAGAACGCGCGGCCGTTGTGCGACGCGGCCGGCATCGCGTTTGGGGTCAACGTCACGCTGACCAAGGTCAACAGTCCGGTGCTGCTTGAGTATGGCGAACTGCTGGTGCGGCTGGGCGTGAAGCTGTGCAACGTGCAGTTCCTGACTCCCTTCGGGCGGGCGTCCGCGGAGTGCCAGCCCGACCCGGCCGAGGTCGCGCCGCTCGTGATGCAGCTGATTGACCAGTTTGGCGACCGCATCAAGTTCCAGGTCATCAACCTGCCGATGTGCTACATCCCCGGCTACGAGGAGTACGGGCTCAGCGACATCGGCAAGCTGGAACGCCACATGGTGTTCGTCACGATGGACGACGTGAACCTGTTCGACTACCTGCAGTCGCGGCGGCGCCACGAAGAGCCGTGCAAGACGTGCTTCTTCTCGATTGCGTGCCAGGGGTTCTATTACTGGCCCGACGAGTGGAAGGATGAGGCGCGGGCGCGGTTTGGCGACTGATGCTTCCCCGCGATCGGGCGACCGGCGTCTGGCGTGATGAGCAGACGCGGCGCTACTTTGCAGTGGGCGTCGCTGAACCCGCCGGCTCGACCGGCACCGCCACGATGGGCGCCGTCGTCACTTCCAGCGCCCCCTTCGGCCCTGGCAGCTTGCCATGCACCGCGCGCCAGCCATCGACCCCGCGCACATCGACCGCCTGCCCGTGGGCATCGCGCAGGACCTCCAACTTCATGCTGCCGCCCTCGAGCACCTGGCGCGACCATTTCGTGCCGGCCTGATCGAGCAGATGCTCCGTGCGCAGCGTCATCCGGCCCGTGATCGCGAGGTCCACGCGCACGAAATCGAACTCGGCCACGCCTGCCTTGGCCATGTGATCGGCGCCCAGCGCAATGAGTGCCTGCACACGCTCGTCGAGCACCACGAACGGCGGCGTCAGCTTGATGTCTTGTACGCGCGGCTTGGGCTTCTTGCCGTCCTCGGCCGCGTCCTGGGTCGCCACGCGCCACTGGCCCTGGAACTGGAACAGCTTGGTCGAACTCGTCGCCCCCGTGACGTCGATCCAGCGGTCGTACTGCGTCACTTCGCCCCGCAGCGACAGCGGCAGGTGGGCGCGCTGGGCGAAGCTGCGCCAGACCTTCTGGACCTTGTCTTGCAAGCTGGCTTGGGTCGAATAGTACAGGCCCTGGGCGCCGCGCTGGATGCGCAGCGTCTCCGTGCCGACCGGCTTGTCGTGCAGCGAGACCTTCCACTCGTGGGCTTCGGGCTTCGGCTGGGCCGGCTTGGCGTGGGCCGTGGTCGCAGTCAGCAAGCCGCACGTCGCCGCGAGCGCCAGTCTAAAGGATGTGCGAGCGAACCTGCCGAGCGCCATGGAGCCTCCGCGAACCAGCCCGAGCATGGCAACGCGCAGTGCGCCGTCAAGATTCCATCCCGTCCTCAGGGCATCGGTGCAGCGCCGGGCTTGGTGTCAGCCGGTGGCGCTGGCTCGCCGGGCTGCGCGGGCTCATCGCCGGACGGCGCTGGCTCATCGGCGGGCGGCGCTTCAGCAGGAGGCGCGGGCAGTGGCGGGGTCAGCGGCTCCTTGACGTCGATGCGAACGGCATAGGCGCCCTGCACCGTGCGCAGAAGCTCCCGTTCGACCTTGCCGCGCACTTCGGAGCGCAAGGGTCCGCTCCCCGCCAGGTGCGCCACGTGGGCCGTCCACACGGCGAGGCGGTCGGCGTCGCCGCTCAACTCGGCGCGCACCCAGCCCTCCTCGGTGAGCAATTCAAACGGCGGACAATCGCACGGTGCCGGGTTGTAGCGCAGCCGCAGCGGGTCGTTTGCGTCGAGGCGCCGGAGTGCGGCTTCCAGGGCATGGCGCACGGCCTGCGGGTCGGCGCGGGCGACTTCGCTCACGGCGGACGCCCCGGAGCAGCCACAGACGGCAACCGCAATCCACGCGAGAGCGCTCCGCGCAACCCTCATCGCCCACCGCCCAGTTGGCTGTACAGGATCGCGACCACCGCGACGCCCCAGGCGGCAAGGTTCGCCAGGAACGGCACGCTGCGCAGCATCCGTTCGGTCGGACTGTGCGCCGTGTCCACATCTTCGAGGAGCATCGCGTACTGCCACAGGCCGAAGACGGCGAACGGCACGGTCCACGGCAGCAACCGGGTGTGGAAGCGGTCCACGGTCGTTTCGTCCAGCGTATAGCCGAGATACGTGAGCACCGTGATGGCTGCCAGGAGGCCCAGCGCCTGGTTGAGGTGGCCGGTGCGGTAGGTGGCCAGCGCTGCGCGGTGGTTGTCGGTGGACGTCAGCAGTTCATGCTTGCGCTTGCCCAACGCGAGGTACAGTGCCAAGAGCCCCGTGCACGCGATCAGCCAGAAGGACAGGTGCACGCCCGCCGCCTCGCCACCGGCGACGACGCGCAGCAGGAAGCCGGAGGCGACCATGCCCGCATCGACCCATGCAATCCGTTTGAGGCCGCCCGAGTACGCGAGATTGACGGTGAAGTAGACGCCGAGCCAACCGAGGAACGCCGGCCCGGCCGGCACCCCGAGCAACGCGGCGAGCACCAGCGCGGCGCCGACCCCGCGCCGGGCCATCGCGACAGGCAACGTGCCGGCCGCGATCGGGCGCAATCGCTTGACGGCATGCTGGCGGTCGGCGGTTGCGTCAGCCAGATCGTTCAAGCCGTACACCGCACTGGACGCAAAACAGAATGCGACGACCGCAGCCAAAGTACGCAGGGCCACGGTTGTGTCGAGCCGGCCGGTCGCGTGCAACTCCGGCCCGGCGAAGACGAGGGGCACGGCCACAAAGGCGTTCTTGACCCACTGATGCGGGCGGGCGGTGCGCCACAGGGCCACCCAGGTCCCTGCCGTTGCCGGTGGCGTCATGTGGCGGTTGCGGGTGCGGAGTGCGAAGTCGGCCCCACCGGCGTCGGCGCGGTTGGCGTCGCAGTCGCCGGCACCGGCACCGGCGTGGCGTCGGCCCCAGCGGCACGGTCCGACGCCAGTTGGCGGTCGTGGCTGGCATAATAGGTGCGCAGGCCCTGCTGGTAGGCTTTGACGGCTTCCTGCAGGTCGGTGCGAATGCGGTCGAAGCGCGGCAGGTCCGCCGGGCTCATCAACTCGGCCTCGAAGGTGGCGATGTCGCGCCGCGCCTTGTCGTAGGCCGTGACCAAGCGCGCGTGCACCGTGGCCAGGTCCGGCGTCGCTGCCGGCATTGCGCGCAGGCGCTGCACGAACCCATCCATCGCCGGCAAGACGCGCTCCCGCAACGACCGGCGGTAGTCCGCCAGGTTCGTCGAGCGGTTGGCAGCGGCGAACTCGACGACGACGGCGCGGTGGGCCTCGTTGGCGGCGAGGGACGCCGCGGAATAGGACTCGATGGCCGAGACGGCCTGGCGGGCGGCCGCGCTGCGGGCGCGATCTTCGGCGATGCGCTTGCAGGAGGGGGAAGCGAGCGCCAGCACCACGACGAGTGCACCCCACTGGGCGCCGTGGCGTGCGCCGTCTCGGCGAAGCGGTCGGTGCAGATCGACAGGCAGCATCGGCGGCGCCCCGCACGCAATGGGCGGCGGGGTCGGCAGCGTATGTTGGCGCACGACAGGGCAGTGAGCAAGCCAAGGGCGCACGGTTCGTCAGACCGGCTCCTCGCTGCCCGAGTTGCCTTCACCAAGGCCCGCGCCCGCGCACCTTGACCTGCTGGGCCCGCAGCGCCACTTCGATCTCGCCTTGCAGCGACGTGTCGCCGGTCAGCACGTATGCCTGCGTGAAGAGCCGCTCCGCCTCCTCCTCGGCCGCGACCGTCAACGCCGCCTTGCCGATGCGCGCGTACAACAGTGCCGCCTCTTCCGGTTGGCCGCCCTGTTGCAGGTGCCACGCCAGGCGCAGCGATTCTTCGAGGTCCGTGCGCCGCTTCGATGCCACCCACGTCGTCACTTTGCGGTGCAGCGTGCGGCGCTGTTTCGGCGGCAGCAGGTCGTACGCCACGCGCCGGCGCAGTGTCGACGTCAGGCGATACTCGCGCTCGCCGGGATAGCGGCTCGACGCGTTGCGCACGATGAAGCCGACCTGGACGAGCTGGTCGAGGCTCTCCTGCAGGTGGTCCACCCCAAGGTGACGCAGGGCGCCGTCCCAGAATTCGGCGCCGACCACAACGGCGGTCGAAAAACAACGCTGCACTGCGTCGGGCAGCGTCTGCAACAGCGCGCGCACCGCCCGCGCAATGTCGCCGGGTCGCACCTCCTGCGGCAGCCGCTCGCGCACCAGCCGCCACTCGCCGTGGTGCAGCGTCATCGCGCCCAGCCGCGCCAGCAGGTGGACGAGTTCGCCTGCGAGGAACGGATTGCCCAAAGCGTGTGCCTGCACCCACTCTGTCAGCTTGGCGCTCACCGGCGCGGCCAGCATCTCGCGCACCAGGCAGCCGACCGCGCGCTCCGACAGCGGCTGCAACTGCAGGTCTTCGTCGAAGTGAAACGGCGGCTGGTGCGGCGCCAGGTTGCGCAGCGCGGTGACGCGCAGGCTTTCGACCTCGTCGGCCTCGGTGCTGCTGGCGACCACGAGCACGGGGCTGCCGCGCACGATCCCGAGCATGTCGTGAAAGAACGCGCGCGACGACGGGTCCATGTGCTGGGCGTTGCGCACCAGCATGACGACGGGCGTGGCGACCGCGATGGCTTCAAAGTAGCGCGCCAAGGCCTCGGTGAGTGCGCGGCGGCCCTCGTGGGCCAGTTCTTCGCGCACGCCCATGCGCGCCGGTTCCTCGATGTCGAACGCGGGCAGGGCGGCGATGGTGTCGGCGATGCGGTCGGCCTCGGCGTGGCGCTCGGGCGTCATGCGGCGGCGCCCCAGGCGGCTGAAGGCCTGGCTGACCATGCGGCGCAGCTTGCCGCGCGCCTGCTCGGCCGTGTCGATCTCGAGGATGCCTGCGCGCACCCGCACGAGGTCCACCACCGTCGAGTATGGCAGGTCGCGGTGCAGGCGATCGCACGTCACTTCGAGCAGGAAGCAGAGCTTGTCGGTGCTGCGCTCGATGTCGCGCCGGAATGCGTCGAGCAGCACGTTCTTGCCGGTGCCGATCGCGCCCGCCACTAGGCACGTCACCGGGCGGCTGCGCAGTTCGGCGTCTTCGAGCAGCGTCCACAGCACCGTCAACTCGACCGCGCGGCCGATGACCGGCGTCTCGGAAGCCCACGGGTAGCACAGCAACAGCAGGTCACGGTTCTCGGGCCGGATGTACACGGTCTCCATCGCGTCGCGGTGGCCATCGAGGTGCGCGACCATCACGTACGGTCCGAGCGGCAGGCGCAGGCCGGCGATCGGCGCGATGCCGACTTCGTGACTGGGGGACGGCCGGCCCATGGATGCGCGAATCTCATCGAACGGAACCGCGTAGATGCGCGCGCCCGGCGGCTGCGAGCGGATGTGCATGATGCCGGTGGGCAGCGCGCCCGCGTGCCCGTGCCCCTCGTGTTCGAGCGCGTGGGCCTGGCGGGCGAAGAAAAGCTTGGTGGCTGCGTCGCCGTGGGCCGCCGCTTCGTCGTGGCGATGCCAACTGAGGGCGGCGAGCTGGCCGCGCGCCGACGTGTGGTCGCCGCCATCGACGAGCGCTTCGCGCAACAGTTCGGTCGCCCGCGCGAACGCCTGTGCGGTCAAGATGTCGAGCATCGCGAGTTGGCGCCGCACGGTCCAGACGTGCTCTTTCTGGGTCTGGTCGTGCCACGGGCGCACGTCGCGCTGCAAGGCGCGCTCCTCGGCGGCCGCGATCTCGCGTTCGGCGCGCAGGGCCTCGTAGCGTGCCAGTTCGTCCAGGCCGCGCGCGTATGCCTGGTCGGCGCGCTCCAACATCCGCTCGCGCTCGAGATCGCCGGCCAGGAAGCGGTCGAGCGCCTCCCACACCTCGCGCATCGACTGCGGCCGCCGCTCCTTCTTCTTCTCGAGCATTCGCATGCACTGCGCTTCGAGTTCGGGCGGCACGTGGCGGTCGCGCGCCACCAGGCTGGGCGGCAGCGGGACTACGTTCTTGACGGCCTCGATCTGCTGCTCCGGGTTCTCGCCCGCGTACGGCCGCTTGAGCGCGAGCACCTCGTACAACATGACGCCGAGCGCATAGATGTCCGACCGGGCATCGACTTCGATGTCGTCGCCGACGGCCTGTTCGGGGCTCATGTACGCCGGTGTCCCGATGACGATGCCCGACGCGCTGGTGTGGCCGCTGCGCTTGGCGACCCCCCAGTCCATGATCTGGACTTCGCCGTGGGCACCCAGCAACACGTTCTCGGGCTTGAGGTCGCGGTGGATGACGCCGCGCGCGTGAGCGAATTCGAGCCCTTGCGCCACCTGCACGAACACGCGCATGAGCCGGCGCGGCGTGAATTCGCCCTGTGTAGCCGCGTCGCCGTGCTGCAGGCGTTCGACGACGTCGGCCAGCGAACGGCCCTCGAGTCGCTTCATCGTGTAGTAGGTCGTGCCGTCGTCGAGCGTGCCGAGTTCGTGCACGGGGATGATGGCCGGGTGCTCCAGCGCCCCGATGATGCGCGCCTCGCGCCGCAGCGCCGCCACGTACGCGGCGTCGCCGTCGAGGCGGGGCTGCAGCATCTTCATCGCCACGTCGCGGCCGAGCGCGCGGTCGCGGGCGCGGTAGACATGGCCCATGCCGCCCTTGCCGATCAGTTCGTGGCGCTCGTAGCGGTCAGCACCCGCACGCGGCAGCGTCGGGTCCTCCAACTCGGGCAGTTCGCCGCTGAGCCCCGCCGTCAGCAGCACCGCGATGTCGTCGCGCGAGGTGGGGTGAGCCGCCACGGCGGCCCCCATTCCCGTGGTTCCGTCTGCGCCGGCCCCATCGAGCGGCACCGTCGCCGGGGTGGGCTCGCGCAGCAGGCGGGCGGCTTCGAAGGCTGCGGGGTCGGCGCGCAGCGCTTGCTGGACCGCGTCCTCGTCGATCTGTTGCGTCGTGCGAAAGCGCTGGACGACCGTCGAGTCGGCGCCGCTGGTGTCCAGTTCAGCTTCCGCGGCGGCCGCACCGGCGTGCGACGTGGGTACAGTGGGCGGCGGATTGGCAGACAACGACACCTCGCGGCGAGCGGCCGCAATGGTAGCCGGTGCAGCGGGCGCAAGGCTAGAGCGTCAATCAGAAACCCCGACCGAGTCCTTCGGGTCCGACGCGTCCAGTCCGATCTGGTTCCTACTCAGGTGGCGGCTCGTCGCCCTCGTTCGTGCCGCCGCCGATGCGCCAGCGGCCACCGTCCGTCGTCACGCGCACGTCGACGCCCCCCGCGATGCCACGCCCACTGTCCTCGATCTCGACCCGCACCCCGGCACGCGCTTCGATGTCGCGCACCGAGCCCGCCAACTGGTCGCGCAGGATCGCGGCGACCCGTGTCGGCGCACCCACCTTGACGACCGCAGCTGGCGCCTGGCCGCCCGCGCCATCGGCCGCGCGCTGGATGCGCCGCAACGCCTCGAGTGCCACGTCGGCCGCGCTGCGCACGTAGCCCTGGCCCTTGCAGGTCGGGCACGGCTCAGTCAGCCGTTCATAGATGCTCTCGCGCACCCGCTTGCGCGAGAGCGAGATCGTATCGAACTCCGACAGGCGGCCCACGCGGACCCGCGCGCGGTCGTGGGCCAGCGCTTCGGCAAACGCAGTCTCCAGCGCCTTGCGCCCGTCGGCGCGCACCATCCGCACGAAATCGACGACCACGAGGCCTCCGATGTTGCGCAGGCGCAACTGGCGGGCGACTGCGACGGCGGCTTCGATGTTGAGGCGCAGCACCGCGTCGGCAAGGCTCGCCCCATCGCTCTGGTGGGCGGAGTTGACGTCGATGACCGTCATCGCCTCCGTGCGGTCGATGACGAGTTCGCCGCCCGATGGGAGCCGTACCCTTGGGGCCAGCGCACCGCGCACCTGGGCATCGAGCCCGAACGTCTCGAACAGCGAGCGCGGGCCGTCGTGCAGGCGCACGTCGATCGGCGCGCCCTTGTGGAAGCGCTTCAAGAAGCGCTCAACGCGCTCGCATTCCGCCGGGTCGTCGACGCACACGGCCTCCGTGTCGGGCCCCACGAGGTCGCGCACGGCGCGCAGCACGAGGTCGAGGTCGTCGAAAATGAAGCTCGGGCCCGACGCACACTCGTAGCGCGTCTGGATGTCGGCCCACTGGTCGGCGAGCAGGCCCACGTCGTCGGCCAGTTCCTGCTCCGTGGCACCCTCGCCGACCGTGCGCACGATGACGCCCGTACCTGGCGGCAGGTGGCGCTGCACGACGGACCGCAAACGGTCGCGCTCGACGGGGTCGTCGATCTTCTTCGACACGCCGATGTGTGGGTCGCGTGGCAGCAGCACGAGGTTGCGGCCCGGCAGCGACACGAACATCGTCACCCGCGGTCCCTTGCGCGCCACCGGCTCGCGCACGACCTGGACCATGACCTGCTGGCCGACCGCCAACAGTTCCGCCACCACGCGCTGGGCGCGCCGCCGCACGGGCGCATCGTCTTCTTCGTCCGCGCTGGGCTGGGCCTCGAGGCCCGGCAGCCACACATCGGGCGCGTGCAGCAGCGCCATGCGGTCCAGGCCGATGTCGACGAACGCGGCGTCCATCGACGGCACAAGGCGGGCGACCCGGCCGCGGTACACGTTGCCGCTCAGCCCGCGCCCGGTCGTGCGCTCGACCTGCAACTCGACGAGGTCGCCCCCTTGCAGCACCGCCACACGGGTCTCTTCCCGCGACGCCTGAATGCAGACGAGGTGGGCACCCGCCTGGGCCTTGGTGTCCGCGCCCGCCACGGGAGCCTACTTGCGCTCGACGTCGAACACGCCGTCCAGCACGAAGATCTTGTTGGCCTTGTTGGCGGTATCGGCCATCTGCCCCGAGAACGTGCCCTTGACCCGGCCGTTCTTGTCCTCGAACTTGTTGACCTTGATGGTGTAATCCGACGACTGCCACTTCCACTGCTGGCGTGTCTGGTCGTTCGTGCCGTCGTTGAGCAGCAGCAGCGACTTGTCGCCCGTCTCGCCACCCGTCGTGTACTCGCCCTCCTCGAATTCCTCAACTTTCGCGATCTGCATCTCGAAGTTGTACAGGCCGAGGCTGCCCGTGATCTGGAGCATCGAAAGTGTGCCGAGGTAGGTCGCGCTCGCAATCGAAAACTTCAGGTCCTGGGCTTCGGGCCCAGGCTTGGGCGTCTTCGACAGCGTGAACTTCAGCAGATCGGCCTGTTCGAGCACCACTTCCTTCTTGCCGAAATCGAGGAATGCCGGCGCGTCCGTGTTCACCGTGCCCGTATCCTGCGCGGCCGGGGCCGTGTCGACAACCGTGGCGCCGTCGTGGGCGCCGCCATCGGTGGGGCCGGCGTCCGCAGCGCCGTCGGGCGCCTTGTCCTTGAGTAGCGTCTGGCATACGGCGGCCTGCACCGCGGCGACGTTGTAGCACCCTTGCCCCGCCGCGCACGCCTGCTCGACCCACGCCGAGCCGTCGGGCTTGCAGACCTGAAGCGCGTCCTTTGTCTTGCATCCCTGGGCCGTCGGCTTGCACACCTGCGCCGCGCACGCCTTCTTCGCCGGGTCGCAGAACTGGCCGGCCGGGCAGTTCACCGCCTCGAACTTGCCGGCCTTGCACGTGACGAGCGCGTTCCAGCCACAGGCCGCCTCGCCCATCTTGCACGCGCTCACCACGCACGCGCCGCCGACGCAGGTCTTGCCAGCATCGCAAGCGGCCGGCGCGCTCTCCGAAGAGCCGTCGGACGTGCACTCGATGACCTTGCCGTCCTTGCTGCACGAGCGCTTGCTCTTCTGACATACGACCAACTGGCACGTGCCGGCTCCCTCGGAGCAGTACGCGCTCTCGCCGCAGAACTTGAGTTCCCACGCCTTGCCGTCGGCGGCGCAGCGGCCTTCGTAGTTGCCGTGGCACTTCGCCTTGCCGGGCGCGCACGCGGTGGCCTGGGCGGCCGGGGCTGGCGTGGGAGCGGGTGGGTCGGCGCAGGCGACGGCGACACAGGCCACGAGACAGGCGACAGATGAGGAGCAGTGGGCGCGGCGCATGGAGACCTCCCGACGTGGGCGGATGGCCTGCGGGGAGGCCGTGTTGTACCGGACGCGCGGGCGCGGGGCAACGACCACCCTACACCCCCGCCACCGCCACCGCATCGAAAACCAGCGTCGGCGTCCGCAGCGCGCTGTACGGATACGGGTCGCTGCCGACCGCCGCCAGCCGCGGCCACAGTTCGAGTTGGTTGCCCGCCACGTTCATCTCGGCCACCGGCTCGGCCAGCGCGCCCGCCCGGATGCGAAAGCCTTGGATGCCCAGCGAAAAGTCGCCCGTCGTCGCGTTTGCATTGCCGCCGAGGAAGCTCGTCACCAGCACGCCCTCCGCCACGTTGCGGGTCAGCGCGGTACAGTCGTCGGTGCCGAGCCGCCACGCGAGGTTCGACGCCCGGCCGGTCGTCGGCGCCAGGTCCAGCTTGCGGCCGTAGTAGGTATCGACGTACCACGACCGCAGCACGCCGGCCTCGAACAGGGGCAGACGGCGCGCGGCGAGCCCTTCGCCGTCGAAGTGACGCGAGCCGAGGCCGTGTACGACGAGCGGGTCGTCGGCGACGTGGAGGAGCGGCGAGCCGACCACCTGGCCGGTGCGGCCGTCGAGGAACGAGCGCTTCTGCTGGAGCGCCGCGGCTGACAGCGCGCCGAGCAGGATGCCGACGCAGCGCCCTGCCGCGCGCGGATCGACGACCACCGTCAGCACCTCAGACGTACCCTTGCGGCTGCCGATGCGGGCCAGGGCCCGGCCCGCCGCCAGAGCGCCGACGGCGGCCGCCGCGGGCAACCGCTCCTGAAGCCGATGGGCAACGGCGTGCGACTCCTCAGGCCGGCGCCCGTCGGGGTCCTGCACGCTGACCTCGCACGCCAGCCAGAACGCTGTGGAGCGGCGGTGCCCCGCGAAGCCATCGGAGTGCAGGCGCCACGAGGCATGCGCGCTGTCCGACACCGTCGCCGTCACCGCCAGGATGCGCGCCGCGCCCGGCACCGCACGGGCTGCTGCCTCCAACGCCTCGGCATCATCGCGCCGTTGCCGCGCCGTGCGCGCATCGCAGGTCGGGTCTTCAAGGCCGAGATCCACGGCCGGTCCCTGGGGCCACAGTTCGGGTTCGGGCAGGCGGCGGCACGGGTCGGGCGCGAGCGTGCGGGTCAGCGCCACGGCATCGGCCACGAAGCGCTGCACGGCGGTGGGCCGCAAGTCGCTCGTCGCCACAGATGCGTAGCGGCCATCGACATACAGGTCGAGAGAGAGGCTGCGCGACGTGGCCTGCAGCAGCTTCTCGATCCCGCCGTCGCGCCATTGAACATCAGTTTCGCGCTCCAACGCGGCGCTGACCGCGACCTGTTGGGCCCCCAGCGCGCGCGCCGTGGCGATCGCCGCTTCACCGAGGTCGCGCAACGCGGCGTCGGGTCCGTGCGAACTCACGCCGCCCTCCCGCCGACCGTCATGCCACGCACGCGCACGGTCGGCATGCCCTGCGACACGGGCACCGACTGGCCGTCCTTGCCGCACGTCCAGCCCCCTTCGTCGATGGCGAGGTCGGTGCCCACCATGTCGACCTGTTCGAGCACGCGCGGGCCGTTGCCGATGAGGTTGACGTCCTTGATCGGCCGCGTCAGCTTGCCGCCCTCGATCAGCCAGCCGTTCTTCACGAAGAAGGTGAAGTCGCCGGCGCCGATCTGGACCTGCCCATTGGCAAACGTCTCGCAGTAGATGCCGCGCGCCACCGAGGCGATGATCTCGGCCGGGTCGTGCGGACCCGCTTCCATGTAGGTCGCACGCATCCGCGGCATGGGCAGGTGGCGAAAGCTCTCGCGGCGGCCGTTGCCCGTCGGCTGCACACCGTAGTGGCGCGCACTGATGCCGTCGTGCAGGTAGCCGACCAGCACGCCGCGATCGACCAGCACCGTGCGCCCCGCGGCATTGCCTTCGTCGTCGACGTTGATGGACCCGCGCGCGCCGGCCAGTGTCGCGTCATCGACGATCGTAACCAGCGGTTGCGCGATCGCCTTGCCCATTTTGTCGGAGTAGATGCTGATGTTCTTGCGGTTGAAATCGGCTTCGAGCCCGTGGCCGATCGCCTCGTGCAGCAAGATGCCGCTCGAGCCTGCGCCGAGCACCACGGGCATCTCGCCCGCCGGCGGTTGCGCGGCATCGAACAGGATGAGCGTGCGCTCGACCGCCTGGCGCGCGACCCGTTCGAGCCGGTCGGGCGTGTAGAATTCGAACCCGGCGCGGCCCGCGACGTTGGCGCTGTTCGACTCGCGGCGGCCGGAGTGCTCGGCCACGCAGGTCACCCCGACCACGGTCATCGGCTGCCGATCGAATGCGACGCGGCCCTGACCGTCGACGATGAGCACCGTGCTCGACTCGTCGCGAAACGTCACGCTGCATTTCACGATGCGCGGGTCGGCCGCCAGCACCGCCGCGTTGAGTTGACGCAGCACGGGCAGGCGGTCGAGCGCGGCGACGTCTTCCCACGGCCGCAGCGTCCGATAGCGGTCAGGCAACGGGCCGGATGTCAGAGCGACGGGTCCCGGGCGCGCGGGACCTTCGGCGATGGCTGCGGCCGTCTGCGCCGCGCGGCGCACCGCTTGCTCCGAGAAGTCTTCGGTATAGCCATAGCCCTGCTGGTCGCCGCGCACCACACGGACGCCGAGGCCGGCATCGACGGACGCATACGCGCGGTTGACCTCGCCGTCTTCGAGTGCGAGCGTCGTGTTGACGCGGCTCTGCACAAAAACGTCGGCAGACTCGCCGCCGTGGCACAGCGCCTCGTGCAGGGCGGCGCGCACGAGGTCCGGCGTCACGCCGAACGAGGCAAAATGGGCAAACCCGCTCACGGCGCTGCCACGGTCTTGTCGAGCGCGTCGAGCACGGACACGACGCACGCCTTCTGCGCCTGGGCCGACGCCATCGCGCGCGCGTCCTGCAACGGCTGCACCCGCGCGGGACCGCCCGGCAGGCCCTCGTCGAGCAGCTTGACGTGGTCCCCAGTCGCGGCCGCCGCCCTATCGCACAGCACGCCGATCGTGTGCGCGAGGCAGCGTGCACCCAGCGGCTGGCTGGCAAAGAAGCGCACCACGCCGGGCCCCGCCAGCAGATCCTGGTGCTGGCCGACGATGGCGCAATCGTTCGTGGGGCTGCGCGCGAGTTCGCCGTTGAGCCAGCGCGCCAGGAACAGGTCCGTCGTGCCGCGGTCGGCGAATGTAAACGCGTGGCTGCCGTCGGTCTTCTGGAACAACGCAGACTGAAAAGTCTTCTCGCACACGTGCTCGCGCCGTTGCTCGGGCGTGCCGCCGACGCCCGCATCGACTGCCAACTCGCCCCAGCGCGCATCGAGCGACAGGATGCACGTCGGCACGTCGAACGTCAGGTTGTGCTGGCCCGTCTTGCCGGACTGCGCGCGCACGATGCGGTCGACCATGTCGAGGGCTTCGGGCGTCGACCACTTCAAGTTTTCGAATTCCTTCACCAGTCGGGTGCCGATGAGCGACTCGTACACAGCGCTGCGGCTGGCGAATTCGGCGCCCTTGTCTTTCGCGGCCGCCTGCTCGAACTTCGCCAGCGTCTGGATGTCGCGATACGTCGACAGGTACGGGTAGAGGCACTGCATGCCGAAGCGTGTCTGCTCGTCGAGGCCATGGCGCTTGGCGAACGCGCGAAAACGCTCGCGGTCAGCTTCGGTCTTGTAGGCCCGTGCGACGAATGCGTCGGCCACGCTGCACGCCAACGGAGGGATTTCCAGGCGGGCGTCGATCTTGCCGAGCGCGCCGGCTTCCGCGCCGAAGCCGTAGTCGTCGTCAAACACGGGCGGCCGCGCCAGCAGCACCAGTTGCAGGTTGGGACAGGCGACTGCGATCTGCCCGAGCCGTTCCAGCACGGCGCCGCGCTCGACCAGCTCAACTTCTTCCATGGCGTCGGCGAGCAGCACGAAGCGGACCTCGGTCAGCGTCTGCTGCAGCCCCGCCTTGGCTTCGGCGGACTGCACTCCGACTTCCTTGGTGATCACGTCGAACACCGCCGCAGCCCCGACTGCGCCCGCCCTGATGCCGGCGGCGACCTGTTTGAGGTCGACGCTGAAAACCGGCGTTGTGTGGCACACCTGGGCCCGAATTGCCTCGGCCAGCCGCGTCTTGCCGAGCCCGCCGCGAGCGGTCACGAACACGCGCTTTACGTCGCCGGCGTCGAGCGCCGACACGAGTTGCGCCTCGGGCATGAACAGGTCCTGGTTCGGTCGCAGCCCGGCCGGCCAGGTGTGTACGAACAGCACCGGCGGATTGTAAGCGCCGCTGTCGAGGTCCTTCTTGTGGGCGCTGGTGCGATCATCGCACTGGGGCAGGTACTTCGACGCGTCGCGGTCGGCGAGAGGGCCGCGCACCTGGGGCGCGGGGCCGCAGCCGGGCAGGCCGGCCGCAGCGAGCGCACCCATCGTGAAGAACGCACCGGCGGCGGCGCGGGAGGTAACAGGGCGATGACGCATGGCGAGGCTCCGCCGGCAGGGCGGGCGCCGGAGAGGGCGCGGGTTGTAGCGCGTGGCAATGGGGTTGGCAATCCGGTGCGTAAGTACGCCGCTTCCGATCTTGACAGACTGCTTCATGATCCCCATCCTGCTGCGGCTCGCGGCCGCCCCGGGTCAGCCGGTCCGTGCAGCGACATCGGGGTGTAGCGCAGCCTGGTAGCGCACTTGCTTCGGGAGCAAGGAGTCGCTGGTTCGAATCCAGTCACCCCGACCTGGCCCTCACGTCGTGTTGGCCCCCGGGAGCCTCTTGTCCTCCGGGAGCCTCGCGGGTGCCTGGCCTCAGGCTCGCCATGCCCACAACCTCTCGTGCCGGGCCGGCACGCCCGCCCCAACTGTTCCCGCGCGTGCTGCTCGACGACGGCTTCCTCGTCGCCGTCGACAAGCCGAGCGGCTGGCTGGTGCACGCCGAGGCTGAGCGCACGTCGGTGCTCGGCTGGCTGCGCGAGCGCGAGACGGGCCGCGGTGGCGACCCCGACGCCATCCTGCCCGTCCACCGACTCGACCGCGATACATCTGGCGTGCTGCTTTTCGCCCGCGGCGCAGAAGTCGCCTCTGCAATGGGCGACCGCTTTCGCGAGCACGCGCTGACCAAGGTCTACCTCGCCGCCGTGTCGCCGCTGCCGCCCGCGCGCTGGCAGGAGACGCACCTGCTGCTGCGGCCGCGCAAGATGGGCCAGGGCGAGTTTATGGAGGTCGTGCGCGAAGAGGGCCAGCCCGCCGACGCCGAAGTCGAGGTGCTCGCGCGCGGGCGTCGGCTTGGGCTCGTGCGGGTGATTCCCTTGCAAGGCCGCAAGCACCAGGTGCGCACGACCCTGGCCAGCCTGGGCGCGCCGATTGCCGGCGACTTCCTGTATGGCGGCACGCTGTCGAAGCGGTTGGCCGACCGCGTGCTGCTGCACGCCCGCAGCCTCGCGTTTGCGCATCCGCAGACGGGCGGCCACGTGCTCGTGAAGGCGCCGTTGCCTGCAGACTTCAAGGCCGCGCTGGCCGCCGACGCGTGCTCCGTGCCCGGCGACGTCGATCGGCGCCACCGCACGGAACCGGAACAGCGCCGCAAAGGGGCCACGGCAACCCTGCCGAGCGTCGCCGCGCTGTCCCGCAACAGCGTGCAACCGCCGCGCACGATCCCGACCCAACGGCCGCGCCCGGCGCCGCCCGCCCGCCCCGCACCAGTGGGCCCGGATCGACCCAGCCGAACCGGCCCCCGTCGCCGGCCGTCCCCGTAGGGCCGTCAATTTGGCGTCACGCCCCCGCTGTCCAGGTACTTTGACCGGATCTCGAGCAGGCGATCGAGGCACTGCTCGAACGCGGCGACGACCTTGGGGTCGAAGTGGCGTCCCGATTCGCGCTGGATGTGCGTGACGGCGTCTTCGACACTCCACGCATCCTTGTAGACCCGCGGCGTGGTCAGCGCATCGAAGACATCGGCGAGCGCGACGATGCGGCCCACCAAAGGAATGTCCTCGCCCTTCTGCTGTTGCGGATAGCCGGCGCCATCCCAGCGCTCGTGGTGCGAGGCTGCGATCTTCTCGGCCATCTGCAACAGCTTCGACTTCGACCCGCCCAGGATGCGCGCGCCGATCGCCGGGTGCTCCTTCATCTGGTCGAACTCCTCCTTCGTCAGCTTGCCCTGCTTGAGAAGGATCGAGTCGCGGATGCCGATCTTGCCCACGTCGTGCATCGGCGCCGCCAGCTTGATGAGCGCCTGTTCCTCGACTGCCAGGCCCATCTGGCGCGCCAACGCCTGGGCATAGCTCGACATGCGCTCCACGTGCTCGCCGGTGTCGCCATCGCGAAACTCCGCCGCCCGCGCCAGCCGCATCACGGTGTCGCGGCTCGCTTCGAGGAGTTGCGTGTTCACCCCGCGCAGCCGGTCGAGGGCCGCGGTCAGGTCTTTCGTGCGCGCGCTGACCATCTCTTCGAGGCGCCGGTTCGTCTCGTGGAGTTGCGTCTCCGTCGAAATCCGCTGGGCGGCCACCTGCAAGACGCGCAACTGGGCTCCGGTCGGCAATTCTCCGGACGAGCGCTCGCCCTTGCCCCACGCGTGCAGCACGCCGAGCACCGCCCCGCCATGGGCCCGCAACGGCAGCCCGACGTAAGGCAGGCCGCTCGGGTTCTCGCCGGCCAGCACGCCCTCCGCTTCGTCGACGAGCAGCGTGTCGCCGTGGCCGATCAGTTCGGCGTGGCGTCGATCGGCCAGCGATTGGCTCCAGCCTCCCGGCGCGGCGTGGTGGTCGGCCGCGACGCGTGGCTGCGACGGCGGCCCCAGCGTGACGACGACGTGGGCGAGACCCGTCCACTCGGCCACGCGCCCTGCGAGCGCCGACAGCACTTCGTCGGCGCTCGGACTCGACTCGCTGAAAGTCGACAGCTCAAACAGGGCGTTCAGGATGTCGCGGTCGCGCAAGGCCCGCGTCGTCACCCGGTGCACGCGCACCAGGCTGCGGATGCGCACCTGCAGGTCGAGTTGGTCGAACGGCTTGTCGATGAGGTCGTCGGCGTGGGTGGTCTGCCACAGTTGTTCGCGCATCGAATCGTCGGCGCGCAACATGAGCAGGATTTGGGGCCGCACCGGCGCCGAGCGCACGCGCTGCACAAGACTGTCGAGGCTGTCGCGGTCGCGCACGAGCGCGGTGTCGCCGTCGAGGATCAGCAGTTCGGGCCGCAGGTCGTTGAGGCGCTGGCCGAGGTCTTCGGGCGTCGGCACGTGCAGAAGCAGGTGCCCAAGCGGTTCGGCGACCTGGGCCACGGCGGCGAGCAGTTCGGCGTCGTGCGCGGCGACAAGGATGCGGGCTTGGGACTTCAAGGCGATTGACCTCAGCGCGGCGCAAGGCCGAGCAACCCGGTGAGGATACGCGGGTCCAGCAGTGCGCGGAAGCGGCCATTGTGGCCTCAGGGGGCGCGCCGTATCCTGCGCCGCTCGATGCGGGGGCAACGTGGGCAATCGGCGACAGACCAACCAGGCAAGGCTGCTGGTCACGTTCCTCATCATGGCGACCAGTGGGCTCGCGGGAGCGGCTCCGCCCGTGCTGCCGCGCTGGAGCGACCCCGACCTGCCGTGGCGCGAACCGGCCGACCGGCGCGTCGATGTGCGCCACATGGACCTCGATGTGCAACTCGACCTCGCGGCGCACAGCGTGGCAGGGCGGGTCACGTACACCGGCACCGCGCAAGTCGACATCGACGCCGTCGTGCTGCAGGCGCGCGACTTCACGCCGACGACGGCACACTGGGAAGAAGGGGGCAAGCCCGTGCCTGCCGCGTGGGTCAAGGACGGCGACGACCTGCGCTTTGCGCTGCCCGCCGCCCGCACGGCGCCCGGCTGGAAGTTGCGGCTCCAGTGGACGGTGCAACCGCGCGCCGGTTTCTGGTTCCACGGGCCCGACGCCGACGAGCCCGCGCGCCTGACACAGGCGTGGACGCAGGGCGAGACGTCAGATGCGCGCCATTGGCTGCCTTCGCCCGACGACCCCGACGAGCGCATGACGTGGACGGTGGCAGTGACCGCCCCGGCGGGCCTGCTCGCGCTGTCGAACGGTCGGTTGCTCGGGTCCAAGCCCGCAGGCCCGCTCGCGACCACGCGTTTCGAGATGACGACGCCGCTGCCGATCTACCTGTTCGCGATTGCGGTGGGAGCCTTTGCCGAGGTACGCCACGCGCATCCCAAGCGCGAATTGGTCACGTGGGTCGAGCCCGCGCTGCAGTCCGACGTGGCGCGCACGTTTGGCCGCTTGCCACACATGGTCGACACGTTCGAGCGGTTGCTGGGCACGCCGTATCCCTTCGCCCGCTACGGGCAGGTCGTGGTCGCCGAATTCGTCGCCGGTGGCATGGAGAACGCGAGCCTGACGCTGCTGACCGACCGCGCCGTCCCCGACCTCGCGGGCGACCTCGACTGGGAGCCGAATGGCCTGCTCGCCCACGAACTCGCTCACCAATGGTTCGGCGACCTCGTCACCTGCCGCACATGGGGCGACCTGTGGCTCAACGAGGGCTGGGCGACGTACCTCGACTGGGTCTGGCATGAGCAGGCGTTCGGGCCGACCCGCTTCCACGAAGAGCTCGACGCGGGCCGCCGCGCGTACTTGGCCGAAGCGAAGGAGTTCCAGCGGCCGACCGTCGCCGATCGCTACGACGACCCCGAAGACTTGTTCGACCGCCACAGCTATCTCAAGGGCGCGTGGGCGGCGCACATGCTGCGGCGCAAGCTCGGCGAGGCGGCGTTCTGGGCCGGCCTGAAGGGCTACTTTGCCGCGCACGGTCCCGGCAGCGTCGAGACGGCCGATCTGCGGCGGGCGTTCGAGGCGGCATCGGGCCAGAGCCTGCGCGGCTTCTTCCAGCGCTGGCTGCACGAGGCGGGGCATCCCGCGGTCAAGGCGCGGCTGCATTGGGACGGGGGCGCGAAGTTGCTCAAGGTCGGCTTCGAGCAGACGCAGAAGGTCACGTCACAGCAGCCCGCATTCGATCTGCCGCTGGCGATCGCCGTGTGGGCCAAGGCGGGCGATGTGCCGGTGCAGGCGACCTACCGGCTCCGCACCGCAAACGGCGAATGGACGCTCGCACTGCCGGCCCCGCCGGCGCGCGTGGAGATCGACGCCGACGCGGCGCTGCTGATCGACTGGACGACGACCGCGCCGCCGGCGTGGTTGGCCGCCCAGGCGACCACGGGGACGACGCCCGAGGTTCGCATCCGTGCGGTGCGCGACCTCGGCCGCGACCCCGGCGCCCGTCCTGCTGTCGAGGCCTTGGCCAAGGTCCTGGCGGCCGACTCCGCCCGCCACGTGCGCGCAGCGGCGGCCGATGCCCTCAAGGGCGCGGAGCGCGCGCTGGCTCGACCTGCGCTGCTGCGCGCCCTCGAACAGGACGCTGAATCGATGGTGCGCGCCGAGGCCGTCGAAGCGCTGGGCGAACTCCACGATGGGGCGGCGTGGGACGCTGTGGACCGGACCGCGCACCGCGACGTGAGCCCGCAGGTCCGGCGCGCGGCGCTCCGGGCGCTCGCCACCATTGATCGCCGCCGCGCACGCGATACGCTGCTCGAAGCCACGAGTTGGCCGTCGCGGCGCCAGACGTTGGAGGGGACGGCGTTTGGCCTGCTCGGCAGCCTCGGCGACGCGCGCGACAGGGACGTGCTGTGGCGTGCGACGGAGCCCGGTCGGCCCAAGGCACTGCGGGAGGCGACGGTCGGCGCGTTGGCGGCATGGGGGGCGAAGGTGGAGCCGGAGCGCGACGCCATCCGCCAGCACCTGGAAGGCCTGTTGCACGAGCCGACGGTGCGGATGCGCGACGCGGTCGGCCGGGCCCTGGGCGCGCTCGGTGATGCCGCAGCCATCCCGGCGCTGCGTGCGGCGGCCGGCCGCGAAATCGAACGGCGGGTGCAGAAGTCCATGTTGCGCGCGGCCGACAGCATCGCGCGCAACCTGCCGCTCGAGGAGCGCCTGAAGCGCCTCGAAGATGCCCTGGAGAAACTGCAACGCGAGGGTCGCGACGGCAAGGCCGCGCACGGCCTGTAATACCAGAGCCCGTTGAATCGGATCGAGGGCTCGCGCCGTTCAGAAACTGTACAACAGCGCGAACGACGCCGCGCCGGAATCGTCGAACGTCTCGCACGCGGGTGCGTTGCCGCTGGCCGGGTCGACGTAGGGCGTCGCCTTCAGTTCGCGGCAGCGCTTGCCGATGGCGAGTGCGTAGTCCAACCGGATCGGAATCTGGCCCGAGAACACGTAGCGCAAGCCCAGGCCCACGCTGTGCCGGAACGCCCCGAGGCGAAAGTCGCGCATGTCATCGGCAAGGCCTCCCCAATCCCAGAACGCCGCGCCGAGGATGTTCAGGTCGCGCAAGATCGGAAAGCGCACCTCCATCGAGCCGTTCAGCACCGCGTTGCCGTCGTTCACTGCGACGTTGATGTCGGCCGCGGCGCTGTGGGTGACGCCGTCCGCACCTGTCGTCGCGAGCCCCACCGTGTCTTTGACGTAGCGCACCTTGCCGGCACGGTACTGCCGCACGCCACCCGTCACGAAGCCCCGCAAGTCGTTGTCGCCGCCCAACCGGAAGCGTTCGTTCTCGGGCAGGGCACTCTCGGCCTTCCCTCCCAGTGGCACCGCGCCGCCCGCCCGCGCGTGCAAGGCGAGCGTGGCCGGCCCGATCGGCAGGTACAGCTTGGCGGCGAGTTCGGCCTTGAGGAAGTTCGCGTGCTCGTAGCTTTCCCCGTCCTGCCTGCGGATCAAGGCGTTGATGTACGTCGGGCCGCGCAGCGTGAGGAGACCGCCCTTGCGCGGGTTGATCGGACTGTCCGTCGCGTCGTACACGACCGTGGGCTCGAGCCTGAACTTCGAGCCGAAGTCCGAAAACAGCGCGCCGGGCTGGGTCGCGTCGCGCACCCGGATGCCACCGACGTCGCCCCCGACCGAGAACGCGACCTTCTCGAAGCGCCGCGTCACCTCGGTCAGCACGCCAGACTGATCGACGTCGACGGCGCTGATGGCATAGTCGTGCATTACGTAGGGCGAGATGCGCACGCCCCATTGGCTGTCAAACAAGCGTCGGTTCACGTAGGTCGGCACGAAGCTCGCCACGCGCAGGAAGCGCTCGTAGCCCGCGTGCCAGCGGCAGTTCCAGGGCTCGGGATCGAAGCTGCAGTCGTCGTCGAAGCGCTGCTCGGACAGGTCCTTGACCTTGGTTTCGAAAAAAGTCAGCCCGAGCTTCAACGGCAACCGCAGTTCCCAGCCGCGGCGCAGCCAGTTCAGGTTGACGTAGGCGAACTCCCCCGCCAGCAGCAGATTGGGCAGGTCGAGGTCGATGCGCTCGCCGAGGCCGTTGGCAAGCCGATCCGACTCGGCAAGCACGCCATCGACCGCCCGCATCAGGCTGCGCAGGCTCTGGGACTCGATGCGACGCGCGTTGATGGTCTGGAAACCGGCGCTGGCCTCGTACCAGCGTGCCGGCGCCTCGACGACGTTGACGACCGTGGCCAGCCGTTCGCGCGCGGGGGTCTCTTCGTCGCCGATGTGGCGCAGCGACACCTGGCTGAACAGACCCAGGTTGCGGATGCCTCGTTGCGCGTCGAACAAGGCTTCGGCGGAATAGGCGCGGCCCGCGTCCGGAAAGTCGCGCAGCAAGACGTCGGCGCGCGTGCCGAAGTTGCCGGCCGCGAATGCCTCGCCGAATAGCACGCGATCGCCCTCTTCGATGTGGACGCGCAGGTCGACCGTGCGGGCCACGAGTTGTTCACGCGAGCAGGGACCCTCGGTGCGCGTCGGTTCGAGCGTGGCACACGTCGCAACCACAGTCGCGCGAAAGAAGCCGTCGTTGCGGTAGAGTTCCTCGATGCGGCGCAATCCGTCGTCGAGCAGGGCTTTCGAGACGATGTCGCCGCCGTCGAGTTGCAGCCGGCTGCGCACCTCGGTTTCAGGGATCGCGCGCACGCCCTCGAAGCGCAACCGGCGCAATTGCGAGGGCTCGCCCTCGATGACCGGTACCTCGACGTAGAGAAAGTGCTCGTCGGGAGGGCGCCGCACGCGAAACCCCTTGCCGGGCCAGCGGTACTCGAAAACCGTCGACCCGTCGGCCGTCTCAATGCGGGTGCGCGGATTGGCGAGCGGCGTTGCGTCGTCAGGCAGGCCGATGCCAAACCGGAACGCATAGTAGCCATGGCTGCGGTAGTGCTGGGCGAGCGCATCGAGGTCCACCTCCAGCGCCTCGGGCTGCATGTAGCCGCCAGAGTCGAGCACGTCGTAGGCGCGTGACGAGAGCACCCCGGCGAGTTCGCCCGCCGAGAACCGCGCCACGCCAGGGAACGAAATGCCGCGCACTTGGGCCAGGTACCCCGTCGTCACGAAGTAGCGCACCGTGACGGCGACCTGGCTCGCCAACAGCTTCGGTACCGGACGATGCTCCAGCGCCACGCGCACGAACGGGTAGCCGCGGTTTTCGAGCGCGCGTTCCAATGCCCGCCGCCCGCTGTCGGCCTCGTCGAAATCGAACACGCCCGATTCGGTCGAGGGCAGCACGTCGAGCAGGCGCGGGTCGTTGTCGGCCACGAAGCCCGCGCGGGCGTCGGGAGCGCCCTCTTCGCGCACCAGGATCTGCACCTGCGCACAAGGTCCCAAGCGGACGTCGAGCCGGATCACGCGCTCGCCCGGCGCCACGGTCACTTCGATGCGGGGGTCGCCGTAGCCAGCGCGCCGCAGCAGGCGCCGCACGGCGACCTTGGCCTTGTTGCCGAGCCGGCGCGAGTAGACTTCGGCGTGCTCCAGGCCGCTCACCTTGCGCAGGTCGCCGTCGCGCACCACCGGACAGACCAGGCCGGCCGCTTCTTCCGATTCCGAGGACGGCGGCAACGCCTGGATGCGTACGGCGAGTTCGTTGACCCGTTGGCGCTGCCCTTCCTTGATCTCGATGACCACGCGGATTTCGCCGGGCGCGATCGGTTCGGTGGCCATCGTGACGGCGGCGGTGTCGAAGCCGAAGCGTTGGTACTGGGCCACGATCGCCTCGCGTTGGCGTTGCAGCAGGTCATTGGCCTCGGCTGACCCAGGCTCGAACGGCGTGCCGGGCCAGATCACGAGCTTGGACTGCAACTCGTCGGCGTACACCGCTTCGTTGCCGCGCAATTCGACCTTGCGCACGAACGTCTGGCCGACCACGGTGAACGTCAGGCGCGCGCGCCCGCGCAGGTCGGGCAGGCAGCGCACGCCGATGGAGCGAAACCAGCCGAGGCGGCGCAGGCGATCGTGGGCCAGCGCGATCCGGCCGGCGTGCAGTGTGGTGCCGCGTTCGAGATCGGTCAGAGACAAGCAGCGCGCGTGCGCGTCCGCATCTTCACAGCGTGTGCCGGGGCAGCCTTCGAGTACGATGTCGGCGAGGCCGAGGCCCGCGCACATCGCTTCGGCATCGAACACGGCCTGTCGCGAAGTCTCGTCGGCCGCCGTGAGCGCCCCGGCTAGTTGGGTCGCGGTGGCCGGCACCGCCAATTCCGTGGCCGTCACGGTGGCCTGGCGTGGGAGCGGAACCTGGCCGAGGGCACCGGACGCCGCAAGAAGCCCCGCCAGCCCGCCGCAGGCCGCAGCGCGCACGGCAACGGCCGGTCCACGCCGCCGGATCGCCGCTTCCGTACGCCTGCCTGCGTCTTCCGCACGCCCAACTGCAACCACGACGCGCCCCTTCAATCGAGCGGAACCTTGTAGCGCAGCTTGCCCTCGAACACATCCACGGTCGCATTCGACTGGGTCTCTGCGATCGGCCGGGTGCGGCTCAGCAGGCCGTTGAACGACAGGTTGTCCATGAAGCGGAACTGGAAGTTGCCCGTGTACTGCGGCGACTGGCCGGCCAGACCCGGGACGACGCGCGCCCCGGCCGACGCGACCCGACCCAACCGCTTGGTCGCCTCGATGATGACGCCGTTGGCCGTATCGACGTAGAAGTTGGTCTCGTCGACGAACGTACCGAGATTCAGCTTGGCGAAGGGCAGCACGAAGCCGAGCACCACCTCCAGTTGCTTCATGCCGAACTGTGCGAGGTCATTGAAGAGATCGAGCTGGAATCCGCTGCCACCGCCGGCCGCGGTGTCGCTGCGCCGTCGCCCCGTCACGATGAGCGACTGCACGTCGGCGTCGCTGTCGCCCTGATCCGACGCGAACCGCAGCTTGAGGTTCTTCGTGTCGCCCGTCAGGTAGCCGGTGACGCTGGCCGTGACGTTGACCTTCTGCCCCGACGTCTGGCTGCCGCTCGTGTTCAGATCCTCGCCCAACCCGGTCAGTCGCCCTTGCCCGCCCGCATTGCGTGTGTGGATGCTCGCTTTCGCCGCCACATCGACGAACGGCCGCAGCGGGTCGCCCGTGAAGTCCAGCGTGCCGCGCTCGATCTCGAACACGGTATTGTTCGCCAGCGCGACCTGGCTGTCGGGCCCCGCCACGAGCGTAACGCGGTTGCGCAGGCGCGGCTCGCACGGCGTGCCCTCGACGCGCAGATCGAATTCGGCCAGCAGGTCCGTGCGCGCGACGCCGAACTTCATTTGAACCTCGACGTTGCGGCCGCGCGCGTCGATGCCCAGCTTGAGTTCGCACGCTTCGGGGAAGGTCTCGGCCAGCGGCTTCGACGCCGCCTCCACTTCGCGCCCCGTCACGCCGCCGACGATGCTGGCGAACTTGTCTGCCGACTTGCGATAGCTCGCCTCGCTCACGTCGATCGCACCCGTCAGTTTCATCTCGCGCTCGACCGGGTCCGCCAACCCGCTGCCCTCGAAGCGCAGCGCGGGGCTCAGAGTCGCCGAGAAGTCGCGCACGCCCGGCACCGGCATGTCCGCGCCGCCCACGTGCAGGTCGATGCGATCGGGCTTCAGGGCGTGCAGTTCGACTTCGCCCCACAGCCAGACTTTGCCGTCTTCCATCGTCGCCTGCAGCCGGTGCGAGTGCGGGATGCGCAGCCACGTGCGGCTGCCGCGGCTCTCGATGTCGAGGCGGCCGCCCTCGAGTACCGCGAGGTCGGGCATCCGCCGCAACGAGACCCGACCAGCCTCGGCGCGCAGGCTGCCGTCGATGCGCAGGTCGTCGAGCGGGCCCTCCACGCGCAGTGCCGCCCCACCGCCGCGCAGCGAACGCAGACACTGGTGGCGCACGTCGGTCGTCACGGCCGGGTGGCGCTGGAACGCAAAGCGCAGATCCAGCCCGCTGAGCGACTTGCCCAGGCTGCCCATGCGCTGCAGCGGCTGCAGATCGAGCGTGCCCGCGACGAACACGAGCATTTCCGGAGGCTGCGCTTGCGTCGGGTTGCCCAGCCGGTACTCGCCGCACATCTCGAACTGGTTGCGCCCGAGGTCGAACAGCGCGCCCGCAAAACGGATGGCGCCCGGCACGACCGCCACCTCCGTCTTTTCGAGGTTCGTCAGGGGCAGGAAATCCGCGCCGAAATCGACCATCAGCCCGCCCGGCCGAAACCGGGCCTCGACCCCGAAGGGCCGGGCTCCCGGGCGAAAGTCGAGTTGCACATCTGTCTCGACGTCGACCTTCATCGCGACGCCGGCCGCACAGTCCATGCCGAATAGTTCTCCGGCGCACGCGCAGCCCGACAACTCGCCGGGATCGAAGGGTCCGTCCGACGCGATCCGCAGCATCACTTCGGTCGGCTTGAGGCCGGCGAACGCCACTGTGCTCCCCGGCGCAAGCTTGAAATGGGGAAAGAACGACTCGGACGTCAAGCTCATGTCGCCACCGCGCGGTTTGACGATGTGCAGCGTTGCGTCGCCAAGCGCATAGATCGGCCCCTTCAGGCACGTCTCCGCGGCAGGCCGCTCGCCCCACTGCAGCCCGACGATCTGGAGATCCGCTTCGAGCGCGAAGTCCTTGAGGTTGCCCTCGGCCTGCAGCCGTCCACCGAGAGCGCCCTGCATCGGCAGGTCGAGCTTTTCGACCGCGTGCCACGTCTTCATCGGCAGCACAGGCAGGTCGGCGTCGACCCGCCATGCCATCGTCGACAGGTCGACTTCGGCGCTCCCCGTCACGTCGTCGCCAGTCTCCAGGGTCGCGCGCAATGCGGTGACCGTGAGCCGGCGCCCGTGCATCCCGAGATGCGCCGAGAGCTTCGGCAGGCGCTCGCCGTAGCCGTCGAACCCGACCACGTCCAGTGCCCCGTGCAGCCGCAGCGACGCCATCGGGTCGCCGAGATCCATTTCGACGGAGGCACCGCGCAGATCGACCACCCCGGCAATCCCCGGCGTGCCGAAGCGGGGCAGCACGCTGCCGAGGTCGAGGCCTCGCACCTCGAGCCCACGCACGGCGACGGTGCGACGCGACGGCGTCTGCGCCAGCGTTGCGCCGAGCACATGGGCCTTGATGTCGGCCGCGATCGAACCCAGGCTCGTCTGGGCCTTGAACCCATCGAGCCAGACCGTCCCCTCCTTGACGCGCACCAGCGTGCGTGCGGAAGCGACTTCGATGCCGGCCGCCACCACATTGTGCACGCGCAGTTCACCGACCACGTCGGGGCTCTGCATGGGGCCGCGCACCTGCGTGTTACCCAGTTCGACGCGGCCCGTCACGCCGAGGTGTGGCGCGAGCCGTTCGATGCGCGGCACGTGAGCTGCGAGGGTGAAGTGCGAGCCTGGGCCGGCGAGTTCGAGGCTCCCGTCGAGCCGTACCCACTCCGCGCGCTGCAGCACCGGGTCTGTGAGGCTGTGCGTCCGACTCTCGCCGGTATGCAACAGCACGTCGTGGAAATCATTCGCCATGACCCGGCCCGGTCCCATGTGGAAGCCGATGCCGCCGCGCAGGAAAAGGGTCGGCACCACGTCGCGCAACGGCACGCCGATGCCGCTGCGCTCGAGGTCGAGGTCGCAGTCGAGCGCCAGGTCCACCTCGACGTTCGGCTCCTCGAGCGGGGTCAGTCGGGTCCGCACCGCCACGCCCACGTCGCCCGACAGTGCGCCTTGCAGGAACAGCAGCCACCCGCCGCGGAAAGCTCCGGCTCCCGGTGCGGCGAGCAGGGTCGGCGGCGCCACGCGATCGAAAGTGAACCGGCCGCGCACGAGGTGGGCGAGGTCGTCTTTCGTCATCGTGTAGTCGATCCAGGGCGCGCGGATCGCGCCCCCGTAGCCGCGCAGGTCGAGATTGGTCGTGCGCACCCGCGTGAGCGTGTTGCCGGGCGCCGCCGATTCGGTCCACACGTGCCCCCTGAGCACGCGCACGTCGAAGCCCGCCAGCAAGCCGGCCGCGGTCACATCGGCCTCGGCGACGAAGCCGTGCGCGAGGTCGAAGTGGAAGCCGCCGTCAAGCCCGAGCCGACAGTCAAAAAGCCGGCCGAGCATCGGCCCGAGGAACGTCGAGGCGGTCGAAGTCTCCATGCGCAAGTGGCTGGCATCGACCGACAGTTCGGGCTTCAGCTCCATGTCGATGCGTGCGCTGACCAGGGCCGTGTCCGGCAAGGCGATGTCGTGCCAGGGCCGCACGCGATCGAGCACGCAATCGACCCCGCGCAGGCGCACGCGCTCCAGCGACCCCTCGACGCGGTCGACGCGCACGAACGCGGGCGGAATCGGCGGCAGGTCCTTCATCGACGCGTACGCCATCTCGATGCGTCGACCGACCAACCGCTCGAACTGCCAACCGACGTGGACCGGCCCCTCGCCAGACCGGAATTGCATCGCCCCATCGAAGTCGACGCCCACCACGTCCAGCTTCGACCCCGGCAGGTCCATGGCCATGGCGAGCCCGCGCACCCGGCTCGCGACGACATCGAGGCGAAAGGGCCGCGGCGGCTCGGGCGGCGGTGGCTCGTCGGGGTCGGCAAAGGCCGTCGCTAGGGTCAGCCGGCCCATCCTGTCGTTGCGGACGCGCACGTCGAGCCCGTCGAGTTCCAGTTGCTCGACCCGCACCGACAGCGTGCGATCGCCGAGCGCCAGCCCCAGCAGCACGCGGCCAATGCCGACCCAGGCCTCCGCGCGCCGCACGGCCAGCACGCGCGCTCCGTGCGGGTCGGTCACCACGACGTCGTCGACGCGGAAGTGGTCCAAGCCGGGCCCCCAGCGCACGCGCCCGATCGCCAGGTCGCCCGGCAGCGCATTGGAGACGAGCGCCCCCAACCGCCGCGGCGTAGACGGCGAATTCACCGCAAACCAGCCGAACAACGCGAACGTGAGCAGGCCGACCGTCGCCTGCACGGCGAGCAGGTACGCCGCGTGCAGCAGTCGCGTGACACCGGGTGGGAGGTGGGTACGGCGCACGGCCATCGCCCCGCATCCTAGACCGACGCGAGCGCGGCCGAAAGAAACCCGGCCCGCCCGTCAGTCCTGGCGCCCGACCCGCATTCAGAAGCGAGTTGCGTCCCAAACCGGTGACCGGGTCAGGTGCCGAACAGCGTCATGGACCGAAAAGCGGCAGGCAGAGTTGGATGCCGAAACACTTCACGCACAGCCCGTTGCAGCCGGGGCATGTGTACTGCGGCGGCGGCTTCGACACGACGCACTTGCCCGACGAAGTGCACAGGCCCGCGACGTCGATCTTGCCGCACAGGTCCGCGCTGATCTTGGTCTGGCAGGTGACGTTCGCCTTGGAAAAGCAGTTGCCGCCCGAGCACTGGCCGAGCGGACACTCCGTCGCGCCCGCGGTGCAGGACGCAAAGTCGTTGTTCGTCTTGACACAGCCCGTCTTCGTGTTGCACGCGTCGTTCGTGCACGGGTTGCTGTCGTTGCAGTTCTTGGGCGCGCCCGGCTTGCACGTGCCGCCGGAGCACTGGTCGCTCTCGGTGCAGAAGTTGCCGTCTTCGCACGGCGTCGTGTTGAACGGGTGAAAGCACCCGCCGCCCTGGCACACGTCGTCGGTGCACGCCTTGCCGTCGTCCTGGCACTTCTGGCCGTCGCCGTTGGGGTGGGCGCACTTGCCGGCGGTGCACACGTCGACCGTGCACGGCTTGCCATCGTCTTGGCACGGCGTGCCCTCCTTGACCGGCGGGTGGCTGCATGCGCCTTGCTCGCACGTGTCCTGCGTACACGCCTCGCCCTCGTCGGTGCACGGCTTGCCGCTCGCGGGTGGGTGCACGCACTGCCCTTGCTGGCACTGATCGAGCGTGCACGGGTTGCCGTCGTCTTTGCACACGGCATCCGACGCCGGCTTGTGCACGCACCCCGTGAATGGATCGCAGGAGTCGGCCGTGCACGTGTCCTGATCGTCGCACGGCAGCACGTTGCCGCCGACGCACTTGCCGGCCAGGCACTTGTCGGTCTGCGTGCAGATCGAGCCGTCGTCGCACAGCATCCCGGCCAACTGTACGTGCTTGCAAGAGCCGTCGGTGTTGCAGACGTCGTTCGTGCAAGGGTCGCCGTCCTCGCACAGTCCCTCGTCGGTCGTGCCGTCGCAGTCGTCGTCCACACCGTTGCACGCCTCAGGCTTCGCGGGCACGGCCGAACACGTCTCCTTGCCTTCGACGCAATCGAGCACGAGGCCCTTGCACTTGCCGAATTCGTTGGGCTTCGAAAAACACTCGAGGTTCTTCTCCTCGAAGTCGTCGACCTTGCCGTTGCAGTCGTTGTCGAAGCCGTCACACTTCTCGGCAATCGGCACGTTGGCTGAGCACGCGGTCAGGCCGTCGGCCTTGCACAGCCGCGTGCCCCAGCAGGTCGCCTTCTTGTCGTAGACGATCGCCTGGACCGCGCATTTCGTCTTGAGGCCCTGCTCAATCGACTTCAGCGCACATTCGCACAATTGCAGGCCTGAACCGCCCGCGCCGGAGCGCAGGCACTGGTTCGACTTCAAGCCCGTGGCATCGTCGACCACCGACGAGCAGCCGTAGCCGGGCGGGCACAGCGGGTTGAGAGGGTCGCACTTGACGCCACAGAAGCTCCCCTCCAAGCCGTACGCCAGGCAGAGGTTGCCAGATTCGCCTTCAGCATTGCATTCCTTGTGCTCCTGGCACGGAAAGCACAGCGTCTTGAAGCGCGGCAGGCAGATGAAGCTCACGTCGCCGCTCGGCGCCGTCCACTCCTGGCACTTGTAATGGTTCGATGGGCACATGCCGCTACAGGTCTTCGTGCAGTACTTGCCGTTGGCGCCCTCGACGCACACGCCCGAATCGCACAACTCCGCACTCTCGCACGGCGCGCCGAAGGTGCCCGGTGCCGGCGGCACGTCCGGTTCGGACCAACCCGCCATGTCGATTGTACCCGGTGACATCGCCGCGTCTGGCGTTGCATTCGTGTCGGACGGGGCCGCGACGCCGTCGGTCAGGCTGCCGCCGTTGTCGAACGCGAGCGTGCCGCCGGCTCCCGTCGCGAGCTTGCCTTGCACTTCGGTGTCGCTGCAGCCGCCGACCAGGCCCCCGGCACACAGCACTACGCAGCCCATCGCAAACCGCACGGCGGAAGGCACGCAGGCCAGCGCTCGGCCCGGGCGCCGCTCGGACCGGTCGTGACGCAGGCTCCGTTCTCGCCCCATCGTGCCTCCCCCGCCAACGCCAAACACCGGCAGGAACGTGCCAGTCTAGCCGCCCCCGACGCGAGCGGCAAACCCGCAGACCTGCACGAGGTGCCGCAGCGCCCCAACCCTCCCGCCCAGCTGTCACGAGGCCCGCGCCGCTTCGGGTCTACACAAACCTTTACACTTCGCCGGACACAAAGGAGTGCGAATCTGGCGGCGATTTGCTTGCCGGTCACGCCGCGCGTCTGCTATCGTGCGCGAACAGCCCGTTGTCGTCGGGAACTGGGTGCGCGGCCGGTAGAGCGCATCGCGAACCGCGTCGGTCCGTGCGACCACGCATGCGATGCTGTCGATGTAACGACCTGCCCGCCCCACCCGCATGGATCGCGGTCATTCTCGGGAGGGACCCCCCAATGCGTCGCTTGCCTTGCTCTAGTCACTTCGCGCCGATTCTTCACGCTACGCTGCCTCGTCAGGGCGTGCGGGCCGCGCTTTTCGCCACCATCACCTTCGCCGTCGGGGCCCTCGGGGCGTGCGGCGCAGACCCGGTCAAGCCTGCGGCTGGCGGTGCGGTCGAGCCCGACACGGCGAACGCTGCGGATGTCGTACTGGACGACGCCGACGCGGGCCCTAGTGCCAAGGACGCGCCGAAGGGCCAGGACCTCGGGGCAGACGCCAAGGCCGATTGCACGACCGACGAAGACTGCAAGGCGCTGGCGGGACCGAACTGCAAGCGCGCGACGTGCGACCTTTCGCTGGCCAAGCCGGTGTGCGTGCTGGTCGGCACCGACGCCGGCGCCAAGTGCGACGACAACAAGGAATGCACAACCGCCGACGTGTGCGATGCCGCAGGCGCGTGCTCGGGCAAAGTCACGTGCGAAGATGGCAAGCCTTGCACGACGGACGCCTGCGACGACGACGGCAAATGCTTGAATTCAAACAATAAAAACGTGTGCGACGACGGCAACGCTTGCACAACCGGCGACGTCTGCGACAAAGGCGCGTGCATCGCGTCCAAGGTGATCAAGGACGAGCAGTGCCCCGACGACGGCAACGCGTGCACCGACGCGACCTGCGATGCGAAGACCGGCTGTGCGCACCTGGCGCGGGCGGACGGCTCCCTGTGTTCCGACGGCGACCAGTGCACCGAAGCCGAGAAATGCAAGACCGGCAAATGCGCGGGCGGCATCCCAGTGACGTGCAAAGACGACGGCAACCCGTGCACGGCCGAGAAATGCGACAGCAAGTTCGGTTGCGAGAAGCTCCCGGCAAAGCAGGGCGAGCCGTGCAACGACGGGGCCTCGTGCACGATCGACGACATCTGCGTCAACGCCAAGTGCACCGGCAAGCCGCACGGGGCGCTGACCACCGGCAACCCGTGCATGGATGCCGTGCCGGTGCCCAACACGCCGACATGCACCGTCACGCTGGTGCCGAAGCTGTCGGGCATCTGCGACGACGGCGTCGGCTGCACGAAACAGGACCAGTGTAAGCAGGGCAAGTGCGAAGGCGCCAAGCTCGTGTGCAACGACGGCAACCCGTGCACCGACGACGCCTGCGACGAGAAGAAATGCATTGTCGGCACGGACTGCGGCTACTGTGCCGTGACGCCGAAGCCCGACGGCACGGTCTGCGACGACGGCGACAAGTGCACATCGGCCGATGCCTGCGGGCTCGACCCCAAGACGAAAGTGCAGGCTTGCGCGGGCAAGAAGTGGGAATCAACCGGCCAGTGTGAAGACAAGAACGGCTGCACGAATGACTCGTGTCAGCCCGCAATCGGCTGCCTGCACGTGCCGACGGACGGCAAGTTTTGCGACGACGGGGACCCGTGCACGATCCCGGACACGTGCCTCGGCTCCGCGTGCAAGGGCAAAAAGAAAGACTGCGCCGACAGCCTGCCGTGTACGGCGGACGCATGCGACGTGAAGACCGGCGCGTGCACCCACGCGAAACAAGAAGCCGTGCCGTGCGAAGACGGCAACAAGTGCACGGAGAAGGATTTCTGCAGCGGGGGCATCTGCGACGGCCAGGCCATCGTCTGCAACGATCAGAACCCGTGCACGAACGATTTCTGCTCGACGCAGTTCGGCTGCCAGAAGCTGCCCTTGGCCGGCGGCGCCAAGTGCGACGACGGGCTGTCGTGCACGAGCGACGACTACTGCGACGCCGGCAAGTGCGTGGCGGTGACGAATTCGTGCGTCGGCTGCAAGTCGGACCTCGAGTGCGCGACCTACGACGACGGCAACATCTGCAACGGCCTGGTGCGGTGCATCCCCGGGCCGAAGGCGGCCGTATGCGCCGTCGATCTCAAGACGGTCGTCACCTGCGATGCCTCGCAGGACAGCGAGTGCTCGAAGAACACGTGCGACGCCGCCTCGGGCAAGTGCGCGGTTGTGCTCAAGCCCGAAGCGGCACCGTGCGCGGCGAACAACAAGTGCCTGCAGAACGCCAGTTGCACGAAAGACGGTTCGTGCGTCGGCATCGCGGTGAAATGCGAAGACAACGAGCCGTGCACGACCGATGTGTGCGATTCCAAGAAGGGCTGTCTGGGCAAGCCACTGCCGGACAACGAACTGTGCAACGACAACAACGCGTGCACGCCGAACGACAAGTGCAATGGCGGCAAGTGCATCGGCGACGAGAACACATGCAAGTGCAAGACCGACGGCGAATGCCTCAGCTATGACGACGGCAACCTGTGCAACGGCACGTTCAAATGCATCGGCAAGGGCGCCGGCCTGTTCGTGTGCGAGAAGGCCGCCAAGACCGAGGTGACGTGCCCGCCCGACAAGAACGAGCCCTGCCTCGATCAGGTGTGCAGCGCGGTGTCGGGCAAGTGCGAGGGCAAGCCCAAGCTGAATGCAGCGCCGTGCGATGACGGCAATGCGTGCAGCGCCGCCGACAGTTGCGTGCAGGGCAAGTGCACGTCGGACAAGAAGGTCAACTGCGACGACGACAATAAGTGCACGGCCGACATCTGCGACAAGGTATTCGGCTGCGACCACGCTGCGCTGGCGACGGGCGCGCTGTGCAACGACGGCAACGCGTGCACCGCCAAGGATACCTGCCTGCAGCAGGTGTGCACCGGCATCCTGGTCAAGTGCGACGACGGCAATCCGTGCACGATCGATGTCTGCAACAAGGCGAAGGGTGGTTGCTCGGTCGTGCTGGACGACAACCTGACGTGCGACGACGGCGACCCGTGCTCCACCAAGGACGCCTGCAAGGACGGCACCTGCAAAGGTTCAGTGCTCGACTGCAATGACGGCAACTCGTGCTCGATCGACAACTGCGACGGCAAGGGCGGCTGCAAGAACGTCGTCATCGAGAACAAGGACTGCCAGGACGGCGACGCGTGCACGACCGGCGACACGTGCATCGGCGGCAAGTGCATCGGCAAGGCCAAGAATTGCGACGACAACAACCCATGCACCGAAGAATCGTGCTCGAAGGGTACGTGCGCCGTGCTGGCGGGGACCGGCAAGGCGTGCGACGACGGCAACGCGTGCACCGAGGCCGACAAGTGCAGCGGTACCGGCGCGTGCGTAGGTGGTCCGGTGCAGTGCAAGGCCGACGGCGTGTGCGGCGTCGTCGTGCAGTGCTCGCCGACCAAGGGTTGCGTCATTGCGGCGAACGACGGCGTGAGTTGCAACGACAACGACGCGTGCACGGGCAGCGACAAGTGTGCGGGCGGCGGTTGCCAGGGCATCACGATCGACTGCGACGACAAGAATCTGTGCACGCTCGACGGCTGCGACCCCAAGAAAGGCTGCCAGATCAAGCAGAACACGTGCAACGACAAGAACGACTGCACGTTCGACAAGTGCGACCAGCAGAAGGGCTGCGTCTACGAGGCGATCGACGGCGCGGCGTGCGACGACGGCGACCCGTGCACCGAGAAGGGCAAGTGCGCCGTCGACAAGTGCAAGAGCGTGCCGAAGCCGTGCGACGACAAGAACTCGTGCACGGTGGATTCATGCA